>CBINGY010000014.1:0-81915 GCA_966250325.1 uncultured Cytophagaceae bacterium | reverse complement strand
TACTTGGATCAAACCCGGGAGAGTAGGTAGATGCCACAATTTTATCTAAAGCCTCACAGAAATGTGGGGCTTTTTTGTTTTGGGGGCAACAAGGCTTTAACGCAGCCACGAAATCCTGCAAGAGCAGGCGGCCGGACTGGGTCTTTTTTATATACAGAATCTCTCTTAGAGATTCTGCTCCAATGATAATCTCATTTTATGTTTCCTTCTGAAAGCGTTTAGTAATTTGAAAGTTTGACCCGATTTAAAGGTTCAATACCCAACTGACCGAAATATTCATCTATATCCGTGTAATCTAGTTTCTCGTTCGCCAGCATTCTTTGGAAGACCTGAAGAGGTGCTATTTTCAGTTCATCTAAGAAGGAACCCTGAATAGTAAATTTTCTTTTTACAATATCAATCAGCTGCGGGTAAATATACCAATGAACTAAAATTATCCCAATTTAGAGTGTCGTTGGATAGCTCCTGAATTGTTTTGGAGTCCAGAGCCTGAATGTGTTTGAAAACCTCTTCCAGAGAGTCTACACGATCCAAATCGAGGATACTTTTTGCCATCATGAGCATGAAGCCCTGATTACTTTCATCTGACATGGCCAGCTGGCCCATCAGCTGATCTTTGAGCGTCTTTAGTTGCAATCCTCCCAAGGTTTTGGTTTTCAGAAGTTCGATTTCTTTTTGAATAAGTGCATTAGCACGTTTTAAATTTTTGGGATCTGTGGCGTAAAAAATGGCTGTATATCCAGTATCCGAATAAGCGGTATAATTAGCGTCAATTCCATATACCAATCCGTTTTTTTCACGCAGGGCCAGATTTAGGCGACTATTCATTCCAGGGCCACCCAAAAGGTGAATTAGTGTAAAGTATTGAAATCTTTTTTCATGATGTAAGGAATATGCCGGAAGACCCAATGCGACGTGAGCCTGCGATATCGGTTTTTCAATGACTTTACTTGCCGGAGAATAGATGGGAGCTGGGAGACGTCGGGAAGTTTGACTAATTTCAGGAATATCTCCGAGGTATTTCTCAGCCAATTTTATGGCTTTTTTGAAAGTTACATTTCCCACCACAGAAAGTATTATTCGATGTGTGTCAATATTTTCATTTACAAAACCCATCAGGTCATCCCTTGAAAAGCCATTCATACTCTCACGAGTTCCAAGAATATTTGTTCCTAAAGGATGTTCAGGGTATAAAATCTCATCAAATTCATCCTGAATCGCATCTTCCGGACTATCGAGATACATAGACATTTCCTCCAGGATAACACCTCTTTCCATTTCCAGCTGTTTTTCAGGAAAAATGGAATTGAAAGTTATATCACTCAGAATGTCAACAGCTTTGTCAAAGTGAGAGTCAAGCACTGATGCGTAAAAGCAGATCTTTTCCTTGGTAGTGTAAGCATTTAGTTCGCCGCCAACTGATTCTAGACGATTTATAATATGAAAGGATTTTCTTTTTTGGGTGCCTTTGAAGGCCATATGCTCCCAGAAATGTGCCAGACCCGCCTGATTTTCATTTTCATCTCTGCTACCAATGTCAAGCATGATTCCACAATGGACAATCTTGGTATGTGTCACCACCCGGTGAGCTATCCTAATTCCATTCTTTAGAGTATGTACTTGATATTCGGCCATTCATTAGTTAAGAATAATCCGCAAAATTACGGATTATTGCATGGAAATAATATCAATACACCGAATGATCCTTATCGCTGACAGCGGTTCTACCAAGACTACCTGGTGCCTTACGGATGGAACAAGTTCTGCTTACCACACCGGGGTTGGGATTAACCCCTTCTTTATGGATGAGCCGGCAATAAGACAGGAGATAGAGAAAGTTGCGGTACATTTTAATTCACAGGGAAGTATCACGAAGATTTGTTACTACGGAACCGGCATAGTAAATCCCGAGAAGGCAGGGTTTCTAAAGTCAATCCTGCAAAAAGGTTTTGGAGTTGAAGATGTTCTTGTTAATTCAGATCTCACTGCAGCTGCCAGAGCTCTTTTCGGAAGAGGAGAAGGTATAGCAATTATTCTGGGTACAGGTACTTCAAGTGGTTATTTTTCCAATGACTCACTGGTCAATCAGATTCCTTCGCTTGGCTTTTGGCTTGGAGATGAAGGTAGTGGATCAGATCTGGGCAAACGTCTTATAAAAGCGTATCTAAGAAAAGAGTTTGGAAAGAAACTTTTGTCAAATTTTGAAACCAGATACGGGAAATTTGACCGAATCGAAGTTTTCTCACAAATCAGGGAAAATGCCCGGGTGAATGCCTGGTTCGCTTCCTTTGTTCCTTTTCTTAAAGAATTTGAGGGGGAAAGTGAAATTAATAAGTTACTGGAAGATGCATTTTCTGAGTTTACCGAAAAGGCAATTCTTCCTTATCGCCCCCAATCGGACACTCCAATAGGTATGGTAGGGTCAGTTGCATTTCATTTTGAAGGGCTTTTAAGAAAGGTGGTTTCAAGGTATGTTGATAATGAACTCAAGATTATTCAAGACCCCGTTCCCGGCCTCATTGAATTCCATGTGACAAATGTTCAATAAGTCTGACACCGATTTCTTTAATATTGTATTCTTAATTCCGAAGTAATGAACGAAATTGTAGATAAAATAAAGGAGCCGTGGGATCTCATGCGGGTATTGAGACTCGGCTTTGGTGGATATATTCTGGTGAATAGTCTTGTAAATGCACACTATTGGCTCACTTTTATAGGAGCACTGTTTTTATTTCAGGCCATTACCAATACGGGTTGTTTTGGAGGCTCTTGTGCCCCTACTTCCCCATCATCTCGGGTAGAAAATGAATCTAATGATATCGATTACGAAGAACTAGCTCCCAGACAAAAATCTCAATCATGATAAAGAAACGATTCTTATTAGCCCTTCTCTCATCTGTTCTTTTCCTTATGGCATCGGTGGAATCTGCAGGTCAAATAAAAAATTTGACTGTAGATGACTTTATTAAGACCTATAAGGCAACCCCCAATGCCCAGCTGGTAGATGTAAGAACTCCCGGTGAATGGTCGCAGGGCAAGTTCGAGAAGTCTGCTCTGGTGAATTATAATGACCCCAATTTCAGTAAGAATATTCAGAAGCTAGATAAAAATAAACCTGTCTTCGTTTACTGTGCCGTAGGCGGAAGAAGTTCGAAAGCTGCTCAAATACTGAATCAGGCCGGGTATAAAGTCTATAACCTCACAAATGCAGGTTACAGCCAGCTGGCCTCTAAAGGCTTAAAATAATGCAGCAGAAAAAGTGGTTTTTCCCTTTGATTGCTAGTCTTTCTCTCGGTCTGGCTCCATTTGTGCCCGAACCTCACGTTTGGGGGAAACTAAAGTGGGTTCTAGCCGGGGCCGAGGGAATGGCAGCTATGGATTGGTTTGATCTTCTGATGCATGGAGCACCCTGGGTTTGGCTGATAATTACACTGGTATCCGAGACACGGAAAAAATAATCGTGTATTTTGGGGCATGCAAAAGCATGCCTCTGTTTTTTACGAGATTTTTGTGAGGTCTTTCGCCGATTCCAATGGAGATGGAGTGGGGGATATTCCAGGTATCATTTCCAAACTTGATTACCTGCAGGATCTGGGAATAGAAGGAATCTGGTTAACTCCCATTTTCAGATCGCCTTCCTATCACAAATATGATTGTGTCAATTATTACGAGATAGATCCCGAATTTGGCACAGAAAAGGATCTTATATGTCTGGTTAACGAATGCCATAACCGGAACATCAAATTGGTTTTGGATCTGGTACTTAATCATACCTCTTCGGCTCATTCGTGGTTTATCAGTGCCTCATCTGATGAGAATTCCCCTTACAGGGATTATTACCTCTGGAGTTCACCACCGGAAATTAAAGCCAAAGGAATAGAAAAACGACCGGCTACTGATGACAGCGGTGTTAAATTTCCGTGGCACTGGTCAAAATCAGATCGGAAATACAAATATTACGGCATGTTTTGGAAGGAAATGCCAGATCTGAATTTCCATTGTCAAACTTTGCGGGAAGAAGCTGTGTCTATAGCTAAATATTGGCTGCAAAGAGGGATTGACGGTTTTCGTCTTGATGCAGCCAAACATCTTTTCCCGTTTTGGGAGGATGTCTCTTTGACCATCGATTTCTGGAGGTATTTCAGGCAGGAACTGCAGAGAGATTTCCCGGATGTCTATTTGATTGGAGAAATTTGGGATTCACCGGCTGTTGTAGCACCTTATTTCAAAGCCTTTGACGCCTGTTTCAATATTGATCTCAGCTTTGACCTTAAAGATATTTTGTCTGGAAGTCGTGTTGATTCTTTCGGGATCTTCAAAAAACTACTTGATTCAAGAAAACTATTCAGTAGCCATTCTTCCACTTTTCTGGATGCAGTTATTCTTTCAAATCATGATCAGAACCGGATCGGGACTGTGCTTCAGGGAGATTTAAAACGAATGAAGATGGCTGCAAATCTTCTTTTGACATTACCCGGCCAGCCTTACCTTTACTATGGAGAGGAAATAGGTATGGTAGGCGAAAAGCCAGATGAACATATCCGAGAGCCTTTTCCTTGGGGGGATGGAACGGAGACACACTGGATAATCAAGAAGTTCAACGGGAAGCTTAGATTTGAGGAACTTCTCTCTGACTCAGATTCCCTGTTTTACCATTATCGTCGGCTTATCCATTACAGGAAATCAAGAGGGCTGTTTTTAAGCCCGGAGCGATTTGATATGTTTTACAATCAGAAACTGGTCATTTTTCACCTTACTTACGGAAGAGACCAAATCTGGGTAGTGCATAACCTGGGTGAGTTGCATCAGAAATTTGATCCGCCATCGGGGACTTTTGTCCTTGATTTTTCTATACCAGAGCCAGAAATGGTTGAGGGAAGATTTTTGATACCCGCCTGCGGATTGCTTATTTTAGCAGATATTACGTCCTGATTATGTCAAAGCTTTTCAATAGACGTGGATTTATCAGCAAATCTGCTCTTGCTACCATGTCTACAGTACTGGGAGCAGATATCGTATTCGCAGGTAACCTTCAAAAAGGGGTTTTGCCCGTAGTTTTTGAGAATGCCGACGATCTTTTGCCCGGCAAACACCCCGATCTGATTATTCTGAGTAATAAACCATGGAATGTGGAAACACCCACCCATTTACTGGATGATGAGGTAACACCGGCAGATAAAATGTTCATCCGGAACAACGGCCTGGTGCCAGAAGTATTTGATCTTGAAAACTGGCGATTGATTATTGACGGAGAAAGTGTGCTTGAGGAAAAGTCCTATTCAATTACAGAATTAAAGAGCAAGTTCAAACACTACACTTACCAGCTCACGCTGGAATGCGGTGGAAACGGCCGTGCCGGGTTTTACCCACCAGCCTCCGGAAACCAATGGAACGAAGGAGCAGTAAGCTGCGGACAATGGACGGGTGTAAGATTAAAAGACGTGCTGACGGATGCCGGAATCAAAGAGGACGCCGTGTATATCGGTTATTACGGAAAGGATATTCATATAAGCGGGGATCCGGGAAAGAGTCCTATTTCAAGAGGTGTTCCACTTTCCAAAGCTCTGGAAGATGAAAGCCTGATAGCCTGGTCATTAAATGGGGAAGATATCCCGGTTATGAATGGGTTTCCTTTACGATTGGTTTTTGGCGGCTGGCCCGCCTCAGTTTCCGGCAAATGGCTTCATAGAATTTCGGTACGCAACAAAGTGCATGACGGAGAAAAGATGGGAGGAGATAGCTACAAAATGCCTCGAAAACCTGTCATGCCTGGTGAGAAGGTGAATGAAGCAGATATGGAAATTATTGAATCTATGCCTGTTAGATCTATAATTACCTCGCCAAAAAGCGGTGGGATATTGAAAAATAATAGATTTCTGGAGGTCAGAGGTCATGCCTGGGCGGGGGATCTGGAAGTAAAAGAGATGCATGTTTCGATAGACTTTGGAGCTACCTGGCAAAAATGTGAACTCAGCCAGCCTGTAAACAGACTCGCGTGGCAGCATTGGAATACAAAAATTACTTTTCCCTCGAATGGTTACTTTGAACTTTGGGCAAGGGCAACTGATGAAAAGGGGCGTTCGCAGCCTATGGTTACTCCTTCCTGGAATCCGAAAGGTTATCTGAATAATTCCTGTCAAAGAATTGCTGTAAAAGTAGAGGTATCATGAACACAGGAAAATTACTTTTTATAGCTACTCTCCTCTTCATTTCTGTTAGCTGCCGCAATGCGGGCATTTCAAATCAGGATGAAAAAAGGAGCTTTGGTGAAAGTGATAAGGATACAGAAACGGGGTTGGTTATTGACCAGCACCTCAATCTTGTGAAATCGCAATGCACGGCTTGTCATTCTGCAAAAATCATTACCATGAATAGATTTACACGGGAAGGATGGCAAGACCGGATCAGATGGATGCAGAAAACACAGAATCTGTGGGATTTGGGTGAAAATGAGGAACTCATCCTCGATTACCTTTCAAAAAACTATTCACCTGAAAAGCAGGTTTCCCGAAGGAAAAATCTGGAGATATCTGAATGGTATGTGATTGAAAATTAAAGTTTGAAGATTCGGTTCATAAGCATCCACTTTTCCCCAGGTTTTGCGGTAGGTAGTGCCTGCTGATAGTTCCACATAAGTTTCTCCCATTCCTGAACTTTATCATTGGAAGCATCCATCTGGCCTTTCGTTTCAAAGGAAAAGTGGTCTTCGGTTTCCATGATCATGAATAGCCGGTTTTCAATCCGGTAGATTTCCATATCCAGAATGCCCGAATTTTTGATGGATTCTTCAATTTCAGGCCAGATGGCTTTGTGATAGGTCTCGTATTCGGCGATAAGCCGTTCGTCATTCTTAAGGTCCAGAGCCAGGCAGTACCTTTTCATTATTTTCTGATTAATGCCCGGTCCAGGTGAACATAGCCGCCGTCTACATGAATAATTTGGCCAGTAGTATGGCTTGACCTCTTTGAAAGAAGAAAAACAACCATATTGGCAATCTCTTCGGGTGCGGTCATTCGGTTTCCAAGCGGAATTCTGCTATTGATTTCTTCCAGTTGTTTCTCCCCATCTGGCAGGGAGCTGATCCACCTTTCATACATAGGGGTATAACTTTCTGCCACTACCACAGCATTTACTCTGATTCCGTATTTCAGGAGCTCTACCGCCCATTCCCGGGTCATAGCATTTCTGCCACCATTGGCAGCGGCATACCCCGAGGTGCCACCCTGACCAGTTTCTGCTACTTTTGAGGTAATATTGACAATACACCCTTTACTTTCTTTTAAAGCCGGCAGAGCGTAGTGTGCCAGAAGGTAGTAATGAGTAAGATTATTATGCAAGGATTGGATAAAGCCCTCATAAGAGCCGTTTTCCAGACCAACGCCATCATTCAGGCCGGCATTGTTTACCAGTCCATGAATACGTCCAAACCTTTCCATCACGGTCTTTACTGCTTTTTCGCATTGAACGGGATCAGAAAGCTCGGCCTCCACCGTAATTCCAAAACCACCAGAGGCCTGAATTTTTTGAAGAGTAGCTTCATTATCTGCCTTGCTTCTTCCGATAATTACCGGAAAGGCTCCTTCCAGTGCAAGCTGAGAGACGATAGCCTCTCCTATGCCCTTGGCCCCTCCGGTAACCAGAATTACTTTCTCTTCAAGATGAAGATTCATGTCTTTTATTTTGTAAGTGTTCCGTCAATTTTTCTCCAGATTCCCAAAGGATTGCTATTTTTAAGTTCATCGGGTAATAAGGAATCTGGCATATCCTGAAAACATACTGGCCTGGTGAAGCGGGTAATGGCTCCTGTTCCTACCGAGGTGCTACGGCTATCACTGGTGGCAGGGAAAGGCCCGCCATGTACCATCGCATGACAAACTTCTACACCAGTGGGGAATCCGTTTACGATCAGTCGCCCTACTTTTTGCTCAAGAATATCAAGTAGGTCGCTGTATTCAGCCAGCTCTTCTTCTGAACCATGAACAGTAGCGGTAAGGTGTCCTGAGAGATTGCGTGCTATTTCCAGGTATTCCTCTTTGGAGTTACCTTCTACCACCAGACTGGTGGGTCCGAATATCTCTTCGTCCAGATGCGGATTATCCTTGAAGGTCTGAAAATCTGCGTGAAGTATGGTAGGTTCTACACTGGTAAGGCCGTCTGCCTTTTTACCGACCGCTATCACCTTTGTATATTTCTTAGAGTTTTCCAGTCCTCCGAGATAGGCATCTCTGATACCTGGTGTGAGCATGTTTCCACCTACAGATTCTTTCGCTTTTGCCTCCAGGGTATTCATGAATGTATCATTTTTCTGAATGAGCATAAGGCCAGGATTTGTGCAGAATTGTCCTACACCAAGAGTGACTGAATTTACATAAGCTTCTGCCAGAGTTTCGCCATGTTTTTCAAGGGTTTTTGGAAGTATGAATACCGGGTTAGTACTTCCCATTTCAGAATAAACTGGAATGGGATTAGGTCTTTGAGCGGCAAGGTCGAAGAATAATTTTCCCACCTTGTAAGAACCAGTAAAGCCCACAGCGGTAATAGCCGGGTGCTGAACCAGTTTTTGGCTTACGCTGGTATCAGCAAAAATCATTGAAAAAACGCCATCGGGCATTCCGGTTTCTTTGGCGGCTTTCTGGACTGCCAGACCCACCAGTTCAGAAGTACCCAGATGAGCAGAATGTGCCTTAACGATCACTGGACAACCGGCTGCAAGAGCTGAAGCCGTATCTCCACCCGCAACCGAAAAAGCAAGGGGGAAATTACTGGCTCCAAAAACAGCTACAGGACCGAGGGGTCTTTGCATAGAACGAATATCTACTCTTGGAAGAGGCTGACGGTCAGGCAGAGCCGGGTCAATGCGGGCATCTACCCAGGAGCCTTCTTCTACCAGTGAAGCAAAAAGCCGAAGTTGTCCTACTGTTCTACCTCTTTCTCCCTGGGCTCTTCCTGCTGGCAAGCCGGTTTCTGAGGTATATCTTTCCAGGAGCGTATCGCCCAGATTTTCTATTTCTTCGGCAATTTTTCGGAGGAAAACTCCTTTCTCTTTGCCAGACTTTTTACGGTAAACTGCAAATGCTTCAGTAGCCAGTCTGGCGGCTGTATCCAGCTCATCTTCTGTAGCACAATAATAGAGGGGAGCCAGTGTTTCGCCTGTAGCGGGATTAACCGCCTGTTTAGCTACTGTTCCTTCTGCTGTGCTTCCAAATCCGATAATATTAAAACCTTTTAATTCCATCTTACTTTGTTTCTACGGTATTTGTTAATTTACCTATATTCTCAATAATGATTTCAACGACATCTCCCACCTGCAAACTGAAGCTGTCTTCAGGGATAATTCCGGTTCCGGTCATCAGAAAAACTCCATGAACAAAGGAGCACTCGGCAAACAAATAATCCACCAGTTCTTTGTGTGTTCTTTTCATTTGATTCAACTGAATAGACTGGCTGAAAACGGCTTTGCCCTCCCGGAATATTTCCAGTTTAATTTCACTTTCTGGGCTGATGGGCTCATCGTGTACAAAAATACAGGGACCAAGGGCCGCACTTTTGTCGTAGGATTTTGCCTGAGGTAAGTATAGCGGATTTTCACCTTCTATATCTCTGGAGCTCACATCATTTCCAACTGTATAACCCGAAATTTCACCTTTCGAGTTCATGAACAGGGTAAGCTCGGGCTCAGGGACATTCCATTTGGAGTCTATACGAATGCGAATATTCTCACCAGGGCCTACTACTCTGCCTGCTGTGGCTTTAAAAAACAATTCCGGTCTGGCAGCGTCATATACCCGGTCATAGAAATCACCACCTCCTGAGTCTTTTGATTCCTCCATCCTGGCATTTTTGCTTCTCAGGTAGGTTACACCAGAGGCCCAGACTTCCTGATTCTGGATTGGAGCTACAATGAAGTTTTTGATAAGATCAAGGTGGTCAAACGAAGCTTCCAGATTCTGAATTTCCCGTTGTAATTCAAAGAAGAGATTTTCTCTGTTGACAAACTCATCCCAGTTTGTATGTTTTGATAAATAATAGTTGCCATTGTCTTCAATGACGAAACCTTTTGTGGTTTTGTAGAGTTTCATTTTGAGCGAAGTTGAAAATACCTGATGGGCGAAAATAGGTAATTTAAAACAATTCGATTTATACCTCAAACATATACCTGTAAAGTAACTGTCTAATTGGAAAATCTGGATACGAAATCTCTTACGCCTTTCATTACTCTTGTCAATTCACAGGATGAAATCATAGGGTATGAAGAAAAGTTAAAGGTACATCAGCAGGGCTTACTGCATCGGGCTTTCTCTGTTCTGATATTTAACAAGGAAGGAAAGGCTCTGCTGCATAAGCGGGCAGAGGGTAAGTATCACTCTCCGGGATTGTGGACAAATACCTGCTGCGGCCACCCAAATGAAGGGGAATCTAATGCCGATGCTGCTTTCAGAAGACTGGAAGAAGAAATGGGATTTCAAACTTCACTTACTCATCAGTTTACGTTCAGGTATCGGGCCGAGTTTGAAAATGGTCTTATTGAGAACGAAATTGATCACGTTTATTTCGGAGAGTATGAAGGTGAATTTGAAGTAAATCCTGAAGAAGTGTCTGATTACAAATGGCTATCATTGAGTGAGATAAAGAAAGACATAGAAGAAAATTCTGCAAATTATACGGTTTGGTTCAAAGAGATCGTAGAACAGATGAATCAATAGCCTTTTTTCAAGAATTTATTTAATTTATTTTTTTCTTTGGCCAAATTCTCTTCTAATAAAACAAAGAAAAGCAAATATTTAAAATAAGCTATTTGAGTTAGTTTTTATTCTCAAGGTGGTCTTGCTTAAAAATGCCAAACAATATTCCGATTATTGAAAACATACTAGCTATTGACAAAATAAAATATTGGTTTAATCTTTGTGTTAAGAGTATAACAAAATAAAATTTTGTCAATCATGATACAATACGAAAACATAGGAAGAGCACTACTTGTCTCTTACGATAAAGAAGCCGTTATCAAGTTTTTAACCAGAAAGGGTGAAAACGTTAACAGAATTCAACAGAAAGGATGGCATGTGGATGTTTATTTCAACGAGGATGATCTCAATCTGGTAATTCTGGATGAACGAAAAGGTCAGGAGGAACATACCATTATTTGCATTCAGGATTTCTACATAAATACCGACGTGGTAGTAGAGCTACATGATGCATTCAGGGAGAAAACAAAAGACAAAGGGGTTGTAAATGTTTACAAATACGCTGTAGAGAGGCTGGCATCAATCATTACTATGATTCCGACTTTCCAGGAGTATTATTATAAGCACAATCTGGCTTATACCAGCAAAGTGCCTGTTTTTGAATCTTTGGAAGAGAGAAAAACCAAGGCTGCGTAAGGATTTAAGTTTTAAGAGTACTGATAAAATGAAAGCTCAGACCCGTATGGATCTGAGCTTTTTGATTAGATAAGCTACTTAAGATTATTTAGTGAAGCTGGCTGTTAGATACTCTCTGTTTAGTCTGGCGATGTTTTCCAAAGAGATTCCTTTCGGGCATTCTACTTCACAGGCTCCGGTATTGCTGCAGTTTCCGAATCCTTCTTCGTCCATCTGTTTAACCATATTCAGAGCTCGCTCTTTAGCCTCTACCTGGCCTTGCGGAAGCAGTGCCAGCTGAGAAACTTTAGCAGAGACAAACAGCATGGCCGAAGCATTCTTACAGGCAGCTACGCAGGCTCCACATCCGATACAGGTAGCCGCATCGAAAGCCTTATCAGCATCGTCTTTTGGAATAGGCGTAGCATTGGCGTCCTGTGTATTTCCTGAAGTGTTGATAGAAATATAACCACCGGCCTGCTGAATACGGTCAAACGCGGTTCTATCTACAATCAAATCCTTAATAACCGGAAAGGCCTTGGCACGGAAAGGTTCCACGTAAATGGTATCTCCATCACTGAATTTCCTCATGTGCAGCTGGCAGGTAGTGGTACCTCTGTCTGGCCCGTGTGGTTCTCCATTGATATGCATGGAACACATTCCGCAGATACCTTCGCGGCAGTCGTGGTCAAAAGCTACAGGCTCTTCGCCCTGCTCGATAAGCTGCTCATTTAGCACATCCATCATCTCAAGAAAGGACATGTGCTCCGAGATTTCACTTACCTGATAGTCCTTTATGGCTCCTTTATCCTGAGCGTTTTTCTGTCTCCAGATTTTCAGTGTTAAGTTCATAGTGCTAATTATTTATACGAGCGTGTTTTTAGCTCAACATCCTTAAATTCTAATTTTTCTTTATGCAAAATGGCATTTGAAGGGTCTCCGGTATATTCCCATGCGGCCACATACGAGTAATTGACATCGTCACGTAATGCCTCTCCATCTTCGGTCTGATACTCTTCTCTGAAATGACCTCCACAAGATTCGTTTCTTTCCAGGGCATCTCTGGCAAACAGCTCTCCCAGTTCCAGGAAGTCAGCCACACGCATCGCCTTTTCCAGTTCCGGGTTAAGTTCTTCTATATTACCAGGCACGGTCACGTTTTTCCAGAAATCTTCTCTTAACTCTCTGATCTCTGCGATAGCTTCTTTCAAGCCTTTTTCATTTCTTGACATACCCACCTTATCCCACATAATCTTACCAAGCTTTCTGTGGTAATAATCTACTGAATGATTTCCGTTATTGTTCACAAAGAAAGACAACTGCTCTCTCACAGCCTTTTCGGCTTCAATGAATTCAGGAAGATCTGTGGAGATTTTACCGGTACGTATATCATTTGACAAGTAATCTCCAATGGTATATGGCAGTACAAAATAACCATCTGCCAGACCCTGCATCAAAGCAGATGCTCCCAGACGGTTTGCACCGTGATCAGAGAAATTAGCTTCACCAATCGCATAGCAGCCAGGAATTGTGGTCATCAGATTATAATCAACCCAGACTCCACCCATCGTATAGTGCGTTGCCGGATAAATCATCATGGGGGTTTTGTACGGGTCCTCATCCACAATTTTTTCATACATCTGGAAGAGGTTTCCGTATTTGGCTTCTACCACTTTTTCTCCCAGCTCCAGAATCTTTTCGTAAGATGGCTCGTGAAGGTGCATGAGCTGAGCTTTTTCTCTTCCGTATCGTTCAATGGCAGACTTAAAGTCCAGATATACAGCCTCACCAGTTTTGTTTACACCATAGCCTGCGTCGCAACGTTCTTTCGCCGCTCTGGAGGCCACATCACGCGGCACAAGGTTACCAAACGCCGGGTATCTTCTTTCCAGATAATAATCCCGATCTTCTTCAGCTATTTGAGTAGGTTTGAGACGTCCTTCGCGAATAGCCTGTGCATCTTCCAGCTTTTTAGGAACCCAGATTCGGCCATCATTTCTCAGAGATTCTGACATCAGTGTCAGTTTCGACTGATAATCACCCGATCTCGGAATACAGGTGGGGTGAATTTGGGTGAAGCAAGGATTTGCGAAGAATGCTCCTTTTTTATGTACTTTCCAGCCGGCGGTCACATTGGAACCCATGGCATTCGTTGAAAGATAGTATACGTTACCGTAACCACCAGAAGCAATAACCACTGCATGTGCTGAGTGACGCTCAATTTCCCCGGTAACCAGATTTCTGGCAATGATACCACGGGCTTTTCCGTCAATGATGACCAGCTCCAGCATTTCGTGGCGGTTATACATCTTAATTTTTCCACGGGCTATCTGACGGTTCATAGCTGAATATGCACCCAGAAGAAGCTGCTGCCCGGTTTGTCCCTTTGCATAGAAGGTACGCGAAACCAGTACACCTCCAAAGGAACGGTTATCCAGTAGCCCACCGTAATCTCTTGCAAAAGGTACTCCCTGAGCTACGCACTGGTCAATAATATTTGCCGAAACCTCTGCCAGACGGTACACATTTGCCTCGCGACTGCGGTAATCTCCACCTTTTACGGTATCATAGAACAGACGGAACGTAGAATCACCGTCACCCATGTAGTTTTTGGCAGCATTGATCCCACCCTGTGCAGCAATAGAGTGTGCTCTTCTGGGTGAATCCTGGTAACAAAATGCCTTTACATTATACCCCTGCTCTGCCAAAGTAGCAGAGGCAGAGCCACCGGCAAGGCCCGTTCCTACCACGATTACATCAATATTTCGTTTGTTGGCCGGATTAACCAGGTTTATGTGATTTTTATACGAGGTCCATTTTTCTGCAACTGGTCCTTCGGGAATTTTGGCATCTAACATTACGCTTGAGTTTGCCATGATATCTTTCGTAGTTTGAATTATTTAATTAGAAAATAAACAGGAATAGTGGCAAAGGCCAGCGGTATTAAAACCGCAAAAATCCAAATGCCTACTTTCTTAATTAAGGGATTGTATTTTGGGTGGTTTAGGCCAAGGGTCTGAAACCCACTTTGAAATCCATGAACCAGGTGTAATCCTAATACCACCATTGAGATAACATAAAAAAGCACGATAAGTGGTTTATCGAAGGCTTCCTCCGCCTCCAGATACATGTTTTTGACGGTAACCGTTTTGGTGCCAGTCTCTTCATTAAACACTTCCAATTGCTTTGATGGTTGGGTGTAATCTGATGGTAGTTGTTCAATGGTAGTAATTTCTCCACTTTTTAAATCCTGGGTATAACTCACATAAGGAAGGTGACCAAATTTGAATTCATACCAGAAATCACCCATATGCACCGCTATATATACAAAGATGATTGTACCCAGAATGGCCATGTTTTTACTGGCAAATGAGCCTTGGTTCTTTGACGAAACGTAGGCCACTGCCCGAGATTTCTTGTTTTGGTATTCCAGATAAATCCCCCAGATCGCATGAAAAAGAATACTTATGTAAAGTACATAAGATACCGTTTTGATAAGCGGGTTACTGGTCATGAACACCGTGTAGGTGTTAAATGCATAACCGCCGTCATCTTTGAACAACTGGAGGTTTCCTACCAGGTGAATAATCAGAAAAGAACAAAGAAAAAGCCCGGTAAGGGCCATGAGTACTTTTTTGCCTATTGAGCTGCTAAATGTGTTGGTGAGCCAAGACATAGTAATTGTTTCGTTTTTAGGTTTTTGTGATCCTCGTTACTTAGAAAAGTACAATATCGCCGCCAAAAATAATTTACAAACAATTTAGAACCAATAAAAAATGCTAATCCTGAAATAACGGTACACGCAAGGTAACAATGATCAGGAAATTGATTCGGTGTATCAACATGTATTAAACAATTTTCCTGCATTTTTGTTCTTTGCAGTCTATTTTTAGCGTTAAGAATATTCAATCAGATATCTTCGTTAATCTTACGTAGTCTTCAAGACAACTATACTGGAATGAAAAGACTTTTAATTCTGCAGGCACTTCTTTTTGGGTTAGTTTCTCATGAGCTGTATGCCACGCACCTCAGAGCCGGGGAAATAACCGCCCAGCGTATTTCAAATACTTCACTTACCTACCGGATAACAATTACAACGTACACGGATGAAATAAACGGGAAAAGTGCCAACGATGCCCAGGAAACCGTGGTTTTCTTTCCCGGATTTGATAATAATGGCGTTGTAAGCTATGAGGTCAGACGTTCTGAAAGAGTTTTGCTGAGTCCCTCTACTGTTAGAAATACCTATATTACAGAGGTTACTTTTCCTGCACCAGGTATCTACAAGGTAAGTTGCGGCATACCTAAGCGAAATGAGGCTACCATAAATCTGCCTCAGCCTTCGCAGGCCATAGATTGGTTTGTGCAGAGTACCATGGTGATTAATCCGGGATTTGGACTGAACAGCACACCGGTCTTGTTAAATATTCCGGTAGATTCTGCTGCCCTGGGGGTGAAATTTATTCATAATCCGGGGGCTTTTGATATTGATGGGGACAGTCTTTCGTATCGTCTCACTGTGCCATTCGAGGATAGGCTTACTGCAGACGGTGTGGGAATTGCTATCGCAGGCTATAGAGATCCAACCACTTTGGGTCCGTCACCCATATTGAATGAAGTTGGGAATGGACCGGCTACCTTCAGAATTAATTCAGTTACCGGAGATTTGATCTGGGATGCACCACGTCAGGAAGGTCAATACAATGTTGCCTTTGTTGTTGAAGAATGGAGGAAAGCACCTGACGGCAGTTATATCCGTATTGGCGAAATTGTAAGGGATATGCAGATTATTGTGGTAAAAACGGATAATAAAAGACCCGAACTCGAAGTTCCTGAAGAGATTTGCGTGGAGGCTGGGGAAACCCTTGAATTTGATGTTACTGCCACAGATGCTAATCAGGATCAAACTTTGAGGATAACCAGTTCTGGTGGTGTTTACAATCGCGATCCTACTGGAGAATACAGGCAATACATACCAGAAAGAGCCGCAGTTTTTACTGCATCTGCCCAACCGTCTCCGTCTCCAGCCTCTGCCAACTTTGTCTGGGAAACAAACTGCGATCATATTCGTCAGCAATCTTATGATGTACTTTTTAAGGTGGAGGATTCGCCCGGAAGATTTATTACGCAGCTGGTTGACATAAAAACCACCAAAATAAATGTAATTCCGGCCAGGCCGCTTGGTCTTACCGGAACGGAATCCGAGACAGGTGTAACATTGTCGTGGCAACCTTATGCCAATTGTACCCGCGGAGGTAAACTTCTGGTTTACAGAAAAGAAGGTTGTAGCGGTTTGAATCCCGGTGAATGTGCACAGGGTATGCCAGATGGCTGGAATTACCAGCTTATTGGCGAAACAGAACTCGGCGATTCTACGTTCATTGACTCGCAGGCCGAGAAAGGTCAGATCTATTCGTATCGTTTGGTTTCAGAAATAGACGTTTCTGCTTTCATCACCATGCAAAGCTCTCCTTCAACCGAATTTTGTATCGGGTCTGAGCTACCCAAACAAGTTCCTGTACTCACTAATGTGACGGTGGTCTCTACTTCACAAACACAGGGTAGCATAGATATCGTCTGGACCAGACCTCTTGATATTGATAGCTCTGCCTTCAAAGGTCCTTATGCGTATGTGTTGTCAAGAACTACGGGTTTAGGTGGGGATGATTATGTGGAAATTCTGAGAGTAAATTCTGATCTTTCGTCTCAGGACGATACAACCTATACAGACGCCGGGCTGAATACTCAGGCAGAGGTTTATCGATACAAATTGTCATTTTACTACGAAGGAAATAAAAAACTGGGAGAGGCTCCTGCTGCTACATCCGTAAGGCTAAGTGCTTCACCAGATGACAAGCGTGTGCATCTTTCCTGGGAGGCGAATACGCCGTGGTCAAATGATAATCAAACTCACTTTGTGTATCGCGAAGACAAGAATAACCCAGGAGTTTATACCATTATTGCAGCCGTAGAAACCAGTGGGCCAAATACGTACAGATATACCGATGATGGGCAGGATCGTTTCTCTGATGACGGAGACCAGAGTATAGAAATCGAGAATAATGTGGTATACTGCTACAAGGTGCTCACTCAGGGAAGTTATTCGAATGCAGCTGCCAGGTTTGGCTTACTCAAAAATACCTCTCAGGAAGTTTGTCAGGCAGCGGCAGACCGTTCACCTCCCTGTAAACCTACTCTTTCAATAGGTAATAGCCCATGTGAAAGTCTGGATCAGACTGATTTTTGCAATCAGGCTACTTTTACAAACAAGCTTAGCTGGAACCCTACACCTGAGGGTACCTGCAGGTCGGATATAAAGCAATACAATATTTACTACAGCCGGTACGAAGACGGAAACTTTAACAACATCGGTTTTGTAAGTGGTACCACCTCATTTGATCACAGGAAAAACAGCCAGGATGGGTTTGCCGGATGTTATTACATTACTGCAGTTAGCATTCTTGACATAGAAAGTGAACCGAGTAATGTGGTATGTGCAGATAATTGTGAGAAAATCTCCTTCCCCAATGTTTTTTCGCCAAACGGCGATGGGGTAAACGATACCTTTGAGCCTATGAACTGCCCCGCGTTTGTAAAAAATATAGACTATGAGATTTACAACAGGCAGGGACTTCTGGTAGCTAGTGGTTCTGGTCAGAATTTGAGCTGGAATGGCGTTGGAACCAACGGAAATTCCCTGTCTGCAGGAACCTACTTCTATCAGGTTAAAGTAGAATTTAATCGTTTACAACCAGAATCTCTGCCGCTTACCTTCAAAGGCTGGGTTGATTTAATAAAATAACAAAAGAAAATGCCGGAGATGGAGTCTCCGGCATTTTAATATGGCAAAGAGGGACTTTATTTTAGTAACTCGTAAATTCCTGCCACACCCTGGCCGCCACCCACACAGGCAGTTACCATTCCATATTTCTGATTTCTCCTTCTCATTTCATTGAAAAGCTGTACAGAAAGGCGGGCACCTGTGGAGCCCAAAGCATGACCCAGGGCTATTGCTCCTCCATTTGGGTTCAGAATACTCTGATCAATGTCCAGCTCTTTCACCACCGCCAGGGCCTGAGCCGCAAAGGCTTCATTGAGTTCTATCTGTTCAATGTCTTTCAACTGTAGTCCTGCCTGTTTAAGAGCTTTCGGAACCGCATAAACCGGGCCGATTCCCATGATTCTGGGATCACAGCCTGCCACGGCGTAGGATAGCATTTGTGCCACTGGTTCCAGATTGAGCTCTTTGACCATTTTCTCAGACATCACAATGACAAAGGCCGCTCCGTCTGATGTCTGCGATGAATTTCCCGCAGTCACCGAACCATTGGCAGCAAATACCGGACGCAGTTTTGCCAGTGCCTCCAGCGTAGTATCTGCACGTGGGCCTTCATCTTTATTTACAGTAAATTCCCTCGTTTTCTTTTTTCCTGTTTTTTCGTCAAAATAGGTTTCCTTAACCGAAATTGGGACTATTTCAGCATCAAATTTACCCTCAGACTGAGCGTTCAGGGCTTTTTGGTGAGATCTGAAAGAAAACTCATCCTGCTCTTCACGGCTTATTTTGAAATCCTGTGCTACCTGTTCGGCGGTAAGACCCATACCCAAATAGTAATCAGGGTGTTCACTTGCTATTTCAAAGTTTAGTGCTGTTTTATACCCCATGGTAGGTACCATAGACATGGATTCTGTACCACCTGCAATGATACAGTCGGCCATACCGGCATTAATTTTTGCAGCAGCCATGGCGATGGTCTCAATACCAGAGCCGCAATATCGGTTCACAGTTACACCAGGTACTACTTTACCCATAGAGAGCAGGGCAATGTAACGTGCCATCTGCATACCCTGTTCCGCCTCAGGTACGGCATTCCCCACCATAAGGTCATCTACACGGGCGGGGTCAAGCTCTGGAACCTGAGCCAAAAGATATTTAATGGTATCTGCGGCGAGATCATCAGGTCTGGTAAACCGAAAGCCACCACGACCCGATTTCCCTACGGCTGTTCTGAATCCTTTAACAATATATGCGTTCATATCTTTGTCTGTTTTGAATTAAAAGTGGTCAATTTCACAAGCAGAAATTAATCTAACTTTTGATCTGTCACACTTTTAGGATAAAAGTTAATTTCTTGGTGGCTTTCCTCCGCTAAGTAAGCCTTGCATACGTTCCAGTGTTTTGCGTTCTCCGCACAAACTCAGAAAAGCTTCCCGCTCCAGATCCAGCAGGTAATCCTCTGTTACGTTCTGGGCATAACTGAGATCACCTCCGGAAATCACATAGGCCAGTTTATCGGCAATAAGTGCATCATGATCAGAGATGTAATTTCCTAATCGCATGGCTTTGATACCTGCTTTGAAAAGTGCTATTCCTGCCTTACCCTGAACCTTTATGTCGTTACGTTTAGTGGGCATGGTATAGCCATTTTCTGCCAGTTCAATGGCAGCCTGTTTGGCTTCGGCGATGAGACGGGATCTGTTAAGTACTATCTGGTCACGACCAGCCTTCAGGTAATTCATATCCATGGCTTCCTGTGCTGAAGTGGATACTTTGGCCTGAGCGATGTTCATAAAGGCATTCTGAAGAATATTAAGTTCAGAATCTCCCGGCTGATACATATCTGAGCAGCGGAGTGCCATTTCTTTGGTTCCACCCCCTCCCGGAATTACCCCAACACCCACTTCTACCAATCCCATGTAGGTTTCGGCTGCTGCCACTACCTTATCGGCATGAAGGTTTAACTCACAGCCACCGCCCAGAGCCAGGGTATGCGGGGCGGTTACCACCGGAATACCCGAATATCTGGCTCTCATCATAGTTTGCTGAAACTGAGCAATCATCATATTGATTTCATCCCACTCCTGCTCAATGGCAAACATAAAAAGCATGGCCAGATTGGCACCTGCCGAGAAGGCTTCCTGGCTGTCATTACCTACCACCAGGCCTCTGAAGTCTTTTTCTGCCAGAGCATAAGCCTTGTTAAGCCCTTCAATTACCTCAGCTCCGAAGGTGTTCATTTTCGATTGGAATTCTATCCCAAGGATACCATCACCCAGGTCAAAAATGGAAGAGCCGGCATTTTTCCAGACTACATTTGTTTTGCGGAGGTTATCCAAAATAAGGAATCCGTCTGTTCCCGGAATTTTCCTGTAAGATTTGGAGGGGATGTCATAATAGAGCTTTTGCCCGTTTTCAATTTTGTAGAAAGTTTCATGACCCGCCTCCAGCATGTCATACACCCATTGAGCTGGTCTGTTATTTTCTTTTTCGGCGATCTCTACAAAATTTTTCACTCCTACTGCATCAGCCGTTTCAAATAGACCCATTTGCCATGCAAATCCGGCTTTAATGGCGTCATCTACTCTGAACAGTTCATCCGCAATCTCGGGGATGCGGTTGGTAGCATATTTAAAGGAATCTGTAAAGGTTTTGCGGTAAAATTCGCCTGCCTTATCTTTTCCTGACAGTAAAACCGGAAAACGATCTGCAAGCCGGTCAATACTCTTCGTGGCATTCAGCGTTTCGAAGCTTACCTTTTCAGAAGGTTTATATTCCAAAGTCTTGAAGTCCAGTGCCAGAATCACTGATTTGCCTTTTTCGTCTTTTACTTTTTTGTAGAATCCCTGCCCGCTTTTATCTCCCAGCCATTTATTATCATAAAGTTTGCTCATAATGGATGGCAGCTGAAAGGCATTCACAGACTCATCGGTTTTAAGAATCTGTCTCAGGTTATTGCAGACATTTACCGTGGTGTCAAGCCCCACCACATCTGAAAGTCGGAAAGTTCCCGATTTCGGCCTTCCTACCACCGGGCCGGTGAGTTTATCAACGGCCTCTACACCCAGACCCATTTCTTCTGCTACCCGAATAGTCTGCACCATGGCATAAATACCTAGTCTGTTGGCAATAAACGCCGGCGTATCTTTACAAAGTACAGTCTGTTTGCCCAGGTAAAGGTCTCCGTAGTTCATCAGAAAGTCAATTACCTGTTGATCTGTATCTGGCCCCGGAATAATTTCGAGCAATCTGAGATAACGCGGAGGGTTAAAGAAGTGCGTTCCGCAGAAATGTTTTCTGAAATCTTCACTTCGTCCTTCGGCCATCAGATGAATAGGAATTCCTGATGTGTTTGAAGTAACGAGGGTACCTGGCTTACGATGAGCCTCTACTTTGTCGTAGATTAATTTCTTGATGTCCAGTCGTTCTACCACCACCTCTATCACCCAATCTACTTCTGCGATTTTCGATAGGTCATCATCAAAGTTTCCCAGACTTACCCGGTTTACTACATCTTTGGTATATACCGGAGAAGGAGAAGATTTTACCGCTGCGGTAAATAATTCGTTGACAAGCCTGTTTCTTACTGCAGGAGAGGTCATATCAAGGCCTTTTGCCTTTTCTGCTTCATTTGGTTCTTTGGGTACCATGTCCAGCAACAATACCCTGCAGCCAATATTGGCAAAATGAAGGGCTATTCTGCTTCCCATGATTCCTGCTCCCAAAACAGCCACACTGTTTATTCTTCTGTTCATAAGGTTGTTTTTGAGTCAAAATTATTTCTTAGTGAATTTACTTTCTTTTGATGTTTCAGGTTTACACCGATTTCCGGTTCGGGGTGTTATGATCCTGTGATTGAAGTGAAACCGCGACAGCTAATCAAATTAGTATGCTTGCATACTATTACAAATGTATTAGGTTTCGATCAATGATGCAACCCCCGATTCAAAGATTACATGCTCTCCCGGTAAAGAAATTGTTAATTGTTTTAGGGAGATTGCTCAAAATATTCCTAATTTTGCAACATTGTTGCAACAAATGAAAGCTTTAAAAGAAAAATACGCCCATCTACTTCAGAAACTCGGATTCGGACTGTCCTTATTGTGTACCATTCATTGCCTGGCTACTCCTTTTCTGCTGGTTGCATTGCCTTCGCTGGGTCAAGGCGTTTTGAACGAAAGTCTTGAAATGGGCCTTATTGCTGCCAGTTTGCTTATTGGTTCTTATATTCTCACCCGTGATTATAAAGGGCATCATCACAAATTGCCGCTGCTCCTTTTCGGATTGGCCGTTTTATTGACGGTACTTACTCTTTTTACCCGAAACCATTTGTTTCAGACGTTTTCTTCGGTCTCTCTTGCTGTTTCGTTCCTGATAAACTGGCGAATGCACTCAAGAATATGTGCTTCTCATTCGTAGTAAAAATCTAAGGGATCCGGATACTTAAATTCGAAGTTCAAATCACGCCTTAGTTTGCTGCTGTCTATTTGCTTGAAGGGCTCATGGGGTTGATCGGTAGAGTATTCAGGTAGTTGGTATTCTGATTTTTGGCAACAGTCTTCTATCACGATCTTCCTCAAAGGATGCGATGGGCTTACTGCGTTGACGGTTTCTCCCCAGTAGTTATTTTCAATTATGGCCTCTATTACCCGAACGGCATCATCTCTGTGAATATAATTCACCGGGTTATCGGTCAGTTTCAGGCCGGTTTTGCCGGAGTAATATTTACAGGGAGCACGGTCATATCCCATTAAACCCCCAAAGCGTAGAATGGTGAGCGGGAGGTCTTTTGTTTTACAAATATGTTGAACTTCGGACTCAATCTGGCCGATTTCTGAGCTGTAATCGGCATCCGTTTCGACGACAATGCGGTTGAGGTCTGGGTAAACCGACGTAGAACTAACAAAAATAATTCGAGGAGATGAGTCCTGCGGAATCTGGTCAAAGAAAAACCGAAGCTGATTCAGGTGAACATCGAGGGGGGTTTTTCTCAGGCCCGGAGGTATATTTATCACAATCACATCTGTTGTAAAAAACAAAGGGTCAATCGGCGAGAATGATTGAAGGTCAATTATATACGCATCTATTTGTGACTCCTGCAGACGGCCAATTTTTGTCTCGGACGTGGTGCTTCCCCTGATTTTGTATTTTTTTTCGATTAAATATTGAGCTAATGGAAAACCTAGCCATCCACATCCAAGAATTGAGATGGTTTGAATACTTCTATGGGTTTGTTCGGTATTTTGCAGTACTTCTGTCATAAAACTTTAAACATTCAAGCTCATGAAAAAGTTACTTCTGCTTTTACTCCTGGCGGGCACCCCGGCTTTATCTCAGGAAAAATTTGCCCTTGTGATTCATGGGGGAGCAGGCACCATCCTGAAACAAAATATGAGTGAAGAAATGGAGCAGGCCTATCGGGAGAAACTTAATGAATCATTGGAGGCAGGTTACCGGCTTTTGGAGAAAGGTGGAACGGCCACAGAAGCGGTAATTGCGGCCATTCAGGTTATGGAAGAATCTGAGCTTTTCAATGCTGGTAAGGGGGCTGTTTTTACCCATGAAGGCAGAAATGAAATGGATGCTTCTATTATGCGTGGCGAAGACCTACTCGCAGGAGCTGTGGCGGGGGTTCGACATATCAGAAGCCCGATAGCTGCGGCAAGAGCGGTGATGGAAAAGTCTGATCACGTGCTTCTTACAGGTTCAGGAGCTGAAGATTTTGCAAAAGAACAGGGTCTTGAACTGGTGGACACTTCTTATTTCTTTACTGAAAGACGATGGAAATCACTCCAGAATGCCATCAAAAAAGAGAAAACAGAACTTGATCACCCGGATAGAAATAAAGAAGAAAAGAACCCGAAATCCTCTATGATTTACAGTGTACCCGAGGACAACAAACATGGAACCGTGGGTTGCGTGGCCCTCGACAAACACGGGAACCTGGCTGCCGGAACATCTACTGGCGGAATGACAAATAAACGATGGAATCGGGTAGGGGATTCTCCGATTATTGGTGCCGGTAATTACGCAAACAATCGTACCTGTGCGGTTTCTGCTACGGGTCATGGCGAGTATTTTATACGGTCTGTGGTGGCCTACGATATTTCTGCCCTTATGGAATATAAAGGAATGAATCTTGAAACAGCGGCAGAAGAGGTGGTTATGAATAAACTTGTGAAACGCGGAGGAACAGGCGGAGTGATTGCCATAGACACTGACGGAAACATAAGTATGCCATTTAATACAAAAGGAATGTATCGCGGTTTCAAAAATTCAGATGGAACGGGCAAAATTTCTATTTACGAAGGAGAGTAACTAACAAAGCATTAGTTTTGCGGATTATTTGATATCAACAATAGAAAAATGAATCCTGAACTGGAGCAAGTTCATCGGGCAAAGCCCTTCGTGATTGGTATTACCGGTGGATCGGCATCCGGGAAAACGCTTTTCCTAAGAAGTTTGCTTAAGCATTTTAAAAAGGAAGAAATTTGTCTCATTTCACAGGATAACTATTATAAGGGAATTGAGTTTATTCCCAGAGACTTAAACGGCGTACCAAATTTTGATCTTCCCGAATGTATCGACTTTGATCTGTATGCATCTCACATTCATGATCTGGTTGAAGGTAAAAAAGTGGTGCATCAGGAGTACACATTCAATCAGCCTGATATTATTCCTGAAGAAATCATTCATCATCCTACCCCTGTCATTGTAGTTGAGGGACTATTTGTATTTTATGAAAATGCCATAGCTGAGCAGCTGGATCTTAAGATTTTTGTAGACGCGAAGGAAAGGATCAAAATTGACCGCAGATTAAAACGTGATACTATTGAACGGGGAATTACCGAGGAAGAAGTCATGTATCAGTGGCTGAATCACGTAAAGCCCACTTACAAAAGCTTTATCAAGCCTACCCGAAAAATTGCGGATATTGTGATCAACAACAACGATCACTTTGAAAACGGACTTTGGGTGGTAACTACGTTTATAAAGACCTTACTTCACAGATAAAAAAAGAGACTGCCCCTTTAGACAGCCTCTTCTATAAATACTTCCTGATTTTTTTATTCCACCACACTCAAGCGGATGGAGTTTGTACGGGTATCTGCCTGAATAGGTACGCTCAGGCAATCAATGTATTTATCGCCTTTCTCAAGCTTACCTTCTTTTACAAGGAAATCTCTGGCCGCATCCACAAGACCACTTTCACTGTCATACTTCATGTTTGCTGAAGAGAAAACCTCTACACCCGAATAAAGACTCAACTGAGTAAGCAGTGCAGGATTTGGCGTGAAGATGTACACATGAGCTTTTGGACGGTGATGCGATAAACGAACCGCCGTGTAACCGGAAGTAGAATATCCTATGATCGCTTTTACATCCAGATCACGTGCCAGGCGACATGCCATCATGATGACGTTATCGTTGTCTTTGTCTTCAGACTGGTACTCGGGTAATGTCACCCGGGTGTGATATTTAAAATAAATATCTTCTTTCGGAGCATTAAGTTCTACCTGTCTTACTGTTTTTGCCATAGTTTCCACAGCCAGTACAGGATATTTACCTGCAGCCGATTCACCGCTAAGCATTACAGCATCTGCCCCATCCCACACCGCATTGGCCACGTCACCTATCTCTGCCCGGGTAGCTCTGGGGTTATCAATCATGCTTTCCAGCATTTGAGTAGCTACAATAACCGGCTTGCCTGCCATGTTGCTTTTTCTAACCAGTTCTTTCTGGATTAAAGGAACCTCCTCCCCGGGCATTTCTACACCCAGATCACCACGTGCCACCATAATTCCATCTACCGCCTCAATGATGCTATCCATGTTTGCAATAGCTTCGGGCTTTTCGATTTTAGCAATTACTTTAGCAGAGCTACCTTGCTGTCTTATGTACTCTTTTATTTCAATGATTTCCTGAGCGGTACGTACGAATGAAAGAGCGATCCAATCGACATTATGCTTGAGACCAAATTTGAGATCTTCCCAGTCTTTATCGGTTACCGAAGGCTGAGAAATATTTGTGTTTGGAAGATTTACGCCTTTTTTCTGTTTCAGTAAACCTCCATAAACCACTTCCGTGATTACTTCCTGTTTATCTTTATCAATACCGACAACTTTAACTTCAAGTTTACCGTCGTCCATCAGAATCCGTTCGCCTACTTTTACGTCAACGTACATTCCTTTATACGGCGTACTAACTCTTTCGGCATTTCCTACTACGTCTTCATTGCAGAAAACCAATTGATTCCCGGGAATAAGTTCTACACCAGCATTCCCGCCTTCCATTTGACCTACCCGTATTTTAGGGCCTTGCAGATCCTGAAGTATGGCACAATTCAGATTGTATTCTTTGTTGATTTTTCGGATTCTCTCCAGCCTGGCCAGATGCTCGGCGTGATCACCATGAGAAAAATTTAATCTGAACACATTGACTCCGGCCAATGCCAGCTTTAATAGCATTTCTTCACTTTCAGAGGCAGGGCCTACAGTGGCTACAATCTTCGTTTTTTTGTACATAAACTGTTATGCTTGGTTCTTTATCATAAGCTTTCGGGAGCTTACGGTTCGCAAATTTCGTCGTAAAAATAGGAATTCCGGAGCAGACTGCTAGAATATTATTTCAGTATCTCCACACGGCTTTGGCATATTATTCCTTTTTGTACTTTTCCGGGCTTAAGTATTTTTCTCGACAGGTGTTTACTGATACCTTTGTCATCGTGTAGGAATAAAAATGAATCAAAATGAGTAATCGCATTTATGTTTTCGATACCACGCTTAGAGATGGTGAGCAGGTACCCGGTTGTCAGTTGAATATTGACGAGAAAGTAATGATAGCACAAAAACTGGATGAACTGGGGGTAGATGTGATTGAAGCGGGCTTCCCGGTCTCTTCGCCGGGTGATTTCCGGTCTGTAGAAGCGGTGAGCCAGGTGGTTAAGAATGCCACGGTATGTGGGCTTACCCGTGCTGTACAAAAAGATATAGAAATTGCAGCAGCGGCTTTGAAATCGGCCAAAAGACCCAGAATTCATACAGGAATTGGATCTTCCGATATCCATATCAAATATAAATTCAACAGTACGCGTGATGAGATTCTGGAAAGAGGGGTAGAAGCAGTAAAATATGCCAGGAGGTTTGTGGAAGATGTAGAATTTTATGCTGAAGACGCCGGAAGGGCAGATCTTGAGTTTCTGGCTCGTCTCACCGAAGCTGTGATTGCAGCCGGTGCCACGGTCGTGAATCTGCCGGATACTACCGGTTATTTGCTACCTACTGTTATGTTTGACCGGGTTAGTTATCTCATGAATAACGTTCCGAACGTTGATAAGGCGATTTTATCTATGCATAACCACAATGATCTGGGAATGGCTACCGCAAATACGATTGCAGGGATACAGGCCGGAGCCCGTCAGGTGGAGGTAACCATCAACGGCATAGGCGAACGTGCAGGGAACACCTCTCTGGAAGAGGTTGCTATGACCTTAAA
This sequence comes from uncultured Cytophagaceae bacterium, assembly GCA_966250325.1. Taxonomy (GTDB): domain Bacteria; phylum Bacteroidota; class Bacteroidia; order Cytophagales; family Spirosomataceae; genus Jiulongibacter. The sequence continues at coordinate 54,285 of CBINGY010000014.1, read as the reverse complement.
GGTTCACAAAGAGCTCAATGCCTACACGAATATTAAGAGCGAACAACTATATCCGCTCAGCCAGTTGGTATCCAGAACTATGCGGATGCCGGTTCAGCCCAATAAGGCAATAGTGGGTAGAAATGCATTTGCACATTCTTCAGGTATTCATCAGGATGGTTTCCTCAAGCATGCTGAGAACTACGAAATCATGACTCCACAAGAGGTAGGTGTTGATAAATCGGATATCGTACTTACTGCACGCAGCGGTCGCCATGCTTTGAAGCACCGTTTGGAGCTGCTTGGATTTGCCCTCAATAAAGATGAAATAGATCTTACCTACATTCGTTTCCTCGATCTTGCAGACCGGATAAAAGAGGTAAATGATAAAGACCTGGTTTCTCTGATGCGTGAAATGGAAACCGCCGCCGCCTGATTTCCTTTAGATCGAAACATGGATGATGTATCTTTTTCTCTCAAACCAGAGAGCTATGATTTTCTATGGGCAGAGTCTGAAAGATTGGGATTTTCTATGCCTTCAGACCTTCGACGGGCAGTTTGCTGAAAACTCTTGTGAGCTCAAAACCAAATGGTCATTTTCTGGAGCTCGGTACCGGTATAGGTCTTTCACTTTCCTGGATACTATCTGGTATGATGGGTAATTCTACCTGTATTTCACTGGATAATGATCCTGTTTTAATAAAGGCTGTAACAGATGTTTTATTGCCAGATTCCCGACTTGAGTTTTGTGTACAGATGGAGCCGATTGGTTAGTGAGCTACAAAGGAAAGCCCTTCGATCTGATTTTTGCGGATACCTGGCCGGGAAAATATTCACTTCTTGATGAAACTCTTGCTCTTCTCAAATCAGGAGGGTTTTACGTGATCGATGATATGATCCAGCAGCCGAACTGGCCAGATGGGCATTCTCAAAAGGCCGAAGATCTTCTGAACAGGCTGCATAGCCGGAAAGATATCTACCTGACAAAGTTGAACTGGTCTACCGGACTCGTGGTAGCAGTAAAAAAATAAGATCCTGGAAAACAGTCTATGAAAAAATCCTTTCTGGTCTTGCTGATGTTTTTGGTTTTCGATTCCTGGGGTCAGTCGGTGGAATGGAAATATGAAAAGACTGTGGACGGAATTAAGATTTTTAGTAAAAAGTCGGGAAAGGTGAAAGAAATAAAAATTGAAACCACCTTTGACGCTTCGCTGAGCACGGTAACTGAAGCCGTTCTGGATGTGACCGGGTTTACAAAATGGATTTATAAGGTGACTTCGGCCCGGGTAATACGTACGTATGGGCCAAACAAAGTCTTATACCGTAATGTGATAGATATGCCCTGGCCGGTGGCAGACAGAGACGTGGTAGTGATCACTACAGTAAAACAGGATGAAAAAACAGGCATAGTAACCACGGAAGATACAAACAGTGCCGATTCATTTCCCAGAGATAAGGCGTATATAAGAATTGAAGATTTCAAAGCCAAATGGATTTTTGAGCCTTTGGGCGGGAAAGTAAAAGGTACCTATTTCTTTCGTTCAGATCCCGGTGGTGATGTGCCAGACTGGATGGTCAATTTGATTGTAGATGAGGGACCTGTTGCTTCTGTAAAGGCTCTCAAAAAATTATTGCCCGGGTATAAAGGAAAAAGTACGCACGGCATTAAAGATTAATCAAAAAGACCACCGAAGGTGGTCTTTTTGATTTGCCGTAATTCGTATCTAGTATTCGTCTTCGTTAAAGAAGAAGTCCTCTTTTGTCGGGTAATCGGGCCAGATTTCCTCAATGTTTTCGTAAGGCTGACCGTCATCTTCTAACTCCGAAAGGTTTTCCATTACTTCGTTTGGTGCACCTGAGCGAATTGAGTAATCGATCAACTCGTCTTTAGTAGCAGGCCACGGAGCATCTTCTAGATAGGAAACTAATTCTAATGTCCAGTACATAATATCACTCGTTTAATGTGCATTCGCAGAAAATTGGCTGCAAAAGTATCAAAATCTTTTAATGAAGAACGTTTTTTCTCTAAAAAAGTGCATGTTGCTCAAATTATTTTCAATCATACTGATTATCAGTGGAATATGAAGTTAATCCCAGATGTTTTAAAAGAGTATAATAGTCTTGTACCACTAAGTTTTTTGCGAAAAAGGAATTGATAAGAAGAGCAGATTACTCGAAAAACAGATAAAAACTTACCGTATTGGTATTCAACCGGTCCAGGTAGGAAAAGGCATTCAGGCTGGCCGCATCGGGATTTTTATCAATCATATTTCTAATGCCGTGTGAAAAGTGAATTTCCGGAGCTAGTTTGAAGAATTGCCTGAAAAATTCAGCTCCCACACCGTATTCAATGCTTAGGTCGGCTCTTCTGAGACCTGCCAGTTTATCCAGTTTTGTCTTATTTATCAAATTAACCGCATTGGTTTCAAAACCCGGAGAGATCCCCATAAACATATTCATCCGGTAATTTCCACGTCGCATAGACTTGTACCTCAGTAGAAAAGGAATCTCAAACCAGGCCTGGTCTCTGGTTTTGATGAGATCAGGGTTTTCATTAACCTCTATTTTTCTTGAATAAATAGCAACGGATGGAACAATTCTGAAATCGTAGCGATCAGAGAGGTTGAAATTCATCATGCCTCCGAGTTTCAGGCCATAGCTTTGAGGAGAGGTGATAGATCTGAGGGTATCATTTTCGGCACTCACATAAAGATCATTGTGTTTAACACGATAATGGCTTCCGGCCAGACCCAGGAAGTATCCGAATCTCACTGATCTGGCGTCATAATCTGCCTGATGTATGATTTTGTTTTGGGCCTGTCCGAATACCGAAGTGGCAAGCCCTGATGTGATAAGCAAAACGGCAGCTATTGTGAAGCTCCCTGACAGACCCACCGAAATGAAAAACTTCCTGTAAATTATTTGAATTACTTTTTGCCGACGTACACCGAGCATATTCCAAAGGTTAGCGTTTTAAAATAAGTTTGCTTGTAACCTGCGGATTCAAAAATAGCCAGAAAATCATTGCCATCCGGAAAAGCCTTCACAGACTCAGGCAGATAGGTATAGGCCGAGTTGTCTTTTGAAACGATTTTACCGATGAGCGGGAGAATTCGGGTACTATAAAAACCATACAATTGTTTCATTGGAAAACTCCGCGGTTTTGAAAACTCCACCACCACACAGGTGCCCCCGTTTTTGGTGACCCTGTACATATCGGTAAGTCCTTTCTTCAAATCTTCAAAATTACGCACGCCAAAGGAAACGATAACGGCGTCAAAGGTATTGTCATCAAACAGAAGTTTCTCAGAATCGCCTTTTCTCATCTCAATTTTATGATCAAGACCCAGTTTCTTCATTTTTTCCCGGCCATGAGCGAGCATTCCTTCCGATATATCCACTCCGATAATTTTTTCGGGATTCAACTGTCGGTTAGCTTCAATGGCCAGATCACCGGTGCCTGTGGCGATATCAAGTATAAGTTTTGGATTCTCCTTTTTGAGTAAGGAAATGGCTTTTTTTCTCCAGTAAATATCAATTCCTCCGCTTAACACCCGGTTAAGCAGATCATATTTTGCCGAAATGTTATCAAACATCTCAGAAACCTGTTCTTTTTTTCCTGCCGTCTGATCCTTGTAAGGTACTACTGCCATCTGCTTTTTTGTTTCAAAAGACCTTTGCAAATATTTTTTACCAAAGCCGGACCCTCATAGATGAAACCGCTGTAAACCTGAACCAGAGTGGCACCGGCCTCCAGTTTTTCGAGTGCATCTTCTGCTGAATGAATTCCACCCACTCCAATAATCGGAAAGGCTCCATTTGACCTGGTATGAAGATAACGAATCACCTCGGTAGAACGTTTCGTTAAGGGCTTTCCGCTTAGGCCGCCCGCACCAATTTTCTCAACTTCACTTCTGGACGACCGCAATGGCGTTCTTTCAATCGTTGTATTTGTAGCGATAAGTCCATCTATTCCAGTAACATGCACAATTTCAATAATATCATCGAGCTGACTGTCGGTGAGGTCTGGGGCGATCTTAAGAAGTATAGGTCTTTGACTCCGTTTTTCCAGATTTCTTTTCTTAAGAGCCAGAAGAATACGGCTCAGGGGCTCTTTCTCCTGCAGTTCACGTAGTCCCGGTGTATTCGGAGAGCTTACGTTCACTACAAAATAATCCACAAAATCATGCAGGTCATCAAAGGCCAAAAGATAATCTTCCAGGGCCTGTTCATTTGGCGTTATTTTATTTTTGCCAATATTTCCACCAATTATCACTCCGGATTTTCTGATACGAAGTAATTCTGCCGCCGCTTCAGATCCATCATTGTTAAAGCCCATTCTATTAATGATGGCTTCGTCAAGGGGAAGTCGGAAAAGCCGAGGTTTTTCATTACCGCTTTGCGGTTTTGGGGTCACGGTTCCTATTTCAATAAATCCGAAACCCAGGCTGGAGAGCTCATCAATCCACTTTGCATTTTTGTCAAATCCTGCGGCCAGGCCTACCGGGTTTTTGAAGTGTAATCCGAAAACCTCTTTTCCCAGCGACGGATTCTCCACCGTGTAGATCGATTTGAGAAGAGAAGGGATGAATGGCAGTTTATGAGCCAGTTTCAGAAAATCGGTAACGAGATAATGAACTCTTTCGGGATCAATTTTTTTGAGTACCGGGAATACGAGGCTCTTGTAAAGGTTCATGCAATAAACTTTGATTCATCAAAGTGACGCAAAACTACCGTATTTGGCTCAAACTTCAGATTTTGGCGGTATTCTTTCTTTAGCCAGTGATTTTTACATTTTCTTAATATTAGTAAAGTGCAAAATAATATGTTTATGGTTATGCTTATGATTGGAATAGAGATATCTAGATTAGCTCGAGTAGTGTCTGGTAAAAAACTATTAGTCAACAGGTTATGTTGCAAAGGTTTTTGATTCCACTTTCACCTTTCATCTTCTATTTTGACCGTTCAAATAATAGGTGCTAAAAAAAGTACCAGAAACTTTGAACGTTTTTAAAGTTTCCGGAGTTTTGTCCTCGTGGAAATGACCGAACGTATTCTGGAAAAAGCCGAAGAGCTGTATTTCAACCTTGGATTCAGAAGGGTGACCATGGATGATATTGCAAATGATCTGGGTATTTCCAAAAAGACCATCTATCAGCATTTTGAAGATAAAAATGCCCTGGTAGAGGAGGTTTCAAAAAACTTTCTGCGAAAAGAAAAATGCCGGGAGGTAGAAATTTCGGCTCAGTTAAATCATCCGATTGAAGAAATGATCATGGCTACCCGAATGATGCGGGAAATGATGGCAAACATCAATCCGGTGGTTTTTCATGATTTGCAGAAGTATTATCCCAGAGCCTGGAACCACTACACCGAGCACAAAAAGCACTTCCTCACAGTGGTGAAGGAGAATCTTGTAAAGGGTATAGAACAAGGATATTACAGAAACGACCTCGATGTTGAAATCCTTAGCAGAATGCGTATAGAATCCGTTGAACTTGCTTTTAATCAGGCGGTTTTTCCTCATAAGGAATTTCAGATACTGGATATTCAAATCACATTTATCGATCACTTCATTCGAGGAATAGTAACAGAAAAAGGGCTAAAGGCCTACGAAGCAATAAAATAGATAAAACAGGTATGAAAAAGCTAATTTCAGCATTACTCATGCTGACACTTTTCTCAGGGCATGCACAGCAAAGCTTCAGTATAGATGAAGCGGTGTCGTACGCTTTGAAAAACCATGCAGATGTAAAAAACGCACTGGTAAAAAGGCAGGATACGGAAATGGAAATCAAGGAAATCAAGGTGGCAGGTATGCCACAGATTGCCGGCCAGTTTCAGTACACGTACAATGCCATTGTGCCCACACAGCTGGTAGAAGCAAGTAACTTCAATCCGGAAGCCGCCCCCGGAGAAGTAGTTAAATTCAAATTTGGGGTGCCTTGGGGTGGACAGGCCGGGCTTTCATTGAATCAGCTGATTTATGATGCTACATGGCTGGTAGGTTTGCGTGCTGCTGATACGTACCGCCGACTGGCCGATCAGACGATCGAGCAGACTGAGGTTACGGTGGCAGAAAACGTTATAAAAGCCTATTACTCGGTGCTGGTGGCCGAAGAAAGGGCTGAATTACTCAATCTCAATATTTCACGACTCGATACCCTGGAGTACAACACCCGTGAAATGCTGAAACAGGGTTTTGTGGAAAAAATTGAGGTTGACCGCATTTCTGTTCAAAAAAACAATCTCAAAGCTGAACTCACCAAAGTTCATAATCTGGTAGATCTTTCCTATCAGCTACTAAAATTTCAGATGGGTTACAATGTGTCTGATCCTATTCTTCTAACCGATAATCTGGAATCGCAGGAACAGGAGGCATTGGTGCAGGTTTCATACGGTGAGGTAAATCCGGAGGACCGCGTGGAATTTCAGCTTCTGAGAACAAACAGACAATTAATTGAATTGAATGCCGAGCGTTTTCAGAAAGGGGCTATTCCCAGCGTGTTTTTCTCGGGAAGTCTGGGTGCAGGTCATAGTAACCCCCGATTTAATCCCTTTGAAAGATGGTTTGGGTCGTCGGCTCTTTCGCTTGGTGTAAATATTCCGATTTACGATAGTGGACTCCGGAAAACCAAGGTAGAACGCCAGAGATTGAATATCATTCAGCTCGATAATTCTGCAGAAATGTTGAAGAACAGCTTCAGATTACAGGGTGACCAGGCCAGTATTAGTCTCAAAAACGGGTTGGAAACTCTTGATGTAAATAAACGCAACATGGAGCTGGCAGAAGAAATTGTGCGTGTTTCCAAAATTAAATACGAGCAGGGTGTAGGATCAAATCTGGAGGTGGTAAATGCCGAAAATGATCTTCGTCAGGCACAAACAAATTACTTCGCCGCTCTTTACGATGTGCTGGTGGCGAAAGTGGATATGCAAAAAGCACACGGAAAACTCATTACAGAATAATCTCATCCAAAATTTGATATGAAAAAGTACGCACTTTTACTTGCCGTAGCCGTCCTTAGTTTTTCATGCGGCGAAAAAGAAGACGACAGCCTGGCCGGCAAAAAAGCTAAGCTGGAAAAGCTTCAGTCTGAACTGACAAAGATCAGTAGTGAAATCAATGAGCTCAAAATGGCGATTGCCAAGGAAGAGCCAGATACCACCGAACGCATTACGTATGTAAAGGCCATGCCACTGGCCACTGAGGATTTTTCTCATTTTGTAGAAGCAAACGGAAGGCTGGAAGCTCTCAATAATGTTTTTGTGAGTCCTCAAATGGGAGGAGCTCTTACCAAAGTACTGGTTAAGGAAGGAGATTTTGTGAAAGAGGGGCAGACGATTGCTACCATTGATAACAGTATTCTTCGTAACAGCATGAATGAAATCAAGATTCAGCTGGAAACTGCCAAAACTCTTTTTGAGCGTCAGAAGGCTCTTTGGGATCAGAAGATTGGAACAGAGGTTCAGTATATTCAGGCTAAAGCTCAGGTAGAATCCCTGGAAAAGCGATTGACTACGATGATGGCTCAAGACTCCCAAAACATTGTGAAGTCTCCTATAAGTGGTTATGTGGATGAAGTACGAATGAAGGCTGGAGAGATGGCCTCTCCCGGTCTGGGAATTGTACGAGTGGTAAATCTGAGTAATCTGAAAGTGGTAGCAAGAATCCCTGATACCTATGCCGGAACTATTCAGAATGGTGACATGGTGGAGGTAACCTTCCCTGATCTTCAGAAAACACAGAATGCCCGTCTTACCTTCGTAAGTCAGACCGTAGATCCCGTAAGCCGTACATTTACCGCAGAGGCAAAAGTTCCTTTTGATAAGCAACTTAAGCCTAATCTGAACGCTAAAGTAAAAATTAAGGATCAATCCCGCTCAGCAGCTCTTGTGATTCCGAGAAATCTGGTTCAGAATACCGAAAAAGGCGATATTGTCTATGTTGCAGAGACTTCTGGAGGAAAGCAGGTAGCCAGAAGTAAGAATGTGACTACTGGCCTGGCCTATGGTGGAAACATTGAGATTTTAACCGGACTGAATGCTGGAGATATCATTATAACGGAGGGCTATCAGGAGCTGGCGGACGGCGATGTGATCAGCTACTAATAATTTTCTAAAGAAACTATTATGACAGATTCAACAAATAACCCTGAATCAAACGACCTGCATGAAGGTAAGGGGTTGATATACAATCTTATCGGATTTCTGGGCAGTAATAAGACTACGGTCTATCTGATTACTTTTCTGTTAACACTTGCGGGGTATTCTATTTTTAATAACCTGCCCAAAGAGCAGTTTCCTGACATTGTTGTACCTCAGATTTATGTAAATACTGTGTACGCGGGAACAGCACCTGCAGATATTGAAAACCTCATCAATAAACCGCTGGAGAAACAGATAAAATCGGAACAGGGAATCAAGTCTATAAAATCGAATGCCCTGCAGGATGTATCAGTGATTCTGGTGGAATTTGAGACGGAAGTACCTGTGGAGATAGCCAAGGATCGGGTAAAAAGTGCTATTGACAAAGCCCGTAAGGATTTGCCAACTGACTTGACGCAGGATCCTACCGCTATGGAGGTCAATTTCTCTGAATTCCCGATCATGAATATCAATTTGTCCGGAGAATTTCCCCTGGATAAGATTAAAGCATATGGTGAGGAAATTCAGGACCGCATTGAAGAGCTTCCTGAAATAACCCGCGTGGATATTGTAGGTGCACTGTAAATCCAGATTAATCTGAATCTCACACTTGTGTATGAAAGAGAGATTCAGATTAATCTGGATTTACAGAAAATGCAGTCGTATGGATTAACGTTCTATGATATTCAGACGGCGGTTCAGAATGAAAACATCAACATTTCTGCAGGAGAGCTTAATGTGGGAGACATCCGTCGTACACTTCGTGTCAAGGGGGAGTTTCAGTCGGTGGAACAATTAAGGAATGTGGTGGTTACTTCGGGAACCGGGGCATCAGCCCGTCTCTATGAAATTGCAGAGGTGGTAGATTCTCACGCCGAGCGTCAGGATTTTGCACGTTTAGATAATGAACCGGTAATTACGCTCAACGTAATCAAGAGAAGTGGTGAAAACCTCATAGCGGCATCTGATCAGATAGAGGTAATTCTTGACCAATTCAAGGAGAAAGCCCCATCTGGTCTTAATATTACGATTACGGCTGATCAGTCTGACCGTACAAAAGCAGATATCAATGATCTCATCAATACGGTGGTAATGGGATTCATATTCGTGGTATTGGTGCTCATGTTTTTCATGGGCGTGCGTGATGCCATCTTTGTGGGTCTCTCGGTCCCGCTCTCTGCTCTTCTTGCTTTTTATCCTTTGATGGCGATGGGTTTCACATTGAATACCATTGTGCTTTTCGCCTTTTTATTGGGTTTAGGTATAGTAGTGGATGACGCCATTGTAGTAATAGAAAACTCGCACCGGATTTTCAATAAGCACAAGGAACTCTCCATCAAAGAGGCGGTAAAGCTTGCGGCATCTGAAGTCTTTATACCGGTACTGGCGGGCACGCTTACCACCATTGCTCCCTTCTTTCCCTTGTTGTTCTGGCCGGGAATAGTGGGTGAGTTTATGAAATACCTGCCGTTTACACTCATCTTTACCCTTTTTGCCTCATTACTGGTTTCATATCTGATGAACCCGGTTTTTGCCATGACCTTCATGAAGCGTGATCATGAGGATGATGACAAAGATCAAAGTTTTGCTTCACTAAGACGTCCTTTGATGATTCTGGGTGGAATTGCCGTGGCATTCTATCTTCTTTATTTCGCCACGAAAGTGGGTGGTTTCCTGGGTACGGCAAACGTGATAGTTCTTATTGCTATTCTGTATGTTTTCAATCACTTTATCCTTACGCCAAAGCTTATCATTCCTTTTCAGGAAAGTTTGCTTCCAAAATTAAAGGAATCATACAGCGGGGCAATTCGATGGGTTTTAGAAGGGTACAGACCTGTATGGACAGTTTTGGCCTCGTTTGGTTTGCTTATTCTAACCTTCGTTTTTATGGGAATCAAGCAGCCCAATGTGGTTTTCTTCCCATCGGCAGAACCAGATTATATCTATGTATATAATGTGATGCCAATCGGTACTGATGCACGCAAAACTGACGAAGTGACCAAGGAAATTGAGAATCGGGTATTTAAAGTGCTGAATGACAATAAAGCGATGGAAGCCGTTAATTCGGTGATTTCCAATGTGGGTAAAAATGCAGGAGATCCGATGAATCCGGACAGATCTGCTACTCCGCATAAATCAAAGGTTACTGTTGCCTTCGTGGGAAAAGAACATCGCAATGGAGTGTCATCTCAAGACCTTCTGGATAAGGTTAGAGATGCTGTCAAGGATATTCCCGGAACCACTATTTCTGTGGAACGTGAGCAAAACGGACCTCCGACAGGTAAACCTATTACCCTAGAGATTAAAGGTGAAGACTTCGAAGTTCTTCGGGATATTGAAGGAAAAGTGCTGGCCAAAATTGAGCAAAGCGGTATCCCGGGTATTGATGAACTCAAGTCTGATCTTGTTACCAATAAGCCTGAAATTGTCGTTGACGTAGACAGGGAAAAGGCTTCCAGAGAAGGGATAAGCACGGCTACTATTGCTATGGCTTTGCGTACGGCTTTGTTTGGTAATGAAATTTCGAAGTTCAGAGATACGGAAGATGAATATCCGATACAGTTAAGACTGGAAGAGGCAGATCGTGGTAAAATTGAAGATCTGCTGAGTATGAATATTACGTATCGTGATATGAATATGGGTGGGGTGCTGCGTTCGGTTCCACTGGCCACGGTAGCTGATATTTCGTATTCAACTACTTTTAGCCAGATTAATCGTACCGATGCCCAGCGTACCATTACACTTAGCTCTGATGTAACTGCTGCCTACAAGGAGAGGGCTACCGAGATAAATCAACTGATTCTGAAAGAACTGCAGGATCTGGAACTTCCTGCCGGATACAGCATCTCACAAGGTGGAGAGCAGAAAGAACAGGCAGAAGCCATGAGTTTCCTGAGTACGGCGTTTTTGATAGCCATTGCTATTATTTACCTCATTCTTGCGGCCCAGTTTAATAGTATTATTAAACCGTTTATTATCTTCTTTACCATTATTTTGAGCTTAATTGGCGTGCTCCTGGGCTTTCTCGTTTTTGATAAGACGTTCTCTGTGATCATGTCAGGAGTTGGTATTATTGCTCTGGCCGGAATTGTGGTGAAAAACGGAATTCTTCTCATTGAGTTTATTGATGAGATGAGAAAAAGAGGGTATTCTGTCAAAGAGGCCATTATTGAAGGCGGCTCTACACGTCTTACTCCGGTCTTACTTACAGCATCTTCTACCATTTTGGGGATGATTCCGCTAGCCATTGGCCTGGCCTTCGATTTTGGTGCCTTGTTCATTGACCTTGACTGGAAAGTAACCATTGGAGGGGATTCTGCGGTTTTCTGGAATATACTTGCATGGACCATCATTTTTGGTCTTGCGTTTTCCACGATACTTACTCTTATTATCGTTCCATGTCTATATTACATCTCTGACCGAATTCAGAAGAAATTCAGAGGTGAAGCTGCAATTGAACGAGAGTATCTGAGAGGAGGAGTGGATTAACAATTAATCAGCATTACGAACAACGCCCTGGCAGTATTTGCCGGGGCGTTTTGTTTTTGACCTTCATACTGTCTGATTTCATTTTGGGTTTTGAACCTTGGCCAGCATCTCCTTACATTGGTCACAAAATTCTCTTTCGATTCAGATGAATTGAGCTAGTTTTGTTTCATGACATAACCTATTGATAAAAATGAACTATGTAGCGGCTATTGATCAGGGAACCACCAGCACCCGTTGTATAATTTTCAATAAGAAAGGGGAGATTGTATCTGTGGGGCAAAAAGAGCACGAGCAAATCTTTCCTCAAGCCGGCTGGGTGGAGCATAATCCCGAGGAAATCAGACAAAATACTCTGGAGGTAATTGCCAATGCCCGAATTCGTGAAAACATTGCTCTGAAAGATATTGCCGCTTGCGGAATTACCAATCAACGTGAAACTACCGTTGTTTGGAACAGAATCACTGGTAAGCCGTATTACAATGCCATCGTGTGGCAGGATACCCGCGTGGGGAAAAAAGTGGATGAACTGGAGAAAGAAATCGGTTCTGCGTGGTTTAAGGAAAAAACCGGTTTGCCTCTGGCTACCTATTTCAGTGCATTAAAGATTCAATGGATACTCGAAAATGTGGAAGATGTTCGTGAAGATGCCCTCAAAGGTGAAGCCATTTTCGGGAATATGGATACGTTTGTGGTTTGGCATCTCACAGGTGGTACAGATGGGGGGCTTCATCTCACCGATGTGACCAACGCCTCGCGTACTCAACTCATGAATATTCAGACGATGACCTGGGACGATGAAATTCTGAAGAAATTGAATATTCCCAAGGCCATGCTTCCTCAGATTATGCCCAGCAGTAAAATCTACGGGAAGATTAAGTCTGAACCCATGCGTGGAGTTTCTTTGGCTGGCATACTGGGTGACCAGCAGGCAGCTTTAGTAGGGCAAACGTGTTATGCACCAGGTGAAGCCAAAAATACCTATGGAACTGGCTGTTTCATGCTAATGAATACGGGCACAGAGGCCGTGCCTTCAAAACACGGATTACTTACCACGGTGGCTTATCAGTTTGATAACCAGCCGGTTCATTATGCTCTGGAAGGGTCAGTGGCCATAGCCGGTGCATTGGTGCAGTGGCTACGGGATAATCTGGGAATCATAAAAACCAGTGCCGATGTGCAGAAACTGGCGGCTACGGTCAAAGATAATGGAGGGGCATATTTTGTCCCGGCTTTTTCTGGCCTTTATGCTCCATATTGGAATAATAATGCCCGTGGACTCATTGCCGGCCTCACCCGGTTTGTCAATAAAGGGCACATAGCCCGTGCAGTACTTGAAGCCACGGCATATCAGACCCGTGATGTGCTGGAAGCCATGGAGAAAGATAGCGGGATAGAGATTAAGTCGCTGCGGGTAGATGGAGGCATGACCGTGAATGAATTATTGATGCAGTTTCAGAGTGATATTCTGGGTGTGGAGGTGATCAGACCCAAAATGATAGAGACTACCGCTTTGGGTGCGGCCTACGCCGCTGGATTGGCGGTAGGATACTGGGATAACTTTGAAGATCTAAAGGAAAACTGGGGAATTGATAAAAAATGGCAGTCAGAAATGCAGGAGCCGGAAAGAGTAAAATCATACTCAGGCTGGAAAAAGGCGATAGAGCGAAGTCTTGATTGGGAGGATTGACCTTAACTTTGTGTTCATGAAGCGTTTTGTATTGGCAGTAGTTGCTTGTCTTATTCTTGTTTTTCCGGTGGTTTGGTCCATGACTTCCCTTAGCAGAAATCTGGCAGAGGCCCATTCAAAATATTCGGGCAATGATGAGGAGGTTTTGCTGGCTTACCTTCAGGACGAAACCAATTCACCTTCTGACCGTACCCGGGTGGCGGTCTGGAGTTTAGGAGAGATTAAATCCAGAAAGGCTTTGCCCGTTTTGAAAGATATGGTCAATGAATTACTGGGGGAGGAGCATTGTAAAGGAGCACATCAGTGGCGGATCTGCCAGCATGAGATTCGAATCGCTGTTAATAAAATTGAAGCGGGCAATGATAAAGATCGAAAGAATTGAATTTCCTTATTTACGGGTATTTATTGACAACTCGCTCGTTTCCCTTCATGTTCAATCTTTTTTGACTCAGATAATTTCAACCCCTTCAAATCCGTATCTGGAGATTCTTTCTCCCGAAAACTTCGGTAAGGTGTATGCTCAGGACAACAAACTTGTGTGGCCGCAAGTATTGGAAGCCACAGTGTGTAGCGGAGAAGTTCAGAAAAATGACGTAGTTTTTTCACTAAAAGAAATTGAACCTTTTCTTCAAATAATCCCGGGATAAGTTGTGTATCAAAATAAGGATAATTGGCCAGGTCTCAGGAAAGCATCGTGATTGGTTTCGGGTACTTCTTTGTCTTTGAAATACTTCGTGACTGAAATCTGGAATAGCTGCCTGATATGCTCTGCATATTTTCTCTCCCCACGCATTCTTCGGCCAAACTGACTGTCATTTAATTTGCCGCCATGCAGGTCTTTTATCTGACTCAGAACCTTTTCTGCTTTCGTCGGAAACTGTTTGTAAATCCAGTCTTCAAATATACTTGCAATACTCCCATTCAGCCTCACTGCTGTGTAGGAGGCCCAAAGAGCCCCGTGCTCTGAGGCAGCCCTGGCGATGGCGGGTATTTCGTGGTCATTAAGTCCCGGTATTATCGGGGCAATATTGATCCCCACGGGAATACCCGCTTCAGAAAGACGTTGAATTACCTGTAATCGCTTTGCAGCAGATACCGTTCTGGGTTCAAGAATACGTCTCAGTTCTTCCTGCAGACTCGTAATGGAGAGAATTACCTTGATTAACCGATTTTTTGAGAGTTCCTGAAGCAACTCTAGATCTCTGAGAATAAGTCCGTTTTTTGTAATGACAGATGCTGGATTTCGGTACTTTAAACATACTTCCAGCATTTTACGGGTAAGGCCAAATTCTCTTTCGGCGGGTTGGTAACAATCGGTGTTCCCGGAAAACATGATGGTCTCAGGTTTCCAGCTTTTTTTCAGAAACTCTTTTTCCAGAAGAAGGGAAGCATTTTTTTTGACAATAATTTTTTGTTCAAAATCAAGACCTGCAGAGTAGCCGTAGTATTCATGTGTGTTTCTGGCGTAGCAATAAATACACCCATGCTCACAGCCCTGGTAGGCATTCACCGATTTCCCGAATTTCAGATCAGGGCTCGTGATGGTGTTCACCACCTTTTTCGCGTGCTCGGTGAAGTAACTTGTCTTCTGTGTTCTGAACGTCTCTTCTTCGGTATAAGAAAATTCATCGTCATAAACCCGCTGGTGTTCAAGAAACCGGTTGGTACTGTTTAACTGGGCACCCCGGCCCTTTATTTTCGGAATATCTTTCATGCGAACATTAAAACTAGCTGTTAAGGGACTCATGCCAGTAAAAAAATTACCTTTGCTACATCTTTTGGCACATAACCAAGATTCATGAATCATACCTTAAAGCTTAAAAAACCACTGGCGTTTTTTGACCTCGAAACTACCGGTACCAATATCTCAAGGGATCGGATTGTGGAGATATCTATTGTGAAAGCAATGCCCGACGGCTCTTTGGATATAAAAACTAAACGGATTAATCCGGAAATGCCTATTCCGATTGAAGCCAGCCTTATTCATGGGATATATGATGAAGACGTAGCAGATGCTCCTACCTTTAAACAACTTGCCAGGTCTATGGCTCAGTTTTTACAGGGCTGTGATCTGGCCGGCTATAACAGTAACCGATTCGATATACCGATGCTGGTAGAGGAATTTTTACGTGTAGATGCAGGTCTTTTCGATATAAAAAACCGGAAACTGGTTGATGTTCAGCGGATCTTCCACCAAATGGAACCACGAACCCTTTCGGCTGCCTTGAAATTCTACTGTGATAAGGAATTAAACAATGCTCACAGTGCCGAGGCCGATACGATTGCCACTCTGGAGGTATTGTGTGCTCAGATTGAACGCTATGACGGAGTAGAAATTGAATCAAAAAACGGCCAGAAAGTAACTCCCATCAAAAATGATGTGGATGCATTACATGAATTTACCAGTTCCCGGATTGTGGATTTTGCCGCACGTATGGCCTATGACGAAAAGGATGAAATTGTTTTCAATTTTGGAAAGCATAAAGGCAAAAAAGTAGTAGATGTGCTCAAGAAAGAGCCTGCATACTATGACTGGATGATACAGAATGATTTCCCGTTGGATACCAAACAAAAACTTACTCAGATTAAGCTGAGCATGGCTTCCTCCTTGTTTGGGTAGCCCGAGAGTTTATTTTCATGGAATAGTTCAATTCGTTCTTAGTTTCTGGCTTCTTAACTTTTCGTGGTAAAAGATTAATTGGCTAGTTTTGCGGAAATTTTCAAACACTGCTTAAAGTAAGCTATGGAGAATCAAATGCCGGAAATTCCGGAGATTATTGCTCAGGTGCCTTTGACCAACTACATTCTGCTGGCCAGTATGTTGTTTGTGATTGGAGTGGTCGGTGTTTTTATCCGTAGAAATGCCTTAATAATGTTTATGTCTATTGAGCTTATGCTCAATGCGGTAAATCTTCTTCTTGTGGCATTTTCTTCCTACAGATCTGATCCCAACGGTCAGGTCTTTGTATTTTTTATCATGGCAGTGGCTGCTGCCGAGGTGGCTGTGGGTCTGGCCATTATCGTAATGATTTACAGAAATATTCGCTCCATCGATATAAGTGTTTTAGACAAACTAAGAGGATAATATGTCATTGATATCTCTGATCCCTTTATTTCCCCTTATCGGCTTTCTGATCAATGGGCTCGGGTATAAAAAAATTCCAACTAATCTGGTAGCTCCTGTAGGAATTGGGGCGGCTTTTCTGGCTTTTATCAGTACGGTTTATGTTTACCTCAATTTTGATAGCAGCGGAGGGCCACAGGTAGTAACGCTTTTCGACTGGATCAGTGCCGGAGAGCTCAACGTTTCATTTTCTTTTCAGATTGACCAATTGAGCATTCTCATGCTCTTCATCATCACGGGTGTAGGTACTCTTATACATCTGTATTCGAAGGGGTACATGAGCCATGACCCCGGCTATGGTAAGTTTTTTGCTTACCTTAATCTCTTTCTTTTTTCCATGCTGCTGCTCGTAATGGGAGGTAATTATCTCATTATGTTTATCGGGTGGGAAGGCGTTGGATTATGTTCTTATTTGCTGATCGGTTTCTGGAATAAACGCACTGATTACGGTGATGCCGCCCGGAAAGCCTTCATTATGAATCGCGTGGGTGACCTGGGTTTCCTCATTGGAATATTTCTTATTTTCAGACAATTTGGAACGATTGAATACCTGGAGGTTTTTGACAAAGCCAAAGGACTGAGCGTAGGAGATAGCTCTATCATGTTTATTACTTTCTGCCTGTTCATCGGGGCCATGGGTAAATCGGCTCAGATTCCGCTATTCACCTGGCTTCCTGACGCTATGGCTGGTCCTACACCGGTTTCGGCACTTATTCATGCTGCCACTATGGTTACCTCGGGGATTTACATGATTGTTCGAAGTAACATCTTATATACGCTTTCTCCCGATACTCTGGAGTTTGTGGCCTGGATAGGTACGCTCACTGCAGTGCTGGCGGCTTCCATTGCCCTCTTTCAGAACGACATCAAAAAAGTATTGGCTTATTCGACAGTGAGTCAGCTGGGTTACATGTTTATTGGTTTAGGTGTAATGGCCTATACCTCCGGTTTTTTCCACGTGATTACCCATGCATCTTTTAAGGCTTTGCTATTCCTGGGGGCCGGCTCGGTGATTCATGCTATGGGAGATGAGCAGGATATCCGGAAAATGGGAGGCTTGTGGTCACGTATCAAAATCACCTCCGTCACCTTCCTGATCGGAACTATCGCCATTTCAGGAATCCCTCCGTTTGCGGGGTTCTTTTCAAAAGACGAAATACTTGCTCATGTTTTTGAGCATAACAAACTGATGTGGGTTCTGGCTATGGCCGGTTCATTTATGACGGCTTTTTACATGTTCCGCCTGTTCTTCCTTACATTCACAGGAGAGTTCAGGGGTACGCCTGAGCAGGAGCATCATTTGCATGAATCTCCTTTAGCCATGACGATTCCGCTAATGGTTCTGTCCGCTTTTTCGATTTTGGGAGGATTTATTGGATTCCCGGCCATATTTCATCTTCCGCATGCCCTGGCAGATTTTCTGAGTCCTGTTTATGAGGGTTCCAGAACGGTAAATTCTGCTTTTGGAGCCGTGCATCTTTCTCATGAAACGGAATGGTTACTTATGGGGCTTTCGGTAGTTCTGGCCGTAATAGCACTTTTAACCGCCTATGTTGTGTATGTTAAAAACGCCTCACGACCCGTTGAGGATGGCGAGCTTTCTGGAGTGAAAAAACTCCTGGCTGACAAATATTACCTGGATGAGCTGTATGATTCTGTTTTTGTGAAGACCTCGGAAAGAATCTCGCTGTTTTTTGAAAGGGTGATGGATCAGAAGCTGATCGGAGGTGTTGTGAATGGCGTAGGTGGCGGAATCAGAGGTTTCCACAAGGTGCTGTCTGGTGTTCAGACAGGTTCTACAGGTTTTTACCTCCTGCTCATGGGCCTGGGTATCGGGATTTTCCTGATTCTAAATATAGGAAGTGATATTCTACAGAAAATTCAGTTTTGATCAGATTTCAACAAACAGATAAATGCTGATAACCTTACTCTTGTTGATTCCACTGGCCGGTGCGGCGTTAGTTTACCTGCTGGGTAAAAATAATGAAGCCCTTGCAAAAGGTCTTGCTTTAAGTTCATCTCTGTTGGTGGCCATCTCCGCTGCTTATGCTGCGTTTGTGGCAGGTGAAGCAGAACTGGCCCTCACCAAACACTGGCTCCCTGATTTGAATATTCAGCTCAGTTTCCGCCTGGATGGTTTTGCTCTGGTGTTATTGCTATTAACAGCCGTATTAACTTCACTTATTATTCTCAGCACGTATAAGCTCAGGTATGAAAATGTTCATACTTTATATGCACTTATATTACTCACGCAGTGGTCGCTCAATGGTGTTTTTTCTGCTGCAGATGTTTTTCTGTTTTATTTCTTTTTTGAAGTTGCTCTGGTTCCGGTCTATTTTCTGGCCTTATGGTGGGGTGGCGAATCTGCCTCAAAGGTTACTTTCAAAATGTTTGTGTACACCATTTTTGGGAGTCTTTTCATGCTGGTGGCATTGGTTTATCTGTATATGAAAGGCCAGACAGCAGATATGCAGTCGCTCACGGCTACGGCTCAATTGATGCCCCTGGACGTACAAAGAGCACTTTTCTGGGCCTTCTTTCTGGCTTTCGCCATTAAAATGCCGGTGTTCCCGTTTCATAGCTGGCAGCCTGATGTTTATTCTGAGTCTCCAACTCCGGCAACCATGCTGCTCTCGGGACTATTGTCAAAAATGGGGGTGTTTGGTTTGCTTCGTATAGCTCTGCCACTTGCTCCGGCTGGTGCCCATCAGTATGCCTTTTTAGCTTCAATACTTGCAGTGGCCGGCTTACTATATGGCTCCTTTATTGCTATCAAGCAAGACTCTCTGAAAAGATTGATCGCCTATTCTTCATTTGCTCATATGGGATTGATGGCGGCAGGTGTACTAAGTGGTACGTTTGAGGGAATTCAAGGTGCGGTGTATCAAATGCTGGCACATGGAGTTAATGCCGTCGGACTGTTTTATGTGGCTAAGCTTATCTATGAAAGAACGGGATCGAGAAACCTTTCGGCTTTAGGAGGAATAAGCCAATCGGCCAGAAATCTGAGTGTTGCTTTCATGATTATCCTACTGGGTTCTGTGGCTTTGCCTCTCACAAATGGCTTTGTTGGAGAGTTTCTGATGTTGAAAGGTGTTTTTGATTTCAATACTACCCTCGGTGTTCTGGCTGGATTAAGTATTATTTTTGGGGCAGTTTATATGTTAAGGCTATTCCAGAAGACCATGTTTGGACCTGTCTCAGAACGTACTGAAAAACTGACCGATCTGGAAGGAACGGAGAAACTTACACTTTATGTATTGGCAGGTCTGGTACTGTTTATGGGAGTTTTCCCGAATTATTTGCTGAGTATCTCTGAGCCCGCTGTGAAGCAACTGTTGGAATTAATTGGAAGTATAAACTGATAATAACCGGAAACGGAATTACATGTATTCTATCATCGCATTATCACTTACTGGTCTTCTCACTTTATTTCTGGGATTTGCAGAAAACAAGAGACTTGTTTTTCCGGTCTCTATTGCCTTTCTTATCATTGCTCTTATTCTGGGATTCGCAGATTGGAATTCTCCCGGAACCTACTTCTATGGAATGATTGAGGTAGATAACACCGGAATATTATTTGGAACACTTCTTATTCTTACAGCCATTCTGATTCTGGGATTCTCTGAAAACTTTGATCGGATTGAATTTGCTCATCCTGCCGAGTACTTTGCCCTCATTCAATTCTCATTGGTGGGTGCTCTTATGATGGTTCTTTTCAAACACCTTATAATGCTATTTCTTGGCATAGAAATTCTTTCGGTGGCCATGTATGTGCTTACTGGAGCAGATAAAAGAAACATTCGGGGGAATGAAGCAGCCATAAAATATTTTCTGATGGGAGCGTTTGCTACCGGTATTCTTCTTTTCGGTATGGCCATGCTTTATGGTGCTACGGGTAGCCTTACTTTAAGTTCCGGCAGTTTACTGGATGAAGGGTTTGAATACCTTCTCTACCTTGGTTGCACATTCATGCTCATCGGTATGCTTTTTAAGGTGGCGGCCGCTCCTTTTCATTTCTGGACTCCTGATGTTTACGAAGGAGCTCCCGCACTATTTACCGGTTATATGGCTACCATTGTGAAAACGGCCGGATTTGTTGCTCTTGTCAAGGTTTTAGGCTCGGTGTTCGCAGGTATCAATGATTTCTGGTGGGTGATGATTGCTGTGATGATTTCCCTATCTCTGATTATTGGTAATATAGGAGCCTTCTCTCAAAACAGCTTCAAAAGATTATTGGCCTACTCTTCCATTTCCCACGCCGGATTCATGTCTATGGCTTTGATTGGAAATTTGGGAAATGCTTTACAATCCATCCTTTTTTATTCTGCCGCGTATAGTCTGGCTACCGTAACGGCATTTGGTGTACTGCTAATCGTATCTCGTGGCCATACCGAGGGTGGAAGAGCCTACGAACAGGTAGATCTCTTTGCCGGATTAGCTGCGAAAAACTCCCTGCTGGCTGTGTCTCTGGTTATTTCCATGCTATCAATGGCCGGAATACCCTTGACCGCCGGCTTCTGGGGTAAGTTTTTTGTATTCAGGGAAGTGGCTCTTACCGGGAGTTATTGGATTATAATTCTTGCAATACTTATGTCTGCAGTATCTGTCTATTATTACTTCAGACCTGTGATTCAGGCTATGAGAAAAAGTTCTGAGTCAGATGAGCTTATCTCTCTTTCATCCTCGGAGAGAGTGATTTTGTCGGTAACTACTCTTGGCACGGTTATTTTAGGAATTTTTCCCGGACTGCTTCGTTATATATTGTAAATAGTATCCTTGACCAGAATCAAAAAACATATCACCCGGGAAGAACTTAGAAGCTTTATCGGCTTTTTCTTAACCGGGCTGTTTGGAGCCACGGTCAATTTTTTGTCTCAGATTCCTCTTAAAGGGTTTTTCCTTAAGATGGGCTTAAATGATCATCCGGCTTTTGCCTGGAGTGTTTTCTGGGCCTATATGATATCTACAGCTGCTAGTTTTCTGCCGGCAAAGCTTTGGGCTTTTTCTGCGAAGGAATCTGGAAATACCCGGAGAGAATGGTTCAAGTTTTTTATTGTGGCTACGCTTGCTTTGGGTGTTCAGGAGCTGGTTTCTGTGCTGGCCCTGCGATTTGTGGCAGATCCTTATTTTTCTGATTACTCCCTTTTTATTCGTGAAAAGGGTTCTCACCTTGCCGGTATGGCCTGCAGCTTCATAGCAAACTTTCTGGGCCATCGTTTCTTTACGTTCAGAACCACCGGGTTATATGATTTTCTTCGTCCAGCGGGCAGGTAATTGAACCAGAGGAATTTTTTCTTGCATTTTACTGAGTTTTTAAGGAAA
The DNA here is from genome assembly GCA_966250325.1 of uncultured Cytophagaceae bacterium. Classification (GTDB taxonomy): domain Bacteria; phylum Bacteroidota; class Bacteroidia; order Cytophagales; family Spirosomataceae; genus Jiulongibacter. The sequence continues at coordinate 32,533 of CBINGY010000014.1, read as the reverse complement.
TTTTAAACTTTTTTTTTGGCAATCGCTTGCAGACCTTAAAAAGTTCTTAATTTTGAATCGCTTTTATAACCTTTTAATCAAAAATCGAAATGAAAAAATTAATCGCTGCTGCTCTTGTTGCTAGTATGTTTGCTTTCACTGCTTGTTCTTCTTCAACTGAAGAGTCTACTGAAGAAGCTGCTGAAGTAGTAGAAGAAACTGTAGTAGAAGAAGCTGCTCCAGCTGTTGATTCTGCTGCTGCTGCTGTTGATTCAGTAGTTGCTGAGTAATTAAGACATTCTCTTAGGAAAAGGGCTTCTCGTGAGAGAGGCCCTTTTTTTTGCTATATATTCGCATAAAATTCTGGTAAATGATTGATAGAACTGCAGCACCCGTATTCAGACCTTTCACCTCTATACAACTCCCCAAAGTAGAAGAATTGACGCTTTCAAATGGCCTTGAAATGACAGCTGCGGGATATTCCACACAGGAAATCTTCAAACTGGAATTGGTTTTTAATGCCGGGTATATGTACACTGATCTCCCGGGTCTTAATTCCCTTTTTTCAAAAATGCTTTTGGGTGGTACCCAAAAGATGTCGGGTTCTCAAGTTATTGAGAGTTTTGATCGGTTTGGTGGGTTTGTGGAGATGAGTCAGGGTTTGGAGTACTTCACTGTAACACTTCATGGTTTACGAAGGTACCTGTCTTTGTATTTGGAATCACTTAGCGAGCTGCTGAATGAAAGTATTTTTCCGGAAAATGAACTTGAGCTTCACAAGAAAATAGCGAGACAAACCCTCCAGTTAAATTCAGAGAAGCCTGCCTATCTGGCTCAGGTGGCATTTAAAAAATCTATTTACGGAGGCTTACATCCATTTGGAAGGGAATTTACGGATAAAAATATTGATGACATAAGTAGGGATGACCTCTTAGGATTCTTTGAAGAACGCGTACGCGGAAAGCAATTTCACCTATTCCTATCTGGCAAAGTAGATGAGGGGGATATTGAGATAATAGAGAGATTTTTTGGGAAACCAACTTTTGAAAAACCAGAGTTGAAAGAATTTCCGGAATATGCTTACCATCCTTCCCGACTGGTAATCGAGCGGTCTCAGAATATGCAATCAACCCTCAGAATTGGGAAACCACTTATTGGTCGAACTCACCCGGCATTTTTCAAAGCATTGGTTACCAATACGGCCTTTGGTGGATACTTCGGAAGCCGTTTGATGAAGAATATCAGGGAAGAAAAGGGATTCACCTATGGTATTTCATCATCGGTAAATCCTGTGGGCTCTGCGTCCTATTGGGTTATCGGATCAGATGTGGTTAAAGAAAATACCTTAAATACCATTCAGGAGATTTCTTCGGAATTGCAACGTTTGAAAGAGACCGAGATTTCTGTAAATGAACTTTCCACGGTCAAGAATTATATGTGTGGCTCTTTCGCCGGGTCTCTTACAACACCTTTTGAGGTGATGGACCGGTATAAGAATCTCAAATTACATCGTTTGCCTTCTGATTACTACGATCATTTTGTTGATCGGATTCAGGAAGTCACAGCACAGGATGTTCAGGAAACGGCCAATTTGCTCTTTGATGAACGGTCTTTTTCTGAGGTGATTGTGGGCGAGCGAATCTAGTTTGTATAAAAACGGTCTTCATGCTCACCGGGGATACATCTCAAAACGTTTGTTAGGGTTAGTAACACCAGTGTTCGGGAGGCATTTTTGTTAGGAATGCCCACCAGATTGGCGTAATCGGCAACGGTTATTGACTCATTCTCATCCAGATATTTCATCAGACTTGTTTCCTTGTCACCATAGCTGAAACGAAGGTTTCTGGCTTTTCTTTGGCCCTTTAAAATTTCTTTGACTTCTCTGCTCGCCTGAATGGATTTATCACAAACGCGAACATAAGCTTTGGGGATTTCTTCATTTCTGAAATCCACAAAATGAGGCTTTTCAGAACTCTCAGGAATCCGGAATACCAGAACTTCACGATCATCCTCAATTTTTACTCTTTCGAGCTCGTAATCAACAGGCGGATTGATATGCTTTTCAATTTCTCTGACCAGAACGAACTCTTCTTCGTCAGCAAATTTTAACCCCGGTATCTGACGATTATCGTTAACACCCACAAGAAGTACCCCACCTTCTGTATTTGCGAATGCTACTACTTCCTTGATGATTTTATCCGGGTGATTCGCTTTCAATTTGAACTCAATATGAAGCCCTTCACCTTGATGAACCAATTCCTTCAATTCTTTGATCTTCATCCCAATCGTTCGCATGGTTGACCTCCCGGGCACACAGTTGCCCTGCGGATATTTCTGGTTTTGAAATAACAACAAAAGAAATCGAATTTATATTCTCTTTTCCTAATTTTGATAAATACTGAAATTCAATCCTATGTACAAAATTTTAATCTTTACCTGTATGATAAGTGCTTTTTCCGTGGCGAATAGTGTGGCTCAGAAAACCATTGGGAAATTGGTGGCGGAGTCTGAAAAATTTTACGAGCTCATTGATAAAAATGCTGTCATAGAGGTGCTAGCCGAAGGCTTTAATTGGTCAGAAGGACCCGTTTGGGACAAAACCGGTAACCGGTTACTTTTCTCAGATGTACCTGAAAATGTCATTTATCAATGGAATAAAGAAGAAGGACTTCGTATTTTTTTGAAGCCTTCCGGCTACACGGGTATATTACCTTACAGCCTTGAGCCAGGTAGTAACGGACTCACCATAAATAATGCGGGAGAATTAGTCGCTTGCGAACATGGCGACCGCAGAGTAACACGAATGCCACTAAATGGAGGAGGCGGAAAATATCCCATAGCGGATAACTGGCAGGGAAAACGCTTTAACAGCCCGAATGATGTGGTTCAGGCCGAGAACGGAAATTATTATTTCACCGACCCCCCCTATGGATTGCCAGATCGTGAAAATGCTAAAACAAGGGAAATCGACCTCTTTGGAGTTTATTTAGTACGTCCCGGCGGAAAAGCAGAGCTGGTGATTAAAGATCTGAGCAGACCAAACGGCGTAGCTCTTTCTCCTGATCAAAAGACGCTATACGTGGCACAATCTGACCCCGATGCCGCTTATATCTTAAGTTATTCTATCAACGCGGATGGTACCTTACAGAAAGGTAAAGTGTTATTTGATGCCACACCGATGGTGAAGCAAGGGCTGGCAGGCTTACCAGATGGATTAAAAACAGACAACAAAGGAAATATATTTTCTACCGGCCCTGGCGGTGTGTTGGTTTTGACGGCAGCCGGAGAGCTTTTAGGGAGAATTGATACCGGAGAAGCAACAGCGAATTGTAATTGGGGTGAAGATGGCAGCACGTTGTTCATTACTGCAGATATGTATATCTGTAAAATCAAAACCAAAACAAAAGGCAGCGGATTCTGATAATTCACCTTACTCACTTTTTGATGAATAAGTGAATTAGATTTCTTTGATAATCATTTGGAATCTAACTATTTTTGCGGCTCATTTTTTAGGGCCCGTGTGGCCTTTGTTTTTAAAATACACAAAAACGTATGGCATTAATAAACAAGATCAGAGAGAAATCAGGCATAGCCGTAGCGGTAATTGCAATCGCTCTATTGCTTTTTATCGTAGGTGGTGACATCTTTTCTGGTGGAGGCTCCCTGGGCGGTGGCTTATTTGGCGGAGATCAGAATCGTGTAGGAACAATTAATGGGGTAGACGTAGATTACCAGCAATTTCAGAAACTGGTGGATGCTCAGCGTCAGCAATTGGAGTTATCTACAGGTCGTTCTGCTTCCGAGGCAGATATCCGGAATATCCTGGAGCAGGTTTGGGAACAATTGGTTCAGCAAAACGCATTTGAACCACAGTACGAAGCTCTGGGTATTGACGTAACTGCCGATGAACTGAGAGAAATGATTCAGGGTACCAGAAACATGCACCCTTTCATCCGTCAGCAGTTTACTGATTCCAATACCGGTGTATTTAATGAAGCTCAACACCGTGAGTTTATTAATGCTGCTGCCAATAAATCGTTACCTGCCGAGCAACAGCTTATCTGGGATAATTTCAAAAACAATCTGATTCAGATCAGAAAGAGTGAAAAGTATCAGAATCTGATTTCTAATGCAGATTATATCACCTCAGCAGAAGCAAAGAAGGAATATCTGGCTCAGAATAACAAAATCAGTGCTGAGTATCTTTTTGTGCCCTTTTACAGCATTGCTGACTCCCTTGTTAAGGTTTCAGATAGTGATGTGTCATCTTATTACAGCAGTCATAAGGATGAATTTACTCCATACGATAGCCGTTCATTTGACTATGTAGTTTTTCAGGTGGAGCCTTCAAAAGAAGATTCAGCTTCTCTCCTAAGCGAAATAAATACATTGGCAAGAGGTCTGGCAGGTGCTGAAAACGCACAGGCATATGCTTCAGCTAATTCGGATGTGAGAAGCCCGTACTTATATAGCCCGGGTCAATTGTCGGAAGAAGTTCGTCAACTTATCTCTTCCGCGATTGTAGGCAGTACGGTAGGACCTGTAAAGGATGGTCAGAATTATTCGATCTATAAATATGAAGGAACTGAGCAGGATACAGTGGCTACCATGAGAGCTTCACATATACTTATCAATACGCAGGGAATGGATGATGTAGCCAAAGCAGAAGCCAAAACCCGTGCTCAGGATTTACTTACTGAACTTAAAAACGGAGCGGATTTTGCCACAATGGCCAGAATTAATGGGTCTGACGGTACCGCTTCCGCGGGAGGAGATTTGGGTTACTTTAGCAATGATGGGCGTATGGTTAAAGCTTTTGAGGATGCCGTATTCGGTTTTGGCGGAGTTGGCCTTATGCCAAATCTGGTTGAAACAGATTTCGGTTATCATATTGTGAAAGTAACTGAAGGCAAAAGCAGTACCAAATACAAACTGGCAACTGTTACCAAAGTTCTTGAACCTTCTGAAGCTACATTGAACGAAGCTTATCAGAAGGCAGAATCTCTGAGAACTAGCGTTGGAAGTGCTAAGGAGCTTAAAGAGAAGGCCGAAAAAGATGAATCTCTTACGTTGCTTACCGCAGATCGTGTGGCACCGGGTTCTTCTTCTTTCAATACCATTGCTGATGCGAGAGATGTGGTTTTCTGGGCATTTGGAGATGATGTGGAAGTAGGTGATGTGGCCGACAGAACTTTTGTACTTGGAAATACCTATCTGGTAGCCGCTCTTACATCAGCCAGCGATAAAGAGAGCCCTAAAGCAGAGGATTTCAAACAACAAATAGAAGCCAAAGTAAGAAACGAGGGCAAAACAGATATCATTCTTGGTAAACTGAAAGCCAATGGTTCTGATCTTAACGCAATCGCCAAATCGTATGGAGCTGGTGCATTGGTAGAGACAGTTACAGATATTAATTTGCTTACCGGTATGCTGAACAGTGCCGGTATTGACGGAATTGCTCTTGGCAGAGCGTTTGGGCAAAAGTTAAATACAGTGAGCAAGCCATTCGCTGGTCAGAACGGGGTGTTTATCATGAAGAAAACCGCAGAAACCAATGCTCCGGAAGTAGCTGATTACAGCCAGAGCAAAAATGAAATTTTGCAGAGACGTGGAGCCTATTCTTCTGCCAATGCAGCCGATCAGGCCATACGTGACGCAGCTGAGATCACTGACAGAAGAGCAAGAATGTTCTGATCGAACTATTGAATTTTACAAAAAGGGATGCCGACAGGTATCCCTTTTTGTATGACCTTTGGATATGGAAAATACCTTATTTCCCGTTTTTTTGAAATTAGAGCAGATGCATCTGCTGATAGTGGGCGGGGGCTATGTCGGCTTGGAGAAGCTGGAAGCGGTACTTAGAAATTCACCTAAAACCCGCATTACCCTGGTGGCTCCTGAGATTTCTGCGACTATTCAACAACTTGCGGCACTTCATTCCATAGAACTTATTTTTGAGCCGTATTCCGCTAAGCATCTGGAAGGAAAGAATCTGGTGATTGTAGGTACAGGTTTGCCTGAGGTTAGCCGCGAGGTACAGGGAGATTGCCGTGCACAGAATATCCTTGTCAACGTGGCCGACAAACCCGATCTATGCGACTTTTATTTAAGCTCAGTGGTTCAGAAGGGGGATTTGAAAATTGCCATATCTACCAATGGGAAGTCACCTACCTTTGCAAAGCGTTTTCGCGAGGTTTTAGAGGAAATCTTGCCCGATTCACTTCAAGAGACGCTGGATAACCTGAAGTCGATCAGAGACCGTTTAAAGGGGGATTTTGAATATAAGGTAGATCGGCTTAACGAAATCACAAAAGTGATGAAGGAATAAATAGATTAACCTTCAATCTTGAGAGTTTCACAGGCTTTACGGGCAGCATCCTGCTCGGCTTTTTTCTTATTCCAGCCGCTACCTTCGCTTATCACTTCATTGTCAACAGATACCTGAGCTACAAATTCTTTACTGTGGTGTTTGCCATTTTCCTTGATGATAGTAAACTCAACCTTTTTGGATAAAGACTGAGCCCATGTAAGTAAAATGCTCTTATAGTTGGCATTGTTCTGGATTACCTTGTCAAGATCAAAGTAATTGGCTATCAGTATCTTAATTATAAATTGTTTCGTAAATCTGAAGCCTTTGTCAAGATAGACTGCCCCGATAAGTGCTTCCATGGCATCCCCATACATGGAAGTACGGCCCTGAGAAACACGATTTCCGTCAAAAGTGATGAGATTATCTACTCCAATTTTACGTGCTACTACATTCAGAGATTCACGATTCACTATTCTTGAGCGAATTTCGGTGAGGAAGCCCTCGTCTTTAAATGGGTATTTTTTAAACAAGTATTCGGCCACGATCATTCCTAAAACAGAATCGCCGAGGTACTCCAGCCGTTCATTTGACTCTTTAAATCCCTCGACGATTCCGTTTTTTGATGCTGAAGTATGTCTGAAGGCAAGGTAATAGAGAGAATCGTTACCCGGTTTTTCGCCGATGATACGTTCTATGGCCTTTCTAAATTCCTTAACCTTGCCGTCGGTTGTAAAAAAACCGATAATGTTTTCAGCTATTGCCATTCAGTACTCAACTGAGCCAGGCTCAGTCTGGTTTTTTAAATATCAATGTCGCATTGTGCCCGCCGAAACCGAAACAATTTGACAAAACTACATCTATTTTTCGTTCTTTGGCCTTATTTGGGGTAAGATCAATCCGTGAATCAATCTCTTCATCTACATTAGAAAGGTTGATTGTAGGAGGCACCATCTGATTTTGAATAGCCAGTACCGCAGCCACAGATTCCACGGCTCCCGCACCGCCCAGCAAATGACCAGTCATCGATTTGGTAGAGCTTATGCTAAGCTTATATGTATGATCACCAAAGAGCTTTTCAATGGCCTTGATTTCCTGCGGATCTCCTAGACCGGTCGAGGTGCCGTGTGTATTGATGTAATCCACGTCTTCGGGTTTCATTCCGGCATCACGTAAGGCATCTTCCATGGAAAGAAAGGCCCCCAGGCCTTCCGGATGCGGTGCGGTGATATGGTATGCATCGGAGGAAATTCCACCACCTACCACTTCGCAATATATTTTCGCCCCACGGGCTTTGGCATGCTCATACTCTTCCAGTATCAATCCGGCCCCACCTTCACCCAAGACAAAGCCATCACGATCTTTATCATAGGGTCGAGAAGCCGTCTTGTAATCGTCATTTCGGGTAGAAAGGGCTCTTAGAGCATTAAAACCTCCTACTCCGGCACGTGTCACAGCGGCCTCTGAACCGCCGGATACACAGGCTACCATACGACCTAACCGGATATAATTGAACGCATCAATAATTGCGTTGTTTGCTGAAGCACAGGCCGAAACCGTTACGTAATTTGGACCTCTGAATCCGAATTTCATGGAGATTTGACCGGAAGCAGAATCTGCAATCATTTTGGGAATGAAGAATGGATTGAATCGCGGCACCAGGTTATTGGCGGCCAGATTAAGTACTTCTTCCTCGAAAGTCATCAAGCCGCCTATACCAGACCCCCAGATGACTCCGATTTTATCCTTATTAACTTTTTCCAGATCCAGTCCTGAATCTCTCACCGCCTGCTCGGCCACCACCACACCATACTGTGTGAAAAGGTCCATTTTGCGGGCTTCAGGCTTGGGAATAAACTGAGTGACATCAAAATTTTTGATCTCGCAGGCAAACTGCGTTTTAAACTCAGTGGGGTCAAAATGCGTAATGATATTTGCTCCACTAACCCCGTTTTTCAAACCATTCCAGTATTCGTCAACGGTATTTCCAATAGGGGTAAGAGCACCAAGACCAGTAACTACTACTCGTTTCAGTTCCATAAAATCAGGTTTGTATTTAAATGGAAAAGTTCAATACCCAATTTACACAAAACTGAATATTGAACTTTTGAAAAGGGGCAGGAATATTACTTGGAATTCTCTTCCAGATAAGCAACCGCCTGTCCAACGGTTTGAATATTTTCAGCCTGATCGTCAGGAATAGAAACATTGAATTCTTTTTCAAACTCCATGATGAGTTCTACGGTGTCCAATGAATCAGCTCCCAAATCGTTTGTAAAAGAAGCTTCGGGAGTCACTTCAGACTCTTCCACACCAAGCTTTTCCACAATAATTTTCGTTACTTTCGATGCGATATCTGACATTATAAAAATGTATTTGGTTTAAAACAGTGCAAAGAAAATGCTTTTCGCTGAAATCAACAAAGCAGCCCTTTCTTTTTTGATCTCACTAATAACCAGCATCTTTGCCAAATACGATCAAAGTGACTGTAATTCGATCAGCCAAAGCCCTTTTTTCTAGATGATTTCCCCTTTTTATTTTTTGTTTGTCCAGATAAAACGGAAGATTTAATTATTTCTTCAAATTAGTGTGTACCATGTTAACTCTTTAAGATACCTTGAGGAGATCATGCATCCTTTATGTGAAATGAGTTTCACGCCTAACCATACCTTTTGAAGAAAAAGCAATGTATCAATTCATAGTACTATCATCATACTTGTGCAGGACTTAAAATAGAAAAGCGTGCTCAAAGTAAAGGATTATGTCAATCAACGAATGCGTTCTCTGAATATCAGTTGCTGATTTAAAAACAAACGGCCAGCTATTGCCGGCCGCCTGTTTCTTAAACCATAAACTACTCTGTATCAATTGTAACCTGGATTCTGCGGGCTTAGATTCGGATTATTCAACATTTCCTGAATACCCAGCGGGAAAAGCAGGTGTTTTTCCTGTAAAGCCACGTTGGTGTTAAGGTTTACGTGCCCTACGAAATTGTCAAAACCTTTGGTCTGCTCATTAAACACTTTTCTGAGACGAACCATATCATACCAGGTAATGCCTTCATAGCAGAACTCATACCACCTTTCTCTCCAAACGGCCTCTCTGAAGCTTTCTTTTGAGAAGGTACCCAGGGCCGGGGTTTCCAGTGTGGCTCTGTCACGAATACGTTTCAGAGCATTGTAAGCGTCCTGGCCAGGTCCGGCTACTTCGTTCTGAGCTTCCGCATAAATGAGAAGAACCTCAGCAAAACGTAGCAGTGGCACGTTAAGGTTATCGTTACGTGTACCGGCGGCACCGGGAGATCCATTGGCTATCTGGTTGAAGTGTTTGAAAACATAAGGTGCACCCAGATCAAAACGCTCACCGTTTCCGTTGGTGAAATAGGTGGTATAGAACCATCCCTCCTGGTCAACCGTACGCTTGTCACCTTCTTCAAATGAATTGTAAAAGGAACGAGTAGGGACGGTACTTCCTGTTCCACCCGGGCCGCTGTAAGTCACCGGCTTGAAGTTCGGGAAATAGTTACCCATCGGATTCCCTGCTACTACGGTATTGTATTGGATCTGGAACAAGTGCTCAACCCTGTTTTTCAAGGTTTCATTATGTACCTCTTTATAGGTTTGAAAGAGATCAATCTGATTGGGATTTGCATTGGCATAATCAATGACTTCCTTTGCTTTGTCGGCTGCCAGCTGATAATGTGTAGCACCCTTTTGCAACGGATAACCGGCCATGGTCAGATAAACTTTCGCCAGAAATCCTTTCACTGCGGCTTTATTTACTCTCCCGCTGGGGTCCATCCAGTTTAGGCCGCCTTCTTCGGCAAACTTCAGATCCTCAATAATCAGGTTATAGATTTCTTCCTGCGGAGCCCGTGATGGAAAGAAGTCTTCTGATGAGGCGGTCTGGGGAGAGGTAATCAGCGGAGCATCTCCCCAGAGTCTTACAATATGAAAATACGCCAAAGCTCTCAGAAAACGGGCTTCACTCAGAATTTTGGTTCGCTGAGCTTCTGGCATCGGATTAATGTTTGGCACTTTCTCCAGTACAAGATTGGCATTGGCAATTAACCTGTAGAGACCATTCCACCAGTTTACTACATGCTGGGTATTTCCGTCGTAAGAAAGCGAGTACAGGTTATTCAGATCAGAATTCTGGGCCGTTTCCGTGGTGGCTGTACCAGTGACTGCCTCCAGCAACTGCCAGTTTGAAGAGAAAATACCGGCACCATCGCCATAAAAACGTAAACCGGAATACGCGGCAGCGAGTGCTGCTTCAGCGTGATCGGGGATGGTATAGAAACTATCAGGAGTCAGGTTTGAAGGGTCCTGCTCTTTCAGGAAGTCTGTGCAACCCGAGCCGCCAAGCATGAAGCTTATTCCAAGGGCCAGCGTTGATATATGCTTAAATTTGAAATTTTTCATTTTGTTCAGTTTTAAAGGTTGTTTCCGACTTAAATAGTGATTTGAACTCCGCCCATGTACACAGTAGGCTTAGGATATCCGTGCCAGATCATACCTTGCGAGAATACATTACTTGCTTCGTTTCCGTTGGTTGGTGTAACTTCAGGATCTCCGTGAGGATACTTGGTAAGCAAAAAGAAATTCTGTGTAGATAGATAGACTCTCATACGATCAAGCTTGATTTTCTCGGTAAATGAGGCAGGTACATTATATCCCAGTAACAGGTTTCTGCCTCGAAGGAATGAGCCATCAAATACCCAGCGAGAATCTACATTGGTTACGTACCCTGCACGTGTTTCACGAATCTGAGCTACAGGAGTGTCCTGATTTTCCGGTGTCCAAGCATCCAAAACGGTGGTGTAGCTGTTTGCAATGGCCTGTCTGTCTTCACTTGGGTGAAGTGTCATATCCAGCACATCGTTTCCGTAGGTGTATTGCAAATCAAGCGTCAGGTCAAAATTGCCAAACTTAAAATTGTTAATCAAAGAGCCCCAGCCTTTCGGGCTTCCGTTTCCGATGATCGTTCTATCTGCATCTGTAATGGCTTTGTCACCGTTCAGATCAGCATATTTAATATCTCCCGGAAGCATTGGCAGGTTATTTCTATAGCTTCGGAAAGACGCCGCTTCATCACGCTCGGCCTCACTCCATGTACCCAGACGAATAAGCCCCCAGAAGGCACCTACCGGCTCACCTACACGAATCACAGAAGTCTGGTTGGTGAAGTTGGGTCCTCCTACCCCGAAAATATCCGAAGGAGTGGCAAGAGATAACACCTTGTTCCGGTTCATAGAAATATTAAAGGTAGTGCTCCAGCTGAATCTGTCACGTTCCAGATTGACCGTACTTAGGTTAAGTTCTACCCCCTGATTTTGCATAGAACCCACGTTTTTACGAATTACTGCGTAACCGCTGGTTCTCGGTACCGGAGCATCCAGAAGCATGTCAGTAGTTTTTCTGTAATAGTAATCAGCTTCAACGGCTACCCGTCCCTTTAAGATACTGAACTCAAGACCCACATCAGACTGAGCGGTCTTTTCCCACTTCAGGTTAGGGTTAGCCAAACGGTTTACACCCGTTCCGCTTACACGGCTGTCACCATAAATGGTGGCGTAGGTAGAGCTAAGCAGAGATAGAGAGGAGTAGGGGGGTATCTCTGAGTTACCAGTAACACCGTAACTGGCACGTAGTTTCAGATTCGTGATGAAGGAATTGGACTTCATAAATGGCTCATCTGATACTCTCCAGGCTAAAGCTGTGGATGGAAAGAAGGCGTATTTATGATTCTCTCCAAATTTTGAAGAACCATCTGCACGGCCAGTAACAGTAAGTAGGTATTTGCCATTTAGTGTATAATTCACCCGGCCGAAATACGAGTTGAATGCGAAACGAGAAGCACCTGAACCCACCTGCGGGTTTGTGGCTCCAGCTCCCAGATTGTCAAAACCAAAATAGTCTGTCGCAAAATTTTGGACATAAGCCCGGCTTGAAGTTTCTGTGGTTTCCTGCCAGGAGATACCCGCCATAGCAGTTACGTCATGAATTCCGCTGAACGTCTTATTGTAAGTAAGATAGTTTTCCAAAGACCAGAAGGTTTCGTCATTTCTTACCTTTTCGGCAGTTCCAAACTGCGAAATGGATAAGGTACGGGTACTCGATTGATTGATCCCCTGATTCAGAATATTCACGCCTAAAACCGTACGCATCTGCAGGTTTGGAGTAAAAGATATATTCGAATACAAACTACCCAGCGTGGTTTGGGAGTTGATAATATACCTTCTGCCATTTAAGCGGTGTACAGAGCTCATCGTGCCTTCAGCCTGCGGATAATCACGGTTATTGGCAAAAGTACCGTCTGCGTATCTCACCGGAAGGAATGGGAAATCTTCCACAATCTGGCGGGAAACGGCATCATTAATATCACTCAGGTTTTCTCCCTGATCCACATAACTTATGGTAGCACCCATTTTCAGCCACTTTTTCACCTGATCATCAATACTGAAGCGTGTAGCATACCTGGTTTGATAGGTGGTTTTGATAAGCCCTTGCTCATCGCGGTAGTTTAATGAAAGGGAATACGTTGTCTTACTGTTACCTCCACTGAAATTCAGTTGGTGGTTTTGGGAAACGAGATTTTGTGTGGCCTCTTTAAACCAGTCTGTATCGTAAAGCGGGTTCAGGTTTTCATCAAAAACGCCCGGAAATTTGGCACTGTATTCCCTTCTTCTTTTCACGGGGTCCAGATTGGCATATTTGCCTGATGCCCATCCCGTAGGGTCAAACTTGGCAATATTTGCATAGGCCAGATCTTCTACTGCCAGATATTCTTTGGCATTCAGAACCTGTGGTCTTTTCGGGCCAATAGTAGGTACACTTAAATCTACACTATAGGAAACTTTGCCTTCGCCTGCCTGTCCTTTCTTGGTAGTTACCAGGATTACACCATTGGCACCGCGTGCACCATAGATAGCTGTAGAGGAAGCATCTTTCAGAACCTCAACGGAAACGATGTCGTTCGGATTAATGTAGTCGATCGCTGTACTGTACTGGGCTTGATTTCCCTGAGGCATCATAACTCCATCCACCACATAAAGCGGGTTATTGGAAGAGTTGATGGAGCTGAAACCACGGATACGAACATTGGTACGTCCACCGGGGCGACCTGAGTTGACATTGACCTGTACACCGGGCATTCTTCCGGCCATAGACTGGTTAAGAGAAGGTGCGGGTCTTTCTTTGAGCTGGTCTCCTTTTACAGAGCTCACTGAGCCGGTAAGATCAGATTTTTTTACCGAGCCGTAACCAATTACAACTACTTCGTTCAGTGCCTGAGCATCAGAAACCAGCTGTACATTAATCGTTGATTGATTTCCTACCGGCACCTCCTGATTCTGATAGCCAATAAAACTGAAGATAAGAACGGCATTGTCATTATCTACTTCAAGCTTAAAAAGACCGTTCGGGTCAGTGGTGGTTCCTTTGGTAGTGCCTTTGTAAATCACAGAAACTCCTGGAAGGGTTTCTCCTGTAGACGCATCTGTAACGGTTCCCTGAACTGTTCGGGCAATAGCCGTAGTACTGGCCAATGCCTGGAAACCGATCAAAAATAAGAGCAAAATAATTCTAAGGGAGCTCTCTCTAAGAAAGCACCCTGATCGGGTAAATTTTTGAAACATGTTTAGTGCTAGTTTAGAAGGTTAATTAAATAGGCTGCGAAAGTTGTTTTTTCATAGGCATTTTTCGTGTTTATTTTTGAAAGGCTAAAAGGGTTTTTGAGGTTGAAATTCGTAGGAGATTCTGCAGTTCACTCACCACTAAATTAGCCCAAGTTTTATGATTATAGGAGGGTATTTTTGTCAAAAAACGGGTTATTGTACAAATGCAACTAATCTGAATATCAATGTCCAATTGGTAGCGATAACCGCATAGAGAATTAAGAATTAATTAATCTTTTATTACCTGAGCGATTCCCATAATCTGTAGCCCAAAGGCACAATTCTTTCTATTTGGTGGAAGTATCTGAACTGATTCGTAAAGATTAATATTCTTGTTACCTTTGTTGTCAATACTGCTTTTCTAATAAAATCATATCATGGCAAAGACCTTCCGTAAGAAGAAGACCGCGGTCAATCATCGTAAAGCTCAGGTAGAAAGAAATCCTGTCGGTTCCGGAATGAAGTTATCCGGAGAGCAATGGAGACTTATTGCCGGTGTTTTTTTTCTTGTTGTTTCTATCGTGCTGGTAGTATCATTTGTATCCTATCTTTTTACAGGCGATGCCGATCAGGATTTAGTACAACACAACTTTCAATCTGCTATAGATCCGGCACACAAGAAAGCTCAGAATGCTTTAGGAGTCACCGGGGCCTTTATTTCCCATTTCTTTATTTTTCGCTGGTTTGGCATCTCGGCCTTTGGATTAGTACCCTTAATCTTTCTTTCAGCTTTCCGTCTTATTTTTCAGCAAGATCTGTTCTCCGTTAATCTAAACCGGTTTTCAAAGGGCACACTATTCTATGTGCTTTTTGTCTCGCTATTTCTGGGCTATTTCGTCTTTCATTTCGGGTTTGGTGATGGCCGTACCAGTGGAGGTCTCGGTTATGAACTCAATGAACTTCTCGATCACGTTTTGGGCTGGGGTAGTATTCTGTTAATTCTTCTTATTTTGTTTTTATGGCTGGTTTTTTTCCATGGACTCACTCAGATTGACGATTATTTTCTCAGAAAAAAATCTCCGGAAGAAGCTGAACAACCTAATGACCTGCCGGAAGAGGAGGATTCCATTTTTCATCGCACAGTAAAAGATAATTTTAGTGCAGGAGAAACCGAACCTCAGGAGCCATTTAAAGGGGGTATTGACTTTGAAATTGAGGAGCAGGGCTATCCTTTTGATGAGGAAGAGCCTGAACTTGACCTTGCTCAATCACAAGGTGGTGAACTGGAGTTGGAAGTAGAAAAAAATGACGCACCACCAAGTTTTCTGATTGATGATGAAGCCGAAAGTGAAAAGGATCTGGAGGAGTTTGGGCCCTATGACCCTAAACTTGATTTAGGCTCCTACATCTATCCGCCGGTAAGCTTACTTAATGATCATCAGGGAAATCAGGCCGATGTGTCAAAGGAAGAACTGGAGGCTAATAAAAGGAATATCGTGGAAACCATGCGTAATTTCTCTATCGGTATTTCGTCCATAAAGGCGACCATTGGCCCTACGGTAACGCTCTATGAAATTGTTCCAGAGGCCGGTGTCAGGATTTCCAAAATCAAAAACCTGGAAGATGATATTGCCCTCAATCTGGCTGCCTTGGGAATCAGGATTATTGCTCCTATGCCTGGAAAAGGTACAATAGGTATTGAAGTACCAAATAAAAACCGTGAGCTGGTTTCAATCAAATCGGTGTTTGCCAGTGAAAAGTTTCAGCGAAGCTCGTATGAATTACCGATCGTGTTGGGAAAAACTATTTCCAACGAGATCTTCATCAGTGACCTGGCGAAAATGCCCCACCTGCTTATGGCCGGTGCTACCGGGCAGGGGAAATCGGTAGGGATTAATGTGTTGCTGGCGTCACTTCTTTACAAAAAGCACCCTGCTGAGGTGAAATTTGTGATGGTAGATCCCAAGAAGGTGGAGCTTTCTCTTTTTAATAAAATTGAACGTCATTTCCTGGCTACTTTGCCAAATGCCGAAGATGCCATCATCACCGATACAAAAAAGGTGATCTATACCCTTAATTCGCTGTGTATAGAGATGGATAACCGGTATAATCTGCTCAAAGATGCCGGTGTAAGGAATATCAGAGAGTACAATGCCAAATTCACGAAACGCAAACTTAATCCTGAAAAGGGGCATAGGTACCTTCCCTATATTGTACTAGTGATAGACGAGCTGGCCGATCTTATGATGACTGCCGGAAAAGAAGTGGAGCAGCCTATAGCCCGTCTTGCTCAATTGGCAAGGGCTATCGGGATACATTTGATTGTAGCTACCCAGCGTCCTTCTGTTAACGTCATTACGGGTCTCATTAAAGCAAATTTTCCGGCGAGACTTTCATTTAAAGTAACTGCCAAGGTAGACTCAAGAACTATTCTGGATACGGGAGGTGCTGAGCAGCTCGTTGGGAACGGAGATATGCTTCTCTCGATGGGCTCTGATATGGTACGTCTGCAATGTCCTTTTGTGGATACACCCGAAGTGGATGGTATCTGCGACTTCATCGGCGAACAAAGGGGGTATGATCAGGCTTATCCTTTGCCTGAATATTACGGAGATGACGAGCCAGACGCTCTGGATGTAGATCTGAGCGACCTGGATCCACTCTTTGAAGATGCCGCCAGATTATTAGTGACCTTTCAGCAGGGCAGTACCTCCCTCATTCAGCGAAAAATGAAGCTGGGGTACAATCGGGCCGGAAGAATCGTAGATCAGCTGGAGGCCGCCGGTATTGTAGGGCCATTTGAGGGAAGTAAAGCCCGTGAAGTATTGATCAAAGACATGGAACACCTGGAAGAAATTTTAAGGAACTTAAGAGGCTGATTGTCGATTAATACTTTGTTAACTGAGAGCAGATAAACTTATTGGTTATTTTTGTGTCAAATTCAGAGCATATGATAAATGAGAGCCCTGAATTTTAGAAGCGTACAGTTTATGAAGAAATACATTTTTTTAGTAGTTACCCTTTTAGCATTTACAAGCTTTTCGCTGGCTCAGGATTCACGTGCAGGGTCTGTTCTGGATGGCATGAGTGCCAAATACAAGGCCCTGAAGACGTTTAAAGCAGATTTCGCCTATACGCCGGTTAACTCTGCCGGTAAGCCCGGAAGAAAACGCGTGGGGGATATTGCTGTGAAGGGAGTTAAATTCAAGCTCAATATGGTGGGGCAGGAAATCTACAACAACGGGAAAGAAATTTACTCGTTTGTGAAAGAAACAAATGAAGTTAATGTAACTGAGTATGATCAAAGTGCCGACTCTGAATTTTCGCCTGCTAATATTTACAGTATTTACAAGAAAGGCTACAAGTATTCTTACAAAGGTGAGAAGGTAGTAAACGGGGTGAAATGTGATGTAGTGGAACTGGTTCCTTCGAAAAGCGGAAATGTCAAAAAGGTTGAAATATCAGTGAATAAGGCCAATAAAGAAATCAAACAATGGAAACTTTGGGATAACAGTGGTGGCTACACTGTGTTCGATATTCTTCAGTTTACCCCGAATGTGGCTCTGGCGGATAATTTTTTCACTTTCAATACCTCGAAATATCCGGGAGTGGAAGTAGTGGATCTTCGCTGATTACGCTCTATTATGAAAATTTCTGCCTCCGGAGCTAAGGCCCGGAGGCATTTTTTTAATACTTTCCATAAACACAGAGTATGTCATCGCATCATATTGTACGTGAGAAACAGGAGCCCGCTTTACTGATTGCAAACGGAGCCGAGTGTAGTTCAGAGCTTTTGGGAGAGCTGTTGGAGTGGTCGCCGTTTATTGTGGTACTAGATGGTGCCGTTAGAAGAGTGATGAATCTTGGGATTAAGTTTGACGTGGTGCTGGGAGATTTTGATCGCAACGAGGTGTCGGAAAAGGAAATTTTTGAAAAACAGTTTCCTGTTGAGATCATTCATGAGCCTGATCAGAACAAAACGGATTTTGAAAAAGGTATAGAATTTCTGATTTCCCGGGGTTTCCCCGCAGTTAATATTGTCTGGGCCACCGGCAAGAGGATGGATCATACCCTGGCAAACCTGATGAATATTCTCAAATACAAGGAAAAGATCAAGCTGGTGATGCTCGATGACCATTCAAAAATATTTCCTTTGCTACCCGAGCCTTCGGTTTTTGAAAAGTGGTATAAGGCCGGCACGCCTATCTCTCTTTTGCCTGTGAGTAAGGCCTCCGGCATTGTTACTGAAAACCTTCTTTATCCTCTGCAGGTAGAAAGCCTAGAAGTGGGAGTAAGACTCGGAAACAGTAATGAAGTAAAGACGGACGGAATAATAAAAGTGAGTTTTCTCAGCGGAGAGCTTCTATTGATGGAATGTACAGATTGAGGGGATAAGTTTTCCACATATATTTCGACATTCTTCTAAATAATTTTCAAAAAGTTTTGAAAATTCTAAACGTAATCCCTTATTTTTAAGCTTGCAACAATTCAAAATGCGTATATACTAGGCTAAGTTGTTGTTCGTATGTCGCTGTGGAAAAGTCTCAAAATACGTCATTTTTTTTGTGGATAACTTTTGAATAGTATTTTTCTAATGATTGAAAAAAAGTAAAGTGCTGACAAAGTGCAGCTTAAAAAACTTAAGCTTGTAAAATTCTCGAAGAATGAAAAAAGCAAGTGTTTTCAGGCTTTTTTTTGATGTTAAGTCTGTGTTAATTTTGAATTCCCGGCTCAAAAAATATCGTCTTTTTTGACCACAACTGGAATCTGTACTCTGAACCCTTAAATTGTATTTGCCGTATGTATGTAATCAAACGAGACGGACGTCGAGAATCGGTAAAATTTGACAAAATCACCGCACGGATCGAGAGATTGTGTTATGGTCTTGATCCGAATTTTGTGCAGCCGATCGAGGTGGCCATGAAAGTGGTTTCCGGAATCTATGACGGTGTATCCACCTCACAACTTGACAATCTTGCTGCCGAGACGGCCGCATCAATGACCACAAAGCACCCGGATTATGCTTTGCTGGCAGCCAGAATTGCGATAAGCAACCTTCACAAAAATACCCTGAAATCATTCTCGGGTACCATGAAGATGCTTTATCAGTATGTTGATCCCAAGACCGGAGAGAACGCCTCTCTCATCGCAAAAGAAACCTGGAAGGTAATACAGCAACACGCGGCTTTGCTTGATTCTACCATTATCTATGACAGGGACTACGGGTACGATTATTTCGGGTATAAAACCCTGGAGCGTTCATACCTTCTCAAACTGGGAGGGAAAATAGTTGAACGCCCCCAGCACATGCTCATGAGAGTTTCCGTGGGTATTCACGGAGAAGATATTGACAAGGTCATCGAAACCTACAATCTGCTGTCTGAGCGGTGGTTTACCCATGCTACACCTACACTCTTTAACGCAGGTACTCCGAAACCTCAGCTTTCGTCGTGCTTCCTGCTCACCATGAAAGAGGATAGTATCGACGGTATATATGATACCCTGAAGCAATGTGCCAAAATTTCGCAGTCTGCCGGTGGAATCGGATTGTCAATACATAATATCCGGGCCAAAGGCTCATATATCAAGGGTACGAACGGCACTTCAAATGGTATCATACCTATGCTGCGTGTTTACAACGACACAGCCAGATACGTGGATCAGGGTGGAGGTAAAAGAAAAGGTTCATTCGCGATTTATCTGGAGCCCTGGCACGCAGATATTGAAGATTTTCTGGACCTAAAGAAGAATCACGGCAAGGAAGAAATGCGTGCCCGCGATCTTTTCTACGCCATGTGGGTTTCAGACCTATTTATGAAGCGGGTAGAAGCCGATGCAGACTGGTCACTGTTTTGCCCGCATGAGTGCCCGGGGTTGGCAGATACCTATGGTGATGAATTTGAGAAGCTTTTTGAGAAATACGAAAGAGAAGGCAGGGCCAAGAAAAAAGTAAAGGCTCAGCAGCTCTGGTTTAGAATTCTGGAATCACAGGTTGAAACAGGTACACCCTACATTCTTTATAAAGACGCGGCAAACAAGAAGTCGAATCAAAAGAATCTGGGAACCATAAAGTCTTCAAACCTCTGTACAGAAATCATGGAGTACACTTCTGAAGACGAAGTGGCTGTATGTAACCTTGCTTCTATTGCTCTTCCAAAATACATTGAAACTGATGCAAACGGAGAGGCTATCCGGTTTGATCACCAGAAGCTGTATGAAATTACCAAGGTAGTAACCCGTAACCTCAACAGGATAATTGACGTTAATTATTATCCCGTACCGGAGGCAGAGCGTAGCAACAAACGTCACCGTCCAATCGGTATTGGTATTCAGGGTCTGGCAGACGCCTTCATTATGCTCAGAATGCCTTTTGAATCTGATGAAGCAAGAACGTTGAACAAAGATATTTTTGAAACTATCTACTATGCCGCAATGGAGACTTCCATGGAAATGGCCATAGAAGAAGGGCCTTATGAAACATGGAAAGGATCTCCTATTTCAGAAGGACAGTTTCAGTTTGATATGTGGGGTGTAACGCCAGATTCCGGAAGATGGGATTGGGATGCACTTCGTGAAAAAGTAGTAAAAAACGGAGTAAGAAATTCCTTGCTTCTGGCACCTATGCCTACTGCTTCCACAAGTCAGATTCTCGGAAACAATGAATGTTTTGAGCCATACACCTCAAATATTTATTCCAGAAGGGTATTGTCGGGTGAATTTGCAATCGTAAACAAGCATTTGCTCAGAGACCTGGTAAAAATCAATCTTTGGAATGATACGATGAAGAATAAGCTCATAGCGGCCAATGGTTCTGTTCAAGACATCGCAGAAATCCCTGATAACCTCAAAGAGCTCTATAAAACTGCCTGGGAGATCAAACAAAAGACTATTATTGACATGGCGGCAGACAGAGGTGCTTTCATTTGCCAGAGCCAGTCCATGAACATCTTTATGGAGAATGCCAATTTTGGTAAACTCACTTCTATGCACTTTTATGCCTGGAAAGCCGGTCTTAAAACCGGAATGTATTACCTACGTACTAAAGCAGCCGTAGACGCCGTTAAGTTTACTGTAAACAAGCAGGCTTTAAGTGAGACGAATAAGGATGAAAAGGTAGAGGAAAAGCCGTTGGATTATAAGGCTTTTGCTAAGGAACAGGAGGAAAAGAAAAAGATGATGGAGAGTTTTGACCAGGAGCAGTCTGAACAGGAGAAACAGTTTGCTGCAATGCAATGCTCTCTTGATGATCCGGAAGGCTGTGTCATGTGTGGCTCCTGAGGATTCCGATTCTTACGTGTGATATTTAACAGCCCCGCCAGTAATGGTGGGGCTTCCTATTTCACGGAAGTTTAGAATGAGGCAGGAAAAAAAAGAGGTGACCAATGGCCACCCCTTTTTAACTTATCGATCCTTAAATAAACTGTTATTAAAAGTCTTCATCCAGCGAGAATGTGTGTGACTCTTTATCGGAGGTCACACCCGCTTTCTGGTAATCTCCTACTCTTTTCTCAAAGAAATTGGTTTTACCTTGTAGAGATATTAACTCCATAAAATCAAACGGATTGCTCGAATTGTAAACTTTTTCGAGGTTCAACTGCTCCAGAAGGTGATCGGCCACAAATTCAATGTACTGACACATCAGATCGGAGTTCATTCCAATGAGTGAAACCGGGAGTGCATCACTCACAAATTCCTTCTCAATCTCAACGGCATCTTTAATGATGGTATAGATTTGCTCTTCGGGTAATTTGTTCTTAATATGATCTGTGTAAAGCAAACAGGCAAAATCACGGTGCATTCCCTCATCCCTGGAAATGAGTTCATTGGAAAAGGATAATCCCGGCATGAGTCCTCTTTTCTTTAGCCAGAAAATAGAGCAGAAGGAGCCTGAGAAGAAGATGCCTTCTACGGCGGCAAAAGCAATGAGTCGTTCAATGAAATTTCCGTTTTCAATCCAACGCATCGCCCATTTGGCTTTCTTTTGCACACAATCAATATGCTCCACGGCATGAAGCAGACGATCCCGCTCTTTGGCATCTTTGATATAGGTGTCAATCAGAAGTGAATATACTTCAGCATGAATATTTTCAATGGCTATTTGAAATCCATAGAAACATTTGGCTTCGGCAAATTGCACAGCAGATAGAAAATCAACAGCGAGGTTTTCATTTACGATTCCATCGGAGGCTGCAAAGAATGCAAGTACATGAGAAATGAAGTGTCTTTCCCCGTCGTTGAGGTTTTCCCAGTCCGTCAGATCCTGTGCGAGATCGAGTTCTTCGGCTGTCCAGAAACAGGCTTCAGCATTTTTATAGAACGACCATATGTCGCTATGTTTAATGGGAAAAATAACAAACCGGTTGGGGTCTTCCATGAGTAATGGTTCGGTTTGTCGCAATTCTAAGTCAGTCATTGTCGGGAGGTTTAAGTACTTACAGATTCAATGTTTTGCTCTTTTACGCGGGAGTAAAAGTGAAATCAAATTTACTTCATGAAGCAATGGGATACAAAAGAATCGAGGTCTTGTTTTCGAATAAATTTATCTGCACCAATTGTAAATATTTATTTTTAAGATAATTAAGTTTGATGAAAAAACGACGGAATTCACAAATGGACTACGGTTTGTGTGACAAAGGATTAGAAAATTGAAAGTCGTTTCCTGCGTGAATTGAATCAGACTATTATGCGACAATCTTCTGGCTTAAAATTGAGATTCATACTTGGCCTGGTTATGGCGGTTATTGCTCTCATTAGTTATTACGGTAAAACGCAGGTGAATCCTCTAACGGGGGAGAGCCAGCAGGTAGGTATGACCCCTGAGCAGGAAGTGGCAATGGGTATTCAGAGTGCTCCTGAAATGGCCA
The DNA here is from genome assembly GCA_966250325.1 of uncultured Cytophagaceae bacterium. GTDB lineage: Bacteria > Bacteroidota > Bacteroidia > Cytophagales > Spirosomataceae > Jiulongibacter. Next base: position 9,765 of record CBINGY010000014.1, on the reverse strand, counting down.
GGGAATTCGGAGGGCTTTATCCGGATAATCAGTTACAGCAACAGGTAAAAAAGGTAGGTAACCGGGTGTTGCGAAGGTTTGAAGAAGATCTCGCAGTCAAAGGAATTCAGGATCCTTTCCGATTTGATTTTCATTTATTGCGGGACGGAGAAACTGTGAATGCATTTGCTCTGCCGGGAGGGCAAATTTTTATTACTGCCGGTTTATTGGGCAGATTGAAGTCGGAAGACCAGCTGGCGGGTGTACTTGGGCATGAAATCGGACATGTGATTCACAGGCACTCTTCTCAGCAAATGGCAAAGAGCGAATTCTATCAGGGGCTGGCGGGGGCCGCTACTGCCGCCAGCGGTAGTTACAATACAGCTCAGATTGCCAATTATGTAGCACAGGTTAAAATGATGAAGTATGGACGTGACGATGAGCTCGAATCTGATGAATTTGGTGTGAAATACCTGATATTATCTGGTTATGAGCCAAATGCTATGATTGAGGTGATGGAAATACTTGCTGAAGCTAGTGGCGGTCAGATGGACAGGGATGAGTTTATGAGCTCTCATCCAAGTCCTGCCAATCGCATTGCTCACATAAAAAAACATATAGAGAACTATAAAAATTGAAAATATTAGAGATGGGCGGAACCGGCCCTTTCTTTTTAGGGTTATTCGTGTATTAACAATAAATGTAAATACATATAATGAAAACCTGGAAAATAGATCCTTCTCACTCAGAGGTTCAGTTTAAAATTAAACACCTCATGATTTCAACAGTGACCGGTAGCTTTGGACAATACGACGCCACTCTGGAAAGCCCTGATGAAGGTTTTGAAAATTCAAAAGTGGAGTTTACCGCAAAGATTGATTCAATCTCAACAGGTAATGAACAGCGTGATGGCCATCTAAAGTCTGGAGATTTCTTTGAGTCTGAGACATATCCCGAACTAAAATTTGTGTCTACATCATTTAAATCAATTGGAGAAAGTGAATATTCCGTAAAAGGGTTACTTACCATCAAAGGAACGACAAAGGAAATTGAACTTATCGCGGAGTATGGTGGAGTAATGACCGATTTTTATGGTCAGGAAAAGGCAGGTTTTGATATAAAGGGAAAAATAAACAGAAAAGAATTCGGTTTGGCCTGGGATGCCGTGACTGAGGCTGGCGGAGTGGTGGTAAGTGATGAAGTCAAACTCATCATGAATGTGCAGTTTGGAAAACAATAGCCGAAACATCATCTCCTAATTAAAGGGGTCTGCTCGTATTGAGGGTAGATCCCTTTTTAAATCGATTCCTGCTAATCTTTCTGTAGAATCTAAGGGTAAGGAAGATTGCGGCAAAGGATAAGCCAGACAATAAAGCGATCCATATTCCCTGTGCTTCCAAAGGCGTGTAGAAGGCCAGCACATAGCCAAGAGGAAGAGCGATTATCCAATAGGCAATGAACGTTATCACCGCAGGCACATTGACATCTGAAACACCTCTTAAAACGCCTAGTGCAACTACCTGAATTCCATCAGACAGCTGGAAAAATGCTGCGATAAATAAAAGACCCACTGCGAGGGCTTCAATCTCCTCATTTCGGATATATACCTGCACCAATTGGTGTCTGAAAACAAAAATGAGAAGAGCGGCCAAGGTCATAAAAACGAAAACGAGCATAAATGCGGAGTTTCCTGCTACCTTAACTCCTGTTATAGATTTATGGCCTAATGAATTCCCAACTCTGATACTTCCCGCGTACGCAATGCCGGAAGCCATCATATACGTAGTTGCAGCAATGTTTATCGCAATCTGATGTGCTGCCAGAGCATTTTCACTGATCCAGCCCATCATAACTACAGCGAAAGAAAATGCTCCTATCTCAAAGAAAAACTGCAGGCCCCCGGGGACGCTGAGCTTTAAAATTTGTCCGGTTAGTTCCTTAATTCGTTTCGGACTTGTTCTTACTTTGGTTATATGTTTAAAGATGTGGGAATTAAAAATGTAGAATCCCATTACAACCGCCATTATTAACCTTACACCGAGAGTTGCCCACGCTGCTCCCTGAACACCAAATTGTTTAATAAAAACAAAGTTGAAAACTACGTTGGCAGCCAGACCAATAAAGGTAATATACATGGCAACTCTGGGGAGAGAAAGGCCGTCTGAAAGTTGTTTAAAGGCGGTAAAAAAGAAAAGTGGTAGGGCAGAACCTATTAGAATAAGAAAGAAAATCCTGGCAACTTCTGTTATTGACTGGGTCTGACCCAGAATCCCGAAATTTATAAATAAAATAACTCCAAGAACTGTAACTGCCAGACAGAAGATAAATGCTACCCTAATCGTAGCCAGGTAAGTGGCTTTCGTTTCTCTGAAATTTCCGGAGGCAACACTCTTGGCAATTAATGGGCTCACAACCGGCAAACCACCAATTGCAATGGAACTCATGAGAAAAGCTACGGAATTTGCCAAACCTGCGGCACCCAATGCGTTTTTCCCGATCATCCTTCCAATCATTATGTTATCCGCTACCCCCATAAGCACTACCCCAAGCTGGGCGATAACAATAGGAATTGCCAGACGAACAGTCGACTTTGTTTCAGACAGAAATTGGTGATGTATCAATTGAGAACCGATAGATGTATGTTCGACAAGTTTCAGGCCTTCTGAAGTTCGAAAACAGTTATTTCTGGAAGGATACCTACCCGCCCGGGATAGCCGAGAAATCCATAGCCCCGATTTACATAGAGTTGCTGATCATTTTCTTGGTATAGCCCTGCCCATTCTTTATATCGCCATTGTGCCGGGCTCCATTTAAAGCCACCGATTTCAACTCCATATTGCATACCATGGGTGTGTCCGGCAAAAGATACATCAATCGATGTTTTACCAAGAACTTGTTCCCGCCAGTGGGTTGGGTCATGCGAAAGTAATAGTTTAACAGAGTTTGGGTCTTTGATACCAGCCAAAGCCTTGTCCAGGTGACCGTATTGCGAAAATCCTTTCCCCCAGTTTTGGATGCCCAAAACACTAATAGATTCGTTATCCACCCTGATTTCTTTCCCGGAGTCCATGAGTAATTGCCAGCCCATGAGCTCATGCCCTTTGATTAATGTCTGAAGATTTCTGGTTTTTTCATCGGCACTTTTCCAGGTGGCATAGTCTCCGTAATCATGATTTCCAAGGGTTGAGAATACTCCGAGAGGAGCTTTAATTTTCTTAAATAGGTCGAAATATTCGTTTAGTTCTTCTGACTTATTATTCACTATATCCCCTGTGAAGAATACCATATCTGGTTTTTCTGCCATGAGCATGTCAACTCCTCCCTGCACGGCCGTTTTATTGTAAAAGCTGCCACTATGTATATCTGATATTTGAATCAGCTTTAATCCGTGGAACTGCTGCGGAAGGTTGGGAAGTTTCAGAGGAACTCTCCTGATCCGATAGTCATACGCTCCCGAAATTATTCCCCAACTCATGGCCCCTACGTGTGTTGCTCCTATCGCAAGGGCCGCTTTTGTGAGGAATTCGGAACGGGTGATTCCCTCGTTCAAAGGAGAGGTTTTTTCAGGCTGAAGAGATTGTTTTTCTGGCCCGTTAAATAGTTCTGAAACAGATTTCCATGACCACTGGCCCAGCCTTACCAAATCGGCAAAAAGGAGGGCAATGGCTGAAAAAATTTTTGAGATGTAAAGTATGAATACAAAGGAGATCAGAAAATTCCTGCTTTTCGGACTAAGCTTTTCATTCAACCAAAAGAAAGCGGCAAAAAAAAGAAGAAGAGAAATTACAGGAATGCTCCAGTAAATAAGTGAGGAAATGCGTTGACTGGTTGGGCTCCAGTTTCGTATGAGCTGGCGTACAGCTGTAAATACGTAGAAATCGATGGCCAGAAAAGCGGTCACAAAAATCCCGATAAAAAATCCTCTTTGCATGTAAGCTTAGTATTCTCCCTACTAACGGATTTCCAATGAACTAGGTTCTTTTCCAAAAAAAAGAGGCTGAACTCGTTTGAGTCAGCCTCTTTTTTAATATTCAGACAGAAACTAGATTTCTACCTGCACTAGTGTCGCGTCGAATTTATACCCAAAATCCCAATCAGATGAAGCTTTGATTGTTTTGGTCGCCGGATCAACTACTAATTTTACATTGCTAACATTTCCACCAAAATATCCTTGCTCTACTACCTGAGCAGAGGTATAAGTATTTGGTGCAGTAAGTTCAAGTTCTACACCTGGAGCAATGAAATCAGTACCCAGATCACGTCCAAGATCATACCATCCGAAGATCGCATCAGAGATCTGAAATTTATCACCCACTTTACGGATGTAAACAAATTCCTGATTTTGATATTGAGGAGTAGCCAGAACGGATCCATCAGCTACGAAAGTACGTCTTAGAGAAGTTCTGTAAACACCAGAGATATCATCTACCATATTTCCAGTACAAGGAGTCTTTAAAACCCTTCTGGAAGCTACACCTGGGATGCCGTCTTTATTAACAGCACTGTAATTGATGGCATAGTCATCAGGTCCTTCTACCTTGTTCGAACCAAAATATTGACCTACAATAACTTCATTCAAGGTAATTTCTGTACCTCCTTCAAACGCCTTGGCACCGTATTTATCCGCGGTGAAAGCTTCATCGCAGTTCAGTTGAACATAGGTATCTCCTGTAAGTCTGATGAGTGGGAGATAAGTAATTCCAGACGGAGTAATGTTGCTAAAATCTTGAGTACAAGAAAATGCAACTACAGCTGTCAATAACGAAACTATAATTTTTTTCATTTTCAATTCTTATTAATTATCCCAGAATATTTTTTCAGTAAGATTTCTTTGACTTGGAGCATTTCTGTTGAGGTTCAGCTCAGAGGCAGGGTATAACCAGGAAGACGGGAATACGCCTGCACCTAATACAGAAAGTGGCGGAGTCTGGAATATACCTGCAGTGAACAATCTGCTGGCAGGTCTATCGAATCTTTTTGTTTCGATCCAACCTTCATCCTCCTGCGTTCCGTTCAGTGAAATCCATTTCTGAACAGCAAGAATATCAATTTTGTCATCCAATGTGGGAGCTGAGTCAAAGCCCAGAGTGGCGATATACTCGGCCGCACCATCAGCACCCAGGAAAGAAAAGTTCTCGGTGATTGCATTAGTAAATGCTTCTGAAGCATCGTCTGCAGTGCCAAATCTTGCTGCTGCTTCAGCTCTCAGGAACCATACTTCCCATGGAGACATAAAGAAAACAGAATTATCTGATGCAACTGCAAGATCAGACGAAGTACTGTATTCTGTAGCAGCAGCTGTGAAAGGCTCATCGTCAATCGTACCTTGATTGATACCTCTGAACTGTCCGCTAAATCCACCTGTGGTAGCTCTCACATAAAACTTGCCAATTCTTGGATCTTCAAGATCATTGAGTACATTCAAAGTGGCATTGCTGGCAAAATAAAAATCACCTACACCAAAGGTCATAGAAGCCCACATAGGGTTTTGATTACCTGTGGCACCAGAAAAATCAACTTTCGCAATATCATCAAAAGTCTCAATAAATGATCCATTGCTGATAACAGACTGGATTGCAGCAGCGTTTGGAGCACTTTCTGAAGTCCTCATAAGTATTCTAAGTTTCAGAGAATACGCAAATTTTGTCCATTTGGTTAAATCACCACCATAAACAACATCTGCAGCACCTACGCTTCCCGCACCTGTTTCCAGATCAGCAATAGCCTCATCCAGCATTGTGATTAAGGCCGGATAGATGTCAGTGGCTGAATCATAGGAAGGGGCCAGTATAGATCCATCTTCAATAGCACCACTGGTAGCCTGTGTGAAGGGTACATTACCAAAGTGATCTACAAGTCCCTGATACATGTAAGCAGTCAAGACCTTACCTATTGCACTGTAGCCTTTATCTTCAGATTTGGTCAATACTTTTAGATCCTGAAGAATATTGGCATAAGATCTGGTCCAAAGGTTATTGAAATCAGTTCCTTCCTGTCTGAAACGTTCCTGATTACCAATTGCCACACCAATACCCCAGGTGTAATACTGACCCCAAAGCATCGAGTATTGATTGAAATCTGCATCCTGCACATAGCCCATATAACCCAGGGCACTTGTTAAAAGCTGTGCATCTGATGCAGTAGGAGAATTATCCGGATCAATGTTCAGGTTAGCCAGTCTTTCATCACAAGATGTTGAAAGAAATACGAGGGCACCTGCTACTAATAAACTATATATTTTTTTCATTGATAATCGTCAATTAAAATGTAAAACCAAGTTTGAAACCAAGACTTCTTGATGGAGGAACCTGAGAGGTTTCTATACCGATGTAGTTACCTGTCTGGTTAGCACCGTTAACTTCAGGATCTGCAAACGTATTCTCAGCAGGAAGCCAGAACTTGATATTGTTTGCAAAAATTCCAAGGTTAGCAGAAGTCATTTTGATTTTGCTCACAATAGACTTCGGAAGAGCATAATTAAGGGTAAGCTCACGAAGCTTAATGTAACTGGCATCTACCAGATAATAGGAACTTGGGATAACGCCCCGGGTAGTAAATAGTCCCTGTGCGGTTATTTCAGTGGTATTGGCTTCCCCAGACTCAGTTACTGAGTTTGGATATACAAACGGCTCACGTCCAAATTCAACCGTATTGATACCAGTACCGTTAAATGTTCCCTGATCTTTCGTCCATGAGTAGAAAGTTCCACCTTGTTTGATATCTAATAGACCACTGAATGAGAATCCTTTGTAACCGATGCTGGTTCCAATACTTGCAAGATAATCTGGCTGATATGAACCGAAATAATCCTGAGTAGTGTTAGAAATAGGATAACCAGAGCCATCTACAATGATCTGACCTGCGTCATTTCTGGTATAATCTGTAGCCTTAAACGTACCGAATGGCATCCCTTCTTTAGCTACAAGGGTCATATTACCTAAGCCACCAATAGTAAGCTCATCGATTTCGTCGGTAATTTTAACCACATTGTTTCTGTTTTGAGAGTACAGAAGGTTGATATCCCAGCTTAATCCTTTAATCAGATCTTTGATTGGTCTTAGAATCAACGACAATTCATGTCCTTTGTTGGTCATGCGTCCAATGTTTGCCGTGGTAGACGTAAAGCCAGTGGAAGACGGAAGTGTAATGGTCACAATCTGGTTCGTGTGATTTGAGTAATAATAGGTATAGTCAATGTTCACACGATTGTTAAGCAAGGAAATATCAGTTCCTACTTCCAAAGTTGTTGTAAGCTCAGGCTTCAAATCCGGATTTCCGATTCTGTTACCAGTTGTAAAACCAGGCTGACCGCTAAGAGGGAAGAAAATGGAGTAATCACCCATATCTCTGATCGTTGGGTTTCCAACAAATACGGAGTTCAACAAGTACAAGGCGGCATCTTTACCAGTAGTACCGTAACTACCTCTAAGTTTGGCGAAGTTCAGGAACTTACTGTCGATACCGAAAGCATCGGAAAGGATTACTGAACCACCTACAGCCTGATAGAAGAATGAATTGCTTGCAAGTGGCAAAGTAGAAGACCAGTCATTTCTGGCAGAGTACTCCAGGAAGTAAATATCCTTATAAGATAAACTTGCGTTACCAAGTGCTCCCATTAAGCGATATTTCGAGCTTGATTCAGAGGAGATAGGAGATTGGTTACTATTACTTAAGTTATACCAGCCTGGAACTACTAATCCTCCTACGGTGCTTCCTGTAACCCCCTGGAATCTCCTGTCAAAAAGGTTCCATCCACCAATTACATTTAAAGCAAGACCATCTACACCTGGGATGTCTGTTTTGTAGTTAGCAAGTGTAGATATATCCCAGTTGCTTCTCAATTGATTTCCTTTTGTGTAGCTGCCCAGTGATTCATGTCTTCCTGCACGTGTACCTAGCTCAAGGTTATCTCCCCAGAAGTATTGCAGGGCTGGAGTATAGCTTGGAACCCACTGCGTTATACCTGTATTAACCGTGTTATTACCTACACGAGCGATAATATCAAGATTCTTGATTGGCGTGTAAGTAAGGCTCATTTTGGTGAAAAGGTTACCAATTTTTGCCATGTTTCCGTATTCATTCAAAATGAAATAGGGGTTCACAGATGAATAAGAGCCCCAGTAGCCATTCACGTCATGGAATGGGCTTTTGTAATCTCTCAATTCGTTGAAAGGAATATTGTTTGGCGATTGGATCACCATCGCATAGGCGTTATTTCCTTCAAACGCACGGAAACCTTCAGCAGCAGTTCTCTGATTCGTCAAAGCATAGCTTACTTTGAAATCAGATTTAAGGTTTTTCAGAATCTGAGAACTTGCATTCAGGTTGATTGAGCTTCTGTTGTAATACGTATTATCCAAAGTACCATTCTGATTGGTGTTACCATAAGATAAATAGTAGGAGAAACCATCTTTCCCGGCTGAGATACTCACGTTATTATTCAGTGTATTTCCAAGACGGAAGAAACTTTGAACCTGATCAGGTACGGCGGAGTATGGACGTGTTAATGCTTCCAGAGCTCCGTCTCCGTCCGAATCAATTGCAGAAGTCCAAGGTCTTACTACACCATCAAATGCAGGACCCCAGGCCCAGTTTTCGCCAGAGTCGAAGTGAGCATTGTCATAACCCTGTCCGTATTGATCCTGTCTTTGAAGCAATACATATGCTTTCTCAGTAGAATAAGAGGAGTTAACTCCAACCTGCATCTGACCGTTTTTACCTTTTTTAGTAGTGATCAAAAGCACACCTGAGGCTCCACGAGATCCGTAAAGAGATGTTGCAGATGGTCCTTTAAGAATTGTAACACTCTCAATATCCTCCGGATTAAGGTCATTGAAACGGTTACCATAGTCGGCGTAACCGCTCTGGTCAGCACCTGCATCTCCACCACCACTCGTTGAGTTGTCAATCGGAATACCATCAACTACAATCAGGGCGTTGTTGTTACCAGTTAGTGAACCTTCACCGCGAAGTACGATACGCGATGATGAACCCACTGATCCAGAGCCCGTTGTAATTCTTACACCGGCCGCTTTACCACGAAGTGACTCCAAAGCATTTTTTCCTGGTGTTGACATCAGGTCTTCAGCTTTTACGGTCTGGTTTGCATACACCACATTTTTTGCATTTCTGTTAAGACCGGTAGAGGTTACTACGATTTCGCTAAGTTGGTTTGCGTCGTTCTGAAGGGCTATGTTAATCACGCTCTGATTTCCAACCACCACCTCCTGTGACAGCATACCTACAAAAGAGTAAATGAGGGTAGCTCCTCTGTTTACATTGATTTTGTAGGCTCCGTCTGCATCGGTAGTTGTACCCACGGTAGACCCCTGAACTGCAACGGAAACACCGGGGAGACCGATTCCGTCATCTGCAGAGGTAACCTTTCCAGAAACTTCCATGGATTGGGCAAAAGCGAAAACGCTGAAGCCAACCAAACACATGGTTAATAAAAATTTCTTCATACAGTTTGTTTTTAAGGTTTTTAATTGTTTTGATTTTAAACCGCCAAATTAAAAAATGTTAAACAATAGAATTTGCATTTCTTAATAAAATTCAATTGATAGCGGAATAGTTCAATCCTTTCACGGAAAAATAAAAGAGTATGCATGCATACGATTTCGTATCTGCATCTAAATAAGCACCAGTAACGGAACTATCTATATGTTATTTCGGGGCATGTTTTCTGATAATATTTTCCAAAAGCGAGGGGAAGAAAAGTTAGATATAAACGCCGAGTACCTCTTTCACGCCAATGTATACTTCCGATTTCCCTTTCTCTATGTC
>CBINGY010000013.1:0-82027 GCA_966250325.1 uncultured Cytophagaceae bacterium | reverse complement strand
AATGGAAGCTGGGAGATAGGAACTAATTTGAGCATAACTTTTCCAAACATTTCTTTTTTTGGAAATGATATAGATAAATTGAAACTTAAAATTCCAAGAACCCAGGTGGGTGGTGGTTTTAATTATTCAGAGCCATACTGGGGAAACCGTCTGAATTTCAGACTGAACTATAACTATCGCTGGCAGCCGGATAAGTTCTCTACTGTTTTTCTTTCTCTGTTAGATGCCAATCTGATCAATACAAACTATTACCTGAATGACGAGGCCGGCAGAACATTTTACGATAACCTGGTTTCTGAACAATTGCGTGGAAATAATCTTAAAACAACGTTTGACCCACAATTTGTAAGTAGTCTTAACGCTTCTTACGTCTATAATGACCAAAACCTGCAGGATCCATACGCCAGTTCTAAATTCCTGAGGATTTTCGTAGAATCAGGTGGCACGCTGCTGAACTTTTCCAGGGACAAAGACAAAATACAACTTATTGAGAACATCTTTCCACTTAGGCAAGACCTCAACTCTCCGGATACCGTCAGGAAGTATTTTCGGTTTGTCAAAATTAACCTGGATTATCGCCGGTATATTAATCTGACCCCGGGCAGCAGTTTGGCTTACCGGCTCAATCTCGGAGTGGCAAATCCCTATGGAAACAGGTCTCTTCCCTACGAGAAAAACTTTTTTGTGGGTGGAAGTAACTCAATCAGGGCCTGGTCTCCCCGTTCATTGGGCGTAGGTTCTGCTTTTCCTGATACGGCCAGCAATTACATCATTCCTCAAGCGGGAGATATCTTAATTGAAGGAAGTTTTGAATGGCGAAAAAAGGTAGCCCGTTTCTTTGGAGACATTCAGTTTGCCGGTTTTGTAGATGCCGGCAATATCTGGAAATGGTATCAGATAAACACACCGGAAAAAGCAAACAAGGCGAATTTTGACTTTGGCAGGTTTTATAAAGAAATCGCCGTGGGTACAGGCTTTGGCCTGCGTTATGATCTTAGCTATTTTCAGTTCAGATTTGATTGGGGCATTAAAGTAATCGATCCTTCACGTGAGGAGGGAGATCGTTTTGTTCTCGATGAATTTAAGCTAAAAAGGAGACTTCAGGATGCCGAGGGGAATATTTACAACAACCCGTACCGGCTAAATTTCAACCTGGGAATTGGCTATCCGTTCTAAAAAAAGCCGGAACTTATCAGCCCCGGCTTCTCAATCAGAATGTTCTAAATTCTTATTTCAGACTTGCAATCCATTTGGCGATGATCATGGCTTCATCCTTAGGCACCTGAGCCATCGGAGCCATTGGAGGATAACCAGGCCAGTTTTTAGGATTTGGCTTGTAAATAAGCTCCACAATCTGCTCTGGCTTATATTTTTTCTTCTGCATAACCTCTTTGTATGCAGGTCCTACAAGTTTATTGTCGGGATTGTGACATGCAAGGCAGGTATTTTTCTGGAGAAGTTTCTGCACATTAGGCGGAATCTTCGTTTGAGCATGAGACAAGGTGGAAAGTCCTCCTACAAACAATAAGGTGATCAGTACTTTTTTCATTCTTCTACGATAGGTTTAAAAAGATGTCACAAATATGGTTGATAACTGACTGAATCGTGACTGATTTTCTATGAAATTGACGATTGAGTCAAAATTACTACCATTTAGACGCTGTAAGGCCAGTTTGAGTTGTTAAGAGCTTGTTAAATGACACCACAAAATTGAAAAGAGGAAAGAGGCACTATCTGAAAATTGGTCTCCTTGACATCAAACCGTATCTTTCCGGCCTTTAAGACCCCTTACCATTCTTTGTGAAAAAGCTTTATTTCCGTTTTAAAAAACTTATTGATTATTTCTGGGTGGCGGCATCGGGCGTGCTGGTTCAATATCTCGTTGGAAGTGTAATTTGCATTCGATGGCTTCAAATGCCTTTTCAACGAGGAGTGCTTATCGGATTTCTGGTTTCAGTGCCATACGGTTTCCTTATGTCAAAACGTTTTGCGTTTGATGCTTCAGGGAGTGGAAAGACCAGAAAAGAGTTTTTTCGTTTTTTGCTGGTAGTTCTGGTTTCCATGTTACTTACAGTGAAGGGCTCTTTTTACACGTTGCAGTTCCTTAGCCACTTTTTGGGGGAAGTAAAGACCAGAATACCATTTACGGAGTATGAGTTCAATCCGGCCGGAACACTAAGCCATTTTGCAGGCATGGGTTTTAGCTTTCTTTTTAATTTTCTGGCTCATTCCAAATTCACCTTTTCGAATAAACGAGTCTAGTTATCCTGCTCCTGAAGAGGAAATCTACGGCGAACCGGATTAATCAGAAACTTTTTTTGAGCGGTAAAACTATCGGGATGTACCTCTGAAAAAAGCTGTTCCCATTCCTCAAAAAGAGAAGGCTCCTGCAGTTTGAAACGGGCAGAATCAATTTTTTTGATGCGGAGGTACTCTTCAAAGCTCTGATTAATATCCATACTTGTCTTTGAGTTTATTAATGGGTTTTTCAAAAGTAAACCACGAAATTGAAGCAATTGCTATAACCAAAAGATACAGCAAAATCACCCGTACCGGAAGGCTTGAAACAACCGGGCTCTCACTTGCATTAAGCCATTGAACCAGCCTTACACCCGGACTAAATGAAAGAGGGTGATACTCATTATATAGAAAGTTGTGAAAAATATAAATACCGTAACTGATCTTTCCTATATAAACAAAGGGCTTAATCTCAAAAAAACGGGTGAGTCTGGCCGAATTGTTCAGAATAAGAAAAGCAATGAGAGCTACAGAAAGTAGCGACTCTGCCAGTCGAAGCCAGACTACTGCCACCAGATTATGAGGCTCGGCAGATTGTCTGATAGCAAGAACTACAAACACATAACCAATCGCAGAAGCCGCCAAAATAGCCGTAGTAGTCCATGTTCCTTTTAACCAACCTTTGTCAAAATAGAGGGCAAATGCCAGCATGGCTCCCAGGCCGAAGGCATCGAGACACGCGGGCATAAGCACATAAGAGGGAATCCAGGAGCCACTAGCTTTAAAGGCAAGATACCGCAAAGCCACAGCGAGAATCACAAAAATGACGAAAACATTCGATAACCATTTTCGCGGAACCAGGAGTACAACAAACGGAAAAAAAAGATAGAATTGTTCCTCCACCGCCAGTGACCACAAGTGATCTACAGAGCCCATCCATGTCTGGTTCAGGGCAATGTAATTGTTTGACATATAAGTTATCAGCCATAGGAATTTGTCACGAACAGAAGGAACATTCAGAACAAACAAAAAGGCAAGAACTGCATAGTAAAGTGGAAAAATACGGATGGTACGACGAATATAGAATTGTTTCAGAGAAAACCCTGGCCCACGCCCCTCCAACTCATCTTTGGCCTTGGCTGCCAGCAAAATACGGGTAATCAGGAACCCGCTCAAAACAAAGAACATGCATACACCCAGATATGAAGCGGGAAAACCCAGCTGATCTGCAGTCCAATGATCTGCCAATACTAGAGTTACAGCCAGAAAACGAACACCATCAAGCGATTTTATGTAACCTGTTTTCACTTACCAGTTTTTTTTGGGATTGGAATATACAGTACCCCGAATCAAAATCTCCTGATTAGGATCAATTAACCTGCTACTTTTTTCACTCACTTCCAGCAGGTAAACCCGGTAATTTCCGGTGGGATAGTTAAACAAAATCAGAGAGCCTTTCCGAAAATCAGAAGGCCCAAATAGTACGTTCATACCATGTAAGGCTACAATTTCACGATGTCCCTCAGAAACAAACCATGCGTAGTAATCAGCATTTACCTCCGGAATGACGGCTTCTATTAAAAGCTTATCCTGAGCTGTGTTGAAGAGTACGGCTTCGGCCTTATCTTTAATCGGGTCCTCTGAATAGAGCACCCGTTCAAAATCCAGCTCAGGGGCAATATATCCGGAAATCTGATCACCGGAAAGTTTTAAATTCACAAGTTCAGCCAGCCGATCCCGGTGTAAATTGTTTACGTCATCTAAATAAGATATCTGAGCATTGAAAAAAAGCAGAAGCGATACAAATGCAACCGGGACCACTCTTTTTATTAAGTTACTATTTTGTGCAGCCCCGAAAAAACAGATGGAGTTCACAGAGAAAATAAGGAAAGAATAGATTTTGTATTTACTGCTTAGTAAAACCAGTTGATCGTAATCGCTTCTTCCTGCTGCAATGAGGATGAGTGAACCCCAGAAAAAACTCATTAAAGCCAAATATACCAGCATCTCCTCCCTGTTATCCTTCCGGAAGAAAACTTTCACAAAAACCCGTAGCGTAAACAAAAGCTGTAAAACACCGGCCATCAAGGGTATTTTTGTACTAATATCCTTATTTAGAAGCGGGTAAAGTAACGAGCCGGACAGATCAAATAAGTTAATAAGGAATTGCTCCAAATGGGGTCGTTGACTCATTCCAAACCTTTCAAAACCCTGAAAATAAAGCAGATAAAACAGAGCGTGAAACAAAATCCATATTCCCAGGTAACGCCACCTGCCAGCCGCTTGTAAGAGCAGTGCCCCTGCAGGAAGAAGCATGACACCATTACCGGCAGTGAAATGAGCGATTATTGAAAATACAATGGACAAGACAAACAGCCCCTGGCTGGATTTCTTTTCCGGTTCAACCGACAAAATGAGTACGGATAGGCTACTGAGAATCCAGAAGAGTACCCAGTGATTTTGCAGGGAAGCCATAGCCCAGAGACTATTCTCAAAAGTACTCACATTAAAAATTAACAAGGCAGGAACCAGAACCCAGAATAGCGGGTAGTTAAGCCTGATCAACCAGAAAATCAACCAGCCAAAAGTAAGCACAAGCCCAAATTGACCGATATACATCATTACTTTGAAATCGAGCGATCCATGGAAGGCCGCTGTGATCAACGCAATGATTCGGGTAAAGCCTATCCGATGCTCATTGTGAAAAGCCAGGAGATCCCCAAATTTTGTCATTTGAAAGCTTTGTGTAAAAGCCCTTACAGCATGATCATCCCAATGAGGCACATTCACCCCGTACCGGAAAATAATCCAGAACGAACCGGCAATCAGGAGTGCGGTTATGGCTAGGATAATGCTATTTCTTAGTCGAAAATCCAATCAATATCTGTATTTATTTCCCTGAAAATCAAATAATTCCACCACTGATCCATCCGGACTTTTCAGCAACACCTTATTTTGTTCTTTCGGATCAATCCGTTGATAGACCACATTGTCTTTTGCAAGATAGAAATTAGTGAGTTGTGCATCTATTACACTATAGTAGGCTTCATTGCCATTCTGAACATAACTGTCAGAGGGAAAAACCACGGTATCTCCAGGAGCAGCCATTTCTTCTATTTTCGCAGCAATCAAGGGATAGGGGTTTGCTTCTCTGGGCTGGGCATAATCCATGAAATAACGGGGCTGCTGGTCCTCATAAATCCGGGAAATCAGGAACACCACCTGTACCGCCTGTGCCAGAATTGCCACTAAAATAACCGGTTTGAGTTCTCTTTTATTTTCGAGCAGCCAGCGATAAAGCCAAACTACCAGAATAAGTGCAAAGGAATAACCGTAACCCGCGTACCTGGTAATAATTCGAAAGGTGTTCCCATCCTGAATAGCAAAAAGTATGAGAAAGAGTACCGGTAGCACGCTTAGCGAAACCAATAACCTGAAGAGTGCTTTCCGATTGACTTCATTCCTCCAGATAGTCAAAAGAGCATATAGGGTAAGAGTCAGATTGACAAAGTAAATGGGAAGAAACCAAGAACGAAATTCCGTTACAAAAAGAGCTATCCCGGCCAAAACTGCGTAAATAGTCAATTTACTTAATTGGGTTAATTTTCCGGTAAAGAATACCCCAAATCCCAGGAAAAGAAAAATCAAACCTACCAGACCATCTTTCTTTGACGAAACCCCATCATAAAAACCATCAATGGAAATGAACATGGCCGAGAAAACATGCCTTATCTGAAATACAATGGTTTTGATTGAAGTGAGACTAAGAAATTCATGGGGCGATTGTGTCGCCATTGACGTATAAACTTTTACCGAGTTTTCCACGTAGTCAAAAAGAAAAGTACCGCCCGGGCTCGAAAGCCAGAGAATAATTGCAGCGAACGGAAACGCCATGGACAGACAAAAGCTTACAAAATTTTTCCAGGTGCGGTAATACACTATCAAAAAGCCAAAATGAATGAAAAACAACGGAAAAGTAGAAAGATGGTTTAGTTCACAAATAGCAGCGGCCAATCCGTAGAGAATGACATACATCCACTTTTTGTAGCAAGTTTCCTTTAGTGAACACAAGAAGTAATGGGTGGCTAACAGAGCAAAGAAAAATAATACCGCGTAGTTTCTGGCCACCTGGGCATATGAAATCAGAAAAGGAGAAATACTTGCAAGTGCCGCTGAGATAAGTGCCGTAAGATCATCTTTCAGGTGACGCTTTACAAAAACGAAAATGAGCGGTATAAGAAACAGACTGAAAAATAGCGGGATCATTCTTAGTGAAGCATCTGATACGCCAAACCATAACGACCACCAGTGAAGCAGATAGGTAAAAAAGGCCCCATTTCCGGTATCTACCCGTGCTATGGAATCATAAAAGTCGCTTATATCCTTTTTTGACCAGAATTCTTTAGCCGTAAAATAGGGTGAATTGGGTTTCCTGACACTATCCTTCTGATTATTGCCCTGATAACTGGTAAACTGACTTACAAACAGACTGTATTTTTCGTCTCCGGCAATCCCGAAACGATCTATACCGTGATACCGAAGCAGAAACCCCAGAAGGATAAAAAGAATGAGAAATTTCCCCTGATGCCTGAGAATAAATGAGGTCATGAACAGGTTTAAACCTTGTTTCGGCAAAGCTACTTACATTTTAAGAATGGTAAACTCTACCCGGCGGTTTTTCTTGCGGGTTTCAGGCGTAGAATTACTGGAAACCGGTTTCAAAGGACCCCAGGATTTTGTTTCAATCCGGTCTTCACTTATCCCACCCGTTTCAATGAGATACGCTTTTACAGCATTAACCCTGTTTTCAGCCAATTGCACATTTAACGTAAAGTCGCCCTGGTTATCCGTATGGCCTTCCAGCAAAATCCTCATTGAAGGGTATTCTTTCATGATTCCTACGAGTCGCTGTAACTCTTCAAAGGAGTTTTCTTTGATCTGATACTTTCCCTGATCAAAAAACAGATTTTCCATGACCATTTTCTGGCCCTCTTTTACCGGAATGAGCTCATAAACTTTTTCATACCCGATTTTGGAATCCTCTGCTGTAAAGTACAGAGAATCGCTCATGCCTAAAAAACCGGACGCGGCCAGTTGAATATGATACGGCTTATTTACTTCCATGATACCTTTCCAAAGTATGCCGGTGCTATCATATTCGAGGAGAACCGGAACTAAAGCACCGGTGGAGTCGGGCACCGTGATATTCAGTTTTAACGGCCCTATCTTCTCTTTGGTTTCCTGATTAATTGCCGAAAGAGAAAGCAGAATTCGGGCTTCCGGTTTAATGGACTCAAAAAGTTCTATCTTGAAAATATCCTGATCTGACCGGCTGGCATTTTGAGAACTCAGATAGGCGTAATCACTTCCTATGGGAATTGAAAAATAGCCATCCCACTTAGTTGAATTAATCTCGGGCCCCAGATTAACTGGCTGAGACCAGTTCGTCCAGCTATCATCCAGCCTGCGTGACATGAAAATATCAGCATCTCCATATCCCGGATGTCCTTTGCTGTTAAAAAAGAGTGTTTTCTTATCGGCAGAGAGAAATGGCGTACCTTCCTTATCTGCTGTATTAATAACTTTTCCCATGTTCCTGGGACGGGAGTAGGTACCATCAGGCTTTCTGAAAGAAACATACAGATCATTACTACCGGCGGTTTCAAAGCCATAATATCCGATAATCATCACTTCGCGATCAGGACTTGTCGCAAATTCAGTGGTAATTTTCCCGGTATTTCCCTCCTTTTTAGGCTCATAGCCTTCAATTTTGATCTCCTGTGGAAAAGTCCAGGATTCATTCCGGTAGTGTGTTACTGATAAGCCCGGCTTCTGCTTTTTGTCCGGAAGGTAAACGTTCAGAATGTAGAGCGAATTATCATGAGCCGCAGCGGCGGCGTTGTCCTCTTCCGTATTAATAGGATCCCCTAAATTGACGGCTTCAGACCAATCTCCGGAAGGCAATTGACGTGATAACCAGATATCCTGAGCAACATTTTTATCTTTTGAATGGGTATTATCCCGAACATTCTCAGGGTGATTCATACGTGTGAAATACAGCGTTTTACCATCCGGCGAAATAATCGGTGCTACTTCATCGTACACAGAATTCACTGTGGTACCGAGATTGATTTTTCTGGTTTCTTTTTGAAAATCTTCGGCAAGATTTATTTCAAACTGAACGAATTCATCCGAATCTGAAATGGCAATCGCATCAATCTGTTTGGTTCCGGGAGCGAGTCTGTGCACCACCAGCAATTTCACGGCGTTGATCGGCTCAGGTGGAGCCTCCTCGAGAAAAACTCTCCAGAATCGTGGTTTATTGGTTTGTTTGGCTCCCGAATACTGAAAAAGAAGATATTCTTTACCCGAAACACCGTAGCCAAAAATTCGGGCTACTCCTCCCGAATTTTTATTTTCAACGATGACGAGTTGCTTCAAATTGATGGCTTTTTCGAAGCCTACCTTGATGTAATCTTCCCCAAAATCTGATCCGCCGGGCTGCCACGCACAGGGAGATTCTGTCATTTGCGGATATACAGATGGCGTACCCAGAATCTGATCAAACCTGTTTTTGGGAGAGTACTGAGCATCATTGGCATAAGAGGAATACTCAAGCACTTTCGAAGCCCATAAAACCTCCTGAGCCTTAAGCCCGGCAACCGTAAAACCCCACAAAATCAGTAAAAGCAGTTTCTTCATGTTAAACAGTATGCCAGGAATAACGTTTCGGCTTCTCCTGTTCATATGGACTTTGAGAATTAAACGTGTGTTGCACCAGATACTCTGAAAAAGTCCATTGACATGTTCAAAAATAGATAAAATCTGAGGATTACATCCTTAATTACCTGCAAAGCTGATTCTCCGATTCAATTTCAGTAAACCTACTGCGTTACTAAAAAGATTTCTAAATTTCGGGATGCGGATTTTTAAAGTTTTAATGTTCCTGCTGGCATGCTCTCCTGGGTTCGCTCAGGTGCAGTTAGTTTTAAAAAGCCCTCCTTTTTCTGCACGAAATACAGAAGGGTACTTCATTGACAAAGTTTTGGATGAAAGGGACAAAAAAAATACGCTTGGTTCTGTTTTTCTGAGAGATCGTTCCAAAACCGATTTGATAATTAAGGGGGGTATTTCGGAAGCTTTCGGGCAGTTAAGCAGGAAGCATATCAAAATGGACGCATCGGGGGGGTTACCGATTGTGATCAAAGTTAAAGTACTGAGTATAGCAGAGCAAAGTTCCGGAACCTCGCTCATTGAGGGGCAGCTGAAGATGGAAATTGAAGCTTACACTGTTTTTAACAACAGGGAAGAAAAGCTTTGTACTGCACGAAGTAATTCGCGGTTTAGTCGCTCTTACGGAACAGCACATGAAGATTCATACGAGCCACTACTTAGTAAGATGTGGTTCTCCTGCCTCAGTTATGTTGATACCTATATCAGTCAAAATAAACAGAAACTGGAACCTTTTAATGCAGGAAGCCAGATCGTAATTCTCCCTTTTCAGACCGAAAACAGTGGTGATACCGTTCACTATGCTTCCAGAAAGGTCAACTGGAACGATTTCAAAGGACCCATACGCGGAAAATCACATTACGGAGCAGCAATATTTACAAGTATAGGGCTCAAAACCCGGCTTCGCATTGTCGAAGGAAAATTAACTGCCTATATAACTCCGCAGGTTTTTATGATTCCTTCCCAATCATGGGCCAGAGTTGATGCCCGCGACCAGGCCGCACTGGAGCATGAGCAGATTCATTTTGACATCACGCAGGTCATTATGAACAGGCTGATCAACAAACTGCGGAATATTGAGGCGAACTCCATAGATGACCTGAACAGCATGATTCAGTATGAGTATCTTGAATCATTTAAGGAAATGAATCGAATGCAGGAGCAATACGACAACGAATCGGATCACAATCTTTATAAACCTGGTCAGCTTAAATGGAAACTACAAGTAAAAGAATGGCTGAGCCCGGGGAATAGTTAATCTCAGATCAATCCGAAAGTATAACCTTGCTCCAGTGCATGCTCAATAACCCGAGGAAGGGCGAACCGTAAATTTTTTTCGGCTTTCAGACTATCATGAAATAAAATGACAGCTCCCGGGGTCAATGTCTTCAGCGTGCCCTTCAGGCAATCTTCTGGTTTCAATCTCTGATCGTAGTCTTGCGTAAGGCAGGTCCACATGATGGTTCGGATTTCTTTAGGAAGCATTCTGAGCTGAGATCTACGTATTCTGCCATAGGGCGGCCTGAAAAGAAGGGTATTCAGACCGGGGATTACCGAGTTGATCTGGTCATTACATTGACGTATATTATCTATGTAGACCTCATCCCTGGTTTTCCAACCATTCAGGTGATTCATGGTATGATTTCCAATCTGGTGCCCACGACTATGAACCTCTCTGAGAATATCGGGATATTTCCGGGCATTATCGCCAATACAAAAAAAAGTAGCCTTAATCGTGTAATGATCAAGGGTTTCCAAAACATACTCCGTCACTTCCGGAATTGGGCCGTCGTCAAATGTTAGGTAAAGGTGCCTTTCCTGACCTCGCCATTCGAGACCCGGGTACAGCCATTGAACCAGTTTGGGTGTTTTAAAAAGCATTAACTTAAATTGCGTTCTTTCCAGGTATAGTTCATTTTTCTTAACGAGCTAATCCCAAAAAATACCACATAAAACGGATAAATGACCTGAACAAAAGGAATCAAAAAAATCAGACTTATTCTTCTGTAAAGAACCACGGCCATTGCCAAAAAAAGAAACTCAGGCAACAACTTGACCAGAATCAAAGGCCACTCCCAAGCAAAAAGGCTGTAGATCAAACAGGCGTTTGAACTAAAAATAAAGAAGGCCATGATTTTTGGACTGAAGGTTTGATAACTGGACCATTTACTTGCCCATCTTTTTCGCTGATTATAAAAGGATTTTAAATCGGGCAAAGCCATCGTACTCACCACGGCTTCCTGCGATTTCAGATAATTGACTTTACGAGGGAATGCTTCATTCATTTTATGCATCAGAAACTCATCATCGCCACTTGCCAGATGTTCATTTCCTGTGAAGCCTCCCACCTCCAGAAAGGCCGTTTTCAAATAGCCCATATTGGCCCCGCTGCACATATTGGGGAATCCCATTTTCATGGAAACGGCTCCTGAGACTATCAGACTGGCAAACTCGATTTGTTGAATTTTCGTCCAGAGCCTTCTGATTAATCCTCGTTCATCGGGGTGATGGAAAATTACAGGAGCACTTACAAAAACTGACCGATATTTCTCAAAAAACAAGGAATACTGAAGTAACCAACCCGGTTTTACCCGGCAGTCGCCATCGGTAGTTACGATTATTTCACCCGAAGCATTTTCCATGGCAAAATTAAGTGCCCTTTTTTTAGGAGAGGAATTGCGTTCAGCGTGGGGTAGTTCAACTAAATGAAGAGACATCGCACAGGTTTGTGCAAAATTCTTCACCAGCTTTGGGGTAGCATCTGTGCTGCTGTCATCAATTACCAGCACTTCATAGAGATCTTTGCTTAGCACTTGATTTTCAATATCAGAGAGAAGGTTCAGGATATTTGCCGCCTCATTTCTAACGGGTATCAGGACAGAAATTTTTCGTTTCAGAGAATAGCTCCCCTTGTTTTTTTCTGCAGGCCATGTCCACCAAACTGCCAGTAGTGTAACGCAGAATACTCCATACAAACAGATTATAAAAAGTGCCAGCCCAGTCAAAACATTAGATTTTCTGTAAAGGTAAAGAATAAGCCATTGACAAAACACAGTACCTTTACCGGCATGGAAAAACCAGAAAAGATTATTTTAGGCGTAGATCCCGGAACCCGGATCATGGGTTACGGAATTATAGCTGTCAAGGGGAACGAGCTTAAGATAATACAGTATGGCGTTTTACGGTTGGAGAAACTGGGATCTCACGAGATAAAATTAAAACGAATTTATGAGCGGATCACCGGAATTATAGAAGAGTATCTCCCGGATGAAATGGCCATTGAAGCTCCTTTCTACGCAAAAAATGTTCAGTCAATGTTAAAACTTGGGCGGGCACAAGGGGTGGCTATGGCCGCGGCTCTTTCCAAGGATATAAGCATTGTAGAATATTTACCCAAGCTGGTCAAAAAAAGTGTCAGCGGTAATGGAAACGCCTCCAAAGAACAGGTAGCCTATATGCTGGAGCGTCTTTTTAATCAGAAGCTCGAATCTCAGTTTATGGATGCCACAGACGCCCTCGCAGTAGCCGTATGTCATTATATGCACGGAAAAACCAAAGCTCTTACCGGAAATTACAGTTCAAAAAAAGGCTGGGCGGCTTTTGTGAGTGAAAATAAAGATCGGGTGAAGAAGTAAGAGGTAGGAGTACGAATAGGATCAAACTATTTACAACCAGGAATCTAACAATTAATTGCCAGATCGGGTATTCTGCAAACCACGCATTCCAGCAAACAAGCTGTTCTACGCACCCTTAAAAGGCGTCTCCTGACTAAAGCTGCTTAAGCTGATCAATAGTTTCTCCGGGGTTTTCTGCACCAAAGACAAAGCTACCCGCAACAAGAGCATCCGCACCGGCATCCACAAGTTGTTTACCTGTTGACAAATTCACACCTCCGTCTATTTCTACAAGTGTACTGAGGCCTTTCTCCCGTATGAGAGATTTTAACTGACGCGTTTTTTCAAGGGTTTGAGGAATAAACTTCTGGCCTCCGTAACCGGGATTTACCGACATCAGTAAAACCATATCACAATCAGCCAGGACATCCTGCAATACAGATATGGGTGTAGCCGGATTCAGAACTACTCCCGCTTTACAGCCAGCTTCTTTAATCTGTGCTATGGTACGGTGAAGGTGTGTACAAGCTTCCTGATGAACGGAAATATAGGCCGCACCCAGCCGGGCGAATTCTTCAATATACCGCTCGGGCTGAACAATCATCAGGTGCACATCCAGAGGTTTCCGTGCGTGCCTGCTGATAGCTTCAATCACCGGCATCCCAAATGAGATATTGGGCACAAAGACGCCATCCATCACATCTATATGAAACCAATCGGCAGAGGAAGTATTTACCAGTTCAATATCCCGCTGAAGGTTGGCAAAATCGGCGGCAAGTAAAGACGGTGCTATAATAGGCATATATTCTTGTTTTGGCCACAAAACTAAGGTTTCTTCCCCGCAAATTAACTGAATGGGAACGCTGATATTCCGATAAATACAGAAGTAGATACCAACTACACAGAATTTTTGACCATCTACACAATTCCAAAGTTTGCAGTTTCAGTGCTGTGTATGTTTGTTTCAGAATTGTGGCATTGCGGAAAATACGTAAGCAGAATCCGTACTTATAGCCATGAAAACAAGTGATTTTGCTCTAACAGGAATGGAAAACCTGAATGAACTTTGAACTATTAAACCTTTTAGCCATGAAAACTAATACCAACTCGTTTAACTCAATCACTTTTGACTACGGAAAAAAGACCGTTCCATTTGAACAGATCACCTACTTCAAAAGTGAATTTGGCAACTATACGAAAGTATATATGCAGGAAAACCGTAATTTCCTTAGCTCCTTTACCCTAAAATACTACTCAGAAAAACTTGATGAAGTGGATACATTCATCATACCAAGGAAGGGTTTAATGATTAACAAGGCCTTTGTTAAGACGGTGGACCAGGATGAGCAGGGAGTTTATGTGGTTATGAAAAGCGGAGAACGTTTCAAAGTGAGTCGCAGACGCCGTGACGAAATTGTGAGGCTTCTGGCATAAGGGATTGTATCAAAAGGAGTCTTTGATTTGGCCGCTTCGGCCGGTTTGAATATTTTTGAAAGATTCAGATAAAGTAATCTCAATGACCCCGGCCGAACGCATCAATCAGCTCACAGATACCCTTAATTATTACAATCAAAAGTACTATCAGGAAGCAACTTCTGAAATCTCTGATCAGGAGTTTGACCTATTGCTTAAAGAGCTCGAAAAGCTTGAAAACGAGCACCCTGAGTTAAAAAGGGAAGACTCGCCCACACATCGCGTGGGCGGTGCCATTACAAAAGACTTTCCCACAGTTATTCACACCTACCCGATGCTCTCGCTTTCCAATACCTACAGCGAGGAAGAACTTCTGGAATGGGACGAACGCGTAAAAAAAGGTTTACTCGGCCAGCCCTATGAATATATCTGTGAGATCAAATTTGATGGCATTTCGCTTTCCATGAGCTATGAAAACGGTATTTTAAAACGAGGCGTTACCCGTGGAGATGGCACACGAGGAGATGATATCACCACAAATGTGAAGACCATCAGAAGTCTGCCGCTTAGCCTGGGCATGAGCACAGAACAACTGGCTTTGAGAGGTTTGGCAGCTGATTTTGAAGTACGGGGTGAGGGATTTATGCCAACATCCGTTTTCAACCGCATTAATGAAGAGCTAGAGGCCGAGGGGAAAGAAAAACTAGCCAATCCAAGAAATTCTGCTGCCGGAACTTTCAAAATGCAGGATTCATCGGTGGTCGCATCCCGCGAGCTCGACTGTTATATTTACCAGTACCTGAGTAATACGGATACGTTTAAAACCCATGAAGAGAGCCTTATCGCTTTAAAGCAGGCAGGATTTAATGTCTCTGATTCCTGGAAAAAGGTCAAAAGTATAGAGGAAGCAATAGCTTATATAAACGAATGGTCAGACAAACGGCATTCTTTGCCTTGTGCCACAGATGGTATTGTTATCAAAATCAATTCCTATGCACAACGTGAGGAATTAGGTTTTACGGCAAAGAGCCCCAGATGGGCCATTGCTTATAAATACAAAGCAGAATCTAAATCGACCAGATTACTTGATGTAACCTATCAGGTGGGTCGCACAGGAGCCGTAACACCGGTGGCAGAATTGGAGCCTGTCATTCTTTCAATGACTACCGTTAAACGTGCCACCCTCCACAATGCCGATGAAATGGAGCGACTTGGACTTTGTATTGGCGACTATGTTTTTGTGGAAAAGGCCGGAGAAATTATTCCGAAAGTAACGGCTGTTGATGAATTGCGTTCCTCTATTGACTTGTTTCGCAAAAAAGTAGAATTCATCACAAACTGCCCGGCCTGCGGAACTGCCTTACAAAGAAATGAAGGAGAAGCCGCATGGTTTTGCCCGAATGAAAAAGGATGCCCACCACAAATCAAAGGGCGTATTGAACACTTTATCCAACGAAAAGCTTTGGATATTGACAGTCTCGGGGAGGGAAAAATTGAAATCTTGATTGAAAACGGACTCATTCAAGATGCCGCTGACCTCTACAGTCTCACTTTTGAACAATTACTCGGATTAGAAAAAGTACATATTGACGAAGAAACAGGTAAGCCACGCAAAGAATCATTCAAAGAAAAAACGGTTGAAAATATCCTTAAAGGGATAGAATCTTCTAAGAATCAGGAATTTGCAAAAGTGCTTTTTGGAATCGGAATCCGTTTTGTGGGTCAGACTACGGCTGAAAAACTTGCCTCCTACTTTAAGAATATGGACAACCTTCAGAATGCCTCTATTGAAGCTCTGGTTGGCGTTCCCGATGTCGGAGAAAAAGTGGCTCAGAGTATTCTGGATTATTTCTCGGATGAAACCAACTTACTTTTTCTCTCAAAACTGAAGGCCGCAGGTTTACAGTTCGAATCCGCGGAAACTATTAAAGAAATAGAAGGAAATAATCTGGAAGGGCTGACCCTACTTTACACGGGTACGTTTAAAAATTACAGCAGAACCGAAATTGAACAAAAAATTGAAGCGAACGGAGGAAAGCTGGTAAGCGGTGTATCCAAAAAACTCAATTATCTGATCGTCGGAGAAGGAGCAGGCCCCTCAAAACTCCAGAAAGCGGAACAACTGGGGGTACCGATGATATCTGAGGAGGAGTTTGAGGGGTTAATAAAGGGTTAGTAATCAGGGATTTTTCTATCTTCGCAACCTAACCCTAACATTGTTTCATGAAAATCAAAGCCCTATTTATCCTTTGCCTAACCTGGGCATGCCCTTTTTTTACTACAGCACAGAATCTTCCGGCTGGAATCCAGGTTCAGATCGATATAGAAATCCTGAAAACAGCAACTATAGCGTCAACAAACCGTGGGGAAAGCATTTTTTCTTTGATGTTGCCATTACCAGACGGCACAATGGTTCCCTATCAGATTCATCGAAACCAGTTAATGGAAGCTCAGCCTACAGATATTGTCACCTTGGGTGGTCAAACCAGCGATGGTTCCACACTTATTCAAATAAGTATTACCCCAAGCGGACTTACCGGCATCCTGCGATCAAATAATGCATACTTCATAATAGAGCCCATTGACAAAAAAAGTGATACGTATATCATTTACAATATAAACGACAGTGGTCGTGGAGAATGCTTTTCGGATAGTCCAGAACCGCAAAAATTTACGAATGAAAGTGGCAAAATACTCAGTACCGGTGCGTTTCCGGTTGGTAGTCAAATGCGAACATATCGTTTTGCCGGGGCAGCCACCGGAGAGATGACAACCGCCTATGGAAATCAAACTGCTGCCAGAGACCGAATAGTTTCTATTTTGAATGCCACCAATCTTATTTATCAGGTGGAGGCTTCTGTCCAATTTTCATTGGTTACCAAAACCACCAATCATTCTTTGATTTTCACAAATCCCAATACCGACCCATTTACAGTTAATCCGAATTTTGGCTCTGCAGGAGACTCGCAAACTGGTTTTAATACCCTTAACGGCTCAAATGCTTTGTTGTACAATGAATACGATATGGGTCATACTTTCAATAATATTATTTCGAACGGTGCAAGGGGTACAGGAGGAGGATCTCCTTGTATAGACAACTCTAAATCAAGTGGATGGACAGAATTTGGCACCTCCTCTTCGCTCGGGATAATCGTTGGCGTTTTCGCTCATGAGGTAGGCCATCAGTTTAATGCCTGGCATACGTATAACGCCATTGGCGGAGCGGGAACCAGTCCTACCTTCTGCACAGACGGATGGGATAGCCAAACGGCTGTAGAGCCTGGAAGCGGAAGCACCCTTATGGCCTATGGTAATAATTGTTCCAATGATACCAATGGGTCTCTTCCGAGCTACGTGTTAAGCAGCCCGAATAATGAATCATACTTTCATGTCAAGAGCTTGGATCAGATTTTCACTAAAATGGCCGGAGTGAGCAATTGTTTTTCCAGTACAGCTACTGGAAATACGCCGCCAGTGGCCACAGTTGGATCAAATGCCACTATTCCAAAAGGAACACCTTTCTCTTTAACGGGTTCAGCTACTGATGCCAATGAATTGGCCAATTTGAGTTATGCCTGGGAACAGATGGATATCGCCTCCAGTAATGACAAAGGAGCTCTCGGATCAGCTATAAATGGAGCAGGAGGTTACCCCGCAGTGAACAGCAATGCGTCGGCTCCGCTATTTAGAAGTAAGATTTCATCCTCACCAACCCGAATCTTTCCGGATATGAATTTCATCCTGAATAATTCCAATAATCCGGCAGATAATGAAGGGGAAGACCTGCCGCAGGTGGCCCGAACTATGAATTTCCGTTTTACGGTGCGTGATAATCAGTTAAATGGAGGCGGGCTGGATTCTGAACATCTGGTGGTAACAGTGAATAGTGCAGGTCCTTTTATGATTACCAGTCATAATACAACATCAAGTATCGCAGCGGGCAGTTCCATCAACGTAACCTGGGCTGTAAACGGAACAAACGCATTATCTGCTAATGTAAAGATTACTATGGCCATTGATGGATATGAATATCCCTTTGTTCTACTCGCTTTTACGCCTAATGATGGCTCTGAAACCGTAACCATACCTGCCAATTTTCCTGCTTCTACAAAAGCCCGGATCAAGGTCTCCAGTATTGGCGGAAATGGTTTCGAATGGTTTGATGTGAATGATGCAAATTTGACCTTAACTTCGGCTTGTGCGGCGGTTTCCAATGTCATTTGCCCTGCAAACCCGTTGACTACCGATGCGGGAAATGGAGCTTTAAATCTGGGACTTGGATATGCTCCCGGAACATATAGTTCCAATAAAACATTCAACTTCTCTTTTGCCTCTGTTGTTACAAGAACATTGGTTGGTAAAACCTCTGGAGGTGCTTGTGTAGCTCAATTAACAGACCCTTCAATTATTGTTCCCTTTCAAGTATCCACAACAGGAACATACGCAATTGTCCAACCCGGTGCCACGCATCTCACCACTATTTTATCCAACTCCAGCATTGATTGCTCTGGTTTCGTTGGTACCAATTTTACTAATGACGGAGGAAGTTTTAATTGGTCAAATTCTACTGGAAACGTTAACCTGCAGGCCTGTACCACTTACTATCTTATTATATATGTTCAAGGCGGAGCATCAAATGGAAGCTTCACTTTTTCCGGCACAGGGGATATATTTTTATTGCAAACAGCTCCGGCCGGCTTCAGCTACACTTATGTAGCCTTTAACAAAAGTACAGGTAATGCAGATGCTATTTCGGCCAGTTCAAATTTTACAAACCTTCCCGGCGGGAATTACAACATTAAGGGTCTGCTGTATCAAAATGGCTTTAACCCTGCAACGTACATCGGCAATTCGGAATCCAGCTTTTACCAATCGGGCTCTTGTTTGTTATTCAGCAGTAATTCTAAGCCAGTAACGGTGATTGGTGCACCTTGCCCCTCCAGTATTTTATTAACCAGCACAGCCAATGATATATCTTCCGGCACCCAGGTGTACCAATCGAGTAATACCGCTGCACCCGGCCTTATTCAGGCTACGAATAAAATTACCGGAGGTACGGTAACCTATGACGCAGGTAAAAAAGTTGAACTTAACCCGGGATTTAAAGCAGAAAACGCGGTATTCAAAGCACAGATTGGGGGCTGCAACTGATTTATCCGAAGCCTTTACATTGTGCATTAATTTCGCCAATTTTGCCGCCTGTAAACGGAAAGAAATTTCAAATGAGTGCAAATCTAAGAGGAGTTGGGGCAGCCTTGATTACCCCTTTCAATGAGGACTTCAGTATCGATTTTGAGGGGCTGAAAAAACTGATTGACTACGTTTCTGAAAACGATACGGATTATCTGGTTGTAAACGGAACCACGGGCGAATCGGCCACCACCAGCACCGAAGAGAAAAACTCACTTCTGAAGTTTGTCAAGGAAAATAACTCCAAAAATCTCCCCATCGTTTACGGAATAGGAGGAAATAACACGCAGGAAATCATTAAACGTTTAGGTGAAACCGACTTCAACGGTGTAGAAGCCATACTTTCTGTTTGCCCGTATTACAATAAACCATCGCAGGAAGGCCTAAAAGCTCATTTCAGAGCTATTGCAGATGCATCGCCGGTTCCTGTGATCCTGTATAACGTACCTGGAAGAACCGTAACAGCCATTGGTGTCCCTACGGTGCTCGAACTCGCAGAGCATCCCAATATTATTGCGTTGAAAGATGCCAGCAGCAGTATCGAGCAGGCTATGGAACTTGCAAAAAAACTACCTTCAGATTTCATGCTTTTGTCTGGTGATGATAATCTGGTGACTCCGCAGATTTCTATTGGGTATCAGGGGGTAATATCAGTGATAGCCAATGGCTTCCCGAAAGAATTTGCTGCCATGACTCATGCCGCTCTGGAGGGTGATTTCAAAACGGCAGCTGCTCTGCAATTTCGCTTTCTTGACTTTGACAATCTGCTCTATGTGGAATCAAATCCTGTGGGAATTAAAAAAGTTTGTGAGATACGAGGTATTTCACATGCCCGCGTTCGTTTGCCACTCGTAGAAGCCAGTGATTCTCTTGGCAGAAAGCTTGAGGATGCCATGAAACGGGAAGGCTTTCTCTAATGCTCAGGACTATTGTTATTTTGATTCTAATAGGTCACTCTGTTTTTTCTCAAAACTGGGAGTACCAAACAATTTCCAGACTTCAGGGGAACCGAACAGAATCAACGGATAAATTCTGGAACACACTGAGCCAGTCAGCAGATTATACCGCTATCGGTCTGCCGGTTATAGTTGTTACCACCGGATTGCTCTCTTCAGATAAAACACTAACGAAACAAGGATTAACACAAGGTCTCTCTGTCCTGGGCTCGTATGGTGTAGGGTATATTCTCAAAAAATCTATCAACAGACAAAGACCTTATCAGGTTTATAACGAGTTCATCCCTGCCATTTATAAAACGAGCGGTTCCATGCCTTCGGGAAGTACTACAATGGCCTTTACCACCGCCACCAATCTAACATTGATGAAACCCAAATGGTACGTGATCGCTCCGGCTTATGGTTATGCAGCAGCTGTGGGTTTCAGCCGGATTAAACTCGCGGAACATTACCCTACCGATGTACTCGCCGGTGCGGCTTTGGGAACGGCCTCTGCAATCTTGTCAAAAAAGCTCAGCTCCTGGATCAACAAAAAATAAGTCAGTTGACCCGGGTCCATTGCTTGGTTTGATAGAGAACACCCCAATACCCACGAACATTCATCACATTTTTACTTTCCGGCCAGATAATGCACTGAAAAATTTTGCCGCGGTAAGGGTCATAAACCGGACCCACCAGTTTGCCTTCGGCATCTATTTTCATATCTCCAAAAATATTCAGTCCCATAAGCCGTCTGCTTCTAAGATCCAGATTTTCGTTATTCTTGTCGTAAGCAGGTTTACCATTGAACTCAGGATTCTTTAACCACACAAGCCTGGCCTCGTAGACTCCATTTTTGACAGTAACCTCCAGTTTACCCAGTTTATTTCCTGTAAGCCATACCCCTGTAAAAGGATTCTGAGCGTATAATTTCAGAGAGAATAAGATAAAAAAGAAGAGCCATTTCATCATAGAGGCGTACATATCCAGACGTGTCGAAGATAAACAAAAGCGTGTCCAACAAGCTAGAAATAATGCTGAATTTATTCTAAGGTACCGGAATTTTGGCGGGTCTTTCTTTCCAGAGCATCCAGTCTACCGTTACCTGATTTCCGGCCGGCGATATTTCTGAAAACTGGCCTACATTTTTCCCGCCATGGCTCAAATAAAAATTTCTGGATGGTATATTTTTTACCAAAACGCCCAGGTAAAGGTCTTGACAAGAGTCTTTTTCTTTAATCCAATCAAAGGTTTTTTGCATCAATTGAAGTCCGATCCCATTTCCCTGATACTCCCTTAGAACGTGTAAATTGTCAAGAAGAGCTCCCCAGATTTCATTCCTACTGAGGTAGGTACAGGCAAAGCCAGCCATTTCACCATTCACTTCGGCAATTAGAATGAGTCTATCCGGTTCAGGTTTGGAAAATCTTTTTCTCCAGACGATTTTACGGTCATCAAATACACGCTGCTCCAGATAAATGGGGTCAAAAATACCGGCATAATGACGCTGCCAGCTGAGAGCATGAATTCTGGCTATGCTCTCTTCATCTGTCGGCAATTCATTTCTGTAAAGGATCATCCTAAAATTTTTGGACCAGATTGATTAACTGTGGATACAAAGAGGTTTGTATCTATTCCTCCTTTGTTAAATACCGTTCTCATAGCTTCCGCTACTTTCAAAGCCGTTTCCTTGCCTTTACTGAATGCAAAAATTGAAGGCCCGGCACCAGAAATACTGGCCCCTAAGGCCCCATGATCCAGTGCTTCAGCTTTTACCTCATTAAAAAAAGGGATAAGTATCGCCCGGTTTGGTTCCACCAGATGATCTGTCATAGAACGACCAATAAGCCCATAATCTGAAGTTAATAAACCAGCTACCATTCCGGCCACATTGCCGGTTTGAGCAATAATTTTCTTAAGAATTGCTTCCTGACGCAGAATAATTCTGGCGTCTTTGGTATTTACTTCAATATCAGGATGAACAATACTTACATACAGGTCATCCGGTGTATTGATCTTGATGAAATCCAGTGGATCGTAACTACGAATGATCACAAAACCACCAAGCAGAGCCGGTGCCACATTGTCAGCATGAGCGGCTCCGCAAGCCACCCGCTCACCCTCCATGCTAAAAGGAAGCAGATCCTCTACATTCAGTGGTTGACCCAATAATTGATTTACTGCATACACACCTGCCACCGAGCTGGCCGAGCTACTACCCAGTCCACTTCCCAAAGGCATTTTTTTGTGTAATTCGAGGTCAAACCCCGCTTTTATCTGAAGCTTTTCCAGATACCTGAGCACAGGAACAGACACCGTATTTTTCTCGGGATTGTAGGTAAGCTTCCCGTTGTCTCCCGTAATCTGAGTAATTATAATCTGATCATCCGTTCGCCTCCTCACAATTACCTCATCTCCCGGCTGGTCAACGGCCAGTCCGAAAATATCAAAACCACAGGCAACATTGGCTACTGTGGCCGGGGCAAAAACGTGTATGCTGTCAGACAAAATTGAAAAGGATTACAACGGTGAATTAATTAAGCATTGAACTAAGACTGATGATATCAGCGAAAACTCCCATGGCCGTGACTTCAGCTCCTGCACCCGGCCCTTTTACTACCAACGGATTTGCTCTGTATCTTCCTGTGGTAAAGCTTATAATGTTCTCTGAACCCGCAAGCGAATAAAAAGGATGACTACTTCCTATGGCTTCCAAACCAATACTCGCTTTGCCATCTTTCAGACGGGCAATGTAGCGAAGCACCTCTCCTCTACTTTTAGCCTCATTAATCAATTTTTCAAACCGGCTGTTATCCTTTTCCAGTTCCTCATAAAATGCATCTACTGAGGCGGCTTTCATACAGGCTTCGTTTAGAAGATCATTGATTTTGATTTCATCAGGTTCCATTTTAAGACCACATTCTCTGGAAAGAATAAGGATTTTTCTGGCCACATCCATACCACTGAGGTCTTCACGGGGATCCGGCTCGGTGTACCCTTTTGCTTTAGCTTCCTTCACCACATCTACAAAGCTTCTTCCGGCTTCAAAATTGTTAAAAATGTAGGCCAATGTACCTGACAAAACCGCCTCAATCTGATGAATTTCATCTCCACTGTTGATAAGCCCCTGAAGCGTATTTATGATGGGCAGGCCCGCTCCCACATTGGTTTCATAAAGGAACCGGACATTTCTGCGGCGGGATATCTCCTGTAGCTCGTCGTATTGCTTTTGAGAACCCGAATTCGCCACTTTATTGGGGGTAATTACCGAGATATTGTTTTCAAGTATCCCGGCATAATACTGGATGATGTCTTTGTTGGCTGTTGAATCCACAAAAACGGTATTGGCCAGGTTAAGAGCCTTCACATCGCTGATAAATTCACTGAGGTTTGCGGCTTCCGCATTTTGAAGCAACTCTTCCCAACGACCTAGCTCCACTCCATCGGGATCGATAATCATTTTTCGGCTGTTTATCAGACCCACAACCTTGATATTCAGATTCTTATTAGACTTAAGGTAATCTGATTGCTGATGAATCTGATTCAGTAGGGTTTTCCCTATAAGCCCGGTGGGGCCCACCAGAAACAGATTCAGAGTAAATCCATCGACCTCAAAAAAGCGTTCGTGTATCGCGTTAAGTGCTTTGCTGATATCTTTTTTATTGATTACCACAGAAATGTTAAGCTCTGAAGAGCCCTGTGCTGTAGCAATCACATTGATACCATTATTTCCTAAAACAGAGAACAGCTTTCCGGAAGTACCTGAGCTGGATTTCATTCCTTCTCCTACAATCGCCAGAATGGATAAATGCTCCTGAACAATTACAGAATCAATATCACCGCTTTCAATCTCACGTGCAAAACCGTCAGAAATAAGTTGGGTAACTCTTAATGCGTCATTGGGGTTAATTGCAAAGCAAATCGAATGCTCCGAGGACGCCTGAGAGATCAAAATG
Organism: uncultured Cytophagaceae bacterium; assembly: GCA_966250325.1. Lineage (GTDB taxonomy): Bacteria > Bacteroidota > Bacteroidia > Cytophagales > Spirosomataceae > Jiulongibacter. The sequence goes on along the minus strand of CBINGY010000013.1, from coordinate 57,949 downwards.
ACAGAAATACGGTTATCCGCAAGAATTCCAAACAATTTAGCAGAAACTCCGGCCACACCAATCATTCCGTTACCCTGAAGATTCACCAGGCTTATATCGTCAATAGAGGAAATACCGGTTATTGAAAACGGAGTACTTCCACTTGATTTACTCACCAATGTACCAGCATGGTCCGGGTTAAATGTATTCAACACCCGAACCGGAATTTTCTTTAGAAATGCGGGAGTGAGACTTGGCGGATAAATCACCTTTGCCCCAAAATGAGACAACTCCATCGCCTCGGCATATGAGATCTCCGGAATGGTAAATGCTTTTTTGACCTTACGCGGGTCAGCGGTCATCATTCCGTTAACATCGGTCCAGATTTCAATCACTGAGGCATCCAGAGCAGCTCCGAAAATAGAGGCTGTATAATCTGAGCCGCCTCTGCCAAGTGTAGTGGTCACACCCTCTGAATTGGAGGCAATAAAGCCAGTTACACAAAGAATACCCGGATTTTCCTTCACAAATTCCTGAATATTCCTATTTGTAGCCGTGAAATCTACATTGGCATGATTAAAATCACTATCTGTTTTAATCAGGTTTCGGGCATCCACAAAAAGAGCTTGTTGTCCATGATCTATGAGTGTGGTGTGGATAATTGTCGTTGACAAACGTTCACCAAAACTCAGCAAAAGATCCAATGTTCGGGGAGAAATATCCCTGATCAGACTTATCCCCCTCAGCAAATCTTCAATCTCATTGAAAATGACTTTTATTTTGGCCAGAAGACTACTTTGCTGCTTCACACCAATGAGACTTCGGATGGCATTAAAATGCCTTTCTTCGAGTGAATGAAGGTGATCGGCATAATCTGTATCTCCCGCGGAAGCCATGTTCCCAATCTCAATAAGCCGATTGGTCACTCCACCCATGGCAGAAAATACGACCACCATCTGCTCTCCGTGGTTTGCGTTTTTTTCAATGATCTCCAGCACACTGTTCATACTGTCAACAGTGCCTACCGAGGTACCTCCAAATTTTAAAACCTTCATGTTTGATTTCCTGGTGATAAATATCTGTGGCCAGTCAATTTGAGCTTAACGAACCATTTTCAGACGGCTGCAAATATAGAAATATTTAAAAGCCCTATCCGCCTAATTAGCTATTTCAGAAAGGGTAATAGCGAAAAGAAAGAATAGACTTAAGCAAAACACCAGCAGATGGAAGCTTGCATAATCCAAAAACTACTTCGATATTTGACGAACTATAACAAGCTTTCCTATAAAATGACAATTAACTCTACATTCAGAGCTCTGAATGATGATACCCGCAGGGCTATTCTGGAGCTACTTAAGAACGGCGAATTATCTGCCGGAGACATTTCAAAAGAATTTGACATCTCAAAGCCAAGCATTTCGCATCATCTGGACCTTTTAAAGCAGGCAGATCTCATTAAAGCACGGAAACGGGGTCAATTCATTTATTATTCTCTTCAGACTAAAACTCTGGAAAGTGTTTTTAAATGGTTTGTTCAATTTAAACCTGAGGAGTCACGACATCTGGCTAAGCCTAGAATACGTTTAGGTTATGCCTGATTAGACGGTTTTCAAAACTTTTACCAGGCGGTCAATTTCTTCTTTGGAATTATAGATGTGCGTCGAAATACGGATGGCATTGCAACCGCTTTCCGGCACCATTCTGATTCTGAAATTATTTCTGGCCAGAATTGTTCCCAGCTCCTTGTAATCCAGTTTGCGTGATTTAAAACTAATCATGTTAACCCTCGATTGGGGCTCGGCCGGAGTAAGTATTTCAAAGACAGAGCTCATATCTGATATGCCTTCGTAGAGATATTGGTTAAGCTCCCTTATCCGATTTTCTACTTCTTGTTTACCCAGTTTAAGATGAAACTCTGCAGCCGCTGCAGCACCGGAATAAAGGGGGGTACTTTGAGAACCGTAATCGAAACGATGAGCCGAGGGATTATACCCTTTTAGTATAGGAGGAGAAGTGAATAAATCCCAGCCGACATCTGAGTAAGCTCCCACCTGATACGCCTGAAGAGTATCCAGAAAACTTTCTTTTATATACAGGAAACCCGTTCCGTTTGGCCCTAGCATCCATTTATGGCAACTGGATGCGTAGAAGTCAACCCCAATCTCCTCTAAATTTAAGTTGATAGAGCCTGGTCCGTGTGCCCCATCAATAGCAGTGAATACATTATATTTTTTAGCTAATTCTACGATACCGGCCAAAGGAAAAACCTGGCCTGTGGTACATGTAATGTGAGGAAGAGCCAGAACACGGGTTTTCGGCCCGATAGCTTTTTCAATAAGCTGTAGTGTTTCTTCAGCAGTCTTACCGGGCATCACCGGTTTAAGTACAATTCCATGAAGTTTAGCCCGGTTTAACCAGGGAAGAGCATTTCCTACATGCTCGTGCAAACTAATGACTACTTCGTCTTTAGCTTTGAGTGGAAGCCCCCAGCAGACTATGTTGATCCCTTCTGTGGTGTTATGCGTAAGAGATATCTCTTCGGGTTTTGCTCCAACGAAATTTGCCAAAACCTTTCTGAATTCATCTGTATGCCCGTATTCGCCGGTGGTATTGGTCTCTGTAAATTGCTTTTGAATAGTTTCGAGCACCGGATAAGGCGATGGGCCAAAGGTACCGTTGTTCAAATAGGTACGACCCGTTTGCAACGGAAACATTTTCCTTACCGTTTCCCAGTTTGGGCTAGTTTGAAAAGATAAGCCCGACTGAGGCCATAAAGTGGCTGAAAATCCGGATGTCACAACACCTTTTACAAAAGATCTGCGGGTTAAATCCATTGAATTATTTTTGATCGTAATGAATATAAAGAAACAGGAGGCCCCACTCAAAGTACGTGTGGAGATTTTTTCCTGATTCACGGATTCTTACAAAAATTTACTCATGGGACACAAAAAAAGAGCGGACTTGAAAGTCCGCTCTTAATTCTTCATTTATAAAGTACCTTACTCTGCCTTAGCTTCAGCTACTACATTTACGGCCACTTCATGCTTCACTTCTTTGTGAAGATCAATCACCGCTTTGTATTCACCAATCAGCTTGATATCTTCTAAAGTAATTTTCTTACGATCTACAGCAAAACCTTTTTCAGCAAGGAAATCAGCAACCTGCGTGTTTGTAACACGACCAAAGATTTTACCTGATTCACCAGCCTTCATAGTAATGGTGATTACCGTGTTACCAATGGCTGCGGCTAAGTCTTCTGCTGCCGTCTTGATTTTCTCAGCTTTATGAGCTGCCTGCTTCAGGTTTTCAGCAAGTATTTTTTTGTTTGAGGGAGTAGCCAGAACAGCAAAACCCTGCGGTATGAGATAGTTACGGCCATATCCCGGCTTCACATCAAGAATGTCATTCTTGTAACCCAGCCCGGCAATATCCGTCTTTAATATAATTTCCATTGTCAATAACTCTTTAAATATTTTGAACTTAGATTACTTCAGACCGTCGGTTACGTATGGCAATAAAGCCAAATGACGAGCTCTTTTAACGGCAGTTGACACCTTTCTTTGGAATTTCAGGCTGTTACCTGAGATTCTTCTTGGAAGGATTTTACCCTGCTCGTTCAAAAACTTAAGGAGGAAATTCGGATCCTTATAATCTACATACTTAATACCAGCTTTTTTGAAACGGCAATATTTCTTCTGTACCTGGCTTTTGCGTTCTACTCTTTCGTTTACTAATGACATACTCTTAGGCGTTTTGAGATTCTTCTACTTTAGGTGCATCCTGATTTTTCTTTCCGATTTTTCCGCTTCTTCTACGTTCAGAATAATCGGCGGCAAATTTGTCTAACTTGGTAGTCAGAAAACGCATGATGCGTTCGTCACGCTTGTACTCTGTTTCCAGGGTAGCGATAAGAGAAGGATCAGCCTTGAATTCAAATAACTGATAGTAGCCCGTTGATTTATGCTGGATGGGATATGCCAATTTACGAAGACCCCAATGCTCTTCGTTCAATAGCTCAGCACCATTATCAGTCAGCACATTTTTGAATTTTTCCACAGCGTCCTTCATCTGGGCTTCAGACAAAACGGGAGTTAAAATGAACACTGTCTCGTACTGGTTTTTAAACATGGTTTTAATTTTTGTTTAAACTGCTTTTAAAAAATGAGGTGCAAAAGTACGAAAACGTATTGTAAAAACAATAGACGATTGTAAATCAGTTACTCACAAAAGAATATTTTGATTACCCGGTAAAAACAGTAGAATTATCGATATAAGTTTTTGTACTTATCAAATAGAATTAAGTGAAGGCCCTTTAAATCAAAACCATTTTTGTGACGGAGTACTATATTTGTCGACCCGACAAACGGGAAATACAGCAAAACGAATTGAATTGCATCATTGAAATATGACAAACCTGGACGCGTTTAATTTCTCCGGCAAAAAGGCCCTTGTTCGCGTAGACTTCAACGTTCCGTTGAACGAGCAATTTGAAATCACCGATGATACCCGTATCAAAGCCACGATACCAACCATCAAAAAGATTCTTGAAGACGGTGGATCCTGCATTCTGATGTCACACCTGGGAAGACCGAAAGACGGGCCCACAGAAAAGTACTCACTCAGGCATGTAGTTCCTGCTCTTTCGCTCATTTTGGGAGTGAATGTGAAATTTGCCGATGATTGCATTGGAGCAGAGGCTGAAGAAAAAGCCGCTTCGCTTCAGCCCGGTGAAGTTTTACTTCTTGAAAACCTCCGTTTTTATAAAGAGGAAGAAAAAGGAGATGTGATATTTGCAGAAAAGCTTGCGAAACTGGGTGATGTATGGGTAAATGACGCCTTTGGTACAGCCCACCGAGCACATGCTTCCACAGCCGTTATGGGGCAGTTTTTCAAGGATCGCGTGTGTGGATATGTGATGCAGGCTGAGATCGATAACGCCCAGCATATACTTGAAGAAGCAGAGAGACCGTTCACAGCCATTATGGGCGGTGCAAAAATTTCAGATAAGATACTTATTATAGAAAAGCTGCTGGATAAGGTGGATAATCTTATTATCGGCGGAGGAATGACCTATACCTTCACAAAAGCACAGGGCGGAAGCATAGGAAAATCTCTACTGGAGGCAGATAAACAAGAACTAGCTCTGCAGCTGCTGGAAAAAGCCAAAGAAAAAGGGGTGAATATCATTATGCCTCTTGATACAGTTTGTGCAGACGGTTTCAGTAACGATGCTCAAAGACAGGTGGTTCAGAGAGGAACTATACCAGATGGATGGGAAGGTCTGGATATTGGACCAGAGTCTATCAAATTATTCACGGAAACCATTAAGAAATCAAAGACCATTCTTTGGAACGGACCGATGGGTGTTTTTGAATTCCCTAACTTCGCAATTGGCACCAATGCCATCGCAGAGGCCGTAGTAGCAGCAACTGAAGAAAATAATGCCTTCTCCCTCATAGGTGGTGGTGACTCTGCCTCTGCAATCAACAATGCAGGTATGGGAGAGCGTGTCTCTTACGTTTCCACAGGCGGTGGTGCCCTTCTGGAATATATGGAAGGTAAAACGCTTCCGGGAGTAGCGGCCTTAAACTGAAAAGAAATATACGATTAAAACATTTTAAAGGTATCACTTAAGCAGGTGATACCTTTTTTGTATATAGAATGCTGAACTACAGCAAATTTTGGGACAATAAATGGAGTTTTTTTAAATCCCTTGTAATTTTAACCCACCGACTAATTTCCTGATGACACCCGTTAAGATTAAAACCTATGTTCTGGATGATGAGCCCATTGCTATCGATATACTTACCCAATTTATTTCCAGAACACCCATTCTGGAGCTCGCAGGGGCTTCAACAAACCCTCAAACAGCCAGAGATGAAATTATAGACACCAGACCAGATTTGCTTTTTCTTGACATTAAAATGCCCGTGCTTACGGGCTTCGATGTTATTGATTCTTTTGACAATTACAAGCCCCTGGTCATTCTTACCACCGCATATCCCGAATACGCCCTTGATGGATTTGACTACCAGGTTCTGGATTATCTGCTCAAACCCATTCCTTTTGAACGGTTCATAAAATCTGTAAAACGGGCAGAGGAGATACTTCGCGAAAGAAAATCAACGGGCAATGAAAATGAAGACAAATCTATATTTATTAAGGCTGATGGCAGAAATGTTCGGCTTTATGTAAATGACATATTTAATATTGAAGGTTATGGAGACTATATAAAGATCTTTAACTCGAAAAACTCACCCAAATATTTACTGGCACGCTACGGCCTCGATGAAATTAATGGACTGTTACCATCAGATAATTTTATCAGGATTCATCGATCACACATCGTTAATTCTGACAAAATTGAATCGCTGAATTCCAGTGTAGTTAAATTGATAAATGGTATTGAGATACCTATTGGGAAAACCTTCAAAAAAAAGGTCAGGGCATTTCTAGATAGCAGATTACGAAACGAAACTTCCAGATAATGACAAAATTCCTGGATTGGTACTCTGCAGCGAGACAAAATCTATCTAACAGAATAGCATTTCATTTGGTATTCTGGGCCATAGTTACTGCCATTAACTGGGAATTACTATATGGTAATTTTCCAAAGATTGGGGAAGGGGAAACTGTGTACTTTTTCGTAATGGTTATTACAAATTTACCTATCTTCTATTACCTGATATACCATATTAACCAATTCAATATCAAACAATTATTCCTAGGAGTATTGGTTTTATTTTTTGTATATCAAATTATCACCTTTTATTCCCTGGAATTTGTACTAAAACAATATCCCAGTTCATTCTATTTGAAGAGATGGCGTACTTCAATAGGTCATGTTTCTTTTGATTCCCTTACCCTGAACCGGGCTTTACTTGCACATTCCTTTGGAACAAACATGATCTTCATTTTTATTCCGCTTTTAAGTCGTCTTATTGTAGAAATATTCTTCAGAGCACTCCACAGGAAACAATTGGAGGAACAAAACCTGCAACTCGAACTGGATTACCTCAGGTCGCAGGTCAATCCACACTTTTTATTCAATACACTGAATAATATCTACGGTTTGGTTTTAGAAAATCAAAAAGCCTCTGAAAGCATCCTGAAACTCGCCGACTTAATGCGGTATTCCCTCTATGAAACCGGTGACAATCTGGTTTTGCTTGAAAGAGAGCTAAAATTTATTCAGGAGTACATTGATCTGGAGCGTTTACGTTTGAATAAAGATAAAAGGATAGATTTTGAATTGGAAGGCAAGCCTGACGGCTTAAAAATCAAACCACTCATTCTAGTAACTTTTATAGAGAATGCCATTAAGCATGGTCTGGGTAAATCCAATTCAGCCGCCTTTGTGGAAATAACCATCCGCTTGGCAGACCAGGAATTATTATTCGTTTGCATGAACTCCATTCCCGAAAAAATACAAATCTCTGAAACTCCAAAGGAGGAGGGTATTGGTTTAAAAAACACAAAAAGAAGGCTGGATCACTATTACAGGTCGAACTACTCACTCCGAACTAATCAAACGGAAAAGAGTTATAAGGTAGAGCTTCGGATGCATATGGATTACTAAATCCAGCCCTTCTATTTCCCTTAATCGCAAAAGCGGAGCCATTGGTCGCAAAAATGTGAAGTGTGGAATATTCGCTCTCTAGATTGCCTTCCGTTAGGCGATTTTATATGCTGCAATCGTTCTCGCAAACGTTTGTTTCAGTGAAATCGGTAAAGTTCATGGCACTTTAAACAATGCCTCAGAGTATAATTTTGAACTGCTGATTCCACCAACTTTTACCTCATAAGCATACTATCTCCACACAACTTTCTTTCTCTCTGGTTGATTATCCAAGTCTAATTCTATAAAACGCATCGCTCTCAGATTGTAAATATCATTTGGAAAAACGGCAATCGCATTGAAAATACCAAAAGGAAAAGGATTTAAAGAGGAAGTAGAAAAAGTCAAAACGTTTTCAACAAATTCAGGAAATTCGAAGAATGGATAGAGTCCTTTCAAAATATTTATCTGGAAAGAATAACAGAGCCGTACGATTTACCAGCCATTTTATTTTCTGGATACTGATTATTTCGCTAAACTGGCAACTGCTATATGGAAATTTCCCAAACATTGGGTGGGCAGAAGCTGTTTTCTTTCTGGGAATAGCTTTGACCAATATCCCGATTTATTACTTTTTATCCACCGAAATTAAGAAGGGTGGACTCAAAACATTGACCTTAGGAATTTTCTTAATTTATTTTATCTACTTGTTCAGTACTTACTATTTTCTGCACTTTTCGAATGTACGATTTCCAAATTCTTTTTATATCAGCCGATGGCGTTCGGATGTGGGAGAACTTTCTTTAAACAAACTTTTTAAGGGGCCCTTGTTTGCTCACGCATTCGGAACAAATATTGTTTTTATTCTTATTCCTCTATCAGCTGGACTTGTTATAGAGCTATTCTTTAGGGCATTTCACAGGAAACAATTGGAGGAACAAAACCTGCAACTCGAACTGGATTACCTCAGGTCGCAGGTCAATCCACACTTTTTATTCAATACACTGAATAATATCTACGGTTTGGTTTTAGAAAATCAAAAAGCCTCTGAAAGCATCCTGAAACTCGCCGACTTAATGCGGTATTCCCTCTATGAAACCGGTGACAATCTGGTTTTGCTTGAAAGAGAGCTAAAATTTATTCAGGAGTACATTGATCTGGAGCGTTTACGTTTGAATAAAGATAAAAGGATAGATTTTGAATTGGAAGGCAAGCCTGACGGCTTAAAAATCAAACCACTCATTCTAGTAACTTTTATAGAGAATGCCATTAAGCATGGTCTGGGTAAATCCAATTCAGCCGCCTTTGTGGAAATAACCATCCGCTTGGCAGACCAGGAATTATTATTCGTTTGCATGAACTCCATTCCCGAAAAAATACAAATCTCTGAAACTCCAAAGGAGGAGGGTATTGGTTTAAAAAACACAAAAAGAAGGCTGGATCACTATTACAGGTCGAACTACTCACTCCGCACTCATCAAACGGAAAAGAGCTATAAACTAGAGCTTCGGATGCACCTGGATTACTAAATCCAACCCTTCTATTTCCCTTAATCGCAAAAGAGGAGCCATTGGTCGCAAAAATGTGAAGTGTGGAATATTCGCTTCCTAGATTGCCTTCAGTTAGGCGATTTTATATGCCGCAATCGTTCTCGCAAACGTTTGTTTCAGTGAAATCGGTTTAAAGTTCATGGCACTTTAAACAATGCCTCAGAGTATAATTTGAACTGCTGATTCCACCAACTTTTACCTCAAAGCTTTACTAAATCCACACACTATCCTCACATCTGGTTTCCCGGTAATTCTCTGATAGTCGACAGAAAAAGATCATTTCACCTACACTCTTGCTGCCAACCTGTTTCAGTGATAGATTGTTTCTCTACATTTACACTTCAACCTATTGAAATTGAATGAAAAACTGTCTAACCTTTCTATTGACCTTAGGCGTATTGTGCTCCTACGCTCAGTCTCAAAAAGTTCTTATCTTTTCCAAAACACGTGGCTATCGTCATGGAAGTATTCCTTTTGCTCAGAAAGCTATTGAACAGTTGGGAAAAGAAAACGGCTTTCTGGTTGATCAAACCGAAGACTCACAACTATTCACAGATCAAAATTTAAAGCAATATGCCGCAGTAATTTTCAATAGCACCACAGGAGATGTACTTAATAATACTCAGCAGGCGGCTTTTGAAAGGTACATTCAGGCCGGAGGCGGCTATGTGGGAATCCACTCGGCAGCAGATACAGAATACGGCTGGCCCTGGTACAATGAACTTGCCGGAGCATGGTTCTCCTCACATCCCAGCAATAGTAACATTCGTGAAGCCACAATTCAAGTAACGGATAAGTCACATCCCTCTTCCTCTCACCTACCCGATACCTGGGTGAGAACCGACGAATGGTATAGCTACCGCAATATTTATCACGGCATAAAGCCCCTGATGTATCTGGATGAACATACTTACACAGGAGGCACCAATGGGGCCAACCACCCCATAGCCTGGTACCACGAATACGACGGCGGCCGATCATTTTTTACAGGCGGTGGCCATGTGGAATCCAGTTTCGATGAGCCCCTTTTCAGGAAGCATTTGCTGGAAGGCATTAAATGGGCAATGGATCACCAGCCACTGGATTATAGAAAAGCCTATAGCCAAACGATACCTGAAGAAAACCGGTTTGAAAAGACAGTGCTGGTCAACGACCTGAATAATCCGATGGAACTGGCAGTTTCACCAGATGGTAAAGTCTATTTCACCGAACTGGCCGGGAAGTTCTCAGTATATGACACCAAAACTGATACTTATAAACTTATTCATCGTTTCCCTTTAACCTTGAAAGGCGGAACCGGACTAATAGGAATTACATTGGATCCGAATTTTTCTGTTAACAGATGGGTATATTTATATTATTCGCCACCCGTGGAAGGTGAGCCCATCGACTTTTTCCTTTCCAGATTTACCTTAACACCAGAGGACGAACTGGATCTGGCTTCTGAAAAGCGTTTATTTAATGTGCCTGTTCAGATTAATTCCGGGGCACATCATGGAGGATCTCTGGCATTTGATTCCAACGGAGTTCTCGTACTTTCCACAGGTGATGGCACCACCCCTTTCCCATCCGATGGTTATGCACCACTCGATGAACGACCCGACCCCGAGAGCTTTGCCAAAGATGCCCAGCGTGGAACCTCCAATTCCGATGACCTGAAAGGAAAAATCATTCGAGTTATTCCTCATGCCGATGGTACCTACAGTATTCCCGATGGTAATCTTTTCCCGAAAGGAATCGATAAAACAAGGCCTGAAGTTTACGCCATGGGGGTTAGAAATCCATACCGAATCGCTGTAAATCCAAAAACAAACACGGTATACTGGGGCGAAATTGGCCCTGACGCCGGAGAAGACAGTGAGCGTGGACCCAGAGGTTACGATGAGTTCAATCAGGCTAAGAAAGCTGGCTTCTTTGGGTGGCCATATTTCATTGGAAATAATATCCCATATACAGACTGGGATTTTGCGTCAGAGAGCTCAAAAGGCCGGAAATATGATGTCAATAATCCAGAGAACGACTCACCAAACAATACCGGTTTAAAAAAACTACCACTGCCTCAACCAGCAATGATTTATTATCCTTATGCCTTATCACCAGAATTCCCTGAATTGGGAAAAGGCGGCAGATCTGCTATGGCGGGCGAATTCTATACGTTTGACCCTGCAAATCCCAATCCCCGAAAATTCCCGGAATATTACGACGGCGGGCTCTTCGTTTTTGATTGGATGCGAAACTGGATGAGGGTTTTACGCTTTGACGAAAACGAAGATTACCTCCGCAGCGAAGCTTTCATGCCTACAGCGGGAGATTTCCGCCGACCAATAGATCTGGCGTTTGGAAAAGACGGCGTTATGTATGCTCTTGAATACGGATCTGTTTACGGAGCAGACAATGTGGATGCCCGACTGGTGAAAATCGAGTATAATCCATTTAACCGGGCACCCGAAGTTAGTGCCTACCTCATTGATTCCCTCAATTATGCCAAAGCTCGTGCCATTGCCAGTACCACCGCAGAGGGACAACTCTTCAAAAGGCAGAGAAATACAGCCGGAGCCATTCCGCTGACAGTACAAATGTCTGGCCGGGGAACAGATAAGGATTTCGGAGATCGGTTAACCTATTCCTGGTTTATTAATGGCGAAAAACTTGATACCAAAGCTCCCATGCTCAAGCATACCTTTACTCAAGCCGGTGAATACAAAGTTGTGCTTCAGGTAAAAGACGAAATAGGCTTGGAAGATGCAGACACCTTAATGGTCTCAGCGGGAAATGCACCTCCGAAAGTAGTAATCTCCAGTGCTCAAAACCGCTCATTCTACTGGGAGGATGGCGACTTCAACTACGAAGTAAAAGTCTCTGATCCTGAGACTAAAAAGATAGACTTCAGAAAAATCAATGTACTGATGAATTATAATCCTCAACCTTTGGCACCGTCACCAGATGTGAGTGGAGGAGCAGCCATCAAAACGAATCTGGAGCCCGGCTCTCTTGGGAAGACCCTGATGGATCAAAGCGACTGCAAGGCCTGTCACACCGTGGATAAGGTTTCAGTAGGTCCGTCCTTTTCGGCAATAGCTCAGAGGTATCGCGAAGATCGCAACGCCGTGCGGATGCTTGCCACGAAAATTATTGAAGGGGGCGGTGGGAACTGGGGCAGCACACATGTTATGAGTGCCCACCCTCAGCTAACTCAGCAGGATGCTCAGGAAATGGTGAATTACATTTTTTCATTATCCGATCCAAATCTTAATTTCAAAAAAGTTTCAGTCAAAGGAACAGCCCAGCTTAATACCCACAAAAATTATCAGACCCGCGGATATTATACATTAAAAGCAAGTTATACCGATAAAGGAGCTAAGGGCTCTTCACCACAAACCGGAGCGGATGAAATAAGACTTAGATCCAATACGCTAAGGGCCATGGATGCCGATGCACATCCGGGTTTCCCGTTTGAATGGGGAGAGATACGCACGGGAGATTACAAAGCTTATTTACTTTACAACGATATTGACCTCACCGGAATACGTAGTATCTCGATGGAATATGCTTCCGAAAATCAAAGCGGATTCATAGAAATCAGGAAGAACTCCATAGGCGGGCCAATAATTGGAAGAATACCTTTCCAACCTACCGGGAGCTGGGATAAATATCAGTGGAGTGAAGCCAAACTTGAAGATGCTGATGCAGAATTTCAAAATCTGTATTTTGTCGTTTATAAAGAAGAGGAACCTCTTACCGGGCTTATTAAGCCCAGAAGTATCCGTTTCAATAAATAGAAACAAGACGAAGGGCTCTATGAGAGGAGCCCTTCGTCTTGTTCAAAACATTCAGCTGACAAGCGGTCAATCCTGTTCCAGAGCAGTCTTACCAAATTGCCCGTTCGCCCCTATGGCATAACAATATTTCCCTGCACAGCGAACCACATGATACGACTCGTTATCAAAAACTTCCCAATGAAGCCCATTGTCTTCAGAAATTGAAGTGCCCGAAGTGCCGGTTACCAAAACAAAGTTTTGATACGATGCGGCAGATTCCTTTAAGCCATATGGTTCTATTTGACCCATTTGCCAGCGTTTCCCTCCATCTGCAGTAATGGCCAGATTGATCTGATTCTCTTTATCCCGAAGGTAATCTCCACCCAGTAAAAATCCACGTTCTCTGTTCACAAAGTGAATCCCGAAAATACCATTTGACTCCCCGGATGGGAATCCCGTATTCCTCAGCTCCCAATGAAGACCAGAATCAGAAGAATATAAGATGGAGGATTGCAAGGCATACCAGATTTCTTTTCCTACATGCATCATACCGCTGTTACTGGCCGCAAAAGAGGCAGAACCTAGAGGTACAGATGGTAAACGCTCCTGCCCCACCCTCTTCCAGTTTTTCCCGGCGTCAAAAGTCTCAAGCAGATAAACTTCAGTACCAAGGGCATCGCCAAAAACAAACCCATGTTTTCTATCAAGAAAACAGATTCCATCCATAAAAACGCCCTTCTCTGCAGTACTAAAAACCAGATTCCAGGTTTTGCCTCCATCTTCTGTCCGATAAATCCTTGCCGCGTCATTTTCTCCTAATCCTGCACTTACCACAACCGCCACTTTCTTATTGAAGGCAGCTACGCCACGGAAATCAAGACCAGCATCCGATACCTTCATTATAAACCAGCTTTCGCTGCCGTCGGTACTTTTAATCACCGTAGCTCCGGTTCCTCCTGCCCAAATAACTTTCTTATTTACTACATCCATAGATCTGAAAGATGACGAAGTTCCAGTTTCACCACTTTGCCACTGTGAAAAACCCGTTAGAGAGAAGAAAATGAGTACAACTACTTTATTCATGAAAACAATTTTGCCTTAAGTTAATCAAATCTGGTGCTTTCACTAATTTTGCCCGATGCATTTCAGGCACTTCATAATTGGGCTGCTCTTTTCACTTTCGGCTTTAGGTCAAAAGCAGGAAATCAGTTTTGAAGTCACTCCACAGAAACTTCTGGTGGGGGAAACACTGAAATGGAAGATTGTCATAAAAGGTGTTCCCGATTTTGAAGCTTCTGAACTCCCTAAAATTCATGGATTTAAGAAAGAAGGAAGACTGGCCTCTCATACGGCAGTGTTAATTGCTGGCAAAAGGGTATTACAGCACACCATTACTCAAAACTACACAGCATTGGAGCCCGGAACCTTTCAGAGCCCTGCAGGTACCCTTACGATTAACGGAGTTGAGACAGCTCTCCCGTCCTTTGAAGTAAGTGTAGTTTCGAATGAAGTTCCGGAAGAGGAGCAATTCTCCCAAATTGCAGACGGCTCCGGTTCCCGACTATTTCTGTTTGTTGATAAAAAAGAAGTGTTCGTTGGGGAGGCCATACATGTTCATCTTGCTTATTACGTTTCAGAGAACAATACCTCAGGATGGCAGTTTGCCGGCGATCTGAATAAGCAGGTAACTGATATTTCCGCGGCAATTAAACCAAAGAACTGCCTTGAAAGTCGTAAAAACATTGTCGATATTCAGCCCGAGCCTGCCACAATCGGAGGAAGAAATTACATCCGATACAAAATTTACGAGGCCTTTTTTTATCCTCTGACAGAGGACGACATCCGCCTATCTGCCCAGACTTTAACCATGGAAAGGCAAGGATCGGGTATAGACAGTTTACAAGTCGTTAAACAGGCTTTTAGTTCTTTACCTTTTTCTGTGAGGGTAAACCCGCTTCCTGAACATCCTTTAAAAGACAAAGTTGCTGTAGGAAACTACACACTCACAGAACCTTCGAAATTTGGAAAACTGCAGACCGGAAAAGTCATAAATTACCCGATAATTATTAAGGGGACGGGAAATACAAATAGTCTTCGGTTTGACCCACCTTTCAGTGATGGCAGTCTGGACTTTTATCCGCCATCTGTTAGTGGTAATCAGCCCGCAGGCGACCCGCAGGGAGTACGGGTTTTTACATTCAAAATTTTCCCGAAAGACAGCGGGAGTTTTGAGTTGTCCAATTACTTTCAATGGATTTACTTCAATACCTCCACCGCAACTTACGACACCCTTCGAGCGAGCGGAATTCTTCACACTCAGGGAAACCGGGTAGAAAGCTCCTTCACTTCTGCCGGAGATATCTACGCGGGAATTGACAGCAAACTCATCACGGAAAAACTGATCAACTACCGGAAAATCATAAAAAATGTGTCGAATGTGCTGCTTATTTTGATGTTGGCCGCGATGCTCTTTATTTTTGACCTCAAACGACAAAAGCCTCATTAAACCTTTATGGGAAGTACATACGGAAAGATTTTTAACATTTCAACATTTGGTGAATCACACGGTAAAGCTATTGGCGTAGTGATAGACGGTTGCCCGGCAGGTATTCCGGTAGATGAGGCATGGATTCAGGAAGAGCTTGACCGCCGAAAACCGGGCCAGTCAAGAATAACCACGCAACGGAAAGAGGCTGATTCTGTCGAATTATTATCCGGTGTTTTTGAAGGAAAAACAACCGGCACACCGATAGCCATGGTCATCTATAATGAAGATCAGAGAAGTAAGGATTATTCCCATATCGCCGATAAATACCGCCCATCGCATGCCGATTACACTTATTCGGTGAAGTACGGAAACCGCGATTACCGGGGCGGAGGGCGGAGTTCGGCCCGAGAAACTGCGGCCAGGGTTGCTGCCGGTGCGTTGGCAAAGACCATTCTGGCAGATCAGGGCATCGAAATAGCTGCTTATGTAAACCAGGTGGGCAAATTGAAACTGTCTAAAGAATACAATGAACTGGATTTGTCAAAGCGTTATGAAAACGACGTCAGATGTCCTGATGACGAGATGGCCGCTAAAATGTTTGAGCATATTGACTATACCCGCAAAAAAGGAGATTCGATAGGCGGTGTAATTACTTGTGTGGCAAAGGGGGTGCCGGCAGGCTGGGGCGAGCCGGTATTTGACAAACTGCATGCAGAACTCGGCAAGGCCATGTTGAGTATTAACGCCGTGAAAGGGTTTGAATACGGAAGCGGTTTCTCCGGCGTAGAATTGTATGGATCTGAGCACAATGATGAATTCTACACAGATGAAAACGGACAGGTAAAAACGCGATCAAATCACGCCGGTGGTATACTGGGTGGAATAAGCAGCGGTGAGGATATTTATTTCCGGGTAGCCTTCAAACCTACCGCCACCATCATGAAAGATCAGGCGAGTGTAAATGAAGCCGGAGAAACGGTTACTGTTAGTGGTAAAGGCAGACATGACCCCTGCGTATTGCCCCGGGCTGTACCTATCGTAGAAGCTATGGCTGCATTGGTGCTGGTTGACTTTTACTTACGCAGAAACGCAGAAATTGGTTAAAAAAGGTATACTCCTGCTTTTTCGGTATCGTTCAATATCACTTTAACGTGATCATTGAGAGTTGTGGCCAGCGAATATCCTACATAATCTGCCCGAATAGGAAATAACAGATAGTCACGGTTAACCAAAACCGCAACCTGAAGACGTTTCAGAGGTATTGAAAGAAAGGGTCTCAGTGTAAACGCAAGCGTACGGCCTGTGTTTAGCACATCATCTACAAGGATCACCGTTTTATTTTTGAACGTGTCTATTTCGCATTCAATTTGGATATCGGGTTGGCTTTTTGCCTTTTTATCAAGAGAAATTTTGGCCAGATAAACCTCTTTTTCACTTATTTCTTTCAGGTAACCGGCTATTTCAGAAGCCAACGTGTACCCTTCCCCGTTAACGCCGGCAATCACCAGATTTCTCTCAGAGAAATTATCCTCATAAATCTGATAAGCCATCCGGCGGATTTTTTGATGCGTTTGCTCCGCATTAAGCAGCAATTCAGCTTCTTTGGTCACGGTCATAATTTTTTTATCAATATACGTGCCTTTGGCACAGTTTCTGCAAATTTATCCATTAACAACAAGATTCAGGAAAAAAACTCCACTTAGAACACATGAAAAAGTTAATCATATTGGGTATATGCTCGTGCATATTGCCTGTAGCCTTTGCTTCTCTGGAGAGAGAGGCCCCGGCGAGCGAAATTAGTGTGGCCGATCTGATAGAGATTTCTTTTAGAAAAGGCAATGCAGATCAGCTTGAGAATCTCTTTGCAGATGAACTTGAACTGATGATTGATTCAGAAAAGGTGAATTTCAACAAGATTTCGAAAGAGCATGCAGGCTTCATTCTTAATTCCTTTTTCAAAAAGAATCCTCCGGTGAGATTCACCTACATGTACAAAGGGCTCACTTCAGAAAAACTAAAATATTCTGTAGCCAATTATCAGACTACGAACCGGGATTTTATGATTTATATGCTCATTACCGAGACATCTCAGGGAAAGTTTGAAATTAAGACGCTGCAGTTCCGCGAAAACTAAAAAGAATCAAAATCAAGGCTCGGTAAAGTTCCAGGCCTTTTCTATTTTTGCGGCTCGGATATCAAACACCAATCCGCAAAATTGAAATGACAGTAAAGACCAAGAAGTTTGCCCTCGATAAAAAAACGTATGTAAAACTGGCGTTTAGTCGTCAGATGAAGAAAAGCTGGATCTGGCTCCTCATTCCGGCTGCCATTGCACTTCTGGGCCTTGGACTGCATTTTTCCGGAGTTTATAAAAACTGGTGGATTCTGATTACTGCTATCGTGGGTGGTCTTCTGTTTGTAGGTTTCTGGTATGTACAATTCTATGCGGCCACCCAGATGGAGCAGAATGCACAGATGTTTGATAAATTTGCCTATGAAATTGACAGCCGGCAGATTCTGGTTAAGGTAAACCAGAAAGAGGGCGGTGTAATCAAATGGGATACGATTCAGTCTGCAGAGAAACTCGCTGACGGAGGATTTCTACTTCATGTTGCCAGAGGACAATTCTTCCATTTCGCAGCCAATGTTTTCAACAGCGAGCATGATCAGAAACTGCTCGAAAGCATCCTGAGAAGAAAAAATCTTCTTTAGAATCAGTTACATATCTACCAGATAATCCACCATAGATAGCTCTATAGCTTGCTGTGCGTTTAAGCCTTCTTTCAGATAAAAGAGACAGGATTTAAGAAAATCAAGTTCTTCTTCATTTGAAAAGACATCTTTGCTCATCTCCATTACTTGTTCAATATACTCCGCTGGTACAAAGGTCTTTGTCTTCATTATTTTTATCTTTCTTGGTATAAGTAGTATTTCTTGCGTCTGATTTGGCTCAAAAAAAGTGCCAGATAAATCCAATTTCCGTATTCAAAAAAAATTATGGTCGCCCCTCAATGAAGAAGCCCAATATTGATTAATTTTTTATTTTCGGCCTTAATTTGGCATGATTTTCTTTCAGACGGCACTTGTAATACGTACTGTGGTTCCATTAGAAAAACACAAAAATCGTTCCAGATATTGATTCCTGCAACCAAGTGATACATGATCACGTCAATAGTAAAAGCAAACTCCCTATGATTAATATACGTTTACAATTTCTGCTCTCCTTATTCCTGCTTTGGAAAATCACACCGGTGAAAGCTCAAAATCCGGTAGATGTTGTACATCTTTTTTTTGAATCGCTTAATTCAGCGAGTTCTGCAGGAATGAGGAAGGTAGTTTCCGAAAATTGCTCCCTTCAGAGTGTTATTGACGGAAAGATCCACTCCAGTAATATGTCTGACTTTTACTCCATGTTGGATAACAAAAAGAACGAAACTGTTTTTGAAGAAAAAATATACCAGGTTAAATGGATGCAGGATGGAGATCTTGCCATGGTTTGGGCTCCTTACCAGTTTTATGTAAATAACAGTTTCAGCCATTGTGGAGTAAATCTTTTCACGCTGGCCTTTCAGGCCGGCGAATGGAAAGTAAGCTCAATTATTGATACGAGACGAAAAACGGCATGTGTGGAAGATGAATGATTTTGTGTAGATTGGACATAAATTCTTAGGAGATGGATCCCTACCTTCTGCATCCTGAAAGTGTTCAGGCAGCACCTGTTAAATTTTCTGAACGGCTCAGACACCTGGGGCCCAGTCTTATTTTATCTGCCGCCATAGTAGGTAGCGGAGAGCTAATAGCTACCACAAGTCTGGGGGCACGGGCAGGTTTTACAACCTTCTGGCTCATTATCCTTGGATGTTTCATCAAGGTTCTGGTGCAGTTAGGGTTTGGAAAACATACCGTCTTATCAGGTAAAACGGCCATGAAGGCTTTGAACGATTTACCCGGCCCCCGGAATAAGCGAACCAATTGGGTCCTTTGGTCAATGGCCGTAATGATGCTGCTCAAACTTCTTCAGATGGGAGGAATTATTGGTGGAGTAGCCCTCATTTTACATCAAACCTGGCCATCTGTTTCCCTTTGGTCTTGGGCGGTATTTTCAGCACTTAGTGTAGCGTTTCTGGTAAGCAAAGGGTACTATCGTTCCTTCGAAAAAGCTTCACTTTACATGATTTTTATTTTTACTCTGTTTACCTTTTCTGCTCTATATTTTTTGAAATATACTCCTTATGCCCTCAGCTGGGAAAATATGGCTCAGGGACTCACTTTTCGGTTACCTCCGGAAAGTCTTGCTTTTGCGTTCGGTGCCTTTGGCATTACCGGTGTGGGTGGCGATGAAATCATTCACTACAATTATTGGTGCATTGAAAAGGGATATGCAGCGTATGTTGGAAAAAGAGATGACAGCAAAGCCTGGAACGAACGTGCCAAAGGCTGGCTCAAAGTGATGCAGCTAGATGCACTCATTGCCATGGGCATTTACACTTCCGTTACGGCAGCCTTTTATCTTCTTGGAGCGGCTATTCTTCACAGTCGTGGGGAAGTTCCCGAAGGATACCAGATGATTGAAACGCTTTCATCCATATTCACCAGTTCATTAGGACCATCTGCCAGATACTTTTTTCTGGCAGGCTCATTTGTGGTACTTTTTTCAACACTTTTTGCTTCGCTTGCTGCATGGACCCGTCAATACACCGATATTCTGGGTCAATTTGGGCTCATAAATTTCCAGGATACCAACCAGCGACGCAGGGTAAATGCCCTGCTCTCCTGGATTCTTCCGGCACTTTGGGTGATACTTTTTCTAGCGGTAAAACTACCTTTAATGATGGTACTTATCGGTGGCATTGTGGGATCGCTTATCCTGTTGTTTGTGGTTTTCGCTGTTTTGGTATTCCGATACAAAGAGACACCCCATGCATTTATTCCTTCTCTTTGGTATGATATGCTATTTTGGATAAGTTGCCTGAGTATATTCGCAATAGCTGTTTACGGAATAATTCAGATTTTTTGAAATGAATTTAAGGCTCAAACCTGCCGAATCAGGGGATTTGAAAGCAATACATCATCTGATCAGTATTCTGGAAGATGAGGAGCTCCCTCTTGATTCATTTACCTCGGTATTCCAAAAAAACCTTTCAGACTTTTGCTGGAGTATGTTTGTTATTCAGGTAGAGAATGAAATGGCTGGTTTTTGTAGTCTACACTTCAAAAATTCGTTGCACCACGCCACTGAGATTGCAGAACTTGAAGAGATCATCCTTTTACCCGAATATCGAAACCAGGGGTTAGGGGGTGATGTGATCAGAAAGCTTCAGCAGAAATGTAAAGAAAGAGCCATAAGTCAACTGGAAGTCTGCACAAACCGCAAACGTAAAGCCGCAGTGGCCTTTTATACCAGCTGCGGATTTACCGATTCACACCATAAGCTGGTGCTTAATTTTTAATAAAGCGTGTAACGGCTTCCGAACCTGAGGTTTTTACTTTCAAAATATAGGTACCTGCCGGAAAATTCCGGATATCAATACTGGAATCGTTTTGAGTAAGCAGGTGTCTGCCATTCATATCAGAAACCGAGACCTCCAAAAGTTTTTGCTGGTCGGGAATCCGGATACGTAAGTACTCTTGTCCCGGGTTTGGAAATACGAATATTCCATCTTCTGCAGGATTAAATGCCAATACCCTCTGAATAGCTAGCTGATTAGAAAAACCACTAAAACAACCATCACTTGTAGCCGACTTCACAGAATACACGCCATTGCGGTCTGGTCTTAGAATTCCATTGGCCGTGAAACCGCCTATGGCATTCCCATTAATAAACCACTGATAGCCGGAAAAGCCCGATGCCTGCAGATTATCACCGATTTGAGCCAATGATGGCGTGGGCGGATTTATGCAAAAACTAATCTCTCTACTCACTGAAATAAATTCACTGTTCCCCACCTGAAAAGCTTCAATGACCACCAGACCGGGTGTATTCCCAAGACGAACCTGATTACCACTCAACGTGGCATCTCCCTGAATCACGGCGTATTGTACCTGTAAACCGGAACTCGCCCTGCCGCTTAATACCACAGAAGCTCCCGGATTCTGGGGAGAAGGAGCGGTAATTTCAATCTCCTGCGTCTTTTTCTCTGGTAAATCACGCTTACCAACAGCATAGAATACCGCATAGGTATCTTCACCTCCTTCAAAGTATCGCTGACCAGTAGCTGTGGCTCCTGAAATCTTATCGGGATTCAGGGCAATCACTTTCACCACCTCTCCTACTCCTTGCTGGGTACCGGTATAGGCAAGAAATTTATCATCAACACTATAATCAGGAAATCCGATCGTGGTATTTTCCACAATGAGATCCAGATCACCCGTATGGAGGTTAGCCCCGATTATAGCATACTCTTCTTCCTCAAGATTGGCAAAATCAAACGCGATAATATCCGGATTCGTTTTTGAAATAGCCGGATTACCAATGTTTTCGCCCTCTGCCAGATCTGTAAATAGTTTTTGAATGGTTCCGTTGGCAAAATTTTTAGTGGCTACATCCCACACCCTTATCACCCCCACATCCCAGTATTCCAATTCACCGAATACCCCGTTTGCCCGGTTGAGAGCATCATAAATCAAAAATTCTCCGCTGTAATCCCACTCAAAAGAATCCGCAAACTGTACTTCACCTGTAGATACCCCTTCCGTGTAAGTAGGATTATACAATTCAAAAGATGCCTGCTTTTGTGTTTCCAGGTTATAGACGTAAATAAACGGTTCCTGAGAGTTTGAGAGGGCGGCTATTAGCCTTCCATCCTTAGAAATCGCAACGTTACCCCACTCACCATCATTGGTAAATGCTTTTGGACTGGCATTTGTCTGAGTGAGATCCACGTAATAAATATTACCATCCTCTCCTACAAAGAACATTAGCGAACCATCATCGGTAATGCTGGGCTTTCTCTGACAACCCAACCCTTCCGAAACAATATCAAAATTTCCCCCATTCACACCTCCACGATAAAGATTCCCACTGGATGGCTCAAAAACCACCACCATCGGGTCACCGGGGTTAACCTCAATTTCTTTCTCAGGCTGCTGTCCTCCGGTTTGCCCTGAACTACCGCTGGTTACAATCCCCACCGCATCAAAGGCAGCAGCTGCCGCCGCGGCTTCTGCACCGTCACCATATAAATCCTTGCATGCCTGAATAACAGCCAGTCGTAAATCTACAAACTTGGAGGTACGGGTCAGGTATTTTGTCAATGTGTGGTAATAAATTCGTTCGGCTTTGTCCCTGTTCATACCCTGTGACGTAGCAAATAGGTAAAAGGCATGATTAGGTATTCCCGAATTCACATGAACACCCCCGTTGTCTTCGCTGGGAATATCACGCAGGTACACGTACTGACTCATATTTTTCGGTTGGTAGCCAGGATCATTTTTGCCGCCTTGGTTCGGGTTTTCCAGGCTTCGTAATGCCCCGGAAGGGAATGCATTTCCTTTAACAATATCTTCTCCCAAAAGCCAGTCGTCGCGATCGATCAAAGAAGCGAAAATATCCGCAAAGCTTTCATTAAGAGCACCTGACTGATTCCGGTACTCCAAACGAGCGGTACTTTCTATCACGCCGTGAGTCATTTCATGACCGGCTACATCCAGAGCACCTGCCAGGGGTTTAAATCCGTCGCGACCGTTCCCGTAACCCATAAATTCTCCGTTCCAGTAAGCATTATCCATTCCAAGCCCGTCTTCATCTGCGATATTGATCACCGAAATAATATTCCCACCGTTTCCATTCAGAGAATTCCTCGAATGCTTCATACGGAAATAATCATAGCAAATGGCCGCATTCTTATGGGCAGAAACCGCTGTGGAGTTCCAGGCGGTTCCGTTGGAGGAAGTCACATGACTTAAATTTAACTCACCAGATACTTTCGAGTTGTTTGCATCGATGGTCCAGATGGTACCTTGTGGATTATCAGGCAGTGAAGATTTGGCCGAATTGAACATCTCCTTGGAAGGGTCAATCATATAATACAACGACCCGCTCTGGATGATTACAAACTGCTGGTTTTGACCATTCAGATCACGGGCCTGAGTCTGAAACACGCCGTCAAGCGTACAGGTATGATTGTATTTATCAATAACTTCGCCCGATTGGGCATCCATAAACACCACCCAGCGTTCCACGTCATTTGGTCTTAGCACCAGTTCATAAGCCAGCACAGGCACTTTGCCGCGGTGATAAATAACCAGATCCGCTGAATTTCCGGCACGTTCAAACAGGAGTGACGAACGGGCAGAAGTAAGTCTGGAATGGGATGACAAATTTTCCAGTCCTCGTTTCACTGCATCTATCGGATCAAAAGCAGGTTTAACTTCCAGATTTTCCGGTGTGGGAAACAGCCTGCCATTCAATGCCTTAATGTAAGCGTTAGTAGTATGTATGACGGTTTCACCGCCGTACACAGGTATATCTTTGTAATATTGCTGGAATAATTCGTGTCGGTTACCATTTTCATCGGTTTGAACCGAAAGACTCCTGAGTTCCTTTTCGGGATGTCTCAGACCTATTCTGCCTTTCATTTGATTCAGGAAATCGAGCTGGGCGGCCTGTACGGACTTCCTGGAGTTAGACCCGGCATTATCAGGAGAAAGATTTTCCGCGAAAATAACCGCTCCGGTTTCAGGATCATTTACCAGCCGCACCTTCATATCGTGATCAAAAGAGAAACTGAAACCAGGTCTGCCAGAAGGGCTTGAAGATGATTTACCACTGATCTTTTGAAAATCTCCTTGAATAGCTGACTTACCGGGTTTTCTGTTTGAATAATCCTTGAACGTCTTCTGCCCGGCAGAAGGAAGAGCCGAAAGTAACACAACAACCAGGAGTAAAATTTTATTCATAAATTTCAATTATTTTTGAAAATTCAATTTGTATGAACATATCAGTATGTTTCGAATCAACAATATATATAGAAATATAAATTCTGATATAAAATTAAA
Source organism: uncultured Cytophagaceae bacterium (assembly GCA_966250325.1). Classification (GTDB taxonomy): domain Bacteria; phylum Bacteroidota; class Bacteroidia; order Cytophagales; family Spirosomataceae; genus Jiulongibacter. Next base: position 33,619 of record CBINGY010000013.1, on the reverse strand, counting down.
CAAATTATGCATTCCGATAATGTGGAAACCCAGGTAAAATTGCACCATGAATGATGCATTCAGTACACAATAAAACCAGGGGCAGAAAGTTTAATTACTTAAAAAAGTGCAAAATTGAGTACCTTTGTATAGCACCCGTTAATTGATGCAAATCATGAACGGGATCGTTAAAAACATCGACTTCATCTCATTTTCCATGAATGTAACGCACGAAAAAAATCTTTCTTCCAAACAAAAGGCCCTGCGGGTTAATCTTGATAAACGCATATACGGGTCCTTTGCAGAAATAGGTGCGGGTCAGGAAGTAGCCGCTCAGTTTTTCAAAGCAGGAGGTGCCAGTGGTACCATTGCCAAGACCATGAGTGCCTATGACATGACCTTCTCCGATGCCATTTACGGTGAAGTAAGTTCTAAAAGATACGTGAGTCAGGAGAGACTGGAGAGCATGCTGGAGCATGAGTACGGACTTCTTCAGGAAAGGCTTGCTCCTAAAAGGGGGGAGAATACCTTATTCTTTGCCTTTGCGGATACTGTGGTGGCTCTGAATTATCACAAAAATAATAATCCACATGGCTGGATTGGCGTAAAATTTCAACTGGAGCCGGGCGGTGCCCCTCACCATGTAATCATTCACGTAACAATGAATGATAACGATAATCTGCTGCAGCAGCAGGCTTTGGGAATAATTGGAGTAAATCTCATTTACGGCTGTTTTTATTATTACAACAACGCCGAAATACTCCTATTGAGCTTAATGGACGATCTGGACCGCGATCGCATCAGTATTGATATGATTCATTTTGAAGGCCCTGAGTTTTCAAAAGTGGACAGCAGGCTTATGAGCCTGCACCTGGTCAAACATGGATTCTCAGATATCGCCTTGTTTGGCCCGGATGGACAGAACCTGCAACCTACTGATTCTCTTTACAAAAAGCATATTGTGGTTTTGAGAGGGCGTTTCAGACCAGTTATCAATGTTCATCTGGATATGCTGGACAATGGGGTAAAGCAGTATCTCAGAGACCCCGAAGTAGAAGAAGACAACGTGCTGGTGGTGAGCGAACTTACACTTCAGTCGCTTCAGGAGAGCCCGGATGGCGATTTTATTGATGAAAAAGACTTTCTGGACCGCGTGGATATTTTATGCTCGCTGGGTCAGACCGTAATGATCAGTAATTATCACGAGTACTATAAACTTGTTCAGTACCTGTCCAAAATAACTTCGCATAAAATAGGGCTAATTATTGGATATCCGAATCTTGAGTACATTTTCGAAGAGGAGAATTACACCGATTTGCCCGGCGGCATTCTGGAGTCATTTGCTTCCTTGTTCAGCAGAAGAGTAAAACTGTATGTTTACCCCACACGCGGTGAACAGAAAGACATCCTGAGCTGCATGAAATACACACCTTCTGTAAAACTTATTGACCTGTACAGATACCTCATAGCCAACAATAAGATAGAAGACATTTACCATTACAATCCCAAAAATCTGGATGTGCAAACCGATAATATGCTGGATTTGATCAAAAGAGGAGAAAGTGGCTGGGAGGAAAATGTACCTGCCGAAGTCTCAAAAATGATCAAAGACCGATGCCTTTTTGGTTTTCCGTGCGTTGTTTTTCCTAAACAAGAAAAAGTCTGACTTAATCATGTCTGTTAAACACTTCATTTATCTATTCTTATTCCCCTTAATTTCTTTTGCTCAAGCAGATTACCAGATCGTATTTCCCTATCAGAGAGACTGGAATAAATTTGAGGAAGGGTCCACCCGCGATTTTCAACTCCAGGTGGCTCAATCTAGTATTGACAAGCGTTTTAGTTTTTCAATAACTCAGGGTAAGCAAATCGGTATGGAGATTGATAGTACCGGACATTTCTCCTGGACCCCCGGGTACAATCTTGTTGACCGCGTGGAGAAAATCAAGCTGTTTCAGGTTCTTGTTGAAGCGGTGTCAGACTCCGGAGATTATGTACGAAGATCCATGGATCTTATCGTTACACATACGAATCGCCCGCCTGTAGTTAACGAGCTTAAACCGTTCTACATTCAGTTCAATACCACAAATTCCTACCAGATCGAAAGTTCACTGGTTTATGATGAAGATGAAGATCCCCTGGTTTTCATTCCTTCGATTGAGGAATTGCCGGAAGGTATGAATATTAACGCCCGTGGACAGGTTACCTGGTCACCAAGCTACACGCAATTCAAGGCACTCCAGGAAAAACCCATTTTCGTCAGTTTTTTTGTGGAAGATCAGCCCAGTAAAAGTCAGAGTCAGGGCCGCCTGAAACTGATGCCCACCCAGCTGGATCTTCCACCCGCCATTACGGTAGTACCCAAAACCGATTTTGTCAAAATCAAGGAAAACGAAACCATCAATATCGGGTTTTACCTTTCAGATCCGAATGGAGATGATGATATCGAAACCTTTGACTTCCTGAGTAATCTTCAGAGTCTCAAAAAGAGTTCGCTGGTGAAAAATACGCCAAATCAGTATGAATTCATCTGGACTCCCGACTATTCTTTTGTGGAAGATCCTCTCGATAGCCTGAGCTTTTATGTTGATTTTTTTCTGATAGACAAATCGAAATTGCGGGCAGTAAAAAGGATCAATTTCAGAGTAGATAATGCCATCAATGAGGCCGAAGTGGACAAGAAAAACTATGCCCTTTACAGAGGAACCTTACAGCGTGGCTGGGAGCTAATGGAACAGCTCAAAGAGAAGGAGGAAGAGCTGAAACGAACCTATAACCGGGCAAAAAAAGGCAAGAGAAGTCGTTCTGTTGTGAATGCATCACTGGGTGCCACCACCGGACTGTCCTCCATCTTTACCAAAGACAAAGAAAATTTACAGCGAACCATATCTACCGTAGGAGGAACCACCGTTCTCACTATCGGGACCCTGGAGGCCACCGAGGTAATCGGAAAGTCGATGAAGGATATTATTGACCGCCTGAACTATGTCATTGAAAAGAAAAATGAGATCCAGACGAAGGGAGATATTTTTGCCAGAGACTACGCCCTCAAATCTTCCCGCAGGAATCCAAATTTCAAACGTTCAATGGATAGCTATATGGAAGCTATGAACCTCAAGGGACTGGTAGCTCTGGAGCTGGATGCCACCTGGGAATCGAAAAAAGATGCTACAGACGCCAATATCCGTAAAACCTTCAAAGATTTCTCATCAGAAAATGAATGAGAGATTTTAACGATTTTTTATAAAAATAGCTTGGCATGAGTCATCATTTTTAGTAGATTGAAGCATGAAGATGAGCAAGGCACTTTGACCTTTTCTCATCTTTGATAAAGCCTATTTTCAACTAAAAATCCAGAAGTTATGAAGATTACAGTAAATGCCGTGCATTTCAATGCAGACAGCTCGTTGGTGGATTTCATTCAAAAAAAATTAAACAAGCTCGAAACGTTTTATGACAAAATCACGAACGGAGAAGTGTATCTCCGATTAGAAAAAGGCGAAAAATCATCTATTCATAAAAAACTCGTTGAGATCAAATTAAATGTTCCGGGAAGCACCCTGTTTATCAAAGAAGAAGGAGATTCCTTTGAAGAAGCTACCGACAAAGCTCTGGATGTGGTCACCAGAAAAATCAAAAGGTTTAAACAAAAACAAAACGATATAAGTCACGACAAACCGGTGCTTGAAATGCAAACGGTAGATGACGAAATTTAATAGAAAATAAGTCGTTGTAAGGAAGTCGTGGTTCAGGCCACGACTTTTTTGTTGGCCTTAGGAGTAGTCATCATAAACTCCTTCAGATAATACGGTTCAAATTCAACCAGGTTTTCAAATTTCCCGTTAGTGAATTTTTGTTCCGCTATTTTTCCCATATTATCTGCCTTAGGATAAACCGGTTTCTCTGTAAAACAGGAAGTATTGTGGGAGGTAATTGATCTGAACTTTACCGCACCCGAGCCGTAAAAAAGTATTTTCTCCTGTTCCAGAAAGTGGGAAAAACTAGCTTCATTTAGTATCAAAGCCTGTGTATCCAGTAGAACCTCTCCCTTCCTGTATAGCTTGCAGTAAACTTCCATTCTACGGGCATCCAGCATAGGACAAAGCAGGCCGTCAAACCCATTTATTTCCGGATCCTCTGCCATTGCATCAAGCGTATTAACCGAAAGAAGAGGTAAATCTGTCGCATAGCAAATCCCTTTGGCAGTGCTCACGCCAATCCTGAGCCCTGTGTATGATCCGGGACCTTTCGAAACTGCAAGAGCATCCAACATTTGAAAAGTATAGCCGAGCTCATCCAATAATTCCTGAATCAGGATGGTAAGTGTTTCTGCAGCAGACCTGACTTCAAACTGGCCCTTTGAACCTATTAACTGTCCATCTCTATGAATGGCCACAGAACAGCCCTCGGCAGCTGTTTCAATACTGAGGATTTTAGCCATTATTTTCCTGAAAGTATTTTTTGATACCGGGGCATTTCTCTGAAAAGTTTCAAAGCCTCCTGTACCTCACTATCCTTCTCGAATGACACAAATTTCATAACCTTGTCATAATGATAGCGACTTAGAATTTCGAGGGCCAGCTCGTCACTTATTTCCTCTTTGTAACGCTCAAAGTCGCCGGCATTCTTTTTATCCAGAAGGTTTCTTAACGTACTCAGGGAAGATTTCATTTCGGAGTAGGCATTATCATCTGAAGCTATGGCTTCCAGGTCTCCAAGAGCAAGGCTCGCATCGTCCACATAACTGAAAGAACTTTTCCTGCTAAAGTTTACAAACTCCTGGTAAAGTGCATCACTAATCGTAAATTTCTCTCCCGGTGTTTCATCAGGATGGCTGAAATAATACGAGGTTGCGAAATCAAAAACAATTCCCTGCTTTATCAATTCTCGGGTCAGATCAGATTTTGCGGAAGAATTCACCAGGATATCCGGATCTACTCCCCCGCCGTCTTTTACAGGTCTTCTGTTTTTCGTATAGAATGTTGATTTCAGAGAATCGGGCACTTTGCCTACACTTCCATCCGGGTTTCTGTGAGAATAATCCAACGCCTGAATACATCTTCCTGATGGAATATAATACTTGGCCGTTGTCACTTTAAGCTGCGTGTTATATGAAAGCGGACGGGTAACCTGCACCAATCCTTTACCAAACGACTTCTGACCAATTACTACCGCCCTGTCATAATCTTGAAGTGTACCGGCTACTATTTCGGAAGCAGATGCACTCGAACTGTTAACCAGAACCACTATCGGAATTTCCAGATCTATCGGATTACGCAAGGTGGTGTACTTTTTGTTCCAGGAGGCCACCTTTCCTTTGGTTTCTACCACCAATTCTCCTTTAGGAATAAAAAAGTTACAAATCTCTACCGATTGCTGAAGAAGTCCGCCGGGATTGCCGCGAAGATCGAGCACAAGCTTCTTTAGCCCCAGTTCTTTCATTTCGTCATACGCCTGCTTAATTTCTGCTGCTGCAGTGGCTGAGAAATCCTTCAGTTGGATATAACCTACTTCGTCGTCAATCATTCCGTAATGCGGAACATTCGGAGTTTCTACTACAGCCCTCTTTACCGCTAGTTTCAGTGGTTTAGACTGCCTGATACGTTGTACTTCAATGTTCACTTCTGTTCCTGTCTGCCCCTTCAGCAAACGACCCATCTCATCACTGCTACGTCCAGCCACTGCTATGCCGTTGATTTTGGTAATAACGTCCCCGATCTTCATTCCGGCCAGATCTGCCGGAGATTTCTCGTAAACCATCGTAACGGTCTGAGCACCATTTCTCGAAGTTACCGTAGCACCGATACCATTGTACTTTCCGGCGTGCATGGTTCGATAATCTTCAATATCATCTTCCGGGAAAAAATTCGTGTAAGGATCGAGTTCGGCAAGCATGGCCTCTATGCCTGTTCGCATCATTTTATTGGGGCTTATTTCATCCACATAAAGTGAATTCACTTCCTTGAAAAGTGTAGCGAACACATCGAGGTTCTTTGCGATTTCAAAGTACCTGTCATCGAATTTAAAACTCACCAGAAGCACCGCCACCGGGATTGCTATCAGTAGAAGACTCTTTTTTAGTCGGTTCATTGGGAATCAGCTAAGTCTTAAGTTTTAACGCAAATTATACACCACTTATGCTAAATGGCATATTTTTCTGACAATTGTTGCAATAATTTCCGAATTGACGCTTCAATCGCCTGAAAAGATTGATGATCTGCGGCGGTATAAAGAAAGGCCAGATGAAAAACAGGCTCTTCCGGGAGCAGATGCTTATGTTGCCTGTAGGCTTCACGTAATCGCCTTTTTAACAAGTTACGGTCCACTGCTTTTTTAAATCGCCGTTTGGGAACAGAAAACAAAACCTGCGTTAAAGGCAGTTCGGTTGATTTGGAAGCAATTAAGCGAACAGGATAACGGGCAAAGCTTATATTCTCCTCATTTGTTTTATCAAAAAGGGCGTCTATCTTCTTTTTGTGGCACAGCCTTTCCTCTTTTTTGAACGTTAGCCTATTCACGAAATAAATATAGCAAAAAAGCCACCCATGAGGCGGCTTCCAATTTCTTTGCCAGAATTTCTAAGATTTATTTGTGCGATTTCTCGTCAGAAACCGTCAGTTTCCATCTTCCTTTGGCTCTGCGGGCTTTCAATACACGACGACCGCCCGGTGTGCTGTTACGCTCACGAAACCCATGCTTATTCTTACGCTTTCTATTTGATGGCTGGAATGTCCGCTTCATTCTAATTCAATTATTGTTGTCCTATCCTTAAATTTGGGAGTGCAAAAATAGAGAATACTTTCTTTTTATCAAACATTTAATTGGGAATGAAGTACGAAATAAATCCTGCAGGTGATGGTTCAAACTATCTGAATGTAAGCTTAACATTAGAAAATTGCCCTTCCGGTGAAACGAAGGTACAGCTCCCGGCCTGGCGTCCGGGCAGATACGAGCTTCAGAATTTTGCACAATATATCCGGAAAGTAAAGGCTTTCAAAGAAAAAGACATCCCTCTGGAAATAGCAAAAATCAGCAAAGATGAGTGGCTTTTGGTAAACCCCACGGTTGGTACACTAACAATCCGCTATCAGTTTTATGCCGATGTGGTAAATGCAGGAGGAAGCTGTATTCAACAAGATTTTCTTTATATCAATCCGGTGAATTGCTGCATGTATCATCCGGACAGAATGAGTGAACCCTGCGAAATGACTGTTCATTTTGAGCCTAACAATGACATAGCAGGAGGAATGAGGTATACGCGTGAAGAGGACCTGACGGTATTTTCTGCCAACGATTACCACGAACTCGTTGACTCTCCCTTTTTTATTGCATCCAAACTGCAGCATATCGATTATGAAATTGATTCGGTTCATTTTCATCTGTGGATTAAAGGCCCCTGGGAACTCCCGACTGAGCTCCTCAGAAAAGACTTCATAAAGTTTACGAGAGCTCAGATAGAAGTTTTTGGAGAATTCCCTGGGGATAGTTTTCATTTCATGCTACTGATTAGTCAGGAAGCGGCATACCATGGTGTGGAGCATAGCCGGTCAACTATGATGACCCTCGGGCCAGATACCGAAAAATTTGAAGCATGGTACAATGACCTGTTAGGATTATCTTCCCACGAGCTGTTTCATGCATGGAACATAAAACGCATTCGACCTGTGGAACTTCTGCCTTATGATTATTCCCGGGAGATGTATTTCTCCACCTGCTTTGTGGCAGAAGGACTGACCACGTTTTACGGCGACTGGATGCTTTACCGATCGGGAGTATTTGATAAAGCGACTTATCTCAATGAACTGGAAACTACGCTGAGAAGACATTTTGAAACCGCTGACAAAGCAGACCTTTCCTTGTTAGAGAGTTCCTGGGATTTATGGCTTGACGGCTATAAAAAAGGAGCACCTGACCGAAAGGTTTCTGTGTATCACAAAGGAGCCGCAGCCGCTCTTATATTGAATCATCTCATAGAAACCTCCACATCCGGAAAAAAGAACCTGGATGACCTCATGCGATTACTTTGGAGGCGATATGGCAAACCCTACATCGGCTACACCTATGAAGGTTACAAAAGTGCAGCTCAAGAAATTGCAGGAACAGACCTCACAGCCTACTTTGAAAATATCATTTCAGGAAATGCAAGCATTCTTACCGAGATAAATGAGGCTTTAAAAGCAGAGAGGGTGCAATTGGTTAAGAACGAAGCAGGCTTTTTCAGGTTCATTGAACAATAACTGAGTTTGCTTAAATCCACGCTGCATTCAAATAAAATCCAGTCACCAGGATTGGCACTAAAAGGGCTGAAATCTACCGTGTTAAAACTCTTACGAAAGAATTGTTTGTGATTTAATAGGATTTTTTTTAGTATCTTTGCAGCTCAAATCGGAAGCTATTCCGGATTTCTGACCAAAAACATTCTATATGAGTAAACTTCGTATTCTTTATCTTACAAGTGAAATTGACCCATTTTTAGAATTATCCAAGATAGCTACTTTAACCAGAAAATTACCTCAGGAAATGCAGGAGCGGGGAATGGAAATCAGAATTCTGATGCCTCGTTTCGGAACAATCAACGAAAGAAAGAACCGTTTGCATGAGGTGGTGAGGTTATCGGGGATCAATATCACAGTAGGAGAAGATGAGAAACCACTGATTATCAAGGTGGCATCTATTCCCGCAGCTAAGCTGCAGGTTTATTTTCTTGACAATGAGGATTATTTCCAGAGAAAAACTGTATTTACAGATAAGGCCGGAGCTTTTCATGATGACAATGATGAGCGTGCCATCTTCTTCTGTAAAGGAGCTTTGGAAACTGTCAAAAAGCTAGGCTGGGCCCCAGATGTAGTGCATTGTACCGACTGGATGACCGCCCTTGTTCCTCTTTATTTGAAAACAACTTACAAAAACGACCCTATCTTCAAAAATACGAAGTCGGTTTTTACCGTTTACAATAACGTATTCGATCATAAGTTCAGCGAGGATGTGATTTCAAAAGCCAAAATGATGGACATCTCAGACGAAAACCTGGCCAATTTAAGGAGCAGGGATTTTAGCGGGTTTATCAAAATTGGTTGTGAATACGCTGATGCCGTTGTGAAAGCAAATCACGGATTGAACGAAAGTCTGGAATCAATTGTGGACGAAATTGCTGAGCGAAAAATAAATGCTCAGATTGAGGATGAAGATATTACCGATACGTTTTATAACCTTTATACAGAACTGGCAGACTAATTTCATGTCTAATACATTCAAAGTGATGCGGAATTCGGCTTTCGTGCTGATTTCCGCTTTCTTTTTTGCCTGCGAGAATCCCACAGATATTCGTTTTCCGGGCACTGATAATCAGGAAGAAACCTATTTTACCGATACGCTGAGTCTGGAATTGGGTACCTATCTAATGGATTCAGCCATAACATCCGGTCAGGCAGCGGCACTGGTAGGTAGTTACACTGATCCTGTTTTGGGTAAAATTACGGCATCGGCTTATTTGCAACCGACCTTACCTCAGGAGGCCAATCCACTCACCGGGGCCTTATCTGCCATTCCATTTGATATTCTGGATACGCAGGTTTTCGACTCTCTGGTTATTCGATTGGTAAACCGGGATAATCTTGTATTCGGTGACAGCACAGGCCGCATGACCCTGAATGTGCATCGTTTATCTGCTTCATTGCCTTCAAAAAATTACAATTATGACAGCGAGGTTTCCTATGAACCCACTCCTATTGCCTCGGTAACTTTCGAAAGAAGCGATATGAGAACGGCTAATGACAGTCTGCCGTTATACCTCAGGATCAGACTTCCTGATGTAATAGGGGAAGAACTTAAAAAACTGGAAGGTACCGAAACCGCTGAAGACCGCGAAGCCTTTAGTAACGCTTTTCGTGGTTTTGTTTTCACCTCCACCGGTGCAAACTCGGTTACTTCTTTTAACCTAAACTCACTATCTTCGAATCTGGCCACCTCTTCCTTAGTGTATTACGTTCATAACCAAGGAGATACCACAGCCCTAAGTTATCAATTCGAATTTACAGGAAACCGGTTCAACCGGGTGATTGCTGAGAGAAACGGTACGGTTCTGGCCGGGCTTACCTCAAAAGGAAATACATTAAAACAAAGTGAAACGAATGGGAATACGTACCTGCAGGCATCTGCCGGATTGGCCACAAGGGTCAAATTCCCTGGTCTGGGTGCATTAAAGAATCCGGAGATCAAACGAGCGGTTCTTGAGTTTGAGGCCGATAAGAGTACATTTAACAAGCAGTATCCTAATGCCCCGTTTGTTACGTTTCTTGAAATGGAAGGAAACAGCGTGAAAAGAGTGAACGGTGATTATTCATACGTCAATAATTTTCTGGGGTCGAATTCTGGATTCCTTACGACTTACGTAGATTCCACGAATAAATTCCTGGCAGATGTAACACCTTATCTTCAGGACATTACCATTAAAAAACGAAGTGACAATGGTCTGATCCTGGTACCAGCAATTCCTACCTCCAACCCGGGAACCGCCATCGTTTTCAATGCAGGTTTAAACCGGATGGTGCTACGTAATTTCAAACTTAATTTGTACTATTCAGAGTAAGCCATATCCTTTAAATAGATTTGAGAGAAACTATACCTCCCGTAGGTATAGTTTCTTTATTTTTACCACTTGTTGACACAACAAATTCAGATTTTCTACTCTAATTAATAACAAAAAAAAGTATGTGCGGAATTGTAGCTTACACGGGCCACAGGGAGGCCGCCCCATTGATAATTAAGGGGTTAAAACGTTTGGAATACCGAGGTTACGACAGTGCCGGTATTGCATTACTCAACGGAAACGGACTTAAAGTTTACAAGAAAAAAGGAAAGGTATCTGACCTGGAATATGAACTTCAGGGCAAAGAACTTCATGCCTGCGTGGGTATTGGTCATACCCGATGGGCCACGCATGGTGAGCCAAACGACGTGAATGCTCACCCACATTTTTCGCAGGGACAGCATCTGGCCATCATCCATAACGGAATTATCGAAAACTATGCCTCCATCAAAAAGTCCTTACTAAACAAAGGCTACTCTTTTGATAGTGAAACAGATACGGAGGTTCTGATTAATTTCATTGAAGATATTCAAAAACACAAAGGATGTACCACGGAGGAGGCTGTTCGGCTTGCACTGACCGAAGTAGTTGGAGCCTATGCCATTGTTATCATTGACAAGGACCGTCCCGGTCAGTTAATTGCTGCCCGAAAGGGGAGCCCATTAGTCATCGGTGTAGGGCATGAAGAATATTTCTTTGCTTCCGATGCCACACCAATTATCGAGTATACGAAGGAGGTAGTTTATCTTGACGATTTCGAAATAGCTATCGTACAGGACAATGAGCTGACGATAAAAACCCTTCAAAACGAGGAGAAAGGAGCATTTATTCAAACCGTGGAGCTTGAACTCGAAAGTATAGAAAAGGGAGGTTTTGACCACTTCATGCTAAAAGAGATTTTTGAGCAGCCAAAATCTGTCGCAGATTGTATGCGGGGAAGACTCAATGCCGAAACCGCACATATTCAGCTGGGCGGTTTGATAAATTACATGGATAAACTTGCCAAAGCCAAACGCATTGTTTTTGTAGCATGCGGAACCAGCTGGCATGCGGGTCTGGTGGGAGAATATCTGTTTGAAGAGCTGGCAAGAATCAATGTAGAGGTAGAATATGCTTCGGAATTCAGATACCGGAATCCGATTATAAGAGAAGGAGATTTTGTTATTGCAATTTCTCAATCCGGCGAAACTGCCGATACACTGGCCGCTCTGGAACTCGCCAAACGAAAAGGAGCAACTATTCTCGGAATATGTAACGTAGTGGGCTCTTCCATCTCCCGATTTACTGACGCTGGTGTTTACACACATGCGGGGCCGGAAATCGGAGTAGCCAGTACCAAAGCATTTACTGCCCAGGTTACCGTTTTAACCCTCATGGCTCTGGCCGTTGCAAGACAGAAAGAAACCCTAACAGAAAGCGAATACCGACTGCTTCTGGCAGAAATGGCGGCGGTTCCGAATAAAATCGGAGAAATTCTGGCCAAAGCCGAAGAAATAAAGGAGATATCCAAACTATTTACTTTTGCTTCCAATTTCATTTTCCTTGGCCGTGGAGTCAATTTTCCGGTAGCCCTGGAAGGTGCTCTTAAATTGAAGGAGATCTCGTATATACATGCTGAAGGTTACCCGGCAGCTGAGATGAAACATGGGCCAATTGCTCTTATAGACGAAGACATGCCTGTAGTATTCATTGCCACCAAAGACAGCTCTTACGAAAAAGTAGTCTCGAACATACAGGAAGTAAAAGCCCGAAAGGGAAGAGTAATTGCGGTAGTGAATGAAGGGGATGAAGTAGTCAAAAATATGGTAGATTTCGTGATTGAAATACCGTCAGGTCATGAAATGATTACTCCGCTTCTGGCCTCAGTTCCTTTGCAATTACTTTCGTATTACATTGCCGTATTGAGGGGCAGAAATGTGGATCAGCCCAGAAACTTGGCAAAGTCTGTAACAGTAGAATAACCGGATGCAGGTATCTTCAAATTACAAAACCAATCTTTTTTTAAATCTATTCCTGGTATATATCATTTGGGGAAGCACCTATTTGGGCGTCAAACTGGGCCTTGAGGAGCTTCCCCCTATCTGGCTTACCATGCTTCGGTTTGTGATAGGAGGCTTTATCCTTTGGGCTATTGCCTTAACCAGAGAAAAACCAAGCCACTTCCATCTGATCAAAGGAAGTGCCTTTATAGGATTTTTGCTTACCGGACTGGGAACCACGTCAGTAGCCTATGCCATCCTGTATATTCCTTCCGGGCTGGTGGCCTTATTGGTAGCCATGCTACCGCTCTGGACATTTTTGCTCGATTTCCTTTTTTTTAGCCGAACCAAACCTACCTGGCTGTCTCTGGCAGGTATTTTCACCGGAATGATAGGGGTTCTTCTTTTGTTTAACCCTTTCGCTATACAGAATGAAGATAAGCTCCCTTTCTGGCCCTTTTTAGTGGTAGTGTTCGGCTCAGTGGTATGGGCATTGGGATCTATCATCAGCCCTCGCATCAGGCAGGCCAAAGGATTACAGGGTACTGCCATTCAAATGGTTTCAGGTGGATTAGTAGCTCTTGTTATTTCACTCTTGACCGAAAAAGATCAGTTCAGTTTAACTATTCAGGCGGGTAAAGACACCTACATGGCTTTGGCTTATCTTATTTTTATAGGTTCATTCATAGGTTATACCTCCTATGTCTGGCTCATAAATCATGCTCCTCCACTTCTGGTTTCATCCTATGCGTATGTAAATCCGGTGGTGGCAATACTTCTCGGGTATTTTCTGGCTGGTGAAAAACTTAGCGGAAGTATGATTCTGGCCAGTGGGGTTATTCTAGGAGGAGTTGTAATGATGACCTTGGGTCGTAGAAAAAAGAATTACGAAGAGTAAAAGCATGCAAATTTTCAAGAACATTTTTGAAACCAAAGCATATTTGAAATCCCAAACGGGATCTATTGGTTTTGTGCCTACTATGGGAGCTCTTCACGAAGGGCATATATCGCTCATTAATAGGGCGAAATCAGAAAATGAGTTGGTGGTATGCAGTATTTTTGTGAATCCCACTCAGTTTAACAATCCCGATGATCTGGCGAAATACCCACGAACTCTGGAGAGGGATTGCGAAATGCTGGAAAAAGCTGGATGCGACGTAGTATTTGTACCCGATGCCAATGAAATGTATCCCGAACCGCCACAGTTGAAACTACATTTCGGAAATCTGGAGCAGGTAATGGAAGGACAGTTCAGACCGGGTCATTTTAATGGGGTGGGAATAGTGGTAGCCAAACTTTTCCATATTGCAGAACCAACCAGGGCGTATTTCGGATTAAAAGACATACAGCAGGTAGCCGTAATTAACAGACTGGTCAAAGACCTCCATTTTAACGTTGAAATTGTACCGTGTCCTACACTCAGAGAAAATGATGGGCTGGCAATGTCTTCCAGAAATGCCCGTTTATCTGCTGATGCCCGCACCAATGCCCCGGCCATCTATCAGGCATTGAGAGAAGCTTCTGTAAGGTTGATCAACGGAATGCCAATATGCGAAATCAAAGAACAGCTGATTGATTTCTTTTCTGCCCGCCCAGAATTCAATCTGGAATACTTTGATATTGCCGATTTTGCTACGCTCGAACCGCTCAATGAGAAGCTTTCTCCAGGTAATAATGCCCTTTGTATCGCGGCTTATCTGGATGGAGTACGACTTATTGACAATCTGATAGTCTGAGGAACTAAGGCCGATTGCTTCTCTGTTCTAAAATTTTTTACGGATAGTATTTTTCAATGAACTGGAACTACATTACCTCGGAAGCCCAGCTTGCCGAAATAAAAAAGGAATCGGAAGAAAAGCCGGTCATGATTTTTAAACACAGCACCACCTGTCCTATAAGCGGCACCGCTCTTCACCGGATGGAAAGAAACTGGGATAATGAGAAAGCCGGTGATTTAAAGCCCTACCTCGTCGATCTTTTGAAGTTCAGATCTGTTTCTAATGCCATAGCGGATGATCTTGGGGTATATCATGAATCTCCGCAGGTTATCGTCCTAAAAAACGGAAAAGCCATTTTTGATGAATCTCATTTCGGAATTTCGTTTAATGAGGTTCTGGAAAATCTAAATCGCCCAGATTAAGAAATAGTCATCGACAGGCTGATAAAAAAGCTGGTGTAGCTGGTGATGATCGGGCATGATAATTTCCCCGGTAAGTAAATGATTATTTTTATGTATCAGCAGATTGGTTCTGAAGTCGGTTGACCTTTTACCGTAGAGTTTATACAGAGCTTCTTTGGCAGACCAGTAAATGGACATTCGGTTAAGGTCACCATTTATATCTGCAATTTCCTGCTCATTAAATAATCGGGGAAGGATTTTCCACATTTTAGGCTGAGGGAGTTCCAAATCAATCCCTACCGGTTTTTCGGGATGCATAATTACGCCCATAAACTTTCGGGAATGGGTTACAGACATTTGCCAGGAAGAATTGACCAAGTAGGGTTTGCCGTGTTCATCTTTCCGAATACCGTCAAAGCTGACTCCGAGTTGATTTGCCAGATAGCGGATGGCTACTCTGCTGCTCATTAGTTCCAGTTTTTTTGCCGGTGATTTAACCTCAAGTAGCTCGGCATCGGTAAGAATAGAAGAAGGCAAAAAAGCAAGCAATTCTTCAGCCTGCTCGGTGGCCTCCCAGACCAGCAGATGAGCCCCCGATTCACAGACTTTTTGAAAGCGTACAGGCATAGTCTATCTTTGATGCTCCAAAGTTGCCAATAATAACGTGCCAATGAAATTTCAAGTAGAGAAAATTGAGTCTTTTACAGGGCATAGAGACTGCGTCTATGGAATCTCTGGAGGCACTAACGCAGGTCAGTTTTTCTCGGTGGCGGGAGATGGTTTGCTCGTTGAATGGAATACCGATATTCCGGATATCGGAAAGCCATTGGCTCAGATGAATAACTCCATTTACGCCATTCACAAACCGTCTGGAAATGAGTCTCATCTCTGGATTGCAGAGAATTTCGAAGGTCTGAGGCTCTTTGACCTCTCCGAAAAAAAGCAACTGGCCTCCGTGGCACTCAATAAATCCTACGTTTTCGATATCATCAGCTACCAGAATTATCTATTTGTGGCGGGAGGAGATGGGGTTATTACCGTTCTGGATACAGAGAAACTGTCCTTTGTAAAGCATTTAAAGGCCTCAGATAAAAGCGTTAGGACTCTGGCGATAAATCCTGTAGAACGCCATCTGGCTGCGGGATACTCGGATAACAGTATTCGGATTTTCGACCTGCAAAACTTTGATCTGAAATTTCAATTCACCGCTCATGATAACTCCGTATTTTCGTTGCACTATTCGCCAGACTTTAAGCTTCTAATAAGCGGTAGCAGAGATGCCAGAATGAAAGTATGGGATGTAGAAAATAACTACGGACTTTCACAGGAAATAGTGGCTCATATGTACACGATCAATCATTTGAGTTACGCACCTTCCGGAAAGTTTCTTGCCAGCTGCAGCATGGATAAGTCGATTAAGATTTGGGATGCCGAGACCTTCAGGTTGCTCAAAGTTATTGACCGGGCCCGTCACGCCGGCCACGGCACTTCGGTAAATCGTCTTCACTGGCTATCAGATACACGGCTTATTTCTGCCAGTGATGACCGCTCACTATCGCTTTGGTCTTTGAATCAAATATAGCCCAAAGACCAGCGTTCTGAGTAAAAATAGATATCAAACTGCCCATTTTGATAAAAACCCTGTATTTTTGTCAAAATCTCTTTTCCTAAAAATAAGTTTATGAAAATCACCGCTCTGGAGATAAAACAGCACGAATTTGAAAAGTCTTTTAGAGGCTATAACATAGAAGAAGTTGACATCTTTCTGAATAACCTGGCCAATGAATGGGAACGTACCAGTAATGAAGCCCGTATGCTCAGAATGCAACTCGAGATAGCCGAGAAAGAAGCTGCTAAATTAAGAGAGGTAGAGATGTCTCTGATAAAAACGCTTCAGACCGCTGAAAATACCAGCAATAAAATCACCGAGCAGGCCAGGTATCAGGCAGAAAAAGATCTGGAAGAGTCACGACTTAAATGTCATGAAATGATCTCAAAAGCAAGGGCCGAATCTGAGGAGGAACTTGCAAATGCCCGTGCAGAAGTCAAGGAAGTGCTTTCAAATGCCCAAAACGAAGCCCTACGAATTGTGGAATCGGCGAAACAGGAAGTATCTGAAAGCGAAAAACAACTCATTGGCCGTCAACAGAATCTGGAATCCGATATCACTAAACTGGAATCCTATAAGCAAGAGCTGGTGAATCAGCTTAAGGCCCTTACAACAGCCACTTTGAGCCGACTGGAGGCTTTGGGTGTTTCTACGGATAAAGTGGAAGAAAAAGTAGTGGTTTCTGAGCTCGTAGTAGAAAGAACCATCATAGAAGAGACCACGGAAGAGATCAAAGAGGAAGAAGAAGAAATACAGGGTTTTGCCTCATCGGCCAATAATCTCATACTCGAAGAGGAAGAAGAAATACAGGAAGAATCGGAGATTCAGCCAAATAACGACGATCTCACCCTTATAGAAGGTATTGGCCCTAAAATCGATGAGCTGCTTAAAAATCAGGGAATCCATACCTTCAGAGATCTGGCAACCATCCCGGCCTACCGGGTGAAAGAGCTGCTTGTGGCTGCAGGCCCCAGTTATGCTATGCACGACCCTGGTAGCTGGGCCGAACAAGCCCGATTGGCCAGTTCAGAGAAATGGGAAGAATTGGAAGCCCTGAAGGACCGTTTGATCGCAGGCCGGTCTGTTCCACAAAAAGAAACTCCGGCTATAGAATCGCTGCCCGAGATTCCGCTCACAGGAGAGCAGGCTACAGAAGAAATGCTTGACCGAGTAAACAAAGTGAAAGCCGCCCTGAAAAAAGCTATGCAGGAAAAAGCATCATCTGCCGAATCTGCACCAGAACCTCCCAAAGAAGAAAAACCATCGGGTAGCGGATCATTTTTTGACAATCTCTAATTTCTGAAAAGATGGGGCTTATCTCACTGGAAGGCATGGAATTCTTTGCCTATCATGGTTATTATGATGAAGAGCAAAAGATTGGAAACAAGTATTCCATTGACCTCACCATAGAAACAAATCTGAAAGAAGCCGCCGCTTCAGACCGCCTTAAAGACACCATAAACTACGAAGACCTCTACAAACTGGTACTTCATGTGATGCAGCACAAACACCGGCTGCTGGAACACGTGGCTTATGAGATCATAGCTCAGACGAGAACTTCGTATCCCGATGTGAAACTGGTAACGGTGGGCGTTTCAAAATACAATCCACCTATCGGAGGTATTTGTGAGAGAGCCAAAGTCGTTATTTCGGGCTAAGGGTTTATCCGATCCAGAAAAGGAAAGCCTGAACTACGTGCTGAAGCCAAAAGGTCATTTTGGCCATGTATTTACCAAGCACACCGTTGAGTTTCTGGTCTGTCCACGAGTTGTTGACCAGATTTAGATCAAGCAGGTTTTTCCGTTGAGGATCAAGCCGTATTTCTGAAAGTTTTTGGTTTGTCGTTATGATCTTCAGGGCTTCCTCTCCATCCCAGGCAATAAGTTCTGAACTTCCATCGGCGTAGGTGAAAGAAATATCCATGGGTAAGGAAAGCTTACCTTTTCTTGAAATAAAAACCTGACCTTCCTTTCCATCAAACTTCACAGAATCAATCGCATAATCACAGGAGTAGGGTTTACGGAAAGTATCGTATATAAACCTGCTGTAGTCGGTCCCGGTGACCTCATTAAGTATTTTTTCAAAATCGCTGAGTTTTGGGTGCTTAAATCGGTAGGTTTCAAAATAGGCTTTCAACACCTTGTCCATTTGTGCTCTTCCCAGATAATTTTCAAGGGTTTTCAGAACGGTGGCCGTTTTGGTATAGGTCATCACAGGATAGGTTCCCTTCGGGTAATTCCAGACTTTCCGGTCAATCTCTGAGAGCTCGGGAAACTCCATGGACACATACGATAAACGGGACGACTCCGTATCACCCACCGTAAATCCGAGGAGATTAAGCTGAGAACCGGGTCCGTATGCCTCATCCATAATTCTGCCTTCCATGTACTGATTAAATCCTTCATCCATAAATGATTGTTCAAACTCATTACTGGCCAGCATACCCTGAAAATACTGGTGTCCGAACTCATGCACCGTGACGATTTCGGGGAATCGCTGCCATTTACCCAGACCCCAATACGAGCCACAGGTTATGAGCGTGGGATACTCCATGCCTCCTGCCCCGCTGCTGTGAAAAGGCGGGTCTACCAGAGTCAGCGTTTCATAGGGATATTTCCCGAGCGTTTTAGTGTAGTAATCAATCGCTTTTTTTACCGCATCAAAATACCGTGTATGTTGTGAAGCATGCTCGGGCTGCATAAACGCCCGTAATCGGATACCTCGGTGCACGGTTTCAAAAATGAGGTAATGCGGAGAGGCTGTCCAGGCAAAATCATGCACCTGATCGGCCTCGAACGTAAGCAGTTTCAATCCTCCTTTTAATCTAATTTCTGAAGTCTGCACACCGGTGGCTCCCACCTTGTACTCCTCAGGAAGCCGAATCTGCACGTGATACTTCCCAAAATCAGCATAAAACTCGGTATTTGCATGAAACTGATGGCAGTTCCAGCCCCAATTCCCGTTTTCGTTTTTCTCAAAAACCCCGATTTTCGGAAACCACTGCCCTACCATAAAGAAGTTGTCGCGTCCCCAGCCGGTACGGGCAAAAACTTTGGGTAGTTTGGCTTTAAATTCCATGTTCAACCTGATAGTCTTTCCGGGTTGCACCGGTTCAGGAAGCAGGAGGGACGCCACCGTTCTATCGTCGCGGTTCTGATCATCGGACTGAATGAATTTCAAACTCCTGAGCAAGGAAGTGCCTGAAGAAGTTTTGATAGAGGTGATATAGATGTTTCCGAAACCCTCCGAATCCATGACGTCGGAACGAAGCCGTCCGCCTGATTCTTTCATAAAAGTGGAGTTCGCATCTCTGAAAGCATTGAGATAGAGATGAAACTGCAATTCTTTTACCTCTACCTCTGAGGTGTTAGTCCACTCCAGCATCTGCTCCCCTTGCAGTGATTTGCGGGATGGATCCAGTGAAACTGAAATACGGTAGTTCGCGATTTCAGTAGCTAGCAAGCTCGCTGAGACCAGTTGAAAGAAAAAGAATAAGAAAGAACGATTAAGCATGGGTAGAAGGGATCTGATCAAAAATTAACTTACGATGCTAAAAAATTACAGCGGAAAACAAAATTCTTCAGGAAACTTACACCGAAAATACTGGGCAAAACCTCCTGAATACTTGAAAAATGAGGTAAAGCATCTTTACGGTTTTGAAAGGTTAGCGATCAATAAATATCTTCGAGTTTTTGACCGTATGATTTATTACCTCTTCTTCATTGACGCCCATAAGCAGAGCAATCTGTCGGGCTACCAGTTGCAGGTAAGCTACTTCATTTCTTTTACCTCTATAAGGAACAGGTGCCAGATAGGGTGAATCTGTCTCAAGTACAAGATCAGAAATTGAAAGATAAGGAAGAACCCTATCCAGTCCGCCGTTTTTGAAAGTAGAAACGCCTCCAATCCCCAATTTGAAGTTGAGACCAATCACCCTTCTTGCCTCTTCCAGATTACCCGAGAAACAGTGAAAAATACCCCGCAAGCCGCTCCAGTTAAACTGCTCTATAAGTTCGCAACACCTGATGATTGCATTGAGCGAATGGTCTTTGGAATTTCTGGAATGGATACAAATGGGCAGATTGTATTTTTTTGCCAGCTCCAGTTGCTTTAGAAAAGCCATTTCCTGCTGTTTCACAAAAGTGAGATCCCAGTAAAAATCGAGTCCAATTTCTCCGATCATCGGAAAAATCCCTTTTTCAAGCTGCAGACCAACTTCTTTTAATTCCGCATCCACATTTTCATTGACATAGCACGGGTGCAAACCCATCATGGGAATACAAAAGCCGGGATATTCCCTGGCCAGCTCCAGCATGGGTGAAATAGTCTCACTGCTACAGTTTGGCATCCAGATTTGCTCTACTCCAACCTGTCGGGCCCGCTGAAGCATTTCGGTGCGGTCTTCATCAAAGGATTGATCATAGATATGAGCGTGCGTTTCTATCATAGCCGCAAAGTTACAAGAAATCTGAACCGGGGATTTTAGAAATGCATGCAGGATCGCGTAACTTTGCGATTTATACCACAAATTTCCGATTTGCAAACCAACAAAACCATCCTCCTGACCGACAGCAGATTTCTGTCACAGCCAGCCGAAACCTTGTTTGTTGCCATTAGCGGCGAAAGACATGACGGTCACCAGTTTATTTCAGACCTTATTGACGCCGGAGTTAACGAATTTCTTGTCAATGAAAGCTGGACGCTGAAACATCCCGATCTGCTTCAACGAGCCACTTTTCATCCTTGCAAAAACACGGTGGACGCCCTCCAGAAACTGGTTGCGGAGCACCGTTCGAAATTTGACCTCCCTGTGGTGGGCATTACCGGAAGTAACGGAAAAACCATTGTAAAAGAATGGCTTAGCACCCTGCTTCAGCCGTATTTTGAAGTGGTAAAAAGCCCCAGAAGTTACAATTCACAGATAGGTGTGCCTCTTTCTGTCTGGCAAATCAATGCCCAGCATACACTGGGTATTTTTGAAGCCGGAATTTCGCAGCCGGCAGAAATGCAGGCACTCCAGGAAATCATCCGGCCGGAAATCGGTATTTTCACCAATATAGGCTCTGCCCATAGCCAGGGATTCAGAAGTCAGAAACAAAAAATCACGGAAAAATTAAGGCTTTTCAGGCAGGCCAAAACACTCATTTACTGCCAGGATTTTGCTGACCTGGACGAGGAAATCCGGATATTTCTGAAGGCCGTAAATCCGAAGCTGGAGCTGATTGCCTGGTCGAAAAAAGGAAAAGGCTCTACCCTGGTGGAAGTCCAGAAAAGAAAGAGCCATACCTTGATCCAAATCTACTGGAATGGCGATGAATATGCCCTCACGCTGCCTTTTACAGACGATGCCTCCATTGAAAATTCCATTCACTGTTTCTTTGCTTCCTTTCTGTTGCTGAAAGAGAAGTTTCCGGAAGATCTTATCGCCTCGCGTATTCAACAGGGCGTAGATCTGCTCAGACCCGTCCCTATGCGACTTGAACTCAAGGAAGGCATTAACAACTGTTACCTCATCGATGACAGTTATAACAATGATTTCGGCGGACTGGGAATGGCTTTGAATTTCATGAATCAGCACCATACGAATCGCCGGAAAACCGTTATTTTGAGTGACGTGCTTCAAAGCGGGCTCAATAAAACCGAGCTTTATCGTAAAATTCAGGATCTTATTGAAGGTGCCGGAGTAGATCAACTAATCGGTATTGGTCCCGACTTTCAAAGTCTCGAAGGGCAATTTGATGAAATAACCACGTACCCTTCAGTTTCCGATTTCCATGAAAAACACAAAATGTCTTCTTTTTCCAACGAGCTCATTCTGGTAAAAGGGGCAAGAAACTTCGGTTTTGAAAAAATAGTAGAGCAGCTTACCCGTAAAATTCACGGGACCGTTTTTGAAATCAATCTGGATGCCATCACCCATAATCTTAATTACTACCGGAGTCTTTTGCCCGAAAAAACCAAACTCATGGTGATGGTGAAAGCTTCGGCTTACGGAAGCGGAAGTACCGAGATTGCCAGTTTATTGCAGTATCACCGGGTAGACTACCTTTCTGTGGCGTATACAGATGAAGGTGTAGACCTTCGACGGAATGGAATCAGGCTGCCTATCATGGTACTCAATGCTCAGCAGGAAAGTTTCCGGAAAATCATTGACTACAATCTGGAGCCGGAACTTTACAGCTTACCTATTCTGAAATCCTTCCTGAAATTTCTCGACGATGAGGACATCCGGCAAAAAGTGAAGGTGCATCTGAAACTGGATACAGGTATGAAGCGTCTGGGTTTTTATGCAGAAGACCTCCCAGAGCTTAAAAACATTCTCAAGAGTACCACACAGATAGAAATTGCCTCCGTTTTCAGTCATCTGGCCGCAGCAGACAGCAAACAGCATACTGTGTTCACCCAGGACCAGATTTCCAGTTTTTCCAGGATGTCAGAAGAGATCATCGGAGTATTAGAGGAAAAGCCGCTTCGTCACATTGCTAACTCTTCGGGAATCGTGAAATATCCGGAGGCCCGTTTTGACATGGTACGTCTGGGAATAGGCCTATATGGCGTAGAGGCCACCGGAACCAACCAGAATGCCCTGGAAACTGTGGGAACTCTAAAGACCACCATTTCTCAGATAAAAAAAGTAAAGAAGGGTGAAACGGTAGGCTATGGTCGTGTGGGAGTGGCAAACAGAGACATGAAAATTGCGACCATCGCCATCGGCTATGCAGACGGATTTGACAGGCACCTGAGTAATGGCAAAGGACATGTGTGGATCAAAGGGAAACTCTGCCCTACCATTGGAAATGTCTGCATGGACATGACGATGATTGACATCACAGATGTAACGGCATCCGAAGGAGACAGCGTAGAGATATTTGGTAAAAATCTCCCGATTTTCGATCTGGCAGAAACATTGGATACCATCCCTTATGAAATCCTCACCAAAATAGGAACCCGCGTAAACCGGGTATTTTTCAAAGGATAAATTCGTACCGGAAGGGAGGGAATTCGTTTCGTCAAAGTCATCATTCTATTGATCTACAGAATGAGACAAAGATTTGACTTATTGAGGTATCTGTAGTACCTTGTACTGATTTCAACCTGAAAAATTCAATGGCAATAACAACGCTTAAAATCAACGGTCAGGAGTATAAGACCGAGATTGACCCAAACACCCCCCTACTTTGGTTTCTCAGAGAACATGCGGATCTGGTTGGGACCAAATATGGTTGCGGTATAGCTCAGTGCGGAGCATGCACCGTTCACATGGATGGTAATCCTGTACGCTCCTGTGTGATGCCGGTTTCGTCGGCAGAAGGTACTGAAATAACGACGATTGAAGGCCTTTCAGAAAACGGAGATCATCCTGTACAGAAAGCCTGGGATCAGTTAGATGTGCCACAGTGCGGATACTGCCAGGCCGGTCAGATGATGACTGCCGCTGCTTTTCTGAAGCAGAACAAAAACCCGACAGATGAAGAAATCGAAACGGCGATGAGTCCTCATATCTGTCGCTGCGGCACCTATCACCGGATTAAAAAAGCCGTAAAACTTGCTGGTGAAATGATGGACTAAGGTCTGTCCTCCTATTTTTCCAATCAAACAGAACAAAGAAATGAGCAATACGCAATCAAGAAGACATTTTCTAAAGTCTGCCTCGGCAGTATCGGGGGGGCTGGTTCTTGGCTTTAACTGGGTGAGTAACAAAGTTTTCGCAGCAGGCCTGATCGAGTCTGGCTCTGTAGCCGCCGCCCACGAATTCAATGCCTATCTGGCCATATCTCCTGCCAATGAAGTTATTATCTATTCGCCAAATCCTGAGATTGGTCAGGGAATAAAAACAGCGTTTCCTGTTATTGTAGCCGAGGAACTGGATGTAGACTGGACAAAAGTACAGGTGATACAGGCAAACTTCAGCAGCAAATACGACCGTCAGCTTACCGGAGGAAGCGGAGCCATCAAGCATTCCTGGGACAGATTACGGGTGGCTGGTGCCACGGTAAGAGAAATGATGAAAGAGGCTGCCGCCAAAAAATGGAATGTGTCTGCCTCTTCCCTGAAGACAGAGAACGGAATGGTGATGGGCCTGGATGGCCAGAAAGCAAGCTATGGTGAGCTGGTGAAAGAGGCCAGGAAACTCACTCCGCCTTCTGATGTCAAACTTCGCGATCCCAAAGACTATAAACTCATAGGTGGCTGGCACAAAGGCGTGGATAACCCGAGACTTCTTAAAGGAGAACGCCTTTTCGGCATTGACCTGAAAAAAGAGGGTATGTTCAATGCCCAGATTCAGCGGCCTCCTGCTTTTGGTTTGAAACTAAAGTCATATGATGCCTCTGAGGCTCTCAAAATGCCGGGGATCGTTGAGGTGGTTGACTTTGACAATAAAGTGGCCATTGTGGGTAAAACCACCTGGGAAATTATGCAGGCCCGTAAAAAGTTGAAAATTGAGTGGGAAAAAGATAAAGACCTGGAAAGTAGTTCAGATCATGACCGTATTTTCAGAACCAACCTGGATGCCACCGGTAACGCCGAGGTAATGAGAAAAGACGGCGATGTGAATAAGGCATTTGCAGAAGCCAATAAGATCATTGAGGCAGAATATCAATGTCCGTTTCTACCTCACAGCCCCATGGAACCCATGAATTTTTATGCCTGGGTGAAAGGCGACGGAACGGTAGAGATGGCTGGTCCTACGCAGACTCCGGGAAGGGCACGTGGTTCCGTTTCAAAGCTCCTGAATATTCCGGAAGACAAGATATCCATTGAACTTACCAAAATGGGCGGTGGTTTCGGACGAAGACTGGATGACGGGTATGCCATAGAGGCGGCTCACTTATCGAGTATCGTTAAAAAACCAGTAAAAGTCACCTGGACCAAAGAAGACGACACCACCGGCGGATATTACCGGCCAGCGGTTCGCTACAGGTTCAAAGCAGCCTTAGACAAAAACGGAAACATCACGGCGTTTCATCTGAAAGGGGTAGGTTTGAACACCGGTAACTGTACGCGTCAGGATAACTTCCCGGCAGGAGCTATCGATAACTTCCTGGTAGAAAATGTAAACTATGTTTCGCCCATTACTACTGGTCCATGGAGAGCACCCATTACCAATTTCCTGGCCTATGCCGAGCAGGCATTTCTCGATGAAGTGGCCGAAGCGGCAGGAAAAGATCCGGTGAAATTACGTCTTGAATTACTTGACCGGGCCATAAAAAATCCGGTCGGATCCATTACGTATGAAGCAGATCGCTTTAAAGACACCATCAATCTGGTGGCAGAAAAAGCTCAGTGGGGCAAAAAGAAAGGAGTTTCACAGGGTTTCAGTGTTTATTTTTCACATAATTCGTATGTGGCACAGATAGCCGAGGTAAAGAAAATAAAAGGAAAACCTACGCTTTCAAAAGTTTATGCAGCCACAGATTGCGGGATAGTTATCAACCAGAGTGGTGCCCGGAATCAGGTATTCGGAGCGATAACCGATGGACTGGGTCACGCCATGTTTGGTAAACTGAGTTTTGTAAACGGAGAGCCGGAGCAAAAGAATTACGATTCGTACCGGATCATCCGGATGAACGAAGCACCGGAAATCGAGGCTTTCTTTGTTGACAACGGAAAATCACCGACCGGATTGGGCGAGCCGGCCATTCCTCCTACAGGTGGGGCTATTGCCAATGCGTTCTACGCGGCCACCGGAAAAAGGCTTTACAGCCAGCCGTTTAATCTGGAAGATGAAAAGGTGGAAACCTACCTGTAAGAATGACTTATTTTCGTAAAAATCCCGCCACAAGCGGGATTTTTTTATCATACCCAACTGCTAACACGAACGAACAACTATGAACATTACCTATTTCGGACATTCCTGTTTTTTGATTGAATTTAACGGCAAAAAGCTTCTTTTCGACCCGTTTATTTCCGGCAATCCCATAGCTCAGGAGATTGCGGCAGACGATATTGAAGCGGATTATATTCTTTTAACACACGGCCATGGTGATCATGTGATGGATGCCGAGGCAATCGCCAGACGCTGCGATGCTACCATTTTAACGAATTTTGAAATCAGCGAATGGTATACCGCCAAAGGCCTGAAGACGATAGGCCTTAATCAGGGCGGAAAAACGAAACTTGATTTTGGTACGGTAAAATACGTTACGGCTATTCATTCCAGTTCGTTACCAGATGGAAGCTATGCCGGAAACCCCGGAGGTTTTGTGATCTGGGATGACAAATCCTGTTTCTACCATGCCGGTGATACCGCTTTAACCATGGATATGAAGCTCATCCCGCTCACCTGCCCGAAACTTGATTTTGCGATACTTCCCATTGGCGATTATTTCACTATGGGGTACGAGGATGCCGCATTGGCGGCAGAGTTTACTCAGTGTGCAGAGGTGATCGGTTGCCATTTTGATAGTTTTCCTTTCATTAAAATAGATCATGCTGAGGCTATGAAAACTTTCACAAATACCGGCAAATCTTTAATCTTGCCAGAGATTGGAAAGACCTTTGAAAAATGAGATTTTTATTCGCTGTCCTACCTCTGATGCTGCCCCTTTTGAAGAGCTTTGGCTTTAAACCAGATTCCACTTTTCTTCCTGCAAACTCCTTTGTGAGCCTGGAAGGAGGAGCTCAGCCGTTTGTAATGAATTTGCCGGAAGGTTTTCAATTTCAGTATATTATCAAAACAGGCGAAATGCTCTCTGATCAAAGCAGCATGCGTTCAAATTTCGATTTCACTGGCTTTATCCCGCTTTACTCTGCAGATAGCGGCGTGCTTTCCATCAATCATGAATTGCCTCCCTTTTCCGGAGGAGTCACTCTGATGAACCTCCATTTTGACAAGGCAAGCAAACGCTGGATCAGAAATAATGAATCGGTGGTAGACTTTAGTTCAGTGGTGGGCACAGCGGCCAACTGCTCAGGTACGGTAACTCCCTGGAACACGCTCATTACCTGCGAAGAGGCTATTGCTCCGACCGATTTTGACAATAACGGCTATAACGACGGCGGCTGGGCCATTGAAATAAACCCTCAAACCAGAACCCTTGTAAACAACCAGAAACTGTGGGCTTTGGGCAATTTTAAACACGAAAATGTGGTGATACATGCCAACAAACGCACTCTTTACCAGGGGGCGGATGATTCTGTTGGTTATCTGTTTCGGTTTGTAGCCGATCAGCCTGAGAATTTAAGTTCAGGCAAGCTCTACGCCTACAAAGGACCAAAGAATGGCTCAGGGAATTGGGTACTGCTCAATAATTCCACTCCGGCAGAAAGGAACACCGTGAACTCCCAATGTGCAATTCTGGGCTGCACAGTGTTTGCAGGTATTGAAGATGTGGAGATAAGCCCCACCGACAGCCTGATTTATTTTGCGGTAAAAGGAGAAAACTGCGTTTATCGGTTTTCTGATGGGGACCCGATTAGCGGAACTACGACTTCTCAATTTGAAACGTATGTCGGAGGTTTTGGTGCCAGTTACTCCTTCCCCACGAAAAATGGAACTGTGAGCGAATCCTGGGGAAGCGGGAATGACAATCTGGCTTTTGATGACCAGGGAAATCTTTATGTTCTGCAGGACGGCTCAAATTTAGGAAGCACCGATTACAATCATGTCTGGTGGGTGGGAAAAGAACATACCCAGGCAGATCCGCATGTCCGAATATTTCTAAGATCACCAGTATCCTCCGAGCCTACCGGTATCACATTTACCCCGGATTACCGCTTTATGTTTATCTCATTTCAGCACCCCTCCGGCGGCAATGCGGTTCAGTCAATCCAAGATGTAAGTGGGCAGCCAATCACTTTTGAAAACAATATAGCCGTAGTGATCGCAAGAAATGAGGTGTGGGGAATACCAGCCTGTCAGAGTGCATTGACATTGAATAATCATCGAATTTTCGATTGCTGCTTTTACAGTAGTGATCGTATAGAAAGTAATTTACCTGTGGCAAAAGATGTTAAACTTGAGTTTCACGCAGTGGATAACATCCTGCTTCAACCCGGATTTAAAACACCCGAAAACGGTACCTTTGTAACCTACCTGGATGGCTGCTCAAAACTGAATTGACATGTATTTATTTACCTCTGAACGCCTTGGGTTTCGTGATTGGCAGGAAACGGATAAATCTGACTTCGCAAAAATGAATGCAGATGCTGAAGTACTCCGCTATTTCCCTTCTACGCTGAATCGTGAACATTCAGATGAAGGAGTTGAAAGATTGATACGTACAAAAGAACAACACGGATTTACTTTTTTTGCCGTCGATTATCTTCCTGAAAAAAAGTTTATTGGTTTTATCGGTCTCTTACCCTGCAACTTTCTGCCTAACTATGACGAGGTGGTTGAAATCGGCTGGCGACTTGACAAAGCCTTCTGGAACAGAGGGCTGGCCACTGAAGGAGCTAAAAGATGTTTGAAGTTTGCAGCAGATAACCTGGGATTGAAAGAAATTTACAGTTTCACTTCCCTTCCTAATTTTCCATCCGAAAAGGTCATGCAGAAAATAGGAATGAAGAAAATCGATGAATTTGATCATCCAAAAATTGAAAAAGGACATTGGCTGGAAAGGCACATTTTATATAAAATTGAATTATGAGAAAGCTTATTTTGCAACTCGCCATTACGGCAGACGGCTACATCGAAGGCCCAAACGGTGAATACGACTGGTGTTTCACCGATCCTGAAGAAGACTACGGCATGACCGCCTTTCTGGAAAACATTGACACCCTGCTCATGGGAAGAAAAACCTATGACGTGATGATGGCCGCAGGTGAAAGCTATTTTACCGATAAACAATGGATTATTGTTTCAAGGACCCTGAAGGAGGTTCCTCAGGGGCCGGTAGTCAATTCAGATATTGTGGATTATGTCAAAAATCTGAAGCAATTGCCGGGGAAAGATGTCTGGCTTTTTGGCGGTGCCGAACTTTCGAAAATCCTGCTGGAGAATGATTTGATTGATCGGATTGAACTGGCGGTTCATCCCATTTTGCTGGGTTCTGGCAAACTACTTTTCAGCGATTTATCACAAAGAAAACCGCTTCAACTCATTGAAACCATTCCCTACCCAAGTGGCCTTGTGATGATGAAATACCGGCCCGTTTAATTCACTCTAAAAGAGAGAAATAACGAAAGCCGTATTTTTCCAGCAGAATGATAGTGCTGCTGTTCATTCTTCTTTTTAGAAGCATCGGAACTTGCAAGCAGAAGTCATTGGAAACAGATTGAAGAGTTACTTCGGCAAATGAAAATGATAAATTCAGTTGGTTTAATTGGGAACAATTTTGCCCGAATAGGTACCAATTTCCTGACTGTCAATCAGCGTGCCGGGCTGAAGAAAAATCCCTTTGCGGGCCTGATCCTGACGATTAGAGACAGGTTGCGGAGGCCGGTAAATGTAATCTGGTATGCCATCACCTATGATGTCAATTAAATAATCTTCCACTTCGCCACTGTTAATGAATGTTCCGCATGGGTTTGATGGTGGATTTCCTGTCTTCACCACTATCCGCATACGAGTCCCGTAAACGGTGGGAAGGCCAGGAGGAATAGCAAACGAGCCTTTATTTGAAATGAAATTGGTGGCTGTTTCCGACGAATAAAGCATTTCCTGTTCCGAAAAATTCTTATCTCCATTGAGATCAACCCATATTCGCAAATGAGAATTGTAGGTCGAGGAAGATTTGTACACATTGAAATTATAGACACTGCCAGACTCCAGGCTTACGTCGGGCACCGAATAGTAAGAATACCCTTCATCTCCACATCCACTTAAGACATTCAGCTGATTTTCAGATAGCTGCACTCTTCCAATATACAAGGCACAAGGCTCCCCTAATGGGGTCATTTGCACATCGCAATAGTCCACTTTTGTTCTGAACGTATCAATGACCGAATAATTGGAGCAGGGGCTTTTTACCCGCCAGACGTATTCTGTATCCGGAGATAAGTCGGTTAGCTGTTTACTTTTCTGGCTCACAAATCCCCCAAATGTCCAGTCTGAAGACGTCGATTTTTTATACTCCAGTAAGTAAGGCGGGGAACCCAGCGTCTGGCTCCAGAATAGGGAGGCTTTTTTACCCGTAACTCCAAATGCCCAAAGATTATTGGGAGGTGTTTGCGGTGAGCTACAGGAGTAGATTTCAATGAGGTAATCTTCCGATTCCCCGAAAACATGATTGCCACAGGGAGTATCGGGAACTGCATTGGCTGAAACAAAGACCCTCATTTTCGTGGTCTCCACAGCACCTGTACTTGAAGGTATGGTAAACGAGCCGTTGATCTGAGGCACATTCCCGGCAATCGTGTTCCGGTAAAGCCTCTCTTCTGCCTCAAAAATCCCGTTTCCATCCAGATCCACCCAAATTCCAGCAAATGCCGCCGTCGATGAATTTTTGGTAATTGAGAAGGAATAGGTTTTACCTGAGCCCAACGCGTACTTTGTAAAAGCCTGAGAAATAGTTAATCCTCCGCATCCTGTCGAATTGTCGATTCCTGCACCGTCGACCACAAATCGCGTAATTCCATACGAGCCCCCGCATCCCAGTTGAAAGGAGGTACTGCAGTAGTTTTCAGGTGGAGTGGTAAAGCTTCCACCTGTAGCAAAGGACGAGCAGGCGGTTCTGACTCCCCATACATACTCCACATTGGGCTCCAGACCTTTCAAAGTAAAGTTTTTGGTATCTGACCAGCCGGCAATCTGATACACCGCAATGCCACCTGCTCTGCGATATTCTATCCGATACGGGCCCGTGCCGGTATGACTCCAGCTCAGGTAGGCACTTCTGGGTTTAATAAAAGCCTGATTCAGATTGGTGGGAGCCGCACTGGCCTGCGTACAAAAAAGATCCACATTGGGCCACTGGATAGATTCATTGGCAATTGCCGAGGGAATAATAGAATATAATTCAGACCTCAAATTTCTATCATAATATCCTGAATTAATGATGATTGCATAACTATACAACCCGTTTAATCTTCCCATCATACCTTCTGTACCGCTCATTATTCCATTGTGACGCCATCCGTCACCCCCATCTGTGAGACTCCAGCCACAGGCGTAATTTGAATTGGCATCAGAACCGGCCAGCATCTGATCCAGTATATCCGCGTCCAGAATCTCCCGCCGTGTGTTGGTACCATCTACGGCACACATAAGTCGCACCAGATCAGCCGTAGTGGCAATCCATCCTCCATGAGAATCCATACGGGTTACATTGAAATCATACACCGCATCTCCGTAGTACTGAACCTCGTTTGTTTTTCTGTCATTCAGGGTATTGCCACCTATTTCCATGCTGGTGATTCCCAGAGGAGTCAGTATCTGATTAGTCACGTAATCTTCATAACTCAGACCGGTGACATGTTCAATGATCCTGCCCAATATACAATAACTGAAATTGGAGTAATCTAACCGAACGTCTGGCTCTTCTACAGGATAGTCGCTGAGCACCCATTCAATAATTTCATCATGGGTATCATCAAAACGGCGAAACATGGGATCGTCCCACCCGAGAACCTTGCCCATATAATCGCCTCCGTAAAGCCCCGAAGTATGATGTAATAACTGGTTGATCGTAATGTTCTTGATCCGGTCTTCCTTCGTTGTACCCCCGTTAAAAGATCCATACTTTGTTCCGAATACCCCATCGCTACCAAATACTTTCTGATCCAGTGATGTCAGATAACCATCCTGCAGCAATTTCATGATGGCAATACTCGTGATGGGCTTAGAGATGCTCATTACCCTAAGCCGGCTCTGGCTGGTCATAGCCGTAGAGCTGGATTTGATGGCTTCGCCATAACCTTTCGTGTACACTAACCTGCCATTGCGGCTTATAGCCAGCTGCAGGCCAGGCACAGACCATTTGTTGAGAAAAGCTTCAACCGCGTCATCCAGCTCGGGAATGCTCTGTGAATACGCAAAATTCTGAGCCGAAAACAAAAGTAGGAGTGTAATAAACGATGTAAATTTCATGGCAATAAGTTTTCACAAAGTTCCTTATCACCTTTTCGCTGGTCAATCACGGTATGCCGTGATTTTTAGCCACTGCCAGATCTGATGGGTTCTGAAAAAAAATGCCGGTCATTAACCGGCATATATAATTCCAGAATCAAGCTCTTAGATCAGATAACTCCAAGTTCTTTACCCACTTTCGTGAAAGCTTCCACGGCCTTGTCAATCTGGTCAATCTCATGCCCGGCAGAGAGCTGAACACGTATTCTCGCCTTTCCTTTAGGCACTACCGGATAGAAGAATCCGATCACATAAATACCTTCTTCCAGCAATCTGGCAGCGAAATTCTGAGCCAGTTTGGCATCGTACAGCATCACCGGCACAATCGGATGCTCACCCGGAAGCAAATCAAATCCCGCTGAGGTCATTTTTTCACGAAAATAACGGGCATTGCTTTCAAGTTTGTCACGAAGAGCCGTGGAGCCCTGAAGAATATCAAGCACTTTGATACTGGCACCCACAATGGCCGGAGCCAGTGTATTTGAAAATAAATAAGGTCTGGAACGCTGCCTCAGCAGCTCCACAATTTCCTTCCTGGCAGCCGTAAAACCACCGGAAGCACCACCGAGAGCCTTGCCGTAAGTGCCGGTCACGATGTCCACCCGGCCGATCACATTTTTAAGTTCAATGGTTCCTCTGCCCGTTTTACCCATAAAACCCGTGGCATGACACTCGTCCACCATCACCATGGCTCCATATTGATCTGCCAGATCGCAGATCTTATCCAGCTGAGCAATGGAGCCGTCCATAGAAAATACGCCGTCGGTTACAATCAACTTCTTTTCGCAGTGAGCGGCGGCTATCAGTTGTGCTTCCAGATCAGCCATATCGTTGTTTTTATACCGATATCGCTCCGCTTTACATAACCTTACTCCGTCAATGATCGAAGCATGATTCAGCTCATCGGAAATAATGGCATCCTTTGGCCCCAAAAGTGGCTCAAAAACACCGCCGTTGGCATCAAAAGCAGCGGCATACAAAATGCAATCCTCCGTTCCCAGAAAGGCCGCCGTCTTTTCCTCCAGTTCTTTGTGAATGTCTTGTGTACCGCAAATAAAACGTACCGAAGACATTCCGTAGCCGTGTGTTTTTATGGCTTCAATGGCCGCTTCAATCACTTCAGGATGAGAAGACAAACCCAGGTAATTATTGGCACAGAAATTCAGAACCTCCTGATTATTGGTAGTGATTTCTGCCGACTGAGGCGTGCTTATGATCCGCTCTTTCTTGTAAAGACCGGCTTCTTCTATCTCCTGAAGTTCATGGGCGTAGGCGGCCCGGTAGTGCTCAAACATGTATCGCTTCGTTTTTTGATTCCAAATGAAAAATCATA
>CBINGY010000012.1:0-83548 GCA_966250325.1 uncultured Cytophagaceae bacterium | reverse complement strand
TGTTCCACAAAACTCGGAATTACTTCTACATCCCCCAACTTTTAAACTAGATCCAAACTGATCTCGCTTTGTGTAACGGGCTGTCTGGTGTAGCTTTGCACTCAGCTGTAAATTAGTATGCTTACTCACCTGCAGATCCAGAATTACGCACTCATTGAATCGCTTCAGTTTTATCCTGACGCACAACTGAATATAATTACAGGTGAAACAGGTGCGGGAAAATCAATTCTTCTTGGAGCATTAGGTTTACTGATGGGTAATCGTGCTGACAGCAGGGCACAGCTGAATCCCGAAAAAAAATGTGTCATTGAAGGCAGTTTTACTATTGACGGGTATGAGCTTCAGGGCCTCTTTCAAGAGCACGATCTGGATTATGAACCTGTGACCATCATTCGGAGGGAGATTGCCCCCGGCGGAAAATCCAGGGCGTTTGTCAATGATAGTCCGGTTACGCTTGATATTCTGAAAATACTTTCAGAAAGATTGGTAGATATTCATTCTCAACATGATACGATCCTATTGGGGGAGTCGGCTTACCAGCAAAATCTATTGGATGCCTTTGCCGGGGCTACTCTTCAGGTAAGCGAATATCAACAAGCCTATCAGAAATACAGAGAGCTTGCCTCTTCTCTCAGAAATCTGCAGCAGAATGCATCTGCTTTGAAGAAAGAATTTGAGTATAACTCTTTTCTTCTGGAGGAATTGAAGAATGCCTCACTCAAACCGGGAGAACAGGAGCAGGCTGAAGAAAACCTTCAGGTTCTGGAGCATGCAGAGGAGGTAAAGGAGAAATTAAACCAGGTGGCAGGTATCCTCACAAACCCGGAGTTATCGGTGATTTCTGCCCTGAAAGACGGGGTGGTGCTTCTCAATTCAATTTCTAAATATAGTACAGCATATGCAGAGTTGAAAAGCCGGCTTCAAAGCGTTCAGATTGAGCTTTCCGACATCTCTGACGAAGTCTTGCTTGTAGAAGAGAGAGTAGAGTTTGACCCGCAGCAAATACAATTACTTAAAGATCGGGTGGATTTACTTTTCCGGCTACATCAAAAGCACGGAACACAGACTGTTGAAGAACTTCTTGAAATACAGACTGGTCTTTCGTCGAAGGTAGAGCAGGTGCTTAATTTTGATGATTCCATAAAGAAATTGGAAAAGGAACTTGACGAGGCCCGGGAGGCCATGATGAAGGCAGGTCAGGAGTTAAGAAAAAAACGTCTGTCAGTGGTGACGGCACTAAAAACTCGCGTGGAATCCATGGTTAAAGAACTGGGAATTCCCAATGCAAGTTTTGAGGTCTCTGTAGAGCCTAAAGAGCCGGCAATTGATGGTCTTGACAAAATAGACTTCCTTTTTTCCGCCAATAAGGGCTTTCCACTTCAAGGACTCAGGAAAGTGGCTTCAGGTGGAGAATTTTCAAGGCTCATGCTTGTTCTTAAGTATATACTTGCAGAGAACAAAGCTTTGCCAACCCTCATTTTCGATGAAATTGACACGGGTGTGAGTGGTGAGGTGGCCGTTAAAATGGGTGATATGCTTCGGCAAATGAGTAACCATATTCAGTTGGTTACCATAACCCATTTGCATCAGATTGCCGGGAAGGGAACATCCCATTTCTTTGTTTATAAGGAAGATAAGGCCGATAGAACAGTAAGTACTCTGAAAAAGCTGACAGAAGACGAGCGAATCCTGGAGATAGCAAAAATGATCGGAGGGGAGAATCCGTCTGAAAGTTCAATTCGTAGTGCCATGGAACTCATGCACATGATATAAGCGTAACTGTTTCAGGCTTTCAGAATAATTAAGGCTTCTTTTTACGATCAAATGAACAGAAATAAACAAATTGAATTAAAAGAAATAGCATGAAGAAAATAGTTTCGGCAGCGTTCATTTCCATCCTTTTGTCGGCGTGTGGTTCGGCTGAAATGGAAAAAGAAATAGAATCACTGCATGAGGAATTAATTGTGGGTCATGATGAAGTGATGCCGTTGAGTATGCAGCTTCCAAAGCTTTCTGAGAAAGTTTCTGCGAAAGTCTCTGAAACTTCACGGGCAGATAGCATTGAAACTGCTAAGTCAATTTCCAGTGAGTTAATACGGGCCAATGAAGCGATGTACACCTGGATGGACCAGTTTGCCGAAGCCATGCAAACAGAGGATTTTGAGAAGAAGATCACAGAATATAAAAGACTCAAGGAAGAGATTGAAGCCATAAATAAGAATACGCATCAGGCGATGGATGATGCTAAAGCCTTTGTGAATGAAAAGTAGAGTACACATTTTAGTCCTTTTCCTGATAACAATTGCCATGATATGGTCATGTACCAATCAAGAGGCAGATCTTCCTTATCTGGGCCAGCCACAAACGGACGCGTCGGGGAATATTAGCTACCCGGTTATTCCTGAATTCAGTTTTGTCAATCAACTGGGTGATACCATTTCCGAAGAGGATTTTGAGAACAAGATTTATGTGGCAGATTTCTTCTTTACTTCGTGCCCTACCATTTGTCCCATCATGAAAAGTCAGATGCTGAGGGTTTACGAGCATTTCAAAGGCAATGATCAGGTGGCCATTCTTTCTCACAGTATAGATCCATATCATGATTCAGTTCAGGTTCTTAAGGATTATGCAGATGCTCTTGGGATTGAAGGAAATCAGTGGAATTTTGTTACCGGTGATCAGGATAAAATTTACGAGATCGGTGAAAAGTCGTATATGGTAACTACCGCGGAAGACACTCTTTCTCCTCAGGAATCGG
The DNA here is from genome assembly GCA_966250325.1 of uncultured Cytophagaceae bacterium. Classification (GTDB taxonomy): domain Bacteria; phylum Bacteroidota; class Bacteroidia; order Cytophagales; family Spirosomataceae; genus Jiulongibacter. The sequence goes on along the minus strand of CBINGY010000012.1, from coordinate 80,790 downwards.
GTGGGTTTATACATTCAGGAGCTTTTATCTTAATTGATAAGGATAGGCATATTCGCGGAATGTACGACGGAACCAAAGAAGATCAGGTAAGCCGGCTGATCCGGGATATGGAACTGCTCCTGAAAAAATCTAATGAACAAACTAATTAGTTATTTACTGGTTCTATTCTTGTTTAACTCCTGCAAAAGTCCGGATCAGGTGGAGTACGAGCTCTATTTGGTGAACGGTGAAGCTATATATCTGCAGCATTGTGCAAACTGTCACGGCCAAAAAGGGGAGGGTTTAAGAAATCTTTATCCAGGTTTGAAAGGCAGCGAAGTAATTAAATCTACTCCAGACTTAATATGCCTCATACGAAATGGCAAAAAAGCAGATTCATCGCAAGGCGGACAGGCCATGCCGGCAAATTCTTCCTTATACGAACTTGATATGGCTCAATTGTCAACTTTTCTGAATAAAAATTTCGGAGCAGGTGATACCAAGGGAAAAGTGACGGTCAAAAACGTGAAAGATGCTCTGGCCAAATGTCAGAAATAGTTATTTTCTGGAAACACTGTCTTCTGGCAGTGCCTTTTCTGGCTGAGTAATAAGCGAATCTACCTGAAAATACCCGGTGATTCCACCTGTAAATTTATAGGAACTGAAATCCTGTGCGGCCTCCATACCGTTCCCAATGATCTGGTCAAAAGGAGTATTAACTTTTACCTTCTTTTTGGATAGAATACGCTGCTTGTTCGGCTCCCAGATCAGTTCATTGGTAGATAAGCTCTGCTGCTCTTCCCGATTATAAACGAAAACATTGCCTTGAATGAGGTAATAATTGTCGCGGTGAAAGTATTTGGCACTATCTCCACGAAGCGAGCTGTACTCCACGCCGTCTTTGTTAATAAAGTTGACATAAACGGTTTTGGGATATATCTCATCTTCATTCTTTAGTTTTTGTTGAATCGCAGTAGAAACTTTCACGGCCACCCTACCAGAATCCAGATAAGTAACATTGAGGTCTTCAATGCTCATTATGGGTCCTTCATAGATAATGGTCCCCTTTTGATCATCTGATTCATCGCAGGCCCACAATGCCGCCAGCAGTAATCCCAGAAAAAACTTCCGGTACATTAGTCTATTCTTGGCTTGATATACCACGGACTCAGCAAACTGGCACTAATAGAAAACCGGATGTAGTTTTCACGAATCAGGTTATTGGTAGTAACCCCCCGATTCCCTAAAGCAAGTCCAAAATTAAGATAACTGGGATTCCTGAATCCCATTGGTAAAGACATGCCAAGTGTAAATCGTTGATCTTTAATTTGTTGTCCATTCAGCACAAACGGACTGTTCCCTGTAGCAAAACCTGCCCGGTAAAAAACTTGATTGAAGTATTTCGTGGAACTTGCATTCGGGAGATATTCAACTCCTAAACGTAACTCCTCACTGTTTTGCAAAACCCTCTCGGCCAGGTTGTCCAGATTCTGAATACCACTCCATCGTGTGCTTTGATAATCGGCGGCAAAAATCCAGTGGAAAGGACTTTCTAAACTTACTCCTGCAACAAACTGGGTGGGTGTATTTACAGAGAAAGGATTAAATACGAGCGTATCAGGTTTTTTAATAAGAACCGGTCCGTTTCCAATGTCAGAATAAGGAGCATAGGTTCTTAAAATTTCCCCTTCTAGGGTGGATGACTGTTCCAGAGCAGCACCTACATTCAGACGCCATTTTTCAGATAATTTTTGTTGATATCCCAGACCAAGCTTAAAACTGAAGCCGTTCATGGTGTAACGGGTATTTGTGCGTAGTTGGTTACTGGCATCATTAAACAGATAGCTGGAGCTATCTTTATTGATGGTTCCGAAATTGTAATGACCCTCGGCACCCAGATACAGATTCTTGAAAAGCCTGAATGAGTTCACATAAGATACCCTTGTAATCCCGCCTTTGGAACTATATTCAGATGTGGTTACTTCATTGGGCCTCCCTATTACTGGTTTGGTGATCAGATTTCTATGGTCTACCATACTGTAAGGTCTCAGTGAAACTGCCATGGCCCAGTTGGCCGTGATAGCTGAGGTGAGCGAAAGGTTGTCCAGGTTAAAGCCAAATTCTCTTTGAGCCTGATCTGCCGTAGTTATGGTGCGGTTATTACCTTTGAATCCTACATTGAACGAAACGTACTTTAATCCCGAGGCCATCCGGTTTTTAACGACCATGGCGGGATTAATCTGATTAAGATAAAACGCATTGGAGAATGAGGCCCCGGTGCCACCCATCATATCCTGAGAAGCCTCAGATGGAGGAGCAAGTTCGCCGTATCCAAACACGGAATATGGTGTATTTCCTTGTCCCTGACCCATAACTGCGTATGCTGAAATGAAAAATATGAGACAGGTGAGAATAGCTTTTGTTCTAAACATTATGTTTTAAAATTCTGTATAATCCTTCAAGGACCAGATTTGGAGCCGCAAAGGTCGGATAATTAATCTGACTTTCAAAAAATGCCGCATCTCCGCCGGTTAGAATAACTTTGAGTTCGGATGGACGGCTGAATTGCTTGATTATTCCGTTGATTTCGGCAATCATTCCATTAACCACACCACTTTGCATACAAGTTACAGTGTCTGATCCGACCAGCGGAGGTATTCTGATTTCTTCTATCAACGGTAGCCGCTGAGTAAAAGTGTGCAAAGATTTGAATCGCATGTGTAAACCGGGCCCGATCATGCCGCCTTCAAATACCCCCTGGCTGCTTACAAAATCGTATTTGATGGCCGTTCCCATATCGATAATCAGAATGTCCCTGTTTGGAAACCTATGACTGGCCCCCACCGCAGCGGCCAGTCGGTCGAGACCTAATGTCTGAGGTGACTGGTAATTATTTTGAATAGGGATCGGAGTAGCTGAATTAAAGATCAGGGCGTTGTCAAACGGCTTGAAAAGGCTTTTTAGTTCATCAGAATGCAGGGTAACAGAACTTACTATGATTCGTTTTACACGTGAATCTATCAGGAAATGTATGACCTCCGTGATTTCATCAAAACGTTTGACATCGTGAAGCTGACCTGCCGAGAAAATGCCTGTTTTTATGCTCGTATTTCCAATATCAATAACTCCTTCCACATTGAATTAAATTACAGGGTAAAGTAAAAAAGAAATCCCCTCACCATAGGGAAAGGGGATTTCAATTAAGAACTTTTAACGCTCAGTGAGCGGCTGCTCCTGTTCCTTTTTTTCCTTTTTGCCAAAAATACAGAATCACAAAAGCGACGATCAGGATCATTGGGAAAGTAGTCATTGTGCCCAATGTAGCCTGACCAGCGGCAAGCTCAAGTTCGGTTCCTGTAAGACCTTCTGACGCTTTTTCTGCCATGTCATTATCAATCCAGCGACCGATAATTGGCTGGAAGATGGAGGTGGAGAACATACCCACACCACCAATAATTGACATTCCAAGTGCTCCACTTAGCGGGATCCGCTCGGCAACAAAACCTATCATTGTGGGCCAGAAATAAGCTACACCCAGGGCAAAAAATACAGCTGCCACATAAGCCATTGGTCCTGTTTGGGTACTGAAAAGATAAATTCCTATGGTAGCTAATATGGCTCCTCCCAGCAATACTCCGGTTTGATCCAGCTTATGAATGATTGATCCGCCAAAATAACGGGCTACGGCCATTAGTCCGGTCACCAGAGCAAGAATCAGCATCGGATTTGCCCCGCTCTTACTCAAAATCAGAGAAGTCCACTGTTGCGGCCCAAATTCCGTAATAGCGGTTAAAGCCATGCAGGCAAACATGTAGAGGAACAATGGCGTAGCCATTGCCTTCAGGTTTTCTGCGATTGAAGTGACACCTTCCACACGCGGTTTTGGAAATTCCTGGCCCCAGAAAAGGAAGGCGTAAATGATTGTTGGTATAATAATTACCCAGATTTGTGCCTGCCAGCCTAAATCAGCATTCGTCATGAAATTTGAAATAAGGCTTCCGATTACAATTCCGCCAGGGAACCACATATGAAAACGGTTTAGCATTTTGTTCATCTGCTCACCTACATAAGTATCGGCAATCATTGGATTACATGCAGCTTCGGTACAACCGTTACCCAGTCCGATAAGAAAAGTAGAAAGCATAAGCCCGCCATAGCCGCCCAAACCCAGGAAGGTAGGGTAGATGGTTAGTAGAATTCCAAGTGCGTGTGAGAAGAAGGCAAATTGCATGATCTTTTTAGGTCCAACGGTATGATAAATCAGACCACCTATGATCATGGCAATCGGGAACCCGAAAAACCACATGGAGTTGATATAGCCCAATTGCTCGGCACTAAGATTAAACTCCTGACCCAGCTGAGGCAAAATTCCAGCTCGTATACTAAATGAGAAGGCAGTTGTGATCAATGCAAAACAACTACCCAGAAACAGTCTTTGATTGTTTACCATATAAGAGTAAGATTAGGGTTAACGAATGCGTAAAAATACGTCTTTTACCCAGCCAACAAAATACCGTCCTATTTTTAAAAGGAATAATCAAATAGCAATTAGTTCAATTACCTAATACTAAATAAACTGGACATCGAAGGAATTCTGTAAAAAGTGCGGTCTGTCTTCTGAAAAGCACAGATTCCATATTTTACTTGGGTATAAATAGACGTCTTGCTAACTTGGTGCCTCAAATTACTGACCTGTTAACAAAACCCTGATATGAGTAGAAAATTGCGAATGGGCATGATCGGTGGATCACTTGAAGCGTTTATCGGTGCCGTTCATAGAAGAGGTGCCGCACTTGACGGTGAAATTGAACTCGTTTGCGGAGCCTTCAGCTCTAATCCTGAAAAATCTAAAGCCACCGGTAAAGCCCTTTATTTGAATGATGACCGGGTATATGGTTCTTATGAAGAGATGATTCTTAAAGAAAAAGAACTCCCAAAAGGCGAAAGAATGGATTTCGTCTCCATTGTGGTCCCTAATCATGTACATTTTCCGGCAGCCAGCTTTGCTCTTGAAAATGGGTTCCCGGTGATTATGGATAAACCTGTTACGCTAACCACGGCTGAGGCCAAGGAGTTGAAGAAAATTCTTGACAAGACCGGATTGTTATTCGCTCTTACTCACAACTATACAGCCTATCCTATGGTGAAGGAGGCCCGGCATCTGGTTAAAACCGGAGTAATAGGTGATATCAGAAAGGTAATTGTAGAATATCCGCAGGGCTGGCTGTACGAATTACTGGAAGCAACGGGGCAGAAACAGGCCGATTGGAGAACTGATCCGGAACGCTGCGGAGCTGCAGGTGGTGTAGGAGATATTGGAACACATGCTGAAAATCTTGCAGAATATATCACGGGTCTTCAGATTACCGAACTTTGTGCTGATCTCACCATTTTCGTTGAAGGCAGACGTCTTGATGATGACGCCAATATCTTATTAAGATTTAATAACGGAGCGAAAGGTGTCTTGCATAATTCGCAAATATGCCATGGAGAAGAGAATGATTTGAACATCCGGATCTATGGTACTAAGGGAGGATTAAAGTGGCGTCAGCAGGAGCCCAATACACTTGAGCTAACCAATCAGGATACGGGTTCCAGGATTATCCGGACCGGTGTGGGGAACCTTTCTGCTCATGCACAGGCACATACCAGGCAGCCTGCCGGGCATCCGGAAGGTTATATTGAGACCTTTGCGAGCATTTACAGAAACTTTGCCTACGCTCTTCGTGATAGGATGGGAGCAGGAAGCGACGGCTCAGCAGTGGGAGGTCTGGGGCAGGAACACACCAAGTCTTCAACCGGTTATGATCCCCAAATACATGATTTCCCCGGTATTGAGGATGGCCTCAGGGGAATGGGTTTCATTCAAACCGTGGTGAAATCTGCCAATGACGAACAGAACAAGTGGACCAAATTTGAAATCTAAGAGAGTTTCAGAACTAATCATTAACGAAAACAGAACAGCAAAACATGTCGAAAATTAAAGTAGGCGTTGTAGGTACGGGATTTATCGGGCCTGCACATATTGAGGCTTTACGCAGACTTCCCAATGTGGAAGTAGTAGCTCTTGCAGAAATAACCAAAGAACTTGCTGAGGAAAAGGCGGCTCAATTGGGTATCCCTAAGGGATGTACCTTTGATGAACTGATTGGTATGGAGGAAATACAAAGCGTTCATATTTGTACGCCAAACTTTCTTCATTACTCGCAATCGAAAGCTGCTTTAGAGGCCGGAAAACACGTAGTTTGCGAAAAGCCACTTGCCAAAGACCTTCATGAAGCAGAGGAACTCGTCAAAATTGCCAAAGAAACCGGACGGGTAAATGCGGTGCACTTTAATTTACGGTATTACCCAATGGTAAGGCAAATGAAAGTGATGCGTGAGAAAGGTGAGCTGGGCGATGTGTTTTCGGTGATCGGAAGTTACCTTCAGGACTGGCTGTACTTCAATACAGACTATAACTGGCGTTTGGAGCCGGATAAGTCAGGAGATTCACGGGCTATTGCCGATATCGGTTCTCACCTGATGGATATCATAGAATATGTAACAGGACTTAAGACCGTGGAGCTACTCGCTGATTTCAATACGGTACATCCGATCAGAAAAAAGCCTAAAAAAAGAATTGAAACTTATTCTGGTGTAAGCCTGGGGCCTGATGATTATGAAGATGTAGCCATCAACACCGAAGATCATGCCAACGTGCTTCTCAGGTTTGATAATGGAAATAGGGGGTCAATAACCGTATCTCAGGTTTCTGCAGGAAGAAAGAATCAGTTAAAGGTGGAGATTTCGGGATCCAAAAAAACATTTGCCTTTAACTCAGAACGGCCCAATGAACTGTGGCTGGGGCATCGGGAAAAGGCGAATGAGGTTCTTATGAAAGACCCGTCACTTGTTGACGGAGGTGTACAAAGTATTGTTTCATTCCCGGGAGGGCATAATGAAGGATTCCCAGATACCTCAAAGCAACTTTTCAAGGAGGTTTATGCAGCTATTGAGGCAGGGAAGCAGCCAGACTCACCCACTTTCCCGACATTTGCAGACGGTTATCGGGAGCTACTTGTTTGTGAGAGAATTCTGGAAAGTCACCGGGCTCAAAAATGGATTAAGGTTTAGTTTTTCACCCTATTACTTTTGATATTATTATGAAGACAATTAAAGGACCCGGAATATTTCTTGCCCAGTTTATGGGAAATGAAGCACCATTTAATTCCCTGGATACCATAGCGGATTACATGGCCGGAAAAGGATACAAAGGAATACAATTACCCACCTGGGACGGTCGGGTGATTGATCTCAAAACGGCCGCTGAATCACAAACGTATTGTGATGAACTGCAGGGAAAGCTAAGAGAGAAGGGTTTGGAAATCACCGAACTGAGTACTCACCTACAGGGACAATTGGTAGCTTCGCATCCTACCTATAATATGATGTATGATGCATTTGCACCGGCGGAGGTGCATGCCAATGAGCCCGCTAGAAGAGCGTGGGCAATTGAGCAGTGTAAGCTGGCAGCTAAGGCTTCAAAGAACCTGGGTTTGACCTCGCACGTAGGTTTTAGTGGTGCCTTGGCATGGCCATTCCTTTACCCTTGGCCGCAACGCCCCGCGGGTTTGATTGAAACGGCTTTCAAAGAGTTGGCTGTACGCTGGAAACCCATCCTCGATGTGTATGATGAGAACGGTGTGGACTATTGCTATGAACTTCACCCGGGCGAAGATTTATTTGACGGAACCACCTTTGAAATGTTTGTGGACGCATTGGGCGGTCACAAAAGGGCCTGTATAAATTATGACCCGTCTCACTTTGTTCTTCAGGCTTTGGACTATGTACAGTTTATTGACTTTTACCATGAGCGTATCCGGGCATTCCATGTGAAGGATGCTGAGTTTAATCCTACAGGGAAGCAGGGCGTATACTCAGGTTATGCGGGATGGGCAGACCGGGCAGGGCGATTCCGTTCATTGGGAGACGGGCAGGTAGATTTTGCTACTATCTTTAGTAAGTTATCTCAGTATAATTATGATGGATGGGCCGTTTTAGAGTGGGAGTGTTGTATCAAGGACTCTGATCAGGGTGCCTCTGAAGGTGCTCCGTTCATTGAAGATCATATTATTCAGGTGGTTACCAGAGCTTTTGATGATTTCGCGGCTACCGGTGCAGATGAGGCTGTAAACAGAAAAGTACTCGGTATCTGAAAAAAAATTTTCTTTGCTTTTGCAAAGTTTGTTATACGCAAAATTTCGTCACCAAAAAGGCATCCAATTATTTGGGTGCCTTTTTGGTATTATTTCAAGGACTTGTTGAAATAAAGGCGTTTACGCTGCCTGCTTTGAGGTTTGGAAATGATAGCAGAACTTACGTGATTTGTAAAAAAGAAGGGAATATTGTTCTTAATTCACGAAGAATTCTCAGTATGATCAGAATATAATGTATTGAAATTCATTTTAGTCAAAATATAATTCCTGTTTGCGTCTCCGGGCACTAGTTAGATTTGGACTTTGGGAAAAGATCGGAATAAAATTAGTCAACTTTGGATTATCAATAGTAGAAATTGCATTTTGCTGATGAATTTTATTTCAGATTATAATTGCAGTGTAACAACGTTTAGTAAGTGAATATTTTTTCTTTAGATTTAAACGCAAAATATAATTTTATTAAAAATTAAAAGTAACAAAGATGAAAAAAATTGAAGCCGTAATTCGCAAGTCTAAATTCAGTGAAGTTAGAGATGCTCTTCATGAAGTAGGTGTAATATTTTTCTCTTATTGGGACGTAACAGGTGTAGGTAACGAAAAAGAGGGTCACGTATATCGTACAATAAGCTACAGTACAACGGATATTCAGCGTCGTTTTCTTTCAATTGTAGTTTCTGACAGTTTCGAGCAGGTGACTGTGGATGCTATTCTGAAGGCTGCCTATACAGGTAATGTAGGAGATGGGAAAATTTTTGTTTCTGAGGTGAAAGAAACTTTCAGAATCAGAACCGGGGAGACCGGATCACCCGCAATTAACTAAAGCGGTACCAGGCATACAAAGAAGCCGGGAGAATTTCTTCCGGCTTTTTTATTGCTCAAAATATTCTTCTGTTGTCACTTCCTGATCAAAATAATATGCTTCATTGTGTTTGTGCAGGTAGTTGTAACAATATGCATTTTTTAGAAATTATATTCTGATTTAGGATATCATAGTAGTATAAAATCTGTATTTGAGATGCATTGGCAGGTGTAAAATTGGAATAATGCAATTTTTGATAAAATATATAATATTTTATTTTATCTCAAAAAAATAGAATAAAATTTTGCATTATTTTATTTTTGGCATATTATTGCAATCAGAATTTGAGTTTGATGCTAATTCTGGAAGCTTAGCCAAACGTACTTGATCCCTCGGGCAGGCTGTAAAGATTTCAAGCATTCGATCAGATTCTTTAAGGAAAGTGTCTAAAAGAAATTTCGAATCTGTTAACCAAAGAAAAAATCAGTATTATGGAAGAACTTTCAACAACAGTCAGTGACCTCTCGGCGTCGATTGATAGCCTTTGGGTGCTTATAGCCGCATGTTTGGTAATGTTTATGCAGGCTGGTTTCGCCTTGGTAGAGGTTGGCTTCACCCGTGCCAAAAACGGAGCAAATATTTTGATGAAGAACTTTATGGACTACGCAGTGGGTTCGTTGATGTTCTGGTTTGTTGGGTACAGCCTTATGTTTGGTGAAGATGTATCCGGCTTTATCGGAAAGCTTACGTTCTTCTTCGGAGATGACAGTATGGATGGTTTACCCCCATACACCACGCTCATGTTCCAAACGGTATTTGCCGCTACTGCCGCCACGATTGTTTCTGGTGCCATGGCAGAGCGTACCAAATTCACAGCCTATTTTATATATAGTATAGTTATCACGTTGGTGATCTATCCGATTTCAGGTCACTGGACCTGGGGTGGTGGCTGGTTGTCTCAGATGGGCTTTATTGATTTTGCAGGTTCTACCGTAGTTCACTCGGTTGGTGGCTGGGCTGCCCTGGTGGGTGCTTTTCTTGTAGGGCCGCGTGTGGGTAAGTATGTGAATGGTAAGCCGGTGGCAATTCCGGGTCATAACCTGGTTCTGGGTGCACTAGGTGTATTCATTCTATGGTTAGGTTGGTTTGGCTTTAACCCTGGTTCGCAGTTAGCTGCTACTGGAAAGGACAATGCTATGGCTGTAGCCCATATCTTCATCACCACAAATCTTGCTGCTGCTGCGGGTGCCGTTGCTGCTATGCTTATTAGCTGGTTCAGATATGGCAAACCTTCATTGTCTATCACACTGAACGGTGCACTGGCAGGTCTGGTAGGGATTACGGCTGGTTGTGCTGCGGTTTCTGCTGGCGGAGCTGCTCTGATTGGAGTTATCTCTGGTATTGTACTTGTCTTTTCAATCGAACTGTTTGACAAGGTTCTTAAAATTGACGATCCGGTAGGTGCCATCTCTGTCCATGGAGTTTGTGGTGCATTAGGAACTCTGCTTGTTGGTGTCTTTGCTACAGACGGAGGACTTGCTTATGGAGGTGGTTTCGCTCAGTTAGGTGTTCAGGCTGTAGGTGTACTGGCCACGGCTGCCTGGGTGATCGTAACGTGTTTCGTAATGTTTAAGGTGATCCAAATGACGGTAGGTCTTCGCGAAAGCGACCTTGTTCAGGAAGATGGACTTGATCTTCATGAGCACGGTGAAACTATCTACAATTAAGATTCCTATGGGCATGACCCTTATCTAACACGGATTTTTATACAAAATATTATTTGGGAGGAAGGCATCTAAGATGTCTTCCTTTTTTTGTTGGGTTCTGTCGTTTTCTGAATTCCCCAAAGCTTTCTAATTGCTGAAAATTTGTCTAGCTAATAAAAAGGCAGTGAAAGTCCTTTTTATGGTCAGGTAAATCAAAATTAACCATTTGCTTGTATTTGATTCAAATTATTGAAAAGCATAGGTCTTGATGCTTATGAAGATTGAAGGATCTGTTGGGTCAAAACTATCCCAGTTGTAGATCTTAATTGTCAAGTTGTCTTCTGTTTATAATTCTTATTGTATCTGTGTAAATAAGCCAAAGAATATTCTGATTATATTTTCCATTGTATTATTTTAATATTATTTATTTATGTAAAAGGAAAATTTCATAAAAAATCAAAAAAGAAATAGAATATTTTGTCAATACTTAAAAGTGACGAATATTTGCATCGGATCGAGTACAGAATAAACCAAAAAATTAAACCGAAGAAAATAATGAAAAAGATTGTATTCTCAGTTCTCTCTATCTTGTCTGCATTTGTTGCTTCAGCACAGGAAGAATCAGCTAGTCCTTTAACCATATCTGGTTTTGTTGACACGTATTACTTCGCGAATACGAATGGTGTTTCTGGCAAATATGCCAATTTGGGTGCATCTGGTTTTGAGCGTATTTTCGATCAGAATGCAAATTCCTTCCAGGTGGGTCTTGCTCAGGTGATGGCTACGTATGAGGCAGGTCCGGTGACAGGTGTAATAGATCTTACTTTTGGTAACCACGGAGATTTGGGTAATTACGGAAACGGTATCAGCCCACTTGGAGATCAGTTCGGAACCACTGGTCTGGCTATCAAACAAGCTTTCATGAAATGGGCTATGTCTGATAAAGTTTCCCTAACCGCTGGTCAGTATGGTACAAATGTTGGTTACGAAGTGATTGATGCTCCTGTCAATTTTAACTATTCACTTTCGAATCTTTTCGGTAACGGACCCTTCTATCATACGGGAGTAAAGCTGGATGTGGCTCCGTCTGATGGTTTCGCCTTTATGGTTGGTTTGACGAACGGTCTTGATAGCAAAGATGATAACAACAGCTCAAAAGGTATTCAGGGTCAAATTTATCTTGCTCCTACAGACGGCTGGAATTTATATCTAAACTATTTCGGAAGTAACGAAGGTACTAAAGATGAGCCAGCAAAATATACCTGGTTAGATATCACTACTTCGTATCAGGTTACAGACAATTTCCTGATTGGTTTGAATGCTGTACCCTATGGTGCGTTGAAAACTGAGGGAGATCCTCTTACCTGGTGGGGTGCTGCACTTTATCTGAATGGCAGCCTTACAGAGAAATTCGGTCTTGGTCTTAGAGCTGAGCACTTTGATAACTCAAATGGTGGAATCTATCTTGTTGATGAGAATGGCGAAGGAACAGCAGTAACTTCTCTTACCCTTACTGCAAATGTGAACATTACAGATAATCTGATGTTAAAGCCAGAGGTTCGTTTTGATTCATATAGTCCAACCAATTCTGCTACTTCATGGTTAATGGATTCAGATGGTAATTTCACCAAGAATAGTCAAACGACTATCGGTGCAGCTATGATCTTCCATTTCTAAGCCGATCTAAAATACACTTCTATATAAACTGTATCCAGATAAAGGGGTTTGAGGCTTTTGCTTCAAACCCCGTTTTATTTGAATAAGCCATTGGCTTAAGTTTTTACCTCCATAGCCTTTTGCTACCTTTGCGAAAATGCTCCTGTGGTATGGCCAATTTTGAACTCACCAAAGAATTTATTGAGGAACTTCAGCTCTCCATCCGTGACGAGCAGAATCACTTCATTACAGACCACATCAGTGAGCTTTATCCTGCAGATATTGTACAGATTCTTTACGAATTAGATGGGCCTGAGGCACACTATATTTTTCAGTTTCTGGATACGGAAAAGGGAGCTGATGTGTTGTCAAGCATCGATTCTGATGACCGAAAACGCTTCATAAAAGAACAGTTTACGGTAGAGGAGATTGCCAAGTATGTAAATCTTTTTGATTCTGATGATGCCGTTGACTTGCTCAATGAACAACCCATTGAAGTTCGTGAAAAAGTCATCGCCTTACTCGAAGACCGCGAACAGGCCCGGTTTATCCTTGATTTACTGCATTATCCGGAAGATGTAGCGGGTGGATTGATGCAGAAAGAGCTTGTTAAAGTTTATGAGGATCAAACAGTTTCGGAGTGTGTAGAGCAGATAAGAGATCAGGCCGAGGCGGTCGATAAAGTGTACGCCGTATATGTGGTAGACGAACTAAACCGATTGAAAGGTATAGTTTCTCTTAAGGAAATAGTATTGGCACGAAAGAATACCAGGATTGGAAACGTAGTTCAGGAAGACATAGTTAGCGTAGAGACGACTATGCCGGGTGAAGATGTGGCCGAACTTATGCAGCGGTATGACCTGGAGGCCGTTCCCGTTGTAAATGCTGCTGGTAGGCTACTTGGAAGAATTACCATCGATGACGTAGTAGATTTTATTACCGAGAGGGCTGAAGAGGATTTTCAGGCAATTACGGGTATTACCGGTGAGGCAGAAGAAGATGATACGGTTTGGAAACTTGCCAAAACGCGTTTGCCCTGGTTAGTTGTAGGTGTAATAGGAAGTTTGCTTGCGGCTACTGTGATTAAGGGGTTTGAAAGTCAGCTTTCTAAAATTACAGCATTGGCCTTGTTTATTCCCATTATGGGCTCTACTGGCGGTAATGTGGGGATTCAGACCTCTTCATTAATTGTTCAAAGTCTGGCGGAAAAGGGGGGGATCGCTTTGGGTTTGGCAGAAAGGCTCTTCAAAATAGTTCAGGTAGCCCTTGTAAACGGATTAGTTATTGGTATTCTGGCCGGTGGCTACGTTTATCTTATTAGTGAGCCCCAATTATTCTGGGTAGTTTGCCTGGCTTTACTGGCGGTGGTAATGCTTTCATCGCTTATGGGAACTCTTACCCCGCTCATGCTTGATAAAGTTGGTATTAATCCGGCTGTAGCTTCTGGTCCGTTTATTACCACAGCCAATGATCTTGTAGGGATCAGCACCTATTTTCTGATAGCCAATTTGTTACTTAAATGATCGCAGTAATTCAAAGGGTATCAGAGGCTTCCGTAACGGTGGATGGCAAAACTATTGGCCAAATAGGCCATGGTTTTCTGGTTTTGTTGGGTGTGGCAGAGGAGGATGATGCCTCTGATATCGATTATTTGTCAAAAAAAATCACAGGTCTACGCATTTTTTCTGATGAAGAAGGCAAAATGAATTTGGATATCCGGCAAGTTGGAGGAGATGTATTACTGATAAGCCAGTTTACCCTTCATGCATCTACCAAAAAAGGAAACCGTCCTTCCTTTATTCAAGCGGCCCGACCAGAAAAGGCAATTCCTCTTTATAAGGACATGATCACCTCTTTGTCCTCTGATCTGCAAAGACCTGTTCAAACAGGTGAATTCGGTGCAGATATGAAAGTTTCTTTGACGAATGATGGTCCTGTAACCATTGTTATCGACTCACGAAATCGGAAATAAAAAGCCGACATCTACGATGCCGGCTACAAAGTATCCTATTCTAAAGCCAGATTACACTTCCAGCTGTCGGTAGGCCAGAATACCACCTAAAACATTGTGTACTTTGGTGTAACCAAGGCCCTCCAGAAATTCTTTAGCTCTGCCACTTCGTGCTCCGCTGCGGCAGTGAATGTAGATATCTTCATTCTTCATTGCTTCCAGCTCATCCACTCTGCCGGGAAGTTCGCCCAAAGGAATCAAAACCGCCCCAAGGTTATCCTCCTCGTACTCATCTTCATTGCGTACATCTATGAAATTAAAATCTTCTCCTTTGTCGAGCATTTCTTTTAATTCATCAACGGTAATGTCTTTGTTTGTTATCATATTATTCAGTTTCGTTTGATCCTCCTGCAATCCATAAGTTAACAGATTCGCCAATTCTCAGGGTTTCACCCGCTTCTGGCCGTTGTCTCACTACTGTTCCCGGTGTCATACCGGTTGAGTTGTCGTACATAATGCTACCTACATTCAGACTGGAACCCGTAATCGCAATATCCGCTTCTTCAAAACTCATTCCCGTGAAATCAGGCACCGTAACATTCGTATTCCCCAAACCGTCACCAGCAACAAGGGTTATTTTGGATCCTTTAGAGATGACAGTCCCAGGAGAAATTTCACTCCCATCCAATTTGATTTTCAAAACCGTATTCTCTTCAATGGCCGGTATAAATTCAGTAGAACCCACAATCAAACCCGTACTGGAAAGAAGATTGGATGCTGAATTAACCGAACGTCCTATTACATCAGGCAGCTGTACTTTGGGAACCCTGTCGGTAATGATTGTCAGAAATATCTTTCTTCCCTTTTTTACGTAAGCCTCGGCTTTGGGATATTGCGAGAAAACCGTAAGAGCTGGCAATCCATTGACATATGTGGAATCCGAAACCTCAAAATTCAGATCAGCATCTTCCAGGACCTTTTCAGCAGCAGCCATATCCAGTCCTTTCAGATCAGGAACCTGTATTTCTTCATCGAGATTGGTGGTCCAGGGCAGGTAAACAAAAAAGAAAAGTAAAAATAGCACAAGGAATGAGGTGAAAATTATTCCAATGTGCGTTAAAAGATCTGATTTGCTGTCAGTACTGAGTTTTAGCATTCGGAAGAGCAGTTCTTGGCAAAGTAATACCTTTTGAAATCAATCTGCAAATGAAACTGAACACGGTCTTGAATATTATCGGGATGCCAGAATTTTTTGCATATATTTTCCCAAAATATCAAATTCAAGATTCACTTTATCTCCTTCCCGTAAATCACGCAGATTGGTGTGATCCCAGGTATAAGGTATGATGGCAACAGAGAAAATTGCCTGGTATGAATCAACCACCGTAAGGCTGATTCCATTCACACAAATCGAACCTTTTTCTACTGTAATATGGCCAGATTCGTGGTCATAGCTGAAGTATAATTTGTAGCTACCATTGAGATTCTCCACCTTAATTAAAGTACCTGTTAAATCTACATGACCCTGAACTATGTGTCCATCGAAACGTCCGTCTGCTTTGAGGCACCTTTCAAGATTGACATAAGACCCTACTTCCAAGGAGCCCAGATTGGTCTTCTGAAGCGTTTCATCTATCGCGGTTACCTCATAGAAGTCACCTACTACTTTTTCCACAGTGAGGCAGACACCGTTATGAGCCAGACTCTGATCTGTTTTTAGTTCGTTGGTAATACTACTACTAAATGTAAACGTACAGTTTGTGCCATGGAATTCTTTCTTTTTTAGCACCCCTACGGTCTCAATAATTCCGGTAAACATGGATAAGATTCTGATTGAATCACAAAGGTACAGGCTAATCTCTTTATTTTTGCCCAAAATCTAAGAAGAGGATGTTCAAGAGCAAATGGGTTAAGTTTGGGGTAGCTGTGGCATTCGCCATCGCTGCCATCTACTCGCTTTCAAAATCAAAGCCAAATTTTGAGGAAGCCGTAAAGGAAGATCGCGAGAAATATCTGAGTGATCTTATTGAGATGGAGGATTCTCCGGTAAGCGGGTTGAGTGAATTCCATGAGTTCTATTACTTTGACCCCAAATCGTCCTGGGTAATTCAGGCAGATTTTCAGGCCGATCCTTCCGGAGAGTCATTTCCCGTTTACATGACAGATGGAAGTACAGAGGAGCTTCCAATGGCTGGTAAGGCTACCTTTGAAATAGACGGAACAAATTATACCGTTCTAATTTTTGACGAAGGAGAAACGTATCTTTTCCCGTTTACAGACGCTACCAATGACAAAGAGACGTATGGCGGTGGCAGGTATATAAATCTTGAAAAGACTTCTAATAACAGACTAACCATTGATTTTAACAAAGCACATAATTTTTACTGTGCGTACAATGAGCGTTTTGTTTGCCCAGTACCACCAAAAGAGAATGCACTTCCCGTGCGTGTGGAGGCAGGAGAAAAGCGACTCAAATAGGGATTTCTGTCGTATTTTTAACTTCTGACATAACAAAGTAGCTGTTAATCTGTGCCACGCCTTCAATTGCTGAAAGCTTTTTCTGGTGAAAAACATGGTACGTTTCCATATCCGGAACAATGATCTTCAGCAAATAATCGAAACTTCCTGAAACGAAACTGCATTCCACTACCTCCGGGAGTTCTCTAATGGCTGCATCAAATTTGCTGGATACGTTTTCTGTCTGATTGTTGAGCGTTACCTGTGAGTAAACGATAAGGCCTCCGCCCACTTTTTTCTTGTTGAGAATTGTTACATATCGTTCTATGATTCCCTCGTTTTCCAGACGTTTTATTCTGTCAAAAACAGGTGTTTGCGAAAGATTAATCTGTTCAGCAATCTCTTTATAGGTGAGTCTGGCATTTTGCTGAAGTAGTTTGAGTATTTTTTTATCGGTCGTATCCATCTAAAAAAGGTATGCAAGCAGAAGAAATCTCTTTTTGAGGCCTCTCTTTTTTGCAAATATAGAAGTATCATCTTTTTGAGATTATTCTAAAAGAATAATTTTCTTAAATATGGAAGAATATTAAAAAATAATTCGCTCTATTTATCTTTGCAACGCAATTACACTTCATCGTACAATTACACTTCATCTTTTAAAGGACCATGCTCGTAGGTGTTCCGGCAGAAATCAAAAACAATGAGAATCGTGTGGCTCTCACTCCTGCCGGAGTAGCCGAGCTGGTTAATGCCGGTCATGAAGTGCTCATTCAGACAAATGCCGGGCTGAACAGTGGATTCCCTGATCATGTATACCAAAAAGCCGGATCCACTATTGTTTCCTCCATGGAAGGCGTCTACGCCAATGCCGAAATGGTGTTGAAGGTAAAGGAACCTTTGGAGAAGGAATATGATCTGATTAAAAGCGGGCAGTTGGTATTTACTTATTTCCATTTTGCGGGTTCGCAGACCCTTACCCGGGCGATGCTTAAGAGTAATTCTGTTTGTATCGCCTATGAAACCGTAGAGACGGATGATGGTTCTTTACCCTTGTTAATTCCGATGTCTGAGGTGGCCGGAAGAATGGCGATTCAGGAAGGAGCCAAATATCTGGAGAAGCCCATGGGAGGAAAAGGAGTTTTGCTCGGTGGTGTACCCGGAACTCCGAAGGGCAAGGTGGTTATTCTGGGCGGGGGAGTGGTTGGAACTCATGCTGCCAAGATGGCTGCAGGGCTCGGTGCTGATGTGACTATACTGGATATAAATCTTCAGCGATTACGTCAGTTGTCTGATATTTTGCCTGCTAACGTTACAACGCTTCATTCCAACCGTTATACTATTGAGAAGGCGATAAGAGATGCCGATTTAGTTATCGGAGCTGTATTGATTCCGGGAGCCCGTGCTCCTCATCTTATTACAAGGCCGATGTTGAAATTAATGCAGCCAGGAACGGTTTTGGTAGATGTAGCGGTGGATCAGGGAGGTTGTATAGAAACATGTAAACCGACTACACACGAAAATCCCACGTATGAGATTGATGGCATAGTTCATTATTGTGTAGCAAATATGCCCGGGGCGGTACCTAATACTTCTACGCTCGCATTAACCAATGCTACTTTGCCCTATGTGCTTCAGTTGGCAAGCCTTGGATGGGAACGGGCTGTTGAAAAATCGGCCGCACTCCGCAAAGGCTTAAATATTGTTCATGGTGATATAGTTCATGAGGCCGTAGCCAGATCATTTACTGGTGAACAAGTCATGGTATAAGATAAAATTAGATTTCCTTAAACTGTTATGATGATGTATGCCCTGGTTAGTAACCGGGGTTTTACTTTTTGGATGTTTGTGTAACCGCATTCTTAGTTATTTGTTTGCACTACATTGATCCACCGAAAATTTTCTGATATTCGTTCGGGACTGATAAAAAATAGACTTTTCTGAAACCCTATTCAGGTGAATTCGGTTTTACTCTTATATTTGTGAGGTATGATATAATACAAAAAATATTATATCGCACTTAATCCAGGTTCATCCAGAAAGCGTAAATAAGTCGAATTCCACTGTATGGCAGTTAAGGTAGTTATAATTGGCTCAGGTTTTTCATCCTTAGCGGCGGCCTGTTATCTGGCCGAAAGCGGTTTCTCTGTCACAATTCTGGAGAAAAATAACGAACCAGGTGGACGGGCAAGGCAGCTGATTAAAAATGGTTTCACTTTTGACATAGGGCCCACTTTTTACTGGATGCCAGATGTTTTCGAGCGTTTTTTCAATGATTTTGGAAAATCTGTTTCAGATTACTACCAACTTATTCAGCTGGATCCCGGTTATCAGATTTATTTCCGTAAAGGAGATGCCATTCCTGTTTCGGCTGATTTTGAAAAAACGGTAGAAACTTTTGAGAAAAGGCAGGCCGGGAGTGGAGAAAGACTAAGGGCTTTTATCTCTGAGGCAGAAGACAATTATGAGGTAGCCATTAAAGATTTAGTTTACCGGCCGGGAGAAAGTATACTTGAAATTGTTACCCCGAAAACCATCCTGAAACTCGGGAGTTTTATTGATACGATTAAAAAACAGGTCGGCAGAACAATTACTAATGCCGATTTGAAGCAGATACTGGAATTTCCGGTTTTGTTTCTTGGAGCGAAGCCCTCCGATACCCCTTCCTTTTATAATTTCATGAACTATGCCGATCTGAAGCTCGGTACCTGGCATCCGAAGGGAGGTATGTACGAAGTGGTTAAGGCGATGGTTCAACTTGCAAAGGAACTTGGTGTTGATATCAAAACAGCGAAGCCTGTTAAAGGATTTGAACTGGAGGGCAGAAAAATCAAAGGTGTAAAAACGGACGAAGGGCTAATTGAAGCGGATATTGTTCTGAGTGGTGCAGATTACCATCATACAGAACAACTTCTTCCCGTTAAGCACCGTCAATATTCCGAAAGCTACTGGGATCGTAAGACATTCGCCCCTTCGGCACTTTTATTCTATGTTGGTTTTGGTCAGAAGCTGAAAGGGGTTACTCATCATACGCTTTTTTTTGACACCGATTTTGAAATTCATGCCCGTGATATTTATGATAAGGCAAACTGGCCGGAGGATCCATTATTTTATGCAAGTTTCCCGAGTTTGACAGATCGTGAATCAGCCCCTGAAGGCAGCGAAGCAGGCATTTTTCTTATCCCTATTGCCCCCGATCTCAAGGATACGTCCGAAATAAGAGAGATTTATTTTAACAAGATTCTGGACAGATTAGAAAATCTCACTAACCAGAGTCTGAGAGATTCCGTTTTATTCAAAGAGTCATTCTGCGTGAATGACTTTAAAAGTGAGTACAATTCTTACAAAGGTAATGCGTACGGGTTGGCAAACACTCTTTTTCAAACACATATTCTCCGACCACGCCTAAAAAGTAATAAATTGGACAATCTTTACTTTACAGGTCAGCTGACGGTTCCGGGGCCAGGTGTTCCACCTTCACTTATATCGGGGAAAGTAGTTAGTGAACTTATTATCAAACACCATAACCTATGAAACAATTGTTCGACAGTACATCGTATGATTGCAGCAAACTCATTACCAAAGCGTACAGCACTTCATTTTCATGGGGCATCAGCTTGTTCGGGAAGTCCATCAGGCCGGCCATTTACGCGATTTACGGATTCGTGAGATATGCCGATGAAATTGTAGATACATTCCATGGGTACGACCAAAAGGCTCTTCTTGATGAGTTTGAAGTAGAATATGAACGGTCTTTAGAGCGTGGAATCAGCCTGAATCCAATTCTTAATTCCTTTCAGGAAGTGGTACAGAAATACAAGCTACATGATTATGTCAAAGACTTCCTGAAGAGTATGAGGTTTGATCTTGATGTGAAAGATTACAAAACCCGTGAAGATTATGAGCAGTACATTTATGGCTCGGCAGATGTGGTGGGCCTTATGTGTCTTCGTGTTTTTGTGAATAATGATGAACAACGTTTTCAGGAACTTAAAGCCCCTGCAATGAGGCTGGGATCGGCATTTCAGAAAGTAAATTTCCTGAGAGATCTGAGAGCCGATTTTGATGATCTGGGGAGGTCCTATTTCCCGGGCCTTACCTCTAACCGACTTACTGAAAGCGACAAACAAATGATTATTGGGGAGATTGAGAACGATTTTCATGAGGCCTACAAAGGATTGGTTCATTTGCCAATAGAAAGTAGAATGGGAGTTTTTCTGGCTTACAGGTATTATCTGGGATTGCTCAATAAACTAAGACGTTTGGAAAGCCATAAGATCATGAACAGCCGGATACGTATTTCGAATCCGCTAAAAGTTCTGATTCTCATGAAAGCGTATACCCGTTTTAAGCTGGGACTTATTTAATTGGATAATTTAAAGAGGTAAATCTTTCATTCTGCCTCAATCAAGATTAATTTTGAATAACAGAGTAGATTAGCATTAACTTAGGATCATGATGAACATACTGATGTTTGCCGGCGTAACACTTCTTACCTTTCTTATCATGGAAGGTATTACCTGGTGTACCCATAAATTTGTAATGCACGGTTTCCTATGGTACCTTCATGAGGATCATCATCAACCAAAGTACCAGGGAATTTTTGAGAAGAATGATGCATTCTTTGCCATTTTTGCTGTTCCGAGTATACTCCTGTTTTACTTTGGAATTGAGCCGGTTCTCAATTTTAAGTTCTTTATCGGGCTTGGAATACTTTTCTATGGAATTGCTTATTTTTTAATTCATGATGTACTTATTCATCAACGATTTAAGTGGTTTGACAAAGTGAAAAGCCCTTACCTGACCGGCTTAAGAAAAGCACATAAAGTTCATCACAAGCATTTAGGCAAGGAACATGGAGAGTGCTTCGGAATGCTCTACGTACCTAAGAAATATTTTAATATCTGATTCTGTTGAAACATCTAATTGGTCTTTTGGTTTTTTGGGTCCTGTTCTTTTTCCAGATTTCCGCATTTTCTAAGCTTAATCTGGAATACCAAAGTGAAACACTGGTCATAAAAAAAGTAAGTGATCATGCCTACAACCACATTTCTTACTTAAAAACGGACAGTTTTGGGAAAGTTGAGTGTAATGGAATGATCGTAGTGAACGGAAACGTGGCTCTTGTTTTTGATACCCCTGCCACGGAAGAATCATCCGAAGAATTGTTGGAATTTCTAATTGAGCAGAAAAAGCTGAAGATAAAGGCCGTGGTCGCTACACATTTTCATGATGACTGCCTGGCCGGACTGGAAGCATTCCATTCCCGCGGTATTCCTTCCTATTCTACCTCATTAACTGCAAAACTGGCTGAAGCCGAAGATAATTTAGTACCTCAGAAAACCTTTGAACGAAGTCTGGTTTTAAAGGCTGGCAAGTCTGAAGTTCTCTTACATTATCCCGGAGAAGGTCATACACGTGACAATGTGGTGGCTTATTTTGCTGCTGAAAAGGTAATGTTTGGTGGATGTCTGGTAAAATGTATGGATGCATCCAAAGGTTATCTGGGTGATGCTAATGAAGAAAAGTGGACCGAAACCATTGAAGTGCTCAAAGCTAAATTTCCGGATGTTCAGACCGTTATTCCGGGTCATGGGCCTTACGGAGGCATCGAATTGCTTGATTATACAGCGAATCTTTTCAGGGAGTAATATTAACCGTATTCTTCTACTAAAAGCTGCCATTCTTCTCGTAAAGAAATGGTAGGGAAAGGAAGTCCGAGTCTCCGGTACCACCAGGCGGCATTAAACTGGTCTCCCTCTTCACGGTGTAGATATGCATGAATTCGGTCGTAATCATAGGTTCCTTCTTTGGACTGAGCAATTTCATGAGCCTTTTCCCAGTTTCCATTCCAGACGTGCCAAAGTGCCCGGAGTAGGTCGTTCGGTAGCTCTGTTTCCGATTTCACTTTTTTAATATCCATTGCTTCTATTTTGTTTGTCTTCGTTTCTTATAGGCTTTTGCAGCCAGATATAATACCACGCCAAAAGTAAGAATGCCCAAAAATAAGTAGAGGAAATTGAGCATGTTCCTCACTACAGCTAGCAACACAATGGCCACCAGGAAAAGTGTAGGTAATTCATTCATCAATCTGAACTGGAATGAAGTATAAGGATTTTCCCCTCTCTCGAGTTTCTGAATAACACGTTTGCAATACAGGTGGTAAGCAGTAAGTAAGACCAGAAGAAGGAGCTTAATTTGTATCCAGGTTTGGCTTAAAAGGCCGGAATTAGTAAGTAACATGGCCAGCCCGAATGTCCAGGTGAACATCATAGCCGGGGTTGAGATAATTTTATATACTCTCCATTGCATGAGCGTATATTGTTTTTTCCAGTCATCCTGGATAGCCAAAGGTTTTTGATGAACCTCTGAATGATACACAAACATTCTCACCAGATAAAAAAGCCCTGCAAACCAGCTCACAAACCCTACGATGTGCATGGCTTTAAAAAAAAGATAAAACTGACCCATAAAGGTTTAATTTTTGCGTTGATAAAAGAAGGAATAAAGATGGCAACATTTCAAGCCATAAAAATAAGAGGTAGACTACTCACCATGAAGTATTCATCCATTCGATTTACGATTGTATTCGCTTTTACTTTGTTTGGCTTCTCACTCAGTGCTCAGGATAAGAAGGCAATAGGTTTGTACGAGAGGGGAGAAGAGGCTTTTGTTAAACGGGAATATGATACAGCCTCTAAATTCTTCAGGGAGGCACTTGAACGTTTCCCAGACTACCCAATTCCTCTTTACCGGATGGGACAAATGGCTTATTCAAGGCGAGATTTACCTGCAGCCAAAACCTACTACGAACATCTTCTAAGGGTTGATCCCAATAATAAATCGTATGTGCTGGCTTTCACCTTTCTGGCCAGCGATGACATGAAAACCGGGGATTTTGCCAGGGCTCAGGAATATCTGGAACTGGCTATGCAGAACACCCGAAAAAATACACCGGCTTTTGAGCAGCTTGAGCGTCAACTGGCTACTTGTAAGTTTGCCTTGACCACCATGTCAAATCCTCTGGTGATAAATCCAACGGAGATGTCCTCGGTTCTCAATTTTAAAGACAGACAGTATTTCCCAGCTTTCACAGCAGACGGTGAGTCAGTTTATTATACGGCCAGGAATAATGGGGCAGATGAAGATATATTTATTTCGAAACGTAATGGAGAATCCTGGGGAAAGCCGATGGGCTTATCTGATTCCATTAATACACCATTTAATGAAGGTGCCTGCACTATCTCAGCAGATGGAAACACGATGGTTTTTACCAGTTGCGAAGGCCGGGAACGGGTAGGAGGATGCGATCTTTTTATAACTCAAAAGAGGAACGGCCAATGGAGTGTTCCTGTAAATATGGGAAAGAAGGTTAATTCTCCGGAGTGGGATTCTCAGGCCAGTTTATCCTCAGACGGACGTGTCCTTGTATTTTCTTCAGACCGCTACGGCGGGGAAGGCGGCAAAGATCTTTATGCCAGTATCCGTAATGAAAAAGGGGAGTGGTCAACAGCCCGAAATCTGGGCAAGGTGCTCAATACCGGTTCTGATGAGGTATCCCCTTTTTTACATGCCAATGGAACCAATCTGTTTTTTGCATCAAACGGGCATTTATCTCTGGGTGGCTTTGATCTCTTTCTTTCAGAAAAGAAAAGTGCGGGATTTGAAAAACCGGTAAATCTGGGGTATCCGGTCAATGATGTGAATGACCAGTTTGCTCTTGTAATTTCAGCAGATGGCAAACAAGCCTTTTATTCGTTTGAAAAAGGTGATCAGGTAAAACTGTATTCCTTTGAATTACCCGCCCAGCTCAAAGAGAAAATTGATCCGACCTTTTACGTCAAGGGAATTGTCAAAAATGCCAAAGACCAGCAGCCTATTCAGGCACGTTTGCAGCTCGTCAATCTGGAAAACAAGGAGGTGCTTTCCAATTTTGAGTCTGATTCACTAACAGGGGAATACATGGCCGTCTTGCCTAATTCGGGGAACTACGGCCTCTATGTAGAAAAACCGCAGTATTTCTTCAAAAGTCTCAGTTTTACATTGGAGGATGGTGTAAGAGAAAACAGATTGATGGATATATCTCTGGATGCCATTGACAAAGAACACGTAGAAAAGCTTAGCAATATCTATTTTGATGAGGCCAGCTGGGAATTGAAACCCGAGTCAGAAGTAGAATTGAGTAAACTTGCCCGCATCATTTGGGATAACCCCGGACTAGGGGTTGAAATTCTGGCTCATACCGATGATGTAGGGAAAGATCAGGACAATCTCATACTTTCTCAAAAAAGGGCCGAGTCAGTGGTAAACTATTTAATACGTGAAGGAATACCGAAGGATAAATTGAAATCGATCGGATACGGAGAAACCCAACCAGTAGTGCCTAATATAAATGAAGAAAACCGGAAACTTAACCGGAGAATCGAGTTTCGCTTTTTTTAAGAATTATTTTTTTAGAGGTAATCATTCCGTCTGGATTTGTGTTCTTTTCTTATTTAACAACTATTAGGAAACCCGAGGGAAGTTGAAATGAGGAAATGACAGGACCGGGCTTGGTTTTGCTTTCCTATTTGTCGAAATTTGCACCTCAAAATCCTTTTTAACCGAAATAACATACATGACTCAGGAGAATGTTGATCTGCTCATTTTAGGATCAGGTCCTGCGGGCTATACTGCAGCAATCTATGCCGGACGTGCCGGTCTTAAGCCGGTGCTTTATCAGGGAGGTCAGCCTGGCGGTCAGTTAACCATAACCAATGATGTCGAAAATTTTCCAGGCTATCCCGATGGTATACAAGGGCCGGAAATGATGGAGCAGCTACGCATGCAAGCTGAACGATTTGGTCTTGATAACCGCTACGGAATGGCAACTAGCGTGGATTTCTCAACGCCTTTAGCCCACAAAGTGATTATAGACGAGAATCATGAAGTAACAGCTCGTGCTGTGATCATTGCCACCGGTGCTTCTGCCAAATGGCTTGGACTGGAGTCTGAGCAGCGTTTAAATGGACTCGGGGTGTCTGCCTGTGCGGTTTGCGACGGCTTCTTTTACAGAGGTCAGGAGGTTATTGTGGTAGGTGCAGGCGATACGGCTGCAGAAGAGGCCCATTACCTTTCAAAGCTCTGCAAAAAAGTAACCATGCTGGTGAGGAAAGATGCTTTCCGTGCCTCCACCATTATGGAAAACCGTGTAAAGAATACTTCAAACATCGAGATATTGTTTAATACGGAAACCCTTGAAGTGCTGGGAAAAAATGGCGTTGAGGGCGTTCGGGTTATCAACAACAAAACAAATCAGGAAAGCGTTATTCCAGCAACCGGATTTTTTGTGGCCATTGGTCATAAGCCCAACACCGACATTTTTCAGGGTTTCATAGATATGGATGAAACAGGCTATATCGAGGTAACCAAAGGGACTTCAAAAACTAATATTCCCGGCATATTTGCTTGCGGAGACGCCATGGATAAAGTTTACCGACAAGCTGTTACAGCTGCCGGAACAGGATGTATGGCGGCTTTGGATGCGGAACGATATCTTGCTGAACACGAGTAACAACGTATGAAAAGAATTCTGGTATTTCTTCTTTTGATGGGGTCTTTCACGGGTCTTCGGGCTCAAACGGAGCGTGGTAAGATTATTCGTGCACCCAAAATTTTTCAGAAGAAAACGCAGGAGACCTCTTCACCCACCTCTCCCGCACCAGAGACCTTTGAGCAGGAAGTGGATTTTAAATTTGAAGAGGAACCCAAACTTCGTTTCAAGAATAATTTCGAGTCAGTTGAAGTAAAAAGAGAACTTCCTTCCAGTCTGCCGGGTTCAGATGCTGCGTCTGGGTTAGGAGTAGAAATTCTTCCTGTGAAAACATTGAATGAAACTATCCATGAAGATACCAGCTCTATTGACGAGGGGCAGCCAATGGTGGTAGAAATAGAAGAAATGGCTCGTTTTCCTGGTTCCGATGAAATGGTCGAAATTGCCAGTTATTTTTCCATTTGGGATAATCATTACGTGAATCCGTACGGAATTGATCCGAAATCGTTTGACGAGGTGGTTCCAATTAAATTATATGATATCGAAAAGGGAAGGTATTGGGCTCCGCCTTTGGATGAATGTCCGGTAACGTCTCATATGGGTTATAGATGGCGTAGATGGCACTATGGTACAGACCTGGATCTGGAAACGGGTGATCCGGTTTATTCAGTTTTTGATGGGATAGTTCGTATTTCCGGTGTCAAAGGAGCTTTCGGTAGGTGTGTGGTGATTCGTCACTATAATGGTCTTGAAACGGTTTACGGTCATTTGTCTCAGCTTCATCTTAGTGAAAACACCCTGGTCAAAGCTGGAGATATAATCGGGCTTGGCGGTAGTACCGGCCGCAGCTCAGGCTCACACCTTCACTTTGAAACCAGATATGAAGGAAATGCTTTTGATGCCGAGAATATCTTCAAGTTCAGAACCGACAGAACTGAAATCAAAATGCAGGAATTTGTGATGACATCCCGTATGTACGATTATCTGAGAGGAAAATCGCCAAGAGTGTATCTGGATGACATCGATGAATCAATAAGACCTTCTGAGGTGATAACTGACGAATCTGAGATTTTTGAAGAAGACTTCGAGGAGGAGATCCCTGAAGAGGTAGTGAAGGTAATGTGGTATAGAGTGAGACCTGGTGATAATCTTACCAAAATAGCTAATGCCTATGGTACTTCAGTGGCAGAAATCTGCAGGTTAAACAAAATTAGTTCGTATAAAAAGCTCTATGTAGGGGCCCGAATAAGGGTCAAATAAAACAACCATGAAACTTGATATTCTGGTAATGGCAGTGCATCCCGATGACGCCGAGTTGGGCTGCAGCGGAACAATCGCTAAACACGTGGCCCTGGGTTACAAGGTGGGTATTGTTGACTTTACAAGAGGTGAGCTCGGAACCCGCGGTACTGCCGACATACGAGATGCCGAGGCTGCCGAATCGGCCCGAATTCTGGGTTTGGCTTCGCGGGATAATTTGCGTTTTCGGGATGGATTTTTTCAGAATGACGAAACTCATCAACTGGAATTGATCAGGATTATTCGTAAATACAGACCGGATATTGTTCTGGCCAATGCCATTGAAGATCGTCACCCGGATCACGGCAGAGCGGCTCAGCTGGCCACCGAAGCCTGCTTTTACAGCGGCCTTAGAATGATAGAAACTCAGGATGAATCGGGTCAGAAACAATCTGAATGGCGGCCACGGCAAGTCTATCATTACATTCAGGATCGTTACATTGAGCCCGATTTTGTGGTAGATGTTTCAGATTACTGGGATGTGAAAGATGCCGCAATCAGAGCATTTAGCTCGCAATTCTACGACCCCAATAGCAAAGAACCGATGAGCTACATCGCTCAGCCTGAATTTCTGGATTTTGTGGAAGCCAGGTCCCGTGAAATGGGACATAAAATCGGAGTAACGCATGGTGAAGGGTTTACCACAGAACGTAAGATGGAGGTGAGGGATTTGATGAGGTAGGCTTACCAATATCTTCCACGGTTTCTGAAAATCAGATTCAGACCTCTCAATAGTATATAGATGTGATTAATTAGATTATTGATCACTCCAAAATGTTTCTGCAATACCAGAAACCGGTCTTTTAAAGAGGTTTTCAGCCTTTTATTGGAAACCCCTCCTTCCAGATACCGGGAAATTGGCTTATCGAGAAATACGATCTTCTGAGCCCTTTTAAAACACTCAATCTCCCAATCAACATCAGCACTTAAGTTGTTTATGTCGTAAAGAGGGGCCAGGGTTCTTTTTACAAGGAGCGATTGATGCGATACAAGCATTCCATACTTCATATCTCTCCATGTTACTGCAGCGTGAATTTTATGAGGAGTTAGTTCAGATCTTTTGCCTCTCACATTCCCTGCCGAATTGACAAATAGGCAGTCCCCGTACAACAAATCGCTTTCTGGTTTTAGTTTTTCCGAAATCTCTTCTACGATCGTATCAGATGCGATTTCATCACCCGCATTAATAAACCAAACAAATGTGCCGGTTGCCAGGCTTAAGCCTTTATTCATGGCATCGTAGATTCCGCGATCGGGTTCTGAAAGATTCTTGGAAATGAACCCACTGTATTTTTGAGCAATCTGAAGGGTATTATCCGTGGAACCACCGTCAACAAGAATCACCTCGAAATCTTTACAGGTCTGATTATGAATACTTTGGAGGGTTCTGTCGAGAAATTCCCCGGCGTTATAAGTGACTGTGATGATTGAAATAAGAGGCATTTTCTATTTTACTAGATTGAGAAAGTATAACTTTACCCTGCTGTAGAAAGTACATGCAAATTAAGTGATTGCAATTGGCATTTATATTGCAGTTTTTAAAGAGAATGATGCTTAAATTGAATTAAATGAAACCTTCCTTTTCGGTTAAATCGTTGCTTCCCGATTTCCTGGCTTTGCTTACTTTTTTGTTCTTTACCTTCCTCTACTTCAGTCCGGTGCTACAAGGCAAGGTGCTTTCAATGCATGACATTGACATGGCCTCAGGAGCGGCACAGGAACTCAAAGAATTTCATGACAAAACCGGGGAATGGGCCTGGTGGACGAACTCCATGTTTGGAGGGATGCCTGGTTTTATGATTGCGGGAGGCTATGAGTACAGTCTGGCCTCCAAACTGGGATCGCTTCTTTATGGTTTTTTACCAATTCCAGCGAATCTCTTCCTGCTGCTTATGGTAGGGTTCTTTGTGCTCACACGGGTACTTAAACTTAACCGATGGGTTGGAGTAGCTGCTTCTCTTGCCTACGCATTTGGAACCTACAATTTACTCTACACAGAGGCCGGACATATCTCTAAAGTTCTTGCTCTAGCCTATGCTCCCGGAATGTTTGCCGGCATTTTGCTTGTATTCAAAAGAAATTACTGGGTGGGAGCTTTTTTAACTGCTCTTTTCGTAAGCTTGGAATTGTACGCCAATCACCTTCAGATTACGTATTATTCCTTTTTTATTATTCTTGGAATAGGCGTATTTCAGTTGGTGGAAATTATTAAATCTAAAGATTGGACGCATCTCTCCAAATCTCTCATTTTTCTTATTGGCTCAGGTTTGATTGGAATAGGAATGCACAGTCAAAGATTATGGAGTAATGCGGTATACTCGGCAGAAACTATACGAGGAAAATCGGAGCTTACACAGAGTGACTCAGGAAAAAGCGGACTCGATAAAGAGTATGCGTTCTCCTGGAGTTATGGCATCAATGAGTCGTTTAACCTGATTATCCCGAATCTTATGGGAGGAGGCTCTTCAGGTGCCCTTGATGACCAATCTGAAACCTACAAAGTTCTTGTGGCGAATGGAGTGCCTGCTCAGGGAGCTCAGCAATTTATTCAGAATCTGCCTCTGTATCATGGTCAGCAAAGTGTAACATCGGGTCCTGCGTATTCGGGAATTGTGGTGTTCTTCTTTTTTATATTGGGTCTTTTTTTATTGAAAGGAAACTGGAGGTGGGTTCATTTGGGTTTGGTTGTTTTTCTTCTCATGCTCTCATGGGGAAGTAACTTTCCTTCTCTGAATTACTGGTTTTTTGATCATTTTCCGGGTTATAATAAATTCAGAGCTGTCAGTATGATCATGACGCTTATTCACCTTTTACTGGTCTGGGGTGCGGCTTTGAGCATAAATGAATTACTTACAAAAGAAGTGGACTGGCAGGGAATCAAGCGTCCTCTTCTTTACACACTGGGAATATCAGTTCTGGCTTTTCTGGTGGGCTACTTGAGTGTTAATTTTGTAGGCTTACGTGATCAATCTTTTCTTGATAGTCTGAAAGGTTCTTTAGGTGATGCGATCAGCAACCAGCTCATGAATGCTCTACGTGAAGATCGTAGCAGTCTTGCCTTGTCAGACATTTTCAGAGGTGCGGTATTTCTGATTTTGTCTTCGGCTTTTGTATATCTTTTAGCAACCAAAAAGCTTTCTTTGAAAATTGCCGGTATTCTTCTGGTAATTCTTATTTGCTCAGACCTTATCCCTGTAGGCAAGAGGTATTTTAATAATGATGACTTCCAGTCAAAATTCAGAGCAAACTCGGATGTTTTTGAACCTACTGCGGCAGATAATTTCATTCTGGAGGATAAGGACCCGAATTTCAGGGTAATTAATCTCGCTTCACCTCAAGGATTTATGAGCGACGCCCGAGATAGCTATTTTCACAAATCTCTTGGTGGTTACCACGGAGCGAAACTCAAGCGTTATAATGAGTTGGTTACGAATCAGATGCTTAAAGATGGAAAACTCAATATGGGTATTCTGAATATGCTTAATACCAAATATTTCATAATTAACGGTCAAACAGGTCAGGAGGCCCAGCGAAATCCTGAGGCCCTGGGGAATGCCTGGTTTGTAGATTCACTTCAGGTGGTAGCCAATGCCGATGAGGAACTTCAGCAGACCGGACAAGTAGATCCGGCCATAACTGCAGTTACTCAAAAGCAGTTTGCTGAGGCTTCAAAGGTTTTTAATTCAGACTCTTCTTCCACTATCGAATTAAAAGAATACGCACCTAATCGGCTGGTTTATAGTGCCAGTGCCAAAGGTGAGCAATTTGCAGTATTCTCTGAAATCTATTACAGAGGGAATAAAGACTGGAAGTCGTATATAGATGGTAATGAGGTGCCACACATTAAGGTGGATTACGTGCTTCGTGGAATGATGATACCTGATGGAAACCATGAGATAGTTTTCGAGTTTAAACCGGAAAGTGTATCGAAGGGTAAGAAGCTGGATCTGGCGTTTTCTGTTGGACTTGTTCTGCTCTTTGGTGGTATGATGTTTACATTAATTCGAAAAACAAAATAGCTTTCTTGAAGGTATTGATGTTAAATACGTTTCAGAGTACCGGAGGGGCAGCAATCGCCTGCGGACGTCTCACGGAGGCTTTGAAAAAGCACACCTCGTTGCAACTGTCAACGTATCATCTTTTTGAAAGAAAACACTCTTCTATTTTCCGAAATTTACCAGGTTACTTCAGGTTGTTTTTTGAAAAGTTACACTTCAGATTTTACGAAAAGTCTGAAAAAGAACGCTTCGACTTTTCCACCTCTTTATTTGGTGTAAATCTGATAAATAGCGAACAATTTAAGCGAGCAGACCTGATTCACTTGCATTGGGTTAACCAGGGTTTTTTGTCACTTCTTGAGATTAAACGGATTCTGGAATCGGGGAAGCCGGTATTCTGGACTTTTCATGACATGTGGCCGATTACGGGTGGTTGCCATCATGCGGGAAACTGTGATCATTACAGGTTTTCCTGCGGAAATTGTAAATTTCTAAAGGAGCCTTCACAAAATGATTTAAGTGCTCAGATATGGGAGAAGAAGAAGTTCTGGAATGTACAAAATCTGACAGTAGTAAGCATAAGTACCTGGATGACACAGAAAATAAGATCAAGCAGCTTATTTTCTGATGCCGAGATACTTGAATTACCCAACACGCTTGATTTTTCCGAGTTTGGTCATGTAGATGCTAAATTTAGATTTCAGGGGAATCATGATTCTTTGCCTGTTATTCTCTTTGCTGCGGCTTTTGTGGAAAGTGAATCGAAGGGCTTTGAAATGTTTACAAAAATTGCATCGGCACTGAGTGATAAATTTCATTTTGCTATCGCTGGCAAGCTTAAAAATTACAGGAAGGAAAATTTTCCGGCCAGGGTGAGTTTTTTGGGCTCTATAGATAGTAGAGAAATGTTTTATTCGGTGTTGGCTTCCGCAAGTATTTATGTCTCTACCAGCAGGGAAGAAACATTTTGTTATACCGTTTTGGAAGCTTTGGCAAACCATACTTTTACAGTAGCATACAATACAGGCGAAATTGCGAAGATGATTCAACTCTCGCGTAATGGTTTTCTTGTAGAAAATTATTGCTTGGAAGACTTTATTAAGGGAATTAACTCCTGGAATTCGGGTGAGTCTTTTTCTGATTTGGATGCTTTAAAGGATGCATTTGGAGAGGAATCGGTGGCAGAAAACCTGTATTCCTGGTACCTGAAAAAACAGAAGGGAACAATGGTAAAAAATTCATCTAAAACCAGTTAAATGAATCTTATTCTGGGTAATAAATATTTTCAACCCTTTTTCAGAAAGCTATTTTTTCTGTCATTAAAAGGAATGAACTACAATAGAGTAGGTAGTGGCGAAATGAGAGCATTCCAGTTCGCACGGAAAGATCTTGCCAAGGAAAATCTCTCAATTTTTGATGTAGGAAGTAATGTGGGTCAATTTGCCAATGATTTATTGCCCTTGATTTCTACCGGAAGTATTCTGTATTGCTTTGAGCCTCAGAGATCTGCATTTAACCAGCTTGTTTCATCTTTGTCTGATTCCAGACTGCATTTTTTTAATCAGGCACTAGGGAATGAAAATGGTATGAAACCGATATTCAAAGAAAGTGAAAGCTCCACGCTTGCCTCTTTTTTTGATGGTTCCCAAAATGATAACGGGCAGTAATAGCTGTTAAAAATTCAACGACTGGATGATTTTTGTGAAATCCACGGGATATCTCATATTGATTATTTGAAAATAGATGTCGAGGGCTTTGAATATGCTGTACTGCTTGGGGCCTCCGGCCTGATCAGAAATAAAGCAATAGCCTTTATACAATTTGAATTTGGTGGGACTCAGGTGGATTCAAGAACATTCTTTAAGGATTTCTGGGAATTATTATCTCCCGATTTTCAACTATACCGAATTCTCAGTAACGGGCTTTTGGAAATCACCCGTTACAGTGAATTTCTGGAGATTTTTGCGTACTCAAATTTTTTGGCCCGTAGAAAATGAAAGTAACTGTTTTACCCTTTGGGGGGCTTGGCAACAGAATGCGAGTGATGAATTCTGCCATTGATTTCTGCAAGGACAATGGGGTTAGCCATTTTCATTTGATCTGGCTGCAGAAGGCCGAGTTGAACGCACCTTATGAATTGATTTTTAATAATGCGGGCTTCCCGATAAAGCTTCTGAAAGGTTTCATTTATGTGCTTTTCCTGCTTTTTGTCAAGCATATTTATGTGAATCGTTATGAATCCGTTTATCGGTTTGTTCTTGGTTTTTTCTACGATTGTATTCTCTTTGACAGTGATATAAGGGAAAAAAACTACGATCAATTGTCTGAAGAAGCAATGCATAAAAAAAACGTCTTGATCGCTACATGTTTTGCTCTGAAGGGGGTTGAAAATTTTGATAATTTCAGGCCATCGCAATCGGTGGTTCATTTACTGGAGACCTACGATTTACCCGAGAGCTATTTTGGTGTGCACATTCGCCGTCAGGATCATATGGATATTATTAAAGAGTCACCCGAGGAAAAGTTTCTGGAAATTATCGAGAAACAACTTCTTCTTAAGCCCGGGTTGCCATTTTTTCTGGCAACGGATGACAAAGGTGTTAAAGTCAGATTTCAACAATTTTTTCCAGATCAACTTATTACCAAGGATATACCTCTTCGTCGTGATAGTCCGGAAGCCATCATAGCAGCCCTGGCTGATATTTACGCACTTTCCGGGGCTGAGTTAATTATTTGTAACCGAAAAAGCAGTTTTGCCGAAACTGCTTTGCGAATTGGAAAGACAAAAGAGGTGGTGACCGTTTAAAACAAATGAATATGTCAAAATTGGGTAAACTGACACGTTTTGCATTATCTTATCTTGGAATTAATCCTGATGTTTTTTGGGTTAATGTCTCGCAATTTGGAAGTTTTCTAAGTGACCGACGTCGATTCAGGAGCTCCTTTAGAAAGCAATATCAGAGCTGGGCCTGGAAAGAATATCCCATTTTGACAGATAAAAAAGAACAAAGTGGCAAAGCAAGAGGGCAATACTTTTATCAGGATCTTTTTGTTGCTCAAAAGATTTTTGAAGCTAATCCATTACGTCATATCGATGTAGGCTCTCGTGTAGATGGTTTTGTGGCTCATCTGGCATCGTTCAGACAGGTGGATGTGCTTGACATACGGCCGCTTGAAAACCGTATCAGCAATATCACTTTTCATCAGGCAGATCTCATGATGACTCTCGAAAAATTTCTGGAGTCAACAGACTCTCTTTCCTGTCTGCATACCATAGAGCATTTCGGCCTGGGCAGATATGGAGATACGGTCGATGTGGATGGTCACCTAAAAGGTCTGGATTCCTTGTATTCCATGCTAAAGCCCGACGGAGTATTTTACTTTTCCACACAAATTGGTCCTTCAAGGGTGGAGTTTAATGCCCATAGAGTATTCTCGGTTGCCTATTTACTTGATTTATTCAGGAATAAATACCAATTACTTGAATTTGCCTATATCGACGATTCCGACGTGCTACATACCCATGTAGAAATGGATGAAAAAGCTGTTAAGGCTAATTTCGGCTGTAAAATGGGCTGCGGAATATTCATTTTGAAAAAACTCTGAAAATACGGTTAATTAGCTGATTGACATCTTCAGAGAATTTTGAGAAATAGATAAAAAGGACGAAAAGTAGGGTTATAAGGACGGACTTATAGGAAACAGACATCAGTGCAAGTAAGGGACTTGCAT
Organism: uncultured Cytophagaceae bacterium; assembly: GCA_966250325.1. Classification (GTDB taxonomy): domain Bacteria; phylum Bacteroidota; class Bacteroidia; order Cytophagales; family Spirosomataceae; genus Jiulongibacter. The sequence goes on along the minus strand of CBINGY010000012.1, from coordinate 45,486 downwards.
CACTTGCCGGTAGTCTTGAGCCCAGATATACCAGAACGGCTCCCCCCAGAATTATAAAGAGCAAATTCCAAGAATAGGGGTGCATTCTGAAGAATTTCCAAATCAGGAAATTTCGCGTGGTATTATAATAAATGGTTGCAAGAAACGCAGCGAATGCGGCCCCGTTCAAACCAAAAGGTGGTATCAGAAGTTTGTTAAGAATAAATAACAAACCTATAAAACTGATTACCAGCACTGAATCGTACTTGTAGTATTCAGAAAAACTTAATATCAGTGTATTAACTCCGCAGGCCAGGTCATAAAGTTTCGCTAACCCAATGATGATGATAACCTGTTTCCCGAGTGCATATTCTGGTTTAACAAAACTGAATAGTTCGTCAAGATTGATCCAGACCAGGGCCAGAAGAAGCGTACCAAATAAGGTTTGTGTAACACTGCTTTTTTTGAAAATCTGTCTGATTTTGTCAAATTCTTTTCTGGCCATTGCATCCAGTACAATAGCCGTTGAGGCCTTCAGGTTGACATTATACGAGATGGTCATTACGCTCCCGAAAAACAAACACGTATTGTAAATTCCTGTGTTGCTCAGGCCGAGGTAATCGTATACCATCAGCGTATCCAGCTTGGTAATAATAATATTTGATAGGCCTGTGAGTATACTGAAGCCTGCAAACGTAAAGAATGGTTTTTTCAGGTTTTCTCTTCTCAAAAGATGATCTTTTCTTAGACTAAATCCCTGAAGTCTTGCCGCATGGATAATCATTAGAAGTGTTGGGAAAGAAATTCCTGCCGCCCAAAGGCCTATGAATAGTTTAAATGAAATTAAATCCAGAGCATATGCAAGTACGCTTAGTAGAACCAGGAAACGCTGCAAAAACTGACTGAGAAAATTTCCGGTCAGTGTATCGTAAAGCCCTTTGGCGTAATTATCGAACAGGTTAAAAAGAGCCGTGGAGAAGGTTATTGGAATGATGAGAAAGTAAAATCGTTTGAAGAGAGAGGTGTCTCCTATGTTAGATTCAATGATCTGGTTTTCGAAAAGAAACAGGAAAAGGGAAATCAGGATCATTCCCAGGAAAATAAAACGAATGCCCAGATTTAAAAAACCACTGTGTTGTCTTTCCTCATTTCTGAATCGGTCAAAGAATTTGGTGCCTGCAGAAGTGAATCCGAGATTTGCTACGAAAACAAGAATGTACATCCAGCTCATCAGCATGGCCAGTAGGCCATTCTCTTCTGTGGTAAGGTATTTAGGAATCAGGAATGCCTGGGTTATTGTTCCTACAAAAACTCCAAGATAAGCCCAGATAGTGCCCAGAATTGTCTGCCTTTTAATAATGGTCATGTAAGTTCAATTCTATCGGACTATATTTGTGACATGTATTTCTGTGCAAATATTGCAAATTAAGATAGATATGCCAGCTCCGGTTGTACTCTTTTGCTTTAACCGTCCTCATCACTTACGTACTACCTTAAATCATTTAGTTCAGTGTTCGCTGGCTTCTGAAACCGTACTTTATTGTTATTCTGACGGTCCACGAGAAGGAAATAATGCAGATATAAAAAATGTCCGGGATGTTAGAAATATTTTGAATTCCACTGAGGGATTTAAAGAAATTATTAGGATTTATTCTAATGCCAACAAAGGTTTAGCAAGCTCAGTAATTGAGGGAGTGTCCGAAGTAATTAAAAGGCATGGTGTGGCGATTGTTCTGGAAGATGATCTTATAATGTCAACAGATTTTTTGATTTTCATGAATAATGCCTTAAAAAAATATAAATCTAATAAACGAATTGGTTCTATATCTGGGTATTCATTTTTACTTGAAAAGATTACCGAAGACGTTAAATTAGTTGCGGTTAAAAGAGCATCTTCCTGGGGTTGGGCTACTTGGCATGATCGATGGGAAGATGTTGACTGGGAAATTACTCAAGGTGATAAGGTATTGACCGATAGGACTAAGCTTAAAGATTTTGCGAGGGCCGGTCAAGATCAGATTGCTATGCTAGTAAAAAAGAAGCGAGGAATTATTAATTCATGGGCCATTTGCTGGACTTTTTATCACTATACCGAAAACCTTTATTGTCTTGTTCCAACTGCCTCAAAGATAGTTAATATTGGAACTGATGGTTCTGGTTCGAATTTTACTTCAAGCACCAGAAAATATAATACAAAACTATCAGATTGCAGCATTACTCTTCCAGACTCCCCAGAGTCAAATCTTGAAATTGATTCGTTTATTGAAAATTATTTCAGGCCCAGCCTATTCAGAAGGTTGATAAATTTTGTAAAATTTTCGGTTTGATATTCTAAGGACGCAAATAGTCGGAAGTATAGCTTAATTCAATCGTTTAAATTTTGGCTTCAAAAGAATAAAATATCGCTAGAGTTCCTTGGGCATCAAACTTCCTATTTCCTAATTCCGATATATTGATTTTTTTTAATCCTTCAAAATTGATTTATCATACCAGCTTGCTCATTAATGAATGTTTTTCTCTATACATTCGTATAAATTTAAAGTGATGTATAATAACGCCCCTTTAGTAGATACCTTCATATTGAAGATGGTCTCACTATGCTCTAGTCCGGTGTCATGTAAACTGAAAACCAAGCACTTCCATTGTATAAATGAAGTTTTCCATCTGTGCCAAAATACATGTCACCCTTGGATGGATTATCGGGAGGATTTTGAATCGGTTCCATTCTAATAGCATTGGCAACATGCAATACTCTTTGAGGAGTAATGGTTCCAATACCAACATTACCGCCTTGATATTGTAATATTAAAGGCATGGTTTTCTTTATGTCCCAATCAAAGGCCCCGATTCGACCTATATTCTGCGAAGGTTCATAATCAATAAACGTGCCCTTACCTGAGTAAACTCCAATTACGGAGGCACTGAAAATACCCCGGCCGGCTACATCCAAAATTACTCTTGGGTTGGTAGTTCCGATGCCAACATTGCCTCCTTGATATTGAAGTATCAGTGGTTTGGAAATCATATAATTCCAATCAAACGCTCCGATTCGACCTATCCCAAGAGATCTTTCGAAATCAACAAATGTTCCAGAACCATTATTTTGGCCCTGCGGAGAAGAATTACTGAACAGTGCCCTACCCGTAATCTCTAATAAGGGACTATCTATATTTGTTTCAACATTTTCCTCAATGTTATTTCTCTGAAATTCATCTGAGGTTTCGAACTTTATATCAGACTGAGATTGGGAAAACGCGGAAAGACAACTCGCAAAAAAAATATAGAAGGCCTTCTTGAACTTTATCCTATTCCCAGCCGATTTGATCTTTAATATCATGTTAGTATGAATTAGTATAAAAAAAACAAGAATAACTTAATTTTAAAACAATTATTAACCGGTTTTAGTCGGCAATGAAATTTAAAATGAAAAAAGAGATTTCCTAAAAAAATTATCACCCTCCCCGCTGTGCATCCACCACAGCCAGACTCACCATATTGACAATCTCGCGTACTGATGCTCCCATTTGAAGAACTTTAACTGGTTTTCTGAGTCCCAGAACGATAGGGCCTATTTTTTCGATATTCGCCACTTCTTTCACCATGTTATAGGCGATGTTAGCACTGGAGAGATTCGGGAAAATGAAGGTGTTGGCCCGGCCGTCTGAAAGCTTACTGAACGGGTGATTGGTGTTCAATAGTTCGGTATCGAAAGCGAGGTGAGCCTGCATTTCGCCGTCTACAATCATTTCGGGGTGCTTTTTGTGCAAAATATCTACTGCAGCACGCATTTTCATCGCCGCAGGTCCGTTGGCCACTGAACCAAAATTAGAGTAGGTAAGGAAAGCGATTCTTGGAGTAATGTTGAATTTTCTGACCTCCTCAGCTGCCAGCTCTGCGATCTCCACCAGCTCTTCCGGAGTAGGATCAAAATTGATGGTCGTATCAGCCAGAAAAAGCGGGCCAAACCGACTCATCAGAATATACATTCCCGATACCTTTTTTACGCCAGGCTGCTGTCCTATGATTTGGAGAGCAGGTCTGATCGTGTCGGGGTAATTATGACTTAAGCCTCCGATCATGGCATCGGCAGCTCCGGTTTCCACCATCATAGCCCCATAATAGGAGCGTCGCTTCATGATATTATGGGCATCTGTATAGGTAAAACCTTTACGCTGCCTTTTCTCATAGAACAGTTCGCCATATTTATGAAGCATTTCTTTTGAACCCTTCGTAGGATCAATGATCTCCACTTCACCCAAAACAAGCTGATTAGATTCGATGAGTTTGTTTATTCTTTTTTCATTGCCCAGAAGAATCGGAATGGCAATACCCTCATCAATTACCTGCTGTGCAGCTTTCAGAACACTGATATTTTCGGCGTCTGCAAATACAACACGTTTCGGGTTTTTGCGGGCTTTGTTGTAAATGATTCGCAGAAGACTGTTATCCTGTCCCAGTCTACGGGATAACTGGTTCTCATATTCTTCCCAGTTTCCGATAGGGTGCTTGGCTACGCCGGTGTCCATCGCTGCTTTGGCCACTGCCGGAGCTACCGTGGTGAGTAGACGGGGATCGACGGGCTTTGGAATGATGTAGTTTTTCCCAAATGTGAGATTATCCTCACCGTAGGCCATATTGACCATGTCTGGAACTGGTTTCTTTGCTAATGCGGCCAGGGCATGAACTGCGGCCAGTTTCATTTCTTCGTTAATTACCTTTGACCGTACATCCAGTGCTCCTCTGAAGATGTAGGGGAATCCCAACACATTATTTACCTGATTCGGGTAGTCAGATCTGCCAGTAGCCATGATGATGTCTTTTCTGGCTGAGGTAGCTTCCTCAAAACTGATTTCGGGGGTTGGGTTTGCCATAGCAAAAACTATGCAGTCATCTGCCATACTTTTTACCATTTCACGGGTAAGAATGTTTCCCTTGGAAAGGCCAATGAATACATCTGCCCCCACCAGAGCATCAGCCAGGCTGATATCGGCAGGCAAGTTACCGTTTATAAATTCCGATTTCTTACCATCCAGATTGGTTCTGGAAGGATGGATTAATCCTTTGCTGTCAAACATAAAGATGTTTTTTCCGGAAGCTCCCAAGGATTGATACAAACGCGTGCAGGAAATGGCTGATGCCCCGGCTCCGTTTACGATTATTTTGACCTTCGAAATATCTTTTTGTACGATTTCCAATGCATTTTTCAATGCGGCAGCAGAGATTATGGCAGTACCATGCTGATCGTCATGCATCACCGGAATATTCATTTCTGCCTTCAGCCTTTCTTCTATTTCAAAACAAGCCGGTGCAGAAATATCCTCTAAATTGACCCCTCCGAACGTAGGTTCCAGAATTTTTACGGTACGCACAAATTCATCTACATCTTTGGTGTTCAGCTCTATGTCAAAAACATCGATATCGGCGTAAATTTTAAACAGAAGTCCCTTACCTTCCATAACAGGCTTTCCTGCTTCGGGCCCAATGTCACCTAAGCCCAATACCGCTGTTCCATTGCTTATTACAGCTACCAGATTTCCTTTTGCCGTATAATTGTAAACATCCTCGGGGTTTTCTGCAATGGCCAGACATGGTTCAGCCACGCCCGGGCTGTAAGCCAGCGACAAGTCTCTTTGATTGGCGTATTCTTTGGTAGGAATTACTTCTATCTTTCCTGGTCTGCCTTTGCGGTGATACTCAAGGGCTTCGTTTTTCAGGTTATTGTTCTGGCTCATTGGTGAGGGGTTGTATTTGCCTGCAAGTTAGCCATAGGCTTTACTTGAAACGAGAAAAAATTAAAAAATGGAGTCGCAGGGGTATTGTAAATAGACGATTGAATCAAATTGACCCACCAGAGCAGATTATTCCACCGGTTTTTACAGATTCCGATGTAGCCTCAGGACTTTTGACTCAAACACGGAGCCAACAAAGAGGTCATTTTGCCCATTTTCCTTTTGAAAATAAACGCCAACACTACTTCCGGATAGAGGAGTGCCGTCGTTGAGATAAAGTTCTTCCTGTAAAAATTTGTAATCGGTGTCTGGCAGATAAACCACTTTGAGAATCTGAGACGGGCTCTTGCTTTGACTGTCTTTTGCATGTGAAAGGAATTTAAGCATTTGGGGGTGGGCTCCCAGAATGAGATTCCCAAACTGATCTATCTCAATGTTATCTACACCAGTTTGCGTATCGTGAATATCTTCAAGACTTAGCTCCTGAGTCTGAATATCCCTTTTGTAAACATAAATCTTACCCGCTGTGGTGGCGGCTACATAGACAAATTGACCATCAGGTGACAAATTGATTCCGTTGGCATAGGCCAGTTTCTCTGAGGCTCTTTTAGCCTGCCCATCTTTTACCAGTACTACGAATCCGTTCGGGTCAATGATAAACTCTTTGACGGTTCGTTCCAGACCAGGCTTTAAGCCGTGATCATTGGTGACATAAAAAGTATTGGTGTCTACAGCCAGAATATCATTTGGGGATATGAAAAGAGAACTTTTGAAAACATGCCGGTCAATTAAAGAGTCGCCCGTAATTTCAAACCGCTCTACTACGTGCTCTTCCTTCCGGTGTGATATCACAAACAGAAATTTGCGATCGTATTTATTCAACAATGAAATGCCGTGGGGTCTGAAATTATCCAGACCACCTGTCAGATTCACAAACGACAAAGTATCTGCTGTAATATCTGTCACGTATAGGTCTCCGCTAAGAGTGCTGTCCCGGCGGTTCAGGGAAGATAGATAAAGCTTTCCTGTACCGCGATCTAAAGTCATGTCTTCTACGCCGGGCGGAGCGTTAAAAACCTCCGATTTTCCGTCAAAATGGGGTACAACTTTACGAAATACCCCGCTCTCTTTCAGAACATAACCAGCAAGCAGGCCAAATAGTATCAGCAATAAACCTGTGAGTTTCATACAATGGAGAAATTAATCATCAAGGCCCAGGTTATCTTTCAGGATATCTTCTGTTTCTTCCAGGTGGCCAAAGGCATGAGCCATTTTCTGATGGTCAAATTCATTTTCATTATTGGCCAGGAAAATGGTGGCTACGCCATTTCCAATGAAATTCGTAATGGCACGAGCTTCAGACATAAACCTGTCTACACCAAGAAGCAGGGCCAATCCTTCGATGGGAATAACTTTGAGAGCAGATAGGGTAGAAGCAAGCACTACAAAGCCGCTTCCGGTTACTCCCGCGGCACCTTTGGAAGTCACCATAAGAATTCCAATTACCGTAAGCACCTGCTCAAGCGATAGCTGAACCCCATAAACCTGAGCCAGGAAAAGGGTAGCCATGGACAAATAGATGGTTGTTCCATCCAGGTTAAAGGAATAACCCGCCGGCACCACCAGACCCACTACGGGTTTGGAGCATCCCATGCGTTCCAGTTTCTCCATGAGCGAAGGAAGTGCTGCCTCTGAGGAAGATGTGCCAAGCACAATAAGTAATTCTTCCCGGATGTACTTCAGAAATCCCCACAAGCTCACTTTGTAATATCTGAGAATGTAATAAAGTACTACAAAAATGAAAACGGCCATGGTAGCATATACCGAAATCATCAGTTTACCCAGTGGTATTAACGACGCAATACCATGTTTACCAATGGTGTAGGCCATTCCACCGAAAGCTCCAACAGGTGCTAGCATCATCACCAGATGCAAGGCCTTGAAAACAACTTTTGAAGCCTTTGACAGCAGTGCGATGATCGGTTTTGATCGATTAAATTTAGAAAGGAAAATGCCGAAGATAATAGAAAAAAGAAGTACCTGAATGGTCTTATTTTCTACAAAAAAGGCAAACCAACTAAATGCCTGAGCACCTTGCCGGTACTGATCTACGTTTGCCTCAGCGGTTGATATGACGCCTTTGCCCGGTTGTATAATGTTCGCAAAGAAAATTCCGATAATTAAAGCCAGGGTGGTTACTACCTCAAAGTAAATCAGGGCTTTTCCTCCTACTTTTCCTACCTTTTTCAGATCTCCCATTCCACTGATTCCCAAAGAGATAGTAAGGAAAATTATAGGCAGGATGAAGACTTTGACCAACTGGATGAAATGATCACCTAGAATCTTCATTTCAACGGCTGTCTGCGGCTTGAAGTGACCCAGAAGAGCACCGCTAAGTATGGCCGTGAGAACCCAGAAAGTTAGATTGGTGAAAATTTTACGCATTCAGTTAGAGTGATAGGGGTGAAAATTTTGGGGATATATCAGGCAAAACGTAAATTTTTCATGTATTCGGCGTCTTTGACTATATCCTGGAGTGGGGTGCTGTTGTCAAACCTTTCCTGCTCCACAATGAAATATTCTACTCCGGTTTCCTTCGCTGTTTTTAATACCTGAGGATAGTTTATTTGTCCGGTACCTAAAACACAGGAATAGCCAAGCGGCCAAAATCCTTCTGCAGGGCCTTCTTTTTCGTCAATTTCAGTTATTTTTTCTTCTTTATGAAGGTCTTTGACGTGGCAAAGTTTGATTCGTTTTCCGTGTTCATTTAGCCATTTGTCAGGGTCCTGCCCTGCCTTTACCACCCAGTAGAGATCTAGTTCAAAGTCCACCAAGGCAGGGTCAGTATTTTGAAGAAGTATATCGTATGGCAAAGTGCCATCTTCAAGAGGCTCAAACTCAAAGTGGTGATTATGGTAACCAAACCTTATTCCATTCTCAGAGCAGATTTTTCCTTGTCTGTTCAGGCCACTCGCCACTGCCATCCATTCTTCTTTGGTGGCAATTTCTCCGGGGAAAGGGTTGGATAGGTATTTGATACCAATAGAAGCGGCGTCTTTCACAAGTGAAAGAAACTCATTTTCTGTACTGCTGTCCGTGGTATATTTCGAATCAATGTGCGATGCATATATTTTGAGATCTAGCTCATCCAGAAGGCCTTTAAATTCCGTAGCTCTTAGTCCCCAGAATGGACCTTGCTCTCCCGAGAAGCTTTCTACGTAGGAGTAACCAGCCTTTGCAACCTGCATCAGTGTTCCTTTCAGGTCTTTGGCCATATCTTCTTTCACGGTCCAAAGTTGAAGCCCGAATTCTTCTAAACCTTCATTTTCAACGGTTGAAGTGTCGGTATTTTTGTTTGTGTTCGTACAACTCAGAATTGATTGTACCAGGAAAGGGCTTACACCAAGAGCACCGGCAGTCATTATAAATTTTCTTCTTTTCATGCAAGGGTTAATTGTTGGGACACTAAACTACGGATTATTTTCGTCACGGCTTAAAATTTGATGTATTGAACCTCATACCCTTCATATTTATCTCACAAAAGTTACTTTTGTTTCAAATCAGAGAAGTCCAGTGTTAAAAGGCAAAAAAATACTACTTGGCGTAACCGGAAGCATTGCGGCCTACAAGGCGGCTTACCTTACCCGGCTTTTGGTTAAAGAAGGAGCAGAAGTGAAAATTATATTGAGCGATTCTGCCAAAGATTTTGTGACTCCTCTTACTCTATCTACGCTTTCAGGTAATCCCGTTTACTCCAATTTTACTGATGGAAATCAGGGAGAATGGAATAATCACGTGGAGCTGGCACTTTGGGCAGATATGATGTTAATAGCTCCGGCCACTGCCAATACTTTGGCGAAATGTGCCCGTGGAATTTGCGATAACCTGCTACTGGCCACGTATCTTTCTGCCCGGTGTCCGGTAATTTTTGCTCCCGCTATGGACCTGGATATGTATAGGCATGGCAGCACTCTGGCAAATCTTGATCTACTCAAAAGCTATGGAAATTACATTATAGAACCCGAAGAAGGTGAGCTGGCGAGTGGTTTGGTGGGTAAAGGCAGGTTGGCTGAACCCGAGTCTATAGTAGCATTTATAAAGGCTTATTTTAAACCGAAAGTTGATTTTTCTGGCAAAAAGGTAATGCTAACGGCAGGTCCTACTCAGGAGTCCATTGATCCGGTTAGATATATTAGTAATCATTCGTCTGGTAAAATGGGATTTGCTTTGACAGAGGCATTTCGGGACGCCGGTGCAGAGGTGACATTGATCTGCGGACCTGTAAGTATTCCGAAACCAACTGGTGTAAAAATAATTGATGTCAGGTCTGCCCAGGATATGTTTGAAGCCGCTGAAGCCTGCTTTTCCGCTACTGACTTGGCTGTTTATGTAGCTGCCGTGGCGGATTATACACCTGCAATGGTGTCTGATAAGAAATTGAAAAAATCGGACAATGAACTGGTTGTTGAACTAAAACGAACACCGGATATTGCCTCAATTCTTGGTAAACAGAAGCGTTCTGATCAACTGGCCATTGGTTTTGCTCTAGAAACAGACAACGCTCTCGAAAATGCGAAGGACAAACTCAAGAGGAAAAATCTGGACCTTATTGTGCTAAACTCGTTACAAGATGAGGGCTCGGGATTTCGTTATGATACCAATCGAATCACAGTGGTGAACTGTTTTGGTGATATTCAAAGGTATTCCCTGAAATCGAAAAAAGAAGTGGCCCGGGATATTCTGATGGAAATAGGAAAACTGACTCAAAAAGAAAACCAATGAAAAGAGTTCTGTACGTATTGGTGATTACCGTCCTGGCCGCATATTTACCGTCTGCAGGCCAGGAACTCAATACCCGCGTGGAGATTAATTATAAGCAGATGCAGTCCAAGATTCAGTATGAAGAAGGGCTGTTTCAGGAAATGCAATCCAAGATTCAGGATTTGATGAACAATACCCGTTGGAGTACGGATATATTCAGCCAAAATGAGAAGATTGAGGTCAATCTCACCATAAATCTGATGCAATCAAGCTCACAAAATGTGTTCAATGGTAACGCCCGGTTTCAGGTAGCCCGACCAGTTTACGGGACAGATTATAAGTCGGTTTCTTTTCAATATGTTGATCAGAATTTTGCGTTTTCTTATCAGCCTGTAGAGCGGCAAATGGTTTTTAACGAGCAGGGATTTACAAGTAATATTACATCATTAGCCGGATTTTACAGTTTATTGGCTCTCGCTATCGATTATGATTCGTTCAGTAATTTGGGGGGCTCACCTTTTGTACAGCGGCTGTTTAATGTTGTTCAACTGGCCCAGAATCAGGGGGCAGGATGGAGCCAAAGCGAGAAGTCGCAGCGAAATAGGTATTGGCTTGTGGAAAATCTTCAAAATCAACAGCTTGCCCGTTTCAGAGAGGGTTTTTACACGTTCCACAGAATCATCCTCGATGATTTTGGGAAGGACCCAGAGAAAGCCCGTAATGAAACTCTGAAGCTATTAGAGACTATTCAGAATATTGTGACACTTCGACAGAACTCTATTCTTATCAATGCTTTTTTTGATGCCAAAGCCACTGAATTAATTAATATATTCTCTGTTGGATCTCCTCAGGAGAAGGAAAAGGCATTTCTCTTACTTTCTGGAATGGACCCTGATAAAACTGAGCAGTACCGGAAAATCGTTTCTGGGTAAAGCTACTGATGAGTTATTTTGGGTATGAGGCCTAAGTTCTTAGTTTTGTCGTTTAATTGATTATGAATGAAAACTGCGTTAATAACAGGTGCGTCCTCAGGAATAGGAGCGGCTACAGCACGGGCCTTTGATAAACTTGAAATTCAACTCATTCTGTGCGGTAGGAGAGAAGAGCGTTTGAAGACCCTTCAAAAGGAGCTTAGGGTTCCAAGCACTATACTGGTGTTTGAAGTGAGTGATGAGTCTGCTGTAAATATGGCAATTAACTCTATTCCAACGGAGTTTTCCTCGATTGACATACTGGTTAATAATGCAGGAAATGCTCACGGACTTTCTTCGTTCGCAGAGGGAAATACCTCAGACTGGGATGCCATGATTGGTTCAAATATTGCCGGTTTGCTGTATGTGTCCAAAGCTGTAATCCCGGGTATGATTTCCAGGGGATCCGGTCATGTGATCAATATAAGTTCAGTAGCAGGGAAACAAACCTATGCCAACGGAGCCGTTTACTGTGCCAGTAAAAAGGCTGTTGAAGCAATCAGCGAAGGTATTCGGTTAGATCACACCAAAGACGGAATTAAGGTAACCAATGTGGCACCGGGAGCCGTAGAAACTGAATTTTCTGAAGTACGATTTAAAGGAGATAAAGAAAGAGCAAAACAGGTCTATGCTGGTTTTGAGCCCTTGTTGGCTGCTGATATAGCCGATGCTATTGCCTATGCGGTTTCCGTTCCAGATCACGTGACCATCGCAGATATGACTATTTATGCCAAGGCACAGGCAGCTCCCACTACGGTCTACAGAAAGTCTTAAAACAGGTTGTCAAAAATCTTCAGAGGTTGCGGAACTATCAGATCCGTTTCTAGCCGGGCATTTAGTTTTTCAATAAAATATTTCGAGAGCAAAGGTGATTCCAGCTCAAGGTTTTGGTGAACGAAGAAATAGAGTTTCTCCAATCCTTGTGTTTTCCATATAGCAATTCGCTCGAGCCAATAGTCAAGCCTGGGATAATCCGTTGGATGATTTGCGCCTACGTACCTTATAAACGCCACCGGTGTGGTGAGTCTCATGTGAAGTAAATCACGTCTGCCGGCCGTATCAGTAATGATATTGGTAATTCCGTAATCTTCGAAGAGAGTATACAGTTTGTCAGAAGTTTCTTCGTTATCAAACCAATCTCTGCTTCTGAGCTCTACTGCTAAAGGCATTCCTTTGGGCCAGTTTTGAATGAATTCAACCAGCCGATCCATATTTTTGGCAGAAAAATTATCATGTAATTGCAGGAAAATCATTCCCAGCTTATCCTCAAAATGGCTTATTGCATCCAGATATTCCGTAACAGAATCGCCTACATTTGAAAGCCTTTTAATGTGACTTATGTATTGAGGTATTTTTGGGAAGAATTTAAAATTTTCAGGTGTTTTACTCACCCAGTTATCTACCTGTGGTACAGAAGGGCTGTTATAGAAGGTGGCGTTAAGTTCAATGGAATTAAATTGTCTCGAATAGTAAGTAAGCTCATCTTTTGTTCCTTTCGGATAAAAGTTTTTCAGATCAGTTTTGTTCCATTTCGCACAGCCCACAAAAGTTTCAAAAGTGCCATTTCCCGCTGCAAGTATGGCCGCGGTGCCTTTATGATCTGCGGGAAGTGTGAAATTGATTAGTTCAGGATTGGTTACGCCACCAAATTTCATGAATTCAACTATTTTTAGTATCCGATTTACGAAATACGCTCCAGTTTAATGGGATATGACTTTTTGGAGGCCCATTGGGCCACATAGATGTTTTCATCGGCATCCACATACACATCGTGTGGATGCATAAAAACCTGCCCCGGATCTTCTTTTTTCTGCTCCTGAAGCTTACCTGAAACATAAACTGGTGCAGAGCCCCCCGGTGTACTTACCACCTCATCCTTTTCATTTACAATCTGGATATATCCAGAGAATTCATTGGCCTCTGAAGTAGAACGATACACGGCTCCATACAAATGATTACCCCGAATCACGGGTCTGCAAATAAAGCTTCCAGGCATTTCTATTCTTCCTAAAGGGTTTCCGTTCATATCAAACCTTTTCCAGCAATTATCCTGTCTCGATGTAACCAGAAGAGATAGCTCTCGCCCAGGCCGAGTATCAAATAGAACGCCGTGGTTACATCTGAACTGTGTGTCACCATTGCCTTTACCACCCCAGTGTCTCAGGTATTTTCCGTTTTGATCATAAACTATTACGAAATTCAGACCATAGCCATCCACCACATAGATATTACCGTTTACGGGATCAATTGCGGTCTCTGTAGGAATAAATTGGGTGGGATACTCGTATTCGCCGGTTTCCTTCGGATACTCAATGACAAAAATTTTATTTCCCTTCAAGTCGGTTTTGATAACCTGATGTCTGTTATTATCAGCTATTAAAAGAAACTGATCCTTTCCTTCTCCTCCGAGTGTTAAACCATGAGCACCGGGATATGTGTTTCCCCAGCTTTCTATCAACTTTCCTTTTTTACTGTAAATGAGTACGTTATTTTTAGTCTCGTCAGTAAGTAGTATGATTCTTCCCTGGTTGTCTTCCACCAGTTCATGGCAGTTATTCACGGGATTTACGCCGGCGTCAAGCATACCCCAACCCATATTTACTTTGTATTTATGAGAACCATGTCCTACTATTAATTCGTCGTTTCTTCCAAAAGAAAGGGAAGGTACTGCCAAAGAGGCTAGGGATACTCCGGTAAGTTTGAGAGCATTTCTACGGTTAAGATACATGAAGATCGGGGTTGAGATTTGAATGCAACTTAATCATTGTAAAACTTACTTCCATGAAAGGTAAAGAAAAAAGGGCCGCAAGGCCCTTTTTGAAGTTGAGAGATCCCAGACTTTAATCCTTTTTACTCTTCATGTAAAAGAAATAAATCAGAAAACCGAGTGAGATACAGATAAGTTCAATACCCATCGGAAGATGAAAATTTCTTATTTTTTCGTAGGGTAATGTGTCAATTACGATTAATCCTACCCCGGAGAAAAATAGGATCAGACCCCATTTTAGATTATCGAATTTCATGGGAGCCAGATTTTTAGAGATAGCCTCAATGTTTTCTGCTGAGATGTTGCCCGATTGGATCAGTCTTTTCTTGAGTAGGAAATTGGTGATAGTCACAATGGCAAGCATGACAGTGCCAAAGGACATAATGATGGCGATAATAGGTACTAGATGCATAATTCTGTGTTTATTAATGTTTCGCACAGTTGACAATCTTCTCCTTTCAAAGGTTGCAGGAAATTGATTAATTGGAGTAAGCTTTGAAACTTAGGCCGTTTCTTGATTTTTCATAAAAACAACTGCAACCTTTTTAAGATGGTCTCTGTCAAATGAAAATGCCTGATGAACATAAACTGGTGCGTGAAGTACTTGATGGTGATGAGACTGCCTGCCGCAGGTTTGTTCGTCAGTATGAGCGAATGGTTTTTCATGTGGTCTTCAAAATCATTGATAACCGCGAGGAAGTGGAAGACCTGGCTCAGGAAATTTTCATGAAAGTATTCAGAAGTCTGTCCCGGTTTAAGTTTGAGTCCAAACTTTCCACCTGGATTGCACAGATTGCTTACCGGGAGGCAATTAACCAGACACGTCGCACCCGGAAAAATTACTCATTAAGTGAGCTTTCTGAAGCCAGGGGGCTTCGGGATGATGTTAATGTACTGAATCAGGTGAATGCCATAGGATTGCATGATATGGTGCACCGGGCAATAAAGTCCTTGCCCGAACACTATCGCTCTGTTTTAGTTTTGTATCATCTTGATGAGTTTTCTTATCCTGAAATAGGCGAGATAACCGGATTACCCGAAGGAACGGTAAAAAATTATATCTTCAGGGCACGGAAATTACTTAAAGAGCAACTTGAACCGTTTGTAAAAAAAGAGGAGTTATGAGCAAGGAGAAATGGTTGAATGAAATGAGAACCTCAGAGAGCGAGGGTCTGCCTGATCAGGACAAGGAGATTTATGATCTGATCTTTGAGAAAATTGAGAAGCAATGGCTTCCTGAGACTCCAATGCATTTTTCCATCGAAGTTTCAAAAAGGGAAGTAGCGAGACGAAATCGTCTGAGAGATATTAAACTTTACGCCTTCTATGCAGGTTTATTCCTGTTTTTGATGGCTATTTCGCTATTTTCTTTCAGTTATTCTTCCATTCAGATAAAATGGAAAGACATGGCAGGAATCATGAGTAGCTGCACAGCGGCAGCCTTACTTTACTTCACCATAGAAACCCTGGATAGACTACTGGTCAGAAAGGATGAGTAGGTTTCATAATTTGTCAAGCTTGAGGATGTCTGAGGGGTCAAGAATTACTTTTTCATATCCTTTCTGAGTTACCGCAATCATGGCTCTGCCAATTTGAGTGGTGTTAACAATAGCGGTTGGATAGATTTTCTTGAGCAAACGCAGTAACCACCCGAAATTATCCAGAAAAAACTGATATACTTTGGTTTTGGATCGAATGCCTCGTTCAGGTATAATCATGCCAGGTCTGAACATAAAGGCTTGTCTAAATCCCATTTTCAGTAGTTCATTTTCGGTCTTACCTTTTACCCTTGCCCACATACTGTTACCCTTTTCGCTCGAATCAGTACCTGCACCGGTTACATACGTAAATGTCATTTCTGAATTTATGTCGTATAGCGTTTTGGCCAGAGCGATTGTAAAATCATGTGTTATCCGGGTATAGTTTGCTTCGTTCTGTCCCACAGAAGTGATGCCCAAGCAAAAATAACAGGCATCATACCCATTTAACTCAGAGGTAATAGTGGAGTAATCTCTGAAATCATCGTGGATCAATTCCTTAAGCTTGGGGTGGTTCATTCCCAGACTATTTCGGGAGATGCTCAATACTTCCTTCACCTCTGGCTCATCCAGACATTCCAGAAGAACACCCTTGCCCACCATTCCTGTGGCTCCGGTAATGATTATTTTCATTCTTTAAACAATATGTATTTCGCCACTACAATATTTGATTGGTTATCGTTCCATAACCACGCCTTCGAAATCTGTTAATTCTGGTAAGGTAAATTCGATTTCCCCCTGGGAGTAGCTGAATTTTATTTCCGCCGCTCCCTGCATCGTCCAGATTTTTGACGGTTTGAAACCTATCTTTATTCTGAAATTCAGATTTTTCTGAACATGAGCTTCGAAATAAGTATTTCCACTAAAACCTGTGATGTTTACGAGATGAAGAATGTGGCCACTTGATCTGAAAGGAGTATCTATAGTAACACCTTCCGTATTCATCATGTAATCCTGAAGCACAATTTCCACTCTGGGATGTGCATTGGTTTGGATTGATGTAAAGGCTTCGGGATAAATGTGGCTTAGAGCGTCCAGCACCAGTTGTTTATGCTGCTCATAGCCATACTGATAATACATTTTTCCGATATTCAATGGCATCAGAATGTTTGTGCCAGATTTGCTGTGTTTCATTCCCATCGCAAAATAACCTGTAGGATCGTGCCCGCCAATGAGTTCGGGAGGACCTGGCCTGCCTTTTTCAAGAATGGGTAGAAGCATTCTGTCGGCCTCGGTAAAACGGTAAAGCCCCATATTTGCTTTGAAATGAATCATACTTTGTCCGTCAAAGCTTCTGAAAACCTCCGAATTATCCGGCTGGAGATAATTGCCGGTTCCGTCAAAATCCTTTTGTTCTGCCGTGGCTCCGAACAAGCTTTTAAGATATTCCGGAGCATCAAAGAGGCTCTGGTTGGTAGCAAAAATCTGTGTGCCCGAATCGGCGAGGTCTGTCAGGGCTTTCAGGTTCTCTGAACTCAGATAGGTAATATCGGGCAGAAAGATGACCTTGTACTTTTTAAGTTTCTCTTTGAGGTTTGAAAGATGATTGTCCTGGATGATATCAAATGGCACGTGGGCCTCTTTTAGCATGAGCGAGATGCCTCGGTACTCCATCATCGCGTTTCCTGATGGCCAGTATCCCGGAGCCACTACAGCGACCTTCGACAGACTTTGGTAGTTGCCGTAATAAGGCTCAAATTTTTTCTGATGGGCATAAATTTTTTGTATGACCGGGAAATTTCGCTGATCCTCATAGTTTCTTAAATCACCCATGAGGCTAATATCGGTTCCGCTTCCGTTGGCAATATTTTCGTACAATCTTATACTTACGTCCTCGGGCTCTACAGCATTGAATCTGCTTTGAAAAGAGATCTGCTGAATGCTGGCGTTGCTGGCAATTTTATCAGGAAATGTCTCTTCCAGATGGTTGGTATTGTCGCTGGCTGTATAGGGCCAGTAGGGTAAACCATGCGTTTGGCTTTCATGCCGTATGATATCAACATACTCCTCCAGATACGTGCAAATCGCTATTTTTTTTCTGCGGGATTTGACCACCCGGTGGAGTTCTTTGGACCATTGTTCAATACTCCATTTCTTAAAATCCTCGTATTTCCTGAAAACCGGATCTTGTTTATCTTCTTTTAAAGGAAGCTGCATACCGCCGCTGTAGGCAGCAAAAGCCTTTTTGTCAAATGAATTCTGGTCAATGCCATGATATTGGTTTTCATAGGGATTCCTGGTTTGATAGCCCGGCATATTCAGAAATATGCCGTCAATGTCAAATTTCTCTATCACTTCCTCAATAATCCGGAAGGCTTTATCCTGAACATAAGGTGCATTTATGCTCACCACATATTTATCGGTGTTTATTATCCGATCGCCTGCCGGTGAGATATAAAACCAGTCGGGATGAGCTTTAAAGATGGTTTCATGTGCCCGGCTAAAATCAAATCGCACAATCACCCGGATACCTTTAGCGTGGCATTGGTCAATGATCCGTTTTAATTCACCGGGTTTGGCATACGGATTCACGTATTCAAATTCCAATTCCGATTTATAAAATGCCATAATCCCAGCGGCATTAATTATCAGTGTATTGGCTGAGAAACTCTCAAGATCCTGAACTATCTCCTCGGCAACCAGATTAGCCGCCTCGTAATCGGGCAGGTTCATTTGAATAAGCCGGAGATTGTTTTTCTTCCACCATTCCGAGTCATCGTCGGGATTAATTGGTAGCTGGGCCAATGTAGAAAAGGAGAAAAAAAGGAGACCAAAAATAGGTGTCAGTTTCATTCGGGTTGAATTAAAGCAGAAAATTACAACCCACGCCGGGTATGACAAATGAAACCGATCAATGAATGGTTTGAATCGTCAGGTTATTAGGAGTGCTGAGAATTCCGGAACTTATGATGGAGAAAGAATTCTATTTCGTGCAGAAATACACAATTTCTTCCATAGGTAAGGCGTACCTTTTTGCCAGTAAAGGGTCCATTACCTGGACAAAATCATCTTCTTTGACCTGAAAGCCCGCTGATCTTAATACATCCCCGTAATCTCTTCCAAAGAGTCTCAGGTGATCCGATTGTTTGAAGACACGTTCTCTCTCCCGGGGATCGGTGATTGTGGGATCTTCCAGGGTATGATCCATCGCCATATCCTGAGGCGATTGCATGATGGCAAATCCACCGGGCTTTAGGACTCTGTAAAGTTCAGATAAGGCCAATGGCAGATTTTCCACATGCTCGAGTACATGATTGCAGAAAATTACATCAAAACTATTCCCGGGAAACTGGATTTTTTCTATGTCAATTTTGACCTTGGCCAGCGGAGATTCTATATCTGCTGTGAGGTATTCCAGATTCTGAAGCTTTTCAAAACGATTAATAAAGCAGTACTCAGGTGCAATGTGAAGTACACTCAGACGGTCTGAAAAAAAGCCGGTTTTTTCTTTCAGGTAGAGATACATAAGTCTGTGCCTTTCCAGAGACAGACAAGATGGGCACAGGGCATTTTCTCGTGGTTCCAGCCGCCCGTAAGGTAAAAATTTCTTAAATTTGCTTTCACAGACCGTGCATTCCACGGCATTCCCCCGCATAAATCTGGCATAAATTTTTAAGGGTATGTGACTGAATAGCTGCAGATACTTGCGAGGTACAAACCGTATAAGGAAGCTGATAACTTTTTTCATGCATTCGTAATGTGCCCGTTATATAATCATACTTGTTAAAAAAAAGCGTTTCTCAACAGGTTCCTTAGACGGGCTTTGTATCAAAGACTAAAAAAATCAGGTACAAAGGAGAAAGGCGGGTCAAAATTAGAATTTTAAATCAATTTCAATGCAAGAGAGAATCACAGAAACGAACCGATACAAAAAACTAACACTAAGCCAGAAGTACAAACTCAATAGTATATCAGGAGCTTTTCTTGCCGTCTTAGGTGTTTTAATTATTAGTGCTGCAGACGATGGCACCACGCTTAGATTTCAGCGAATCATCATTTCAGCGATTGGAAGCATGTTATTTTTGATCGGGCTTTGGCTCTACGCCGCCGGAATAAACTATAAAGCGATGCAGGATGCCATACGAATCTCACGGAAAATAAAGCCGGCCAGAAAGAGACCCAAGAAAAAGGAATAAACGAAAAAGCCTCAGACGAAAAGTCTGAGGCTGATCTTGTAGTACTCAAATATCTTTTAGTTGGAGAAAGAGGCTTTCAGCTCCTCAACATCCACTTTTTTGATGTCTGGTCTTTTTGTAAGACGCTTAATATCGGCTTGCTTGTTGTTCGCTACCGCTCTGTTTCTACGCTCTTTTCTTTTTAATCTAGTAACTGCCATTGTATAAAAAGTCTAATTCCTTATTCCTATTTTTCAAAACGAGTCGCAAAGGTAATGATATAAGATTGAATTGACAAAGCTCTCGCAAACAGAATTATCTGCTTATTCATAATCTGTAGGTGAATTTAAGGCAGAAAACGTACTTTTGTACCACATTTCAACTAAGATTAACTTTTCGCATGTCAAAACCCAGTTTAGCCAGAGGAACGCGTGATTTCGGTCCGGAAGTAATGGCCAAACGAACCTATATCCTCGAAACTATCAAATCTGTATTCCGCAAGTTTGGTTTTCTGCCGCTGGAAACACCTGCTGTAGAAAATCTGTCAGTTCTGATGGGAAAGTACGGAGAAGAAGGAGATCAGCTTCTTTTCAAAATACTGAATTCCGGAGATTTTGCTTCAAAGCTTACAGAAATTGATTTGTCTGGCGGTTCAAAAGTTATGTTGCCCAAAATCGCCGAAAAAGGTCTCAGATATGATCTTACGGTACCCTTTGCCCGATACGTGGTTATGAATCGACACGATTTGGCAATGCCGTTCAAGCGTTTCCAGGTGCAGCCCGTTTGGCGGGCCGACAGGCCTCAGAAAGGGAGATACCGCGAGTTTTATCAATGCGATGCCGATGTGGTGGGGACAGAATCGTTGATTTGTGAGGCTGAAATTGTTCTGATGCTGAATGAAGTATTCCGGAAATTAAAGCTAAGTGATTTTACAATTAAGGTTAATAACCGCAAGATATTGAGAGGTATTTCAGAGGTTATCGGTGCTCCGGGCCGGGAAGGTGAATTGTGTGTTGCCATTGATAAATTAGACAAAATAGGTAAGGAGAAGGTAGAAGAGGAACTTACTGAACGGGGTTTTGGCAGAGAGCAAGTTTCTAATCTTCAGCCTTTATTCGATCTTCCACATCCAGTCGATGCAGCTCTTGAGTATCTGAAAAGCTGGCTAAGTGATACGGAAACAGGTATGAAGGGAATTAAGGAACTGGAAAATACACTAACTCTTGTTCAAGGTTTTGGGCTTTCTGATCATCATGTTTCTTTAGACGCCACACTTGCCAGGGGTTTGAGTTATTATACCGGGGCAATTTTTGAAGTTAAAGCGGGCGGAGTACAGATTGGTAGTATCTCAGGTGGTGGACGTTATGATAACCTCACCGGTACTTTTGGTATGCCGGGTCTATCAGGTGTAGGCATTTCATTTGGGGTTGACAGGATTTATGACGTATTGGAAGAGCTCGGATTGTTTCCGGAAAGCACTGCTGAAACTACACGGGTTCTTCTGGTAAACTTCGATAAAGAAACTGTAATGGCCTGCTTACCTTTACTGACAAAATTAAGGAATGAAAATATTGCTGCTGAGTTATATCCCGAAGCTTCCAAAATGAAAAAGCAATTTGACTATGCCAATAAAAAGGGAATTCCTTATGTACTGATCGTAGGTTCTGACGAAATAAAAAGCGGATATTATAGTTTAAAAAACATGCTCACAGGTGAGCAGGAAAGTCTGACTATTAACGATATAATTGATAAACTTCATGTTTAAAAAGAACAAGATTCTGGCCTACTTGCTGGTCATTGTCACCACGGTAGCTGCTACCTTCTCATTTTATTTCTGGCAGGTACTAAAAAGTGCTAATCTCAATGTGGATGGCAAGGAAACTTTCGTGCTTTTGGTGCCCAAAAATGCCACATATGAACAGGTTCTGGATAGCCTCAATTCTCACAAAATGATTCATGACCAGATCAGCTTTGGATTTTTGAGCAAATTCATGGAGTATAGGGAGAAAGTCAGACCCGGGCGGTACGAAATCCCGCCGAATTCCGGAAACAGGGAGATTTTATCGAAGTTGAGAAGTGGGAATCAGGACCCGGTTAAGTTGACATTTAATAATATCAGACTGAAGGAGGAGCTTGCCGAGAAGCTTGCAGCAAACCTTTTGATTGATAAGGAAAATCTTATGGATAAACTGAATGATCCGGTGGTTTGCGAAAAGTACGGCTTTAAGCCCGAAACCATCATGTCTATGTTTTTGCCCGACACCTATTTTTTGTGGTGGACCCTTACAGAAGATGAGTTTCTGGATCGTATGAAATTGGAATATGACAAGTTCTGGACGGCAGAAAGAAGAGAAAAGGCCCGCCAAACAGGTATGTCGATTGTGGAAGTTAGCACCATGGCCAGCATTGTACAGCAGGAAACTAATAAACGTGATGAGCAGCCCAGAGTAGCCGGAGTTTATGTAAATCGCATTAAGGGAGGAATACCACTTCAGGCAGATCCTACTGTGAAATTTGCCGTCGGTGATTTTACACTCAAAAGAATCCTTCATAAACATTTAACAACCGACTCCCCTTACAATACGTATCGGGTACTTGGTTTACCACCGGGGCCTATTGCTCTTCCGGAGAAGGCCGCTATTGATGCAGTATTAAATTATGAGAATCATCAGTATGTTTATTTCTGTGCAAGAGAAGATTTTTCCGGATATCACAATTTTGCAGTTACCCTCGCCGAGCATAATGCCAATGCCGCCCGTTTTCATAAGGCTATGAACGACCGGGGAATACTCTGATGTATTGTTTCGAATGTTCATATCGCGTGTGTTACGCTGATGTAGATCAGATGGGTTACATGTATTATGGTCACTATGCCAGACTCTATGAGATAGGGCGGGTGGAGGCTCTCAGAAATCTGGGTATCAGGTATCGTGATCTGGAAGAAAATGGAGTAATCATGCCGGTCTATGAGAATCAGTCCAGATTTATTATGTCGGCTAAATACGACGAGCTTCTGACCATTCGGGTGCTACTAGGGGCAAAACCAACTGCTCGTATTATATTTGACTACGAGATCATGAATGAGCAGGCACAGAAAATTCATCATGGAACCACTACGCTTGTATTTATGAGTACCTCGAAAAATCGCATAATCCCTTGCCCAGAGCTTATTCAGTCTGTTCTGAAACCCTATTTTGAATGAGATTAAGAGACTTTAACGTAATAAAACAGATTGAACGCTTTTTACGAAGTGTTTATCTCTGGGATACTACGGTTTCTCTTCATCATGTGCTCGGCATTCTTTGGAGAAAAATTATTACTCTGGATCTGGATCAAAGAGCGGCGGCGGTTTCTTACAGCTTAATGCTGGCCATTTTTCCGGGTACCATCTTTTTGTTTACCTTAATACCCTATGTGCCTGTTGAGAATCTGGACATACAGATTATGGAGTTTTTAAAGGCCATTCTCCCAGTAGGGATTTATGATACGGCCGCCGCCACTATTCAGGAGATCGTAAGCAGAAGGCGGGTAGACATTCTTTCTTTCGGTTTCATTTTTGCTGTCTATGCCGCTACCAACGGCATGATGGCTATGATGCGATCATTTAACATGGTGCTTGATGACCGGGAACCCAGAAGTTATCTAAAAGCCCGTTTAATTGCTTTTATGCTTACGGGACTACTTATTCTAATCATGATATCAGCAGTGGGCGTTCTTATTGTCGGTAGGTTTGTGATTGACTACATCGCGGGAATAGGGTGGTTCTCAGATTCTCTTATTCTTAATTTAATTCAGCTTACCGGTTACCTGTCAATTTTTACCATTTTCTTCCTGGGAATATGCGTCATTTATCATTACGCTCCTGCCTTAGGAAAAAGAATCCGATTCTTTAACATCGGTGCTTTTTTTGCCTCTTTGCTTTGCATACTGGCCACAAACCTCTTTAGCTATTATCTCGGTAATTTTAATAGTTACAACCGCCTCTATGGTTCTATAGGTACGCTCATAGGCTTAATGGTATGGATATATTTGATTGTTTTAATCATTATCCTTGGATTCGAGATTAATAGCAGCCTGCGTGATGCCCTGGCTCAGGAACACGCTGCCACAGATAATTCAGAAGAATAAGGCATTCTAAGAAAATGAAGCAACTAAACTGGATTTGTAAAAAGTATGATGAGCTCTCACTGAATGAGCTTTACGAAATTCTGAGGCTCCGTATCGAAATTTTTGTGATCGAGCAAAACTGTCATTACCAGGATCTTGATCGCAAAGATCAGCTGGCCTATCATCTGATGGCCTTTGATGGAGATTGCCTGGTAGGTTGCACCCGATTATTTGATCGGGATGTCTATTTCGAAGGTTATACCGCTATTGGCAGAGTTGTGCTAAAGCAGAGTTACCGCAAAGAGGGTACCGGAAAACTCCTCATGCACAGGTCTGTTCAGAATTGCCTGGAGCTTTTTGGGAATCATCCCATAAAGATTGGAGCTCAAAAGTATCTGAACCGATTTTATACCGGATTGGGATTTGAAGATACCGGAATTGAGTTTGAGGAAGACGGAATACCACATTCTTACATGATCAGGTCTAATTCTTTACCAGCTTAAACAGTTCCTCTTTTCCCTCGTACCGCACTCTTAAGGCATAGATGTGCTCTGATTTGGCTTTTTCGTCAATTTCCAGATAAACCACCTGATTTCCTGCCTGCAACGTCTGGTTTTCTGAATGCACCACCTGTCCTAATGCATTGATTAGGTCAATATTAACGTTTGATTTGACAGAAATTTGGATTTTTACGGAAATAGTCTCGGTGAATGGGTTGGGATAAACCTGAATTTCTTCCGCTTTGGGCATAGTGGCAAGCACCTCATTTGTTGATCCGGGTAGATTGGCATCCAGCCATCGCAATCGGGCGGATAGCCAAAATTTCAATTCATTCACTTCTTCCCACCAGGTGGTTGCATAGGGTGAAGGTTGTGGCCAAACGTACATTCCTAATACCGGCCATTTATTGAAGTTTCGGAGCTGAGCCTTTTCTATTTCTGAAGCGTATTGGTCAATAATCTTCATCAGCTCCGCTTCCTGAAGCACACCATTGGTTCTCAGATCATCGTAAGTTTGCCTCATCAATTCTACGAATGTGGGGTCTGAAAGAAAACGATCCCACCAGAAGGGCACAAACCAGTTGTCACCGGGACAAACGTAGTTAAATCTGTAGGCAAAACCATTTGTAAACTGCCCCTCACAGTAATTGGCATTACCAAAACTCAGGTCATAATCCCACGGTGGTCCCAGGGTTAATTTCCCATCATTGCTGTCTTTGTCTTTGTACAGGAAAGTGCTTATTCTGTAGGCATCTACATTCTTGGTTATTTCATTAAGAAGTGTCACGAAAACAAAGGATTTCATGTCGATGTAGTCCCGGTAATTATCAGCAGCAGAAACAAACTGATTTTGCATGAGCGATTTCTCGAAACGCTTGACATAATCCCTGATATACTCCTGCTGTTTCAGAGTTGGTGGATCAGGATATTCATAGAGAAACTCGGTAGGTTTGAAACCGCTCCCCACATTTGTATAATCCGAGAAAAAACTACCGATGTTGGTGCCTGTGTTCTTATCAATTTTCAGGATATAGCCTCCTGTGAGATCATCGCCAGATTCTTCTTCGGGATCAAGCTTGGCAATATCAACTCTTCCCTTATCCCGTTTGACTTTTTCCAAGAGCACATAAACGCCCTGGTAATCCTTGTTTACATAGAGTTCCACATATTTTGTTCTGCTGGCGTACAATCCCATTTCTCGGGCAATTCGCATGGCAAGAACATTGTGTATAAGGCTCTTTTCATTGTAAGAAGCAAAGAGAATCCAGTCGCTTTCTTCGGGCCACCCAAAGAGAGAAACATCCAGGTCCTCGCCTTTGTCATCCCATGTTTCAAAACCATAGGGTTTTTTCGGAAACATCTGAGAAGACGAACCTCTATATTCTATGCCAATTTTTTCAACGAATACCGGTGTATCACCGGATTTGTTGACTTTTCCTTCTCCATTGTCAATAATCTGAATGAGTGCTTCCGTTTTTGGTTCATCCCGAATGGTACGGCCTTGTGTATCTATGAAAACCAATGGAAGCTCAGAAGCCTGTTGTGAAAACCCTTGACTACTAATGAGCAGAAGAAGTACTAATCTTTTCATAGGTGAATACAGAAGTAAAAAGGCTACCATCGTTTGATAGTAGCCTTTCAGTTGAATAGTTATCTCAGGTCTCTTTTGATAAAGTCATTTTCTTTCAACCCTAAACTCTCTGTGATGTCTTTGTAAGTCTTAGACTTTAGTCTGCCTTTTTCAAGGAATTCTGATGGCACCACCACCACTCTGAAAACCTGGTCATTCAGATACTCACCGGGAAGATTGGCAAAATTGGGTACGGTACCATCCAGAAATAGGGAGAAGTCACCTTGCGTGAAATCATAATTGTAGGTGAGTAATCCGGCATTCAGATAGGCTGTCTGAGGTAGAGGTCTCCAGATTTCGGTTCCGCTATCATCCACTTCCCAACGGATAAACACTAAAGGCACATCTGCCGGAAAAACCTCAAAACCGAAAGGTTCCACGATTTTATAATTATTTGCCGGAGTGAAATCCACGATGAGTTCAATGGCCTGGGCATATACCAAACCGCCATCTTCACCGGCAGGTCCCTGAGGCCCTACAGGACCAGCCGGGCCCGAACATGATGTAAAACCTGCAATAGCAGCGGCGAAAATCAGAAGTAGCTTTTTCATAGCTGTCATATGTTTTAGAGTTGTAAACTAGTATTAATTGCTTGTTAGATGAAGCTACGTTTCAAAAGGTTGACTTGGCTTCCTCAAAAAAATGTTCCTTATGATTCCATTAACAAATCCCTCAAAAAAACGAAACCCCGGAAGGTATATTTCCGGGGTTTCTGTGAACCTTAATGGTTTATTTCGCATAAGCCACTGATCGCATTTCGCGTATAACAGTTACTTTAATCTGCCCCGGGTACTGCATCTCTTTTTCTATTTTCTGAGAGATATTGAAGGAAAGCATGCCTGCCACCTCGTCTGTAACTCTTTCTGCATCCACGATCACCCGAAGTTCGCGACCCGCCTGGATGGCATAGCATTTCTCCACTCCATCAAAGTTTAAAGCAAGATCTTCCAGATCATGCAGACGCTGTACGTATGAATCCATCATCTCTCTGCGAGCACCTGGTCGTGAACCGCTGATGGCATCACAAACCTGAATAACCGGAGAAATCATGGCCGTCATTTCGATTTCATCGTGGTGGGCTCCGATTGCATTGCATACTTCCGGATGTTCCTTGTATTTTTTAGCAAGCTCCATTCCCAGAATGGCGTGCGGAAGATCAGATTCTTCCTGATAAACCTTACCAATATCGTGGAGAAGACCAGCCCGTTTTGCAAGTTTTACGTTAAAGCCCATTTCGGCAGCCATGGTAGCAGATAGTCGGGCTACTTCCTTGGAGTGCTGAAGCAGGTTTTGACCATATGAAGAACGGAAACGCATTCTGCCTACCATTTTGATCAACTCGGGATGCAGGCCGTGAATTCCGAGTTCCAGAACGGTTTTTTCTCCGATCTCTATAATTTCATTGTCAATTTCTTTTTGTGTTTTGTTTACTACCTCTTCAATTCGTGCCGGGTGAATACGGCCATCCTGCACGAGTCTGTGTAGTGATAGTCTGGTCACCTCTCTGCGAACCGGATCAAAACTTGAGATTACAATTGCCTCGGGCGTATCATCTACAATGATTTCTGCACCTGTGGCGGCTTCAAGTGCACGGATATTACGGCCTTCTCTACCAATAATTTTACCTTTGATTTCGTCACTTTCAATATTGAAAACAGAAACACAGTTTTCAATAGCCTGTTCAGCTGCAGTACGCTGAATGGTTTGGATAATGATTTTCTTAGCTTCTTTTGTAGCCGATAATTTCGCCTCTTCAATACTTTGCTTGACATAGGAGGAAGCTTTGGATTCTGCTTCTGCACGAAGTGCGTCCACCAATTGCTCTTTGGCCTGTTCGGCGGAAAGTCCTGCAAGTTTTTCAAGTTGTTCTACCTGCTGCTGAAGAAGTTTATCAGCCTCTTCTTTCCGTTTTGTGGCGGCCTCCATCTGGCCGTTCAGTTTATCACGAAGAGAGTTCAATTCATTTTCTTCCCTTTTCGTTTTTTCAAGAAGCTGAGCAGCCTGCTGCTGCATTTGCTTCACTTTTTGTTCATTCTGAATAATGATGGCTTTTTTCTTATTCGCATCATCTTCAAATTCACTTTTTAATTTCAGGAAGTGCTCTTTGGCCTCAAGTTTACGATCTCTTTTGATGTTTTCTGCTGTAACATGGGCTTCTTTTACGATACGCTCAGCAGCTCTTTCTGCTTCTTCTTCCTGGTTTTTTACTGACTTTTGAAGCAAGGTTTTTCCAAGAAAATATCCTCCAACGATTCCCACCGCGAGGCCTACAATTAACAATAGGTATTCAGACATTCTTACGTTTTTATTTAATGAATAAATTCATTGACGTAAGGAGGGGAGAAGCTCAAATTCGGGTTGTCAAACGTTCATCAATAGACTGCAAACGGGTTCCTACTTCTACTTTCAATCGCTCATAACGGGTATGGGCCTGCAGGGCGTCTACCATGGCTTCTACAGCCACCGCCGCCAGTAGTACTTCTGCTTTGGTTACTGAGCCGTACTTATTCTGAAGTTCAGCCAGTTTCTCAGCTATTTTTTCCGCCGCATCTCTGTAAAATGGTTCGTCATCAGCATGTATGCTAAACGGTATTAATTCGCCGTTCAACTTAATATTTACTTTGACTTTTTCGGTTTCCATTATACTCAGAAAAGCATCTATTTATTCTGTAACAGGCGTATACAATCGTCAATTTCGCCTATCAAAGTTGACATCAAATCCTTAACTACTTCTTCACTTACCTCCTGACTATCAATATTGGATACAATCTTAGCAATTTTATTCCTAATACTAAAATTTTGATTTTCCAGCTCATCCAGTATTCTCACTTTTGCAGAAGATTGTTCTCTTTCTTTTTTGAGGAAAGCCAATTGCTTTTTCAAGTTGTCACGTTCCTCACTTAATTTTTTAAATTCAAATTCCAGGCCGATTATTTTTTGTTCAAACACTTTCACTTTGGCAATACGCTCCTCTACCTTCCCGGACAATTCTTCCAGACGGGCAAAAAGCAGGGCGTTTTCCTGTTCAAACTGGTGTTTGTTTTTCTCCATTTGATAAAAGGCTATCGCCTTATTTCTGCAGAAAGTTCTTTCTCAAAGGCGTCAATCAGTCTGTTCATGGTCTTATCAATCTGTTTATCTTCCAGCGTTTTTTGTTCATCCTGAAGAATAAAACTTACAGAGTATGATTTCTTTCCTTCTGCGAGTTTATCGCCTGCGTAGATGTCGAAAATATTAACAGACTTCAAAAGCTTACGTTCTGTCTGAGTGGCCACCCTTTCAATCTGATCAAACTGCATGGACTGGTCAATAACCAGCGAGAGATCGCGTCGTACTTCCGGAAAACGGGGGATTTCGGTGAATTTTGAATCCGGGGAGTATTTCCTGAGAATATATTCCCAGTCGATTTCTGCATAAAATACCTCTTGTTTCAGACCCGCATATTTCAGGTGGGTAGCTTTTACTTTTCCTGCACTGATTATGGTTCGCGTATTTAACTGATACTCCAGCCCATATTCAAACATACGTTCACCTGATTCTCTAATCTGAAGGTTTACCAGTTTCATGGCTTTGCAAAACTTATCCAGCGTGTTTTTCAAGTCAAAGAAATTCTGACTCCGGGTTTTTAACTGCCAGCTTTCAGCTTCCGAATTTCCACTAATCCAGATTCCCAGCACCTGTTTATCTGTGAACCTGTTGCCTGCCTCAGTAGCCGTTTTTTGATAAGAACGCCCAAATTCAAAGAATTTAAGATCCCTGTTTCTTCGGTTAATATTATAGCTAAGTGCATTTAATCCACTAAATAGTAAGCTGTTTCTGAGTACCGACAAATCTTCGCTAATTGGATTAAGTAAGGCCACCTGTGTGGACATATCCACTCCTAAAGCTTCGTTTTGCTGTGGTTTTACAATAGATAAGGTTTGTATTTCGTGGAATCCGTTTGCCGCCAGGTGTTCTGATATTCTGATTCTCTGCCCGTCTTTGTCTACCACGGGAAAACCCGAGATAAAATCTGATGATAAATTTTCGGATAGCTCAATTTGTTGAAACCCATAGATTCTCAAAATTTCTTCAATGATATCTGCTTCCCTGGTCACATCAACACGGTATGGAGGCACAGAAAGTTGCAGGGTTGAATCCGTTTCGTCATTAATCAGAATATCCAGACTTCTCAAAATACTCTTAATGAGTTCACGGTCCAGCTTTTTACCAAGAAGTCGATCAATGTTTTTGTATTTGACCTCTATTTCAAAGTTTGCAATTTCCGAAGGGTATATTTCCAGAAGATGCTCGCAAATTTCGCCACCTGCCAAATCTTTCACTAATTGTGCGGCCACCTTGATAGCATAAGGCGGCATATTGGGGTCTGTCCCCCTTTCATACCGGAAACTTGCATCGGTTTTTAGTCCATGCGAAGTGGATGTTTTTCTCACCCAGTCGGCATTGAAATAGGCCACTTCCAGAAAAACATTTTTGGTAGCATTACTCACACCTGAGCCTTCGCCTCCAAACACTCCGGCCATTCCGATTGGGCCTTCTTCATCACAAATAGCGAGATCTTTTCCGGTTAACTCACGCTCAATACCATCCAGTGTTCTGATTTTTGTGCCTTTGGGAGGAACAGCAGCTATTACTCTTTTACCTCTCAGTTTGTCGGCGTCGTAAATATGCATGGGCTGACCCAGGAAGTGACAGATGTAGTTGCTGATGTCAACAAGGTTGTTGATGCTGTTTACATCGATCGTGGCAAGGAATCTTTTGAGCCAGTCTGGTGATTCCTTTACTTCCACTCCGTGAATTTCTACTGCACAGAATCTGGGACATGCTTCTGTATTTTCAACCTCCAAAACAATGGTATTCTGTACGGACCCGGTTTTGAAATTACGAACATCAGGGAGTCTGATTTCTGATCCGGTTTTGGCTCTGATATCTCTGGCCACACCAAAATGGGATGCAGCATCGGATCGGTTTGGCGTAAGTCCGATTTCAATGGCGTAATCGGGCTCAAGATTAAAATAGGTAGCTGCTGGTGTTCCATTCGGCAAAGAGGTTTCCAATACCATGATGCCTGCATGAGAGGTTCCAAGACCTATTTCATCCTCTGCACATAGCATTCCCTCTGAAACTTCTCCCCGAATTTTCGATTTTTTGATTTCAAAAGATTCGCCGTTAGTGGGGAATAAGGTAGATCCGACCGTGGCAACAATAACTTTCTGACCAGCGGCTACATTAGGTGCACCGCAGACGATCTCAAGAAGGTTTTCTGTCCCCACATCCACTTTGGTACAGCTCAATTTGTCGGCATTTGGATGCCTTTCGCAAGCCTTTACTTCACCAATACATAGTCCTTTCAAACCACCTTGAACAGGTAGTACTTCATGAATACCTTCCACTTCGAGGCCCGTGTCTGTTAGTAAGGCCGACAGTTCTTCTGGATTGTGCGGAAAATCAATCAGTTTTTTTAAGGTATTGTAGGAAACAATCATGTGCTCTTGCGGTTCATTTTTGAATCCGCAAAGATAGAAAAAGAACTTTGAGAGCTTAGCCGGGCTTTGTAAGAAAGGACAGGAAATTTGTTACTTGTTAAGAAGTAAGACCTGTGAGATTATCAAAAAGAAATACTTTTCCGAAGATACCCATACCGATGGTCTTAAATTCTCCATTCACTTTGAGTTGTGTAAGTGAGCATACCTTGAAATCTTTAACCTCTACATGGTTATTCAGATACTTTTCCATGGTATTTAAACCTATAGCATCTCCTAAAACTGCACCCATACGTTTGAGGTCGTCACCGTCAATATCCTCATCTATTTTTTTCAGGTCAGTTACTTTCTGAGCAACAGCCTTTTTATGATCATCGATGGAAGGATTTGTAAATACAGCCACAAGGGCTACCACTAAAAGGAAAATTAGCTTTCTCATTCAAATTTTGAGTTAAACTCTAAAGATGCATCATTTATTGGCTATGTGTGGAATTTAATCAACAAGCGGTGCGAAAGAGCATGTAAGTGAATACTGAAAAGTATGAACCGAATGAATATCAGTTAAAAGAATCAGGGAAAATTACGCACAAACCACATTGCTAAAATTCTTGGCAGATTGTTGCTAGATAAATTTGCCATGATACAATATCTTTGTCTGCAGAAAAAATAATTTCCTAAAACGCTAAGATTTTTACCATGGCAGAAAATAAAGAAAAACTAAAAATTCTCCAGACAACAATCGATAAACTCGACAAAGCCTTTGGTAAAGGCACAGTAATGAGATTAAGTGATACGAATGTCATGGAAGTACCAACCATTTCAACCGGTTCGCTGGGTCTTGATCTTGCTTTGGGTGTGGGAGGTTTCCCTAAAGGCAGAATTGTTGAAATTTACGGACCTGAATCATCGGGTAAAACCACTCTCGCTATGCATGCTATTGCAGAAGCACAGAAAAAGGGCGGGATTGCTGCAATTATAGACGCTGAGCACGCCTTCGACAGGTTGTACGCGGAAAAACTCGGTATTGACACTGCAAATCTTCTCATTTCACAGCCAGATTACGGTGAGCAGGCTCTTGAAATTGCAGAGCACCTCATTTCTTCAGGGGCTATTGATATATGTGTGATTGACTCAGTAGCGGCCCTGGTGCCCAAGGCCGAACTGGAAGGTGAAATGGGGGACAGCAAAATGGGGCTTCAGGCCCGTCTGATGTCTCAGGCCCTCAGAAAACTAACCGGAACCATCAACAAAACGGGATGCTGCTGTATCTTCATTAACCAGTTGCGTGACAAAATTGGTGTGATGTTTGGCTCACCCGAAACTACAACGGGTGGAAATGCTCTGAAGTTTTATGCTTCTGTGAGAATTGATATCAGACGCATTGGCCAGATTAAGGACAATAATGCAGAGGTAGTGGGTAACCGCACACGGGTTAAAGTGGTGAAAAATAAAGTTGCACCTCCTTTTAAAGTGATCGAATTCGATATTATGTATGGTGAAGGCGTTTCTAAGTCAGGTGAAGTTCTTGATCTGGCCGTAGATTTAGACATCGTGAAAAAATCGGGCTCCTGGTTCTCATACAAGGAAGACCGACTCGGTCAGGGGCGTGACTCTGTGAAGGGGTTAATCAAAGACACTCCGGAGTTAATGGAAGAATTGGAATTGAGAATCAAGGAAACCGTGGCCGGTAACAGCGAATTGCTCCTGGATAAGGGTGGCGAATCGGATGGTGTTGACGAATAACGAAAATTTTTGAATTTAATAAACGTTTTAAAGTGGGCATTAGTCCACTTTTTTTATGAAGAAAATTGTAAGATTTGCTGGCAGCATCTTCCTTTTAGTTATCCTGCTTTTTTATGCGTTTAATTTTGAAACGGTCAATTACGGTGCCCGGCAGGCAAAAGGGCAAGTTATGGTACTTCTTCATACTGAGCTGGTTAGTGAGAAATTGGCTGATAAGGATTTTCCAGACAGTTTGAAATACAAAATTGAACTCATAAAGGCTATCCGAAAGTTTTCAGAAGATTCGCTGGGTTTAAACCCAAGTGGAAGCTATGAGACCTATTATGAGCAAAACGGCAAACCTCTCATCTGGGTAATTACCGCATCAGAGCCCTATCGTCTGGAGCCTTACATCTGGCGGTTTCCGCTATTTGGTCAATTTCCTTACAAAGGACATTTTGAAGAATGGAGAACAACGAAAGAAGCTCAGGAACTTAAAAAACAGGGGCTTGATGTAAGGATTGGCGAAGTTTCGGCCTGGAGTACTTTAGGTTATCTGAATGATCCTATTCTGAGTTCGATGCTTACCAAAAGCGAGGGCCAACTAGCCGCACTTATTCTGCACGAGTTAACACACGGAACACTTTTTGTTAGAGATAATCTGGAATTTAATGAAAATCTGGCTGATTTTGTGGGAGACCATGGAGCAAGAATTTTCTTAGAGTCAAGATATGGACCTCAGTCGCGACAATTGAATGAGTACTTGCAGGAATTAGATTTTCAAAAAAAATATGCGGATCATATGAGATCGGCTACAATGAGATTAGATAGCCTGTTTCAAACCTTTACCCCGGAAATGGCATCTAATGTAAAAGATAGTCTGAAATATAACCTCATCGATGAAATTATGCTTCAGGCTGTCAGGTTAGACCGATCGGGTAGGTTGAATTACAAAGGCAGAGGTAGTGTTAATAATGCGTATTTTACCGCATTTAAAACATACCAGGCAAAACAAACGTATTTTGAAAAGGAGTTTAAAAGTAAGTTTAACAGCAATTTTAAGCTCTATTTGAAATACCTGAAGAAGAAATATGCAACTTAGTTCTATGAAAAAGATTGTTATTGCGAGTATACTGGTACTAACCGCACTTACTGGCATTCAGGCTGTACGGCTACGGCATGTGGAGAATACCAGTTTCCAGGCAGGGGAGAGTTATGTGTATAAAGTAAAATATGGAATCCTGACAGTGGGACAGGCGAAGGTGGATGTTCATGACAAAATCTTCAACGTCAACAACCGGCCCTGCTACCGCGTGAATGTGGAGGGTCGAACAGCGGGTATGGCAAGTATATGGAAGGTGAAAAATATCTACAGGTCATTTGTTGATACCACGGCCATCATTCCGCAAAGATTTATCTACAGTGCCAGAGAGAATAGCTATTCCCGCGATCAGGTTTTTGAATTTGATCATGATCGTAATCTGGTTAAGCGGGAGGAGAAGCAAAAAGTTACTCAGTATAAAGTGCCCCAATACGTACAGGATGTCATTTCCGGGTATTATTATTTACGAACCGTGGATTTCTCGAAAATGGGAGTAGGCCATAAAGTGCAGGCACCGATGTTTTTTGATGACGAATTATACAATATGCAGGTTCGTTTTGCGGGAAAAGATGTGGTAAAAAACCGGTTTGGCAAAATGCAGGTATTAAGGTTAAATCCTGTTTTGCCAGATAACAAACTTTTTAAGGGTGATGAAGCCATACGCATATATGTTTCAGACGACCCAAACCGTGTACCAGTCAAACTGGAAATTGACTTTTCTTTCGGAACCATTGACATGGAGCTTACCGGATATAGCAAGGTAAGAACGCCTTTCAAATGGTCTTAAATCTTCTTTTTGGATATTTTATCGTAATAGGGGTGTAACATTAGAAGGGCCGCAGTGCCATACCATTTCTTTAGTTCCATCACCAGATGTCCACTTTGAATGGCGGGGTCTGTCGCAGTTAACTGGCGGGCTTCTTCCAAATCATCCACATTAAATATGTAGATTCCTCTTAAATCCGAATTTT
This sequence comes from uncultured Cytophagaceae bacterium, assembly GCA_966250325.1. Taxonomy (GTDB): domain Bacteria; phylum Bacteroidota; class Bacteroidia; order Cytophagales; family Spirosomataceae; genus Jiulongibacter. The sequence continues at coordinate 10,111 of CBINGY010000012.1, read as the reverse complement.
CTGTATCCTGATAGAACGGACCTGCAAGAATGAGCTTTCCTTCTGTTTCTAGCCGTATGATATTATCAAGATGTGCCCTCATGAGTTTGGCAGAGGCTTCGGGCTCTTCTGTGCGGTTGGGGCCTGTTTTAAGGAATGCTATTACTTAGGTTTTCATTCCGTATTCATCTGCACCCAGGCTGTCTGCCAGATTTTTATCATACTGCCCGTAACCTGAATAGTGAAACAAAAAGTACAAGGAAAGGAATAGAAGTTTCTTCATCTTCGTATTATTTAGGCTTTAAATTTATTCAATTTTTTAACTGGTCGGGTTCATCTCCTGTTTTCTGTAAGAAATCGAGAATTAATTGGCAGTAAACCCGACCTTTCTTATATTTCCACAGATCTCAACCCTGAATATATGAATAAGTTGACCGTTTTGGCCGGCTGTTGTTTTTTCTTTCTATGCTTACCACTTCTTTCACAAAAACCTGATGAATCCCGCTTTTCCATTCGCACCCTGGTAACCGGTTTTGACGAGCCCATGGAGCTCACCACTTTGCCTGGCGGAAAAGTACTTTTTGTAGAGAGAAAAGGTGCCTTAAAACTCTATGACCCCGTAAAAGATGAAGTGATAACTGTGGCAGAAATACCCTGCAATACCAAATATATCAATGCCCAGGGGAGGGTTAGGGAGGCTGAAGAGGGATTGATGGGAATTGTTGCTGATCCTGATTTTGCTACCAATCATTGGATATATATTTTCTATGCCCACCCGGAAATTCCGAAGCACCAGCTTACCCGCTGGGAATTTAGAGATGATCAGTTGGTGGGGGGCTCTGAGAAAGTTCTATTAGATTTTCCCACCCAAAGGCAGGAGTGTTGTCATACCGGGGGCGGTATGGTCTTTGATCCCGAAGGGAATCTCTATTTAACCGTTGGGAATAATACAAGCAACGCAAGCCCGAAAGGTGGAGCTTCTCTGGATGAACGTCCCGGTAGAGAAAACTGGGATGATCAGCGTGGTTCTGGCAATTCAAATGATCTTCGAGGGTCTATTCTGCGTATTAAACCTCTGCCAGACGGAACTTACGAAATACCCGATGGGAACCTATTCAGCCCACCTCCCCTGATTAATGGAAAAAAGCCGTCCTGGTCTGCATCGAATCCGCCACCATCAGGAGATGGAGGATTGACCCGTCCCGAGATTTACACGATGGGCTCCAGAAATCCATGGCGGCCTGCTATTGATACACAAACTGGCTATTTGTACTGGGGTGAAGTAGGGCCCGATGCACCTGCCGCCTCTGAACTTGGCCCTCCGGGATACGACGAGTTTAACCAGGCAAAAAAAGCTGGTTTCTTTGGCTGGCCTTTTTTTGCAGGAAATAATGAACCTTATCGCGATGTGGATTTTGCAACTCAGCAGAACAAGGAGTTTTTTTCTCTGGATGGCCCGGTAAATGATTCGCCCAATAACACTGGTCTTAAGAAACTACCTCCACCCACCCCGGCATTTATCTGGTATCCGTATGATGTATCGAAGGAATTTCCTGAACTGGGAGTTTCAGGAAGGAGTGCCACTGGTGTAGCTATTTTTCATGCTTCCGATTATGAAAGTCCGGAGAGACTGTGGCCAAACTACTACGAGGGCAAATTATTCATTGCTGATTTTATGAGGGGTTGGATTATGGCCGTGACTATGGACCAAAATTCGGATTACCAGTCGATGGAGCGATTTTTACCCAAAGAGAATTTCAGTAGCCTTATTGATATGGAATTTGGCCCTGATGGTGACCTGTATTTTCTGAAATACGGCACCAACTGGTTTGGGGCCGCCTCTAATAGCGGACTGTTTAAGATTGAATATAATTCAGGCAACCGCCCTCCGGTGGTTTCATTAATGGCTGATAAGGTAAACGGACAAGTGCCGCTGAAAGTCAATTTTGATGCATCGAAGTGTTACGATCCTGATGCACATGATCTTCTGTTTAACTGGAAAGTAAAATCCGGGAAAAAAGTGATTTCTTCTTCCAAGGGCGTTTCGGATGTGTTGACCTTTGATTTTTTAAAGCCCGGTGTTTACGAGGTTGAACTGGAGGTGAGTGATCCATATGGAGCGGTAACCACTTCAAATGTTGAAATAAAGGCCGGTAATACCTCGCCTGAAATTGAAATTGCGATTAATAAAGGAAACCAGACGTTTTACTTTCCCGATAAGAAAGTGGAATACGAGGTACTGGTGCGTGACGAAGAAGATGGGAATATGGATTTTTCGGAAATAGAACCATCGGAGGTTTCGGTGAACATCGATTATATGCCGGAGAGTTTTGATCCGGTGGAAATAAGCTCTAATTACGCTACCACCGATTCAAGAGCCCGTTTTAATACAGGATTCAAATTGATTTCTCAAAGTGATTGCGGGTCATGTCATTTGGTTAAGGATCGATCTATCGGCCCCTCTTACCATGAAATAGCTGAGAGGTACAAAGGCATGAGTCATATGATTGAAAAACTGGCAGCCAAAGTGATTGAGGGTGGGGCCGGAGTATGGGGTGATCACGCCATGGCTGCCCATCCTCAATTGAGTGAGCAAAGTGCCAGATCAATGGTTCGCTATATTATGAGCCTTGGTATGGATCCTCTTGAGGATGTTTCGAAACCCATATCCGGTTCTTTTACCACTTCGGTTCCTTCAGGAGAAACTGGATTTGGCTCCTACGTGCTGAGGTCTTCCTACACAGATAAAGGTGCCAGGAAAGTACCTGCAATTACCACGGAAAATATAAGGTTGTTGAAGTATCCTTTTCTAATTCCCAGGGATGCTGAAATCAAGTACAATACCGAAAATGTGGACACACCTACATTTATCCTCCAGTTTTTTGGCAAAAACTCCCATTTGGGGTTCAGAGATATAGATCTGACGGGTATAAAGCGTCTCGAGTTGCTGCTACAGGCCACCACCCGTACGGGAAGTGCTCTGGGTACCGTAGAAATAAGAATGGACTCTCCTGAGGGGGAACTTCTGGCATCGGCTGAGATAAAAAGTGTGGATGTACGCGAAGAAGCAGAAAACGTGGGTAAGGATATGAAACGAAAGATTTATCAGGAACAAGCCTATCGTATGAGCCGCTCAGAGGCCGAGTATTTCCTTGGAAAATCTCAGGTCATTGAACTTGACCTTACAGATACCACAAAGGGTATTCACGATCTTTACATCGTTATGAATAGTCCTGCAGCAAAAGAAAATCAGGTGTCGATTACCTTAAACGGAATTGAGCTGGTTCCTGAGTGATTAACGCTTCTTTTTACCAAAAATGGAGTAGTCTAAGGAGTAACGGCCTGGCCCCCAGATAAACAATGAAATGAAAGGAATAAGGAACAAAAGCCCGTGTTCCATCTCTTCCAGTCCGTCTTTCCAGTGAATTCTGAAAACTACAACCAACATGGTGATAATCAGAAAAGCCAGTGCCGGCCGTGTCAAAAGCCCGATTACCACCAGTATTGAACAGACCAACTCGGCAAAAATGGTAAGAAAGAGCGAGGGAACTTCGCCTACACCCAGTGGATCTGCAAAACTCCATTCACCGTCCATCATTCGTTGGAACTTTCCCCAGCCATGGGGAATCATTAAGGCTGCTGTGCCAACTCGAAGAATTAAAACCGCAAAGTCAACGTAGGGGGGTAACGCGGTTACCTTAAAGAAATTTCTGAACATTAATTTGTAGGGATATAGAACTTAATCTACTTCTTCGTAATCTATGTATTCGCCTCCTTTGTAATCGTGGCCTTTGGCATCTTTTGGGACATAATCTACTCTCACCTCACCGTCTTGTCTTCTCTGGTTGGTATTTTGAGTCTGATTATACTTTTTCTGCTCATTGACCATAGACCTGCCCACCACCAGCCAGAAAAGGAATTTTCTTACTGTGGGTACAAAAGCTATAATCAGGACAACAATTAATATGATCTTAAACATGCCACTTTTCTAAATTGAAAGGTAAAATTAATGGATCAATTCCATTTCCTATAATAACTCCAGCAGCATATTCAAAGTTTCCGGATTTCCAGGTCTTGGGGCGTCAGATTGTACTATTTTGCCGCTTTTATCGAGTATCATGTAGCGGGGAATGGTTCGGATCTGAAATTTACCGGCAATTTCAAAACTATGCCCGTTTTCCCCGAAGTCTTTCAACCCAAGTTTTTCAACTGCTTCTTTCCATTTACCCAGATTCTCGTCAATTGAGATAAAAAGAAAAACAATTTCATTTTTCTGCTTGTCTGTAAGGGTCTCATGGATTTTTCTGGAATTGGGAAACTCTGCCCGGCACGGGCCACACCAGCTGGCCCAGAAATCAATATACACCACTTTGCCGAGGTATTTGTCCAGAGAAAACTCTCTGTCGTTCAAATCTATAAGATTAACTGAGGATGAGGTATTTGATTCTTTTTTGGCTTCCTGTATGGCAAGCTCCCGGGCTAGTTCAGCCTCGGTTACTTTTGCGGCATAGCTTTCTGTCAAAAGTTTACGTAGATTCTTACAAGCGATCTGACCGGTCCAGAAGCGGAAGGTCTCAGTAGTTAACATGGTATGGTATTGACCCAGAATCTGGGTAAGGGTATAATCCAGTACTTCTCCTGTAAGGTTTTTTTGTGCGAAAGTGACTTTGTCTGTGACACTCTGTACTCCTGCTGTATATTTCTCGAATTTATGCTCTTTGGAATTGAAATAGGTGACAAAATAGGGAAGAAAAGCCCGGTAACTTTTTGAAATAAGACGCTCGGGTTGATTGAATCGGGCCGGATTCAAAGCTTCTGTCATGACCAAAGGTAATGAGGTGACGGTTCTTGATTCTGTATTGTCATTGCTTCGTAAAATAGGGTATGCTAATAGCAAATGCCAATAATGAAAATTAATCTGATTTCTTACCAGCTCCATGAATTCGGGACTGAATGCTGATTTTTCCGGATAAGCTGCAAGAAACTCAAGGTGCTTTCTTCTTTTTTCATACAGACCCATTTCCCAGACATCTGCCGGAGTGGACCTAAGTGCAAGGTATTGTTTCTCGATATCGAAGTCTTCCTCAAAAGCCCGGGTAAATTCTTCCGAAAACTTCATCTGGATTTCTATGGCCAGCATTTCTCTGAGTTTATCTTCTTTTGAAAAACTCGCAAGCAGGTAGGGGTCTGTTGACTCCGCCAGGAATATTTCTGTGGCTACAGAACGGGTTGAGGCCAGAAGTAGAAGGATACAAATCAGAATGAATTTGTCAGATTTTTTGATCATTGACCCAGAGTTCTTTAACAGTAGTTTGATTATTATCTAACGCAAATTTCCAGCCATTGTTTGAAGTTTTTACTTTCACAATTAAGCCGTCTTCGTCCTTTTTTATAACAATGTCAAAAGTCTGGTCGCCCACTCTTACATTACTTAGCGATGCCGAGGGCCAGGATTTCGGGAAAACAGGATTGAGATAAATAACCTTTTCCCTGCCTTCAGGCTGAATGCCAAAAAATTGAGTGATTACCGGTATACCAAATGCATACATATTCCAGGCCTGAGTCATCATTCCGAAGTCGGGCGATACTTCATACATGGATCCCGGAAGTGCATAACTGAAGCTTTTACACATTTTTTTTAGGTATGAAAGGGCAGCATCGGGTCTTCCATAATTGTTCTCAGCGATGGCTTGTACCCCGGTAGGGAGGGTCATTACCGCACCCACGTAGGAGAAGATTTTCTTCCGGGCTGTGCCTTCGTTGGTACCATCGGTCTCATCCCGGTCAATGCCGGTTACAAACATACCATACGGATTGGTAAATTTCTCAGCCGTCTTTAAAGCCGAAATCGCTTTGTCTTCCGGAGCCAGCTTCATTTCCATGGGTGTATTGACCACCCAATTATGATAAATTACAAACCCTTTTTTATCATTTCCCTTTATTCTCTTTTCTGTTTCCAGCAATTCAGTGATGGCCCATGGTTTATTTAATTCGGTTGCTCTTTCTTTGGCACTCTTCAAAAGTTCTCGTGCCTGCCCGGGTGTTCCGATGAAGTCTGCGTATGAATTATACTCGGGTACCCAAAAATCATCATTGATTCTTTTCTTCAAGGTTTCAAACCGGGTATTACATTCTTTGGAATACTCTTCTTCCCCCAGAATAAGTGCCATTTCAGACATATCGCTGTAGGCTTTTGCCGTATAGCTGGCTACGTCGATCATTTCGGAATTAAGTCCGTGAATTTCCATCATTCCAAAACCTTCCGGAATCAGATTCTGATCTGCATCCTGAGTTTCTGAAACCCAGGTAAGCCCTTTTTTACAATAGGGATAGTATTTTTTAAGAAATTGAAGGTCACCGGTCCAGTCGTACACAAACCTTATCAGACTTACATATTGGGGTGTTTCATTGATATTTCCTTTGTTAAATACAAATCCATTCGTAGATACTTCATGGATAATGCGGCCGTTACCATTTGCTTTTTCGCTCAATCGGGTGATAAGGTCAATGGTTTCATAGACAATTTCCTTATTGCCAGTAGCCAGAATACCTTTCAACGCATATTCACTGTCCACACCAAACCACCAGGGGTAGTCGGGTATTCCTGCAGAAATACCGCGACCTATGCCCGGAACATCCCTTACCAGCCAGTCGGTGTTGTATTTGAGCCATTTAAAAGTTTGATTCAAAAGACTGTCTGGTGACTCGAGTACGGTGTTATGGGCTACATCCTGCAAACGGGAAATTTTACTTTTTAATAATGGGCCGGTTTGGGCCATAACCGTTTCAGCAATCTCTATAGCATCAGATGGCGAACTGGTGGAGCCACTGATTACAATACTCAATGTCTTCTTTTCGCCAGGTGTAAGCTTAAGTTTGTTTCGGATACTTTTTGACAGATAAGGCTGTAATTCATATGACTTTACGAAAGAGTACCACTGATTGGAAAGATCTTTAGCGAGCAGTCCACCCTTTTGCGTTACCAGGGTGTCTTTATCATTCTTCATTCCTGTGCTGTCGCCCAGCCAGGTGGGCCGAAGGTCAAAGTTGGGTTGAAATTCCACATCAAAGGTTCTGGTTTCTGAAGAGGTATTTTCTATTTCATACTTCACTACGACAGCGGGGCTTGCATCCGGAACAAATTGAAAACGAGTTATCAACAAGTCTTTTTCCTGAAAAATGTGGCTGTTTCCTACCGGATAGTTAATGAATTTTACCGCATTATTCAATCGGATAGAGTCTTTCCCCGAACGAAGGGTGAAATCAAAACCATCGAGAAGTTTAATGGGGTGCATCCATACGCCGCCCATTTCGCCCTCAATATGCCATCCTAAATCTGGGAAAGAGCCATTCTGGTAGCCCACCATATAGAGTCTGTCCCCAGCTGTTACATATGGAGAAGACAAGTAGGTTTCCGAACCTTCTATGAATGGTAAGCCGGCCAGATCGGTACTTAGTGAACCCGGTTTTTTACATGCTCCGAGTATAAGAATAAGTGGAAGGAGAACTTTGAAAGTATTGATAAACACTATCTTTGCGACTTTAATCATAGGTGTTTCAAAACTAACATCATCAAACGTAATACCCAACAAATGAGAAAACTATTGAGCTTTTTGCTCCTTTTTCCATCTCTAGCTCTATTTGCTCAAAAAGAGATGGCTTACCAAATTGACGTTACGGCCAATCCGGATGCGTTTCTGGTGGAAGCTGATATTCCCTTTACACCTGCAAAAGGAAATTTGATTTATCAGTTTGCCGCAACGGCCCCTGGTACCTATCAGACGCAAAATATTGGTCGTTTCATAAGTGACTTTAAGGTATTTGATAAGAAAGGAAAGCTCCTTAAAGTTACCTATCATGCTCCTAATCAATATGAGATTGCAAAAGCCCATAAAGCAGACCGAATCTCGTATAAAGTGGCTGAAACTTTTGATACCAAGGTACAGGAGTTTCCGGTTTACCTGATGTGTGGAAGTAGCATTGAAAAGGATCATGTTCTTATTAATATGCATACCGTACTTGGATTTTTTGACGGACAGCAGAAAGATCCTCTGAAAATCAAGGTAATAAGACCTGCTGACTGGCAGCTCGGATCTGCTCTGAGTGAAGATGAAGGTTACCTCCGAGCTGAAAGTTTTGACCATGCAGTGGACTCGCCTGTGCTCACAGGAAAATTAACTTTTGCAGAAACGCAGGTAGATCAGACTCCTGTAAGAATCTTCACATATGCGGGTAACGGGAAAATCACTTCAGAAATGCTTTTGGAGCATATGAAGGATATGCTTGAGGCATCCAGAAAGTTTTTGGTCAAATTACCGGTAGATAAATATACGTTCCTCTATTATTTCATACAAAATCCTGACGGGGTAACCGGAGCCTGGGAGCATTCCTACAGTTCAGAGTATGTAATGGGGGAGGAAGAGCCTACTGAAAAATACCTGGAGCAGGTGACTGATATTGCCTCGCATGAATTCTTTCATATTGTGACGCCTCTGAATATTCATTCTGAAATTATAGAGTCATTCAATTTCGTAAAGCCCACTCCGTCTCAGCATTTATGGCTTTATGAAGGAACTACCGAATGGGCCAGCAATATTCTTTTATACCGGGGTGGGGTGGTCAGTTTGGATCAATATCTTAAAAATGCACTAATTCAGAAAATTCTGGTTAGTGAGAGGTATTTTGATACTTCCTGGAGTCTGGCCAAAATTGCTGAAAAGTCGTTTGACGGAGGTGATGGAGCCAAGCAATACGGGAATATTTATTACCGCGGTTCTCTGGCGGCGGGTTATCTGGATATTTTGCTTCTGGATCTATCCAATGGAGAAAGAGGTTACAGAGAGGTATTACTTGAACTTGTACAAAAATATGGGAAAGGGAAACCTTTTTCAGAAAAGGATTTCTTCCATGAACTTACAGCTATGACCTATCCTGAAGTAGGTGAGTACATAGATAAATATATTATACACGCTACTCCATTTCCTCATGCCGAGTTTCTGGAGAAAATCGGTTTGAAGTACGAAGTAGCCGGCGGGCAACCCAGAATTACCAAAATGGTGAACCCTACCGATAAAGAGAAAATGCTTTTTGAGGTCTGGAGCAAAAATTTGGATAAGTAATGAGCAGAATGCCTCCTTTTAATGGAGGCATTTCTAGTACAATCAGCTGAAATTGACTTTCAGGTCAATCTCACAATTCAATAATTTGGATATGGGGCAAATTTCCTTGGCTTTCTCGGCCAAAGTTTGAAATTCATCAGCACTTAGGTCTGGTACTTCGCCATGCAGCATTAACTCTATTTTAGTCACGGAGCCGTCTTCAAAAAACACCCTTGCATCGGTTTGAAGCCGGGTAGGTGTATGGCCTGTCTCGCTGATCAAAAAACTTAATTGCATCGTAAAACAACCTGCATGAGCGGCACCTATCAGCTCTTCGGGATTTGTCCCAATTCCTTCCTCAAACCGGGTTTTGTAAGAATAAGGTGTGTCATTCAGAACCGTGCTCTGCGTGCTTAGTGTTCCAGACCCGTCTTTTCCTGTTCCCTGCCAAACGGCACTTGATTTGCGTATAAACTTCATATAATTTTTCTTTTTAAGTATATACGAAAATCGGTAAAGAGGGTTTATTGAATAGTACTTTGTGACAAGACTAAATCAGAAAATGGATTGTTCTGTTTCCGTTGTGAAGGCTTCCAGAAACTGAATCCCTTTCCAAGAATTCCCCTTTGTATTGAGTCCGGGGCTCCAGATGGCAATGCTATATTGGCCCGGATGTACGGCAACAATTCCACCTCCTACGCCACTTTTTCCAGGTAAGCCTACTTTGAAGGCAAATTCCCCGCTCTCATCGTAAAATCCACAGGTCTGCATGATCGCATTGATACGTTTTGCCTGGCTTTTAGAAAGAATTTGTTCACGGCTATGCAGAGCCCGGCCATTGTTTGCCAGAAACAGGAAAAGATTTGAAAGTGATTGGCAACTGCATTCCAGAGAGCAGAGATCAAAATAGAAATCCAGCACCTGCTCAGGTTCATTCTCCAGATTTCCAAAGGATTTTATGAAGTTACATAAGGCCACATTCCGGTAACCAACTGATTTTTCAGAAAGGGCAATTTTTGAATTGTAACGGATAT
>CBINGY010000011.1:0-88340 GCA_966250325.1 uncultured Cytophagaceae bacterium | reverse complement strand
AGGCTGTTATTTCGGGTGAAAATTACCTGACGTTCATCTTTGAAAAATGTGAGCGGCCCTTCGTGGTATTTTGAGTTTAGTTTATTCGAAAACACCTGCATTTCTTCGGCTGCCTTTACCTGAGAAGAGCCGGTGGAAATTTTTGCGGGTCCGGTTGATGACTTCTTGACAGTCAATAAATCAGACGTGTCCGGATGCACATAGAGGTCCAGAAAAGGGGTTCCATTATTTATAAATACACGTTTTACAAATCCAGACTCATTTCTGGCCGAAACAAACACGATTCCCTTTTTGTAATACATCGGGCTGAAATCGGCCTGCCTGGAGTTCAGTTCATCCACGTACCTGATCTGATACAGCGAGGAATCGCGGTAGAAATTTGAGCGATCCATATAAGCCGCAGTAAAATTTCTGGCCCGAAGGTCTGTAGCTTGCATCTGTCCGTATAAAGCATAGTACTGTTGGGATTCCCGGTATTTCGAATTACTCGCGAGCACCTGAGCATAATACAGGTATTCTTTGCTGTCAAGTATAGATTTGTAATTGTCGAAAAGCCTGCGGTAAATACGCTCTGCATTTCTTGAATCCTGAAGTTTCTTGTAACAAAAGGCGAGTTTTGAAAGAGCTTCCGGAATATCCTTGTTGTCTGATTTCACCTCAGTGAGAAACTGTTCATATTTCTTGACAGCTTCAATGTAGCTCATTCTCTCGTATTCCTTGTTCGCTGTTTTGATATCCACCTGAGCCAAAACTCCGGATGTAAACACCAGCAACAAGAGCAGCGTTTTAAGAAATTTAGACGATATGTCCCGAACGGGTAATCTTAAAAACATTATAGCTTAGGAAAATGCACAGGAAGAAAAAGTCAAAAGTCATGCCAAAGTGTCTATTTAATGACATAAACACTATTGAACACACGCCCGATGAACCTACTTCAAAAACTCTTTACTAGCTAAGCCAAAGATGCAGAATACGGGAAGAGTCCTCCTTTAAAGCAAAGTCAGCAGAAATTCTCTGCCCCACCAGCCAGGCGATTTTACCGCCAACTACCAGAACCAACTGCTTTTCTTTATCGCTATGCGACATTTTCTGGTCCACAAGCATATCTGAAATAAGGCGGTGACCTTTCATTCCGAAGGGTTTCATTCTATCCCCGGCCTGCCAGGTCCGCAATGTCATTTCCTTATGGTCTTTATTTAAATCAAGAAAAGCATGGTTCTTCTCTCGAAGCAAGGATTCATCAGGCCGTGAGAAAATCAAACACCAATTTATCCGTCTGCCCCAGTACAGAGTAAGACATCCTTCCTCCGTAGTAATTTCATGATAAACAGTATTTGCCGAATGAATCCGGCTCATCACCATCTTATTTCTGTCTGAGAGTAATTTATAGTTCTTACTGAAATAGACCTTGCCAGGTTCTTGATGACTTTCCGGATCAAATATTGAACTAATTACCGCAAAGTTAAATCCATGGTTCTCCAGCCATTTCTCTGTAAATACCCGGTAATCTTTGTTGAAAAACAGAATACGATCTACTTCAGAAGTCAAATCGTTCGTTTCAATATGGGCAGTGGAGAACTCCTGAAATTTACGCTCTGCAAAATCTGCGAGAACCTGCATCCTGTGGCCGAAACGAAAGAAAGCTTCATTCAAAGCTGGATTTTGTTGTTTTAAAAGAGGTACTACCTGATGACGTAGAAAATTCCTTTTGTAATCATCTTTTTGGTTTGACGAATCTTCTCTCCATACCAACCCGTTTTGAGCGGCATACAACTCAATATCTTCTCTCCTGAACTGAAGAAGAGGACGAAGCCTGTTGCCATTTATCTCCCGAATCCCGGCCAATCCCTGAACACCTGTACCACGAACAAGATTTAATAATATTGTTTCTATCTGGTCATCAGAATGATGAGCCGTGGCAATCCAGGAAAGATCATTCGCCTTGCTTAGCTTTTCAAACCACGCATAGCGTAAGTCTCTGGCAGCCATTTGTATGGAAACTCCATTCTCCAAAGCGAATTGATTGGTGTCAAACCGGATACCATGAAAGGGTATTCCATAATGGGTACAGGTGGTTTGTACCAATTTCATATCCTGTTCAGAGTCCTCACCTCTCAGCTGATAATTACAATGAGCCACTTGAACACGGTAATTGGTTTGTGAAAACAGATTTAACAGAACCATAGAGTCTACCCCCCCACTAACGGCCAGCAAAATGCCCTCCTGTTCGTTGGGAACCAAACTCTTAAGCTTTGTTAAAAAGCGTTGCAGCATATGAAACTGTTAGTCTGGCAACAAAAATAAGCTAATTTTGCGGTTGAAATGGTTAAATGAGATCCATGAGCAGAAGAGTACTACTCACATTCCTATGTTTCACAAGTCTGATGTATGCTCATAGAATTGATGCACAAAAACCTTTGAATCCGCCCAAAGACCTGGGTCCAAAATCAAAAATTGAACTTATCAGAGCAGATTCGCTTGTAGGCGAAAATCTGGCAAGTCCATTACGTACGTTTTACGGAAACGTTCGTTTTTTTCACCGTGGTGTCTTTCTTAATTGCCAGAAGGCTATACACAACGGAGGTAGTAATAATCTGGTGGCTTATGGTAAAATTCTTATCAATCAGGGAGACACGCTAACCATAACCGGGGATACACTCTATTACGACGGAAACACCAGAAAAGCAGAGATTTACGGAAAGAAAGTAATACTCAAAGACAGACAAACCACCCTGGAGTCGCGAAGGTTAGACTATGACATAAACCGCGATCTGGCCTATTACCCGAAGCCCGGAATTATTCATCAGGACTCTGTAGTATTGAGGAGTAACACAGGATACTACAATACAACCTCAAAAGTCTTTAACTATTACGGAGATGTAGAATTAATGCATCCGGATTTCGTTTTATGTACCGATACGCTGGATTACGACAGCTATACGCACAAGGCCGATTTCAATTCTCCAACTACAATTACTTCAGACGACGGTACTCTCAAGGCCACCAAAGGGTATTATTTTACTGATACCAAGAAATCAAGATTCTTTGGAAGATCCTTTGTTGAAAATGAAGAGTACAGTTTAGAGGCAGATACCTTAGACTTTGATATGCAGATAGAGGAAGGCTCTGGCGTTGGAAACGTACTGTTTTTCAGTAAAGCAGACAGTTTACTTCTTACCGGTGACTATGGTGAAAAGAAATCGACTGTGGGTTTCACCCGTTTAACCGGAAATGCTCTCATGAGATCAGTTACAGATGGTGATACCCTCTTCTTAAGGGCTGAACAAATAATTGCATACAATTCCATTGACTCTGTTTATAATACGATCGCAGATTCCACAGGTATTATAAGGCGTTCGAAAAGCGACACTGCTGCAATTCCTGGCGTAAGTAATCAGGACAGCACAGCAGCTAAAGAGCGTGATACTATTGAATTCCTCATTGCAGATGGTTCTGTGAGGATATATCGGGACGATTTTCAGGCGGTATGTGATTCTCTGAATTATAATCTGGTTGATTCCATTATAACCTTCATAAGGCAACCTATGATCTGGAGTAACGGGAATCAGCTGGAAGGTGATACGATTGAAGTTTTTATGAAAGAAAACAAAATCAACCGAATGTTTCTTCAGCAACGGAGTTTTGTCATTTCTCAGGATTCTGTAAGTAATTTTAATCAAATCAAAGGACGTCAAATAGTTGCCTTTTTTGATGAAGACACCAGCATTAAACAAGTAGCCGTAGAAGGCAACGGAGAAAGTATCTATTATGCATTAGATGACCGTAACAAAGTGATCGGTCTGAATCGCGTAGAATGTTCACGTATGACCCTTAATTTCTTTGAGCGAAAAGTAAAAAGGATCAGCTTTGTAGGTAAGCCTGAATCCCGGCTGATTCCACCAGTTGAAATAAATGGTCAGGACACCCGTCTGGATGGATTTGACTGGAAATCAGAAAATAAACCAACCCGCGAACAGGTTCTTGGACATCGTACCGAGGCAGTCGAAAACCCTGAAAAATCAAAATTATAGGCTGAGTGAACTCAGTTTTTTCTTCATTATTGTTAAAAATTTCAAAAAATTTGAAAACACAACAAACCTTTCGGGCCGTTTCTGCGTCTATATGATTAAATTTGTGCGATATTTATTTAATTTTGTAAAAAGCCAATTGCGGATGAATTAAAATTTACTAAAGGAAATGAAAGCTATGCGTAACATATGGATTTCCTTTTTCACCATACTCCTTACAGGAGTTTTTGCCTTTGGTCAGGTTAAAAATTCAAATTCACGCTTAAATATTGGTGCAGAAGCAAAGCCAGCCGTCAAAACGACGGGGGTTTCAGGTACATTGGCCGTGGTTGACAAAAAAGTACCCAGTGAGATTCATGTCAATAAAAACGCCGCTATTAACGAATTCTACAAAGAGCTTCTTCTGAACAATAAATCTAAAAACGTAACTCCCAAGAGCACAGTTTACTCAGTTGGCGAGCATAAGTCGGATGATCATCTTTTTGAAAGTGAAGGAATTTCTGTTTCTAATATTTATCCGAATCCCGCACACGAATACGCGAACCTGAACTACAAATTATACGATCAGAATAAAGAAGTAAAGGTCAGTTTCATCAACATTCTGGGTGGTGTAGTGGCAGATCAAGCATTGGATGCCTCAGATACCCGCTTACAGGTAAGCACCAGAAACTGGGATAACGGAATTTATTTTTATCAGCTGATGGTTGACGGTAAAAAAATGGCTACAAAAAAACTGGTGGTACGGCATCAGTAATTTCTTAATTCTCCTTAAAGTGCACCATTTGTACGTTCTTCAACGTTAGTGAAATCAAGGTCATTTATTACCTTTGCAACATGAATTTGAAAACCATTGGGAGATTAACCGGATTTCTCCTGCTAATCATTGCTTTAGGTGCCTGCCACAAGGAATTTACAAAATTACAAAAGAGCGGCACCACTCAGCAGAAATACGAGGCGGCAATGAAATATTACAAAGAAGCCGACTACATGCGTGCCAATTTGTTATTTGATGAAATCATCCCTTTGCTTAAAGGAGATTCAACTGCAGAGAAATCTCAGTTTTACAATGCCTACTGTAACTTTTATATGAGTCAGTATCAGTTAAGCAGCTATTACTTCAAGACGTTTTATTCCACGTATGCCA
Source organism: uncultured Cytophagaceae bacterium (assembly GCA_966250325.1). GTDB lineage: Bacteria > Bacteroidota > Bacteroidia > Cytophagales > Spirosomataceae > Jiulongibacter. Next base: position 83,168 of record CBINGY010000011.1, on the reverse strand, counting down.
ATAGCCCTTTAGCTGAGGAAGCATTCTATATGCATGCCTACAGTATGTACAAAGATTCTCCGGCCTACAATCTGGATCAGGAGAGTACGCTTACTGCGATCGATGCCCTCCAAACTTTTTTGAACACTTTCCCGAATAGTAAATATGCAGCCGAGTGTACCCAAAATCTTATTGACCTGAGGGAACGACTGGAGAAAAAGGCCTACGAAAAAGCTTTCCTGTATTATAAAACGAGCGGAGTAACTATCGCTAATTACAAAGCTGCCGTAATTACGATTGACAATTTCAGAAGAGACTTTCCAGATAGTAAGTACAATGAGGAATTGTCCTTTGTACAATTGAAGTCCCAATTCGAGCTGGCCGAAAACTCATTTTTTAATAAGCAGCACGAACGTTATGCGAAGACGCTTGAATTCTATGAAAAGTTTGTTGATAAATATCCAAACAGCGTCTATTTGAAAGAGCTGGTTAAAATCTATGATGAGGCACAGAAAAACCTGGAGGAGGTGATCAAACAGGAAGAAGAGATAGAAAAACAGAAACAGGAGCAACTTTTGAAATCTGACTCAACTGAAACTATCGGTAAAAATTAGAGGTTTTAAATAAATAACGCTAATTTTGCATTTCATTTCAAAAACATAAGATATAATGGCATCCAATCCATCTATCATTACCAGAGATACCGACGTATTAGCCTCAAAAACAGGCAATATTTATAAATCTGTTTACATTGCTTCTCAAAGAGCCCGTCAGATAGCTCAAAGTACCAAAGAAGAGCTCACAAGTAAGCTCGCTGAATTTGCCTCTAATGTTGACAATCTGGAGGAGATCTTTGAGAACAGAGAGCAGATTGAGATTTCTAAATTTTACGAGCGTCAGCCAAAACCAACATCTACTGCTTTAGATGAATTTACCAATGACGAAATTATCTTCAGAGATAAAAATGCAGGTGCTGCAACCTCTTCGTTGACAGACCGTTCCTATTCAGACACTTCCGATTTGTAATAAATTAATACTCAGATAATATATAAAAGCTTCCCTTTCGGGAGGCTTTTTTTGTAGGACCTCTAAATACTAAAAAGCCCTCAGAAACTGAATTTCTAAGGGCTTTTTCTATGTCTGATGTACTTTAACTCTTTGCCTTTCCTTTCGGAGCCAGAATTACCGTAAGTCTTTTCCCTTCCAGTTTTGGAGGAGCCTCTGCTTTTGCAAGTTCATCAAGCTCTTCCAGAAATTTACCTAACAGCTCATAACCCTTTTCTTTAAAAACGATCTGACGACCCACGAAATGAACAAAGGCTTTCACTTTTGAACCCTCTTTCAGGAAGTTTTCAGCATGCTTCAGCTTAAAGTTAAAATCATGGTCGTCTGTATTCGGACCAAACCTGATTTCCTTAATAACCGTTTTTTGTTGTTTAGCTTTTAGCTCTTTCTGTTTCTTTTTCTGCTCGTACTTGAATTTAGAATAATCAACTATACGGCAAACGGGAGGTTTGGAGTTAGGAACAATCTCAATGAGGTCAAGACCCATTTCCTGAGCCATGGAACGTGCCTTCTCTATGGGATAGACACCTTGTTCTACATTTTCTCCTACAATTCTGACCTCAGGAACCCTGATGCGGTCATTAATTCTGTGTTTATCTTCTTCCCTAACAGGACCTCTGAAATTTCTTATTAAATTTTTTGCCATTAAACGGTTTTTGGTTCAACATTATGAATACAGAATTTGGCTATTGTTCTGTATTACTCTACTTGTTTTTCAAATTTATACCAAGTGGTATTAGCCACCAAACTTCGGTATGTTTTTATTTATTTCCTGCTTTGCATATGCTGCAAAATCCTGTAAACTCATACTACCCAGATCGCCCTCTCCCTTTTTTCTAACAGATACAGTGCCTTCGGCCAGCTCCTTATCACCCACAATAAGCATTAAAGGTATTTTGTTTACCTCTGCATCACGTATTTTTCTACCAACCTTCTCATCCCGGTGATCTACATATCCGCGAATATCGAGCTCCTGCAGTTCAAGGAACACCTCGTTTGCATACTCCTCATACTTCTCAGAGACCGGCAGAATGGCAATCTGATCTGGTGAAAGCCATAAGGGAAAATTCCCCGCTGTATTTTCGATCAGAATAGCGATGAAACGCTCCATAGAGCCAAATGGAGCACGGTGAATCATTACAGGGCGATGCTTCTGATTATCGGCACCCACATACTCTAATTCGAATCTGTTTGGTAACTGATAGTCTACCTGAATGGTTCCCAGCTGCCATTTTCTTCCGAGAGCGTCCTTTACCATGAAGTCAAGTTTTGGACCATAAAAGGCTGCTTCGCCATACTCCACTACGGTTTCCAGACCTTTTTCGTTGGCGGCTCTTTGAATTGCCTCTTCGGCTTTATTCCAATCTTCATCCTTGCCAATATATTTACTCTGGTCTTCTTTACTTCTCAAAGAAACCTGAGCACTGTAATCCTCAAACCCCAGCGATTTGAAAACATAAAGAACAAGGTCGATCACCTTTTTGAATTCTTCCTCCACCTGATCATTCCGGCAAAATATGTGAGCGTCATCCTGTGTAAATCCTCTTACACGAGTTAGCCCATGGAGCTCGCCAGACTGCTCGTATCTGTAGACGGTGCCAAATTCAGCCAGACGCAAGGGAAGTTCTTTATAACTTCTGGGTCTTGACTTAAAAATTTCGCAATGGTGAGGGCAATTCATCGGTTTCAACAAGAATTCCTCGCCTTCCTCAGGAGTTTTTATGGGTTGAAACGAATCTTCGCCATATTTTTCCCAGTGTCCTGATGTAACATAAAGTTGTTTACTTCCGATATGAGGAGTAACTACGGGAAGATACCCCGCTTTTAGTTGAGCTTTCTTCAGGAAGTTTTCCAACCTCTCGCGTAACATGGCACCCTTGGGTAGCCAAAGGGGAAGCCCTTTCCCTACCTTTTCAGAAAAGGCAAATAGTTCAAGTTCCTGACCTAGTTTCCGATGATCTCTTCTTTTGGCCTCCTCTACCCTTTCCAGATATTCCTTGAGCTCACCCGCTTTTGGAAAAGTAATTCCGTAAACCCGTGTGAGCTGTTTGTTAGACTGATCACCTTTAAAATAGGCTCCGGCAACATTGGTTATTTTAGCAGCTTTTATAAATCCAGTATTCGGAATATGAGGCCCGCGACACAAGTCTGTAAAATTACCTTGTTTATAAAAGGTAATGGAACCATCCTCCAGACCCGCAAGGAGATCCAGCTTATATTCGTCATTCTTCTCTTTAAAGTAGGATATTGCATCTGACTTTGACATTGGAATGCGGATAAAGTCATTCTTTTCTCTTGCCAGCTCCAACATTTTCTCCTCAATCTTCTGGAAATCATCCTGACTGATGCTGTGACTTCCGGTATCCACATCATAATAAAATCCGTTTTCTACTGGCGGGCCCACCCAGAATTTCACGCCCGGGTAAAGAGCTTCCAATGCTTCTGCCATTAGGTGAGCAGAAGAATGCCAAAAGGTTGACTTTCCTTCGGTATCTTTCCATGTAAGCAGTTGCACCGTAGAATCCTGATTAATTGGCCTACCTGCATCCCAAACATCTCCATTAACTTTTGCAGAAAGTACATTCCTGGCCAGACCCTCACTTATAGAAAGGGCAATATCCATGGCCGAAATGCCGGCCTCAAATTGTTTGACACTTCCGTCTGGAAGAGTTATGTTGATCATAAATGACTAATTTTCAATAATTTATTACAAAACAGGTGAAGAGTAAGACCTTGTTAGCATATTCACAACTCTTTCTTTGGCCTCATTAATTCCCTTATGCGTCGGAAACCTCACGCTAGCTTTAACATACAATTCCTGTGCCTTATTCCATTCTCCCAGCCTTTCAAGGCAATACCCCTGTTTTAAATAAACCAAGGTGTCTGAAGGATAATTTCTGAGATAATTTGAATAAGCCTGAACAGCATCCTTAAATTCCCCTCTTCTGGTGTAAATTTCACCCAGTTCTTTATTGATTTTCTGCTGGTTAGGGCTGATTGTCAAAGCCTTTTTGTAAACAGCCACCGCACTGTCTTCCTTCCCTGCTCTTACAAGCAGTTTCCCATGAAGAAGCAATAGCATAGGGTCTCTGAAACCAGTGAGTTTCAAACCCTCAAATGAGTATCTTCTCGCAGAATCGGTTTTATCTGCCGCCAGGTAACTTTGTGCCAGAATGAGATAATTCGCAGGATCGCTGGTATCATTTGTCAATGCTTTTTTTCCCTCAGCAATACTTTGATCGATTTCACCTGTTTTTCTGTAAAAACGAGCCTTGGCCTGGAGAACAGGGCCCCAGCCTGGTGCCATTAAATTGGCTTCTACAAGATAGGTTTTCGCCAGATTTAAACTGTCAATCTCCATGTAAAGCTGACTCATATAACTATAAAATGCAGGATCATCAGCATCTAAGGATTGGGTATTTTCGGCTTCTTCTATAGCCTCCGCCAATTCTCCCCTCTCAAAAAGAATTCTGGATTTCAGTAAAGAATATTTTGCATTCAGATCATCTAGCTCCAATGCCGCATTAATTTCATCCCATGCCAGATTGAGGGAGTCTGCTTCAAATGCACATACGGCAAAACGATAATGTAATTCGGCATTACCAGGACTTTCCTTCACAAGTTCTCTCAGTACACCACATCCGGAAGGAAGTATAGACGCATCAATGCCCACGTAAGGCATGGCATGCCTGTCATGGCTTTCGGGCCTGCAGGCATTCACCATCAGAACCAGTAGCAAAGCAGATAAGGCGTATCTCATTCTCCGAATTTGCCGCAAAATTCGTGATTTTTTTAGAGTAATGAGAACATAGTACTGGAAATGTTACATTCCACTTGCAACTTTGGTCAGATAAATAATTTTTCTAACCTGAGCATAGGTGGCCGGCGTCTTATTTTTCTTTCTACCAAACAGCCCGCGTCGCTCCGGCTGTTTTTTGTCGCCCATGTTATCATTGACCGAAATGGCCTCTATTTTTGAGCGGCTTCCTTCCGCAATAAAATAATTATCATACCAAAATTTCACGGAGCTATAGGAAGGGATAGCCGAAGAATTAGCCATGCTTTTACGATCATCTTCACTCAGTTTAAAAAGCATTGGACGTGTGCCTATATTGAAATTATTCGTTGAGAGGTCTCCTTTGAGACAATAAGAAACGGCTCCTTTCTCATTATAAGCTAATGCTGGTTCTATCTGACCAGATAGATTATTTATGTCAATTCTGTTGGAAACAATCAATTCTCCGTTGGTTTCCAGTTCCACCACAAAACCCACCGGGTAGTGAAATCCTCTGAAAACCTGACGGGTGGTGGTTCTGGAACGCGAGCCTGAAAAGCCATATCTATTATAACCACCGTAAGGGTATCCGTAGCCATACGGGTTGTAGTTAGGGTCCTGCTCTGTAACCGACTGGTACTGAGGCTTCACAAAAACACCTCCGAAAATGATCTTATCATCTCCTTCGAGTGGTTTGTTTGAAAGGAACTGATAAGAGCTTAAAAGTGCTTCCATATCCTTCACGCTAAGCATATTCTGACCCTTAAAAAGAGCCGTGTAGGAATACGTTTTCATCTGGCCTCCCACACTCAGATCGTAAAAATAAATTCCCTTATCCCCGGAGTTTGACTGATAACTCCCCAGAATCACTTTTTTGCCATTTGACATTCTGAGTAACTGTCCGTTAAGCGGAAACTTGCCTCCGGTCTGTCTGATCAATGTTTTACTAGCAATTCTTCCGGCCGTGTCGAGCTCGGCATATACTACAAAGGCATCCTTAACAAATTCCCCTTTTTTCTTTTTCTCATTCGTATATCCTGGTGTTTTTACAGACCAAATACTCTCAATCTGTTTTCTTTCCGGCACATATTCAAAGAGATTGACCTGCACTTTCCCGGTTATTTCGGGCTGCTCTTTCAAGTTTCCCAGGTCTTCCTTCAGGTTTTGGATGAAATAAGCGGCACCTTTCTCATTGTTTCCGGCCATTACTACTTTGTCATCCAGAAAAATATAATCCTGATCTACAAAAAACTCTCGTAGCTCAAATCCATCCTGATCCACTTTACCTGTGGAGAGATCAAATTCAAATATTTGATAATACATTCCCGATGTCTCAGAAAACATTAGGCTAATCTGATTTTCAGACAATGTATAGGCTTTGGGCGGAGCCTCTGCGTCAAGGAAGACTTCCTTTTCCCATAATTTTTCCAGATTCTTGTCAAATCTGAAAACCGACATTTTGGTAAGATCAGTTTTAACAAGAAAGAAGAGCCCTGCTTCGTCGAGTGGTATCATCATTTGCCAGGAGGGGCGTCCTACCACTTCTACCTCCACATTCTTCTGTAACTGCGTGAAAGCCGGAAACTGAATAATAAATACTATCGCAAAAAATGCTTTTTTCATAAATCGGATTTTGTCCCAAACTTTCAATAAAGAACGCTGAACTTGCCTTAAGCGTTTGTTGACATGGCCAAAATAATATCATAAGCCTCTGAAGATAGTGGCTGAACCGAAAGCCTGGAAATACGAACCAACGGAATTTCTGCTAATCTTGTATCTTCCTTAATTTGCCGGAGAGTCACAGGTTTAGACAATTTCTCAACGGGCATTAAATCAACCACTACCCAGCGATCATCCTCTGTGGTAGGATCGGGATAATATTCTTTTACTACTCTGGCAATTCCAACGACCGCCTTTTCATCTCCTGAGTGATAAAAGAGCACCGCATCGTCCATTTTCATTTCGGTCAAATGCTTACGGGCCGCATTGTTTCGTACGCCATCCCAGTGATCTCTGCCTTTCTTTACAAAGTCATCCCAGGAATAGGTCTCAGGTTCTGTTTTTACAAGCCAATAATTCGTCATTTTATCCGTATTTTCTTCAAAGTTATGGAAAGAACTTTACATCTGGTTGAGCGGTGTTACTGTATCACCCACGGCGATTCGACCGGACTTCAGGATCCGGGCTGTAAGGCCTCCCCTGCCTCGCATGGCATTATAGCCTCCCAAACCGAGATTCGATTCCATTCTGCTGCATGGATGACAATAACCTGTAACTTCCAGGATCACTTCTCCTATTTGTAATTGACTATCCTTTAAGGCGTTCAGATTAATTCCACGGATAACAAGATTCCTCCGTACCAAACCAGGGTCAATGGTAACCAAATCCAGAAGTGAGGCTACGGCCTGAAGATCTTCCTCTTGTACGAGTGTAACGTGTCGGCTGCCACTTTTACCACGATAATGATCCCCTTCCAGACCAAAGCCCTCGTTAGCAATAACTTCAGAGACCTCTTTCACAGGGTTTTGATTTGACTCCCTGATACCTATCCACACCACTTCACCCGATTTTCGGAAGTTTTTCATCAACTGCTTTAATTCCATACTTTTTAATCTTTTCAAACGACTTACAAAAGGAGGTGATACCGCATGTTTCGCATTTGGGATTCCTTGCCAAACATACATACCTGCCGTGAAGAATTAACCAGTGATGAGCTTTAGGTATCTCAGCGTTACTGAAACCTTTTACCAGTTCTTTTTCTACATCCAGAGGAGTTTTGGAAGCAGGAGCTACCAAACCCAGCCTGTGTGAAACCCGAAAAACATGGGTATCAACAGCCATTGTGGGCAAATTATGAATGACAGAAGCAATTACATTGGCTGTTTTTCGACCAACACCAGGCAACTTTACCAGCTCTTCGACCGTGGAAGGCACCTCTCCCTGAAATTGCTCAACCAGCATTCTACCCAGCCCAACCAGGTGTTTCGCTTTATTATTGGGATAAGAAATGCTACGGATTACCTCAAAAACATCGTCCGAATTGGCTGCGGCAAGTGCTGAAACCGTAGGATACTTGTCAAAAAGAAAGGGTGTTACCAGATTTACCCGTTTGTCTGTGCATTGAGCAGACAACACCACCGCCACTATAAGCTCATAGGGATTGGTGTACTGAAGTTCGGTTTCCGGGTTAGGTTGATGTGTAGAGAAAAATTCTACAATTCCCCTGTAACGCTGTTTTTTAGTCATCCCGCAAAGCTACGCGAAAGCTGGATTTTGATAAAAGTGCCGCTTGGAAAAATATCATCCGGCTATTTTTTCTAGCCGGGTTTCCATAGCTTTACTTATGCCATCCCACAAGGCTACTCTTTTTTTCAATGCCTCTCTGGCAGTTTCCCCAGCTTCTTTCCATTTGTTTTCGTTATCGCCACACAGTTCTGAAATCATTTTCAACGACAGAGGACCGTGTTCATCTCCATCGAGTTCAATATGACGACGAAGGTAATACTCTAATTTCGTACTGGCACCTGGATGTTCTTTTCCGTTTATTATCTCAAGAAACATATCAGGGATCACATCTTCCCTTCCATAGGTAAAAGCAGAGGCGATACGGTGAGTTTCTCCCGATTCAATCACCTGAAAAGTGAAATTCACAAAATCCTTGATTTCGTAAGGAATCTCAGGGATTTCTAATTGTGAATAAACCGCCTGAACAGAATCGGCATTCTTCACAAAATCTTCAATGGTGGATGTACTGGCCCCTATTTCTTTCATGGCCTGCAGATACATCTCGAAATGTGAAGAAGGTTGTCCGTCAAAATCGAGATCACTCTCTTCCCCATGAACAATTTCATTAATAAACCTGGATAAAGTGACATTGCTGGCAGGTACCCATGGAATTCTTACACAAGTAAGTTGCTGCTGAAGAGATTTGAGCAAAGACATAAAATCCCAAACGGCAAACACGTGCCACTCCATAAATATTTTTATGTCCTCCAGGTCAGCTAGTTGAGTATATAACCTGTGTTTTTGAAGCTGTGCACGTAAATCATTTAGTTCGCTCTCTATCCTATTTATACGGGTCATTATTTTTGGTCTATATACGATACGTTTTTTGCGGTTGGATCACTTCACTTTTTTACGTCGGTTTCTTTCAAAGTCTTCGAGAACAAAACCTCCAAGTCCGTCCAGATTTGAATAATAAGCTCGGCCATTATTTACCTTGGTAAAATCACGAACAAACTGCTGCAGGTATGGATCAGAGGCAATCATAAAGGTGGTTACCGGAATATCCATTCTGCGAGCCTGGGCGGCTATTGTCAACGTTTTGTTGACAATTTTTCGGTCCAGCCCGAACGCATTTTTGTAGTACTTAATTCCTTCTTTCAGGCAGGTAGGTTTGCCATCGGTTATCATAAAGATCTGCTTGTTCTTAGTTTTTCTACGTCTCAGCAGATTCATTGCCAGTTCAAGCCCGGCTACTGTATTTGTGTGATAAGGGCCCACTTCCAGGTAAGGAATATCCTTGAGTTCAATAGTCCAGGCATCGTTTCCGAAGACCAGAATATCCAGGGTATCTTTCGGATAACGTGTTTTGATGAGCTCGGCCAGAGCCAACGCTACTTTTTTTGCCGGAGTAATCCGATCCTCTCCGTAGAGGATCATGGAATGACTTACATCAATCATTAAGACGGTAGCTGTATTCAAACTTTGTTCGGTATCCATCACCTCCAGATCCCGTTCAGTAAGCATAAAACTGTCTCCCAGACCCGTATTGATCTGGGCATTTTTTAAGCTCTCAGTCATGTTGATTTGTTCCAGATTATCACCAAACTGAAATGCACGTGTATCCGTTGATTTCTCTCCGCCAGAACCTCCAAACGGAGATTTATGTGTGCCGCTGTTTTTTGTTCGCTTCAGTTTCCCGAAAATTTCTTCCAGACTCCGGCTTCTGATACTTTTCTCTGCTTTGGGAGTCATGATCATATCTCCCTGGGAGCCTTCCTCCTGTTTGATGTATCCTTTATCTATGAGATCCTGAATGAAATCGGCCATGGCATAGGTATCGTTGGTGAGATTGTAGCGTCTGTCCAATTCATTCATATAGTCCAGAGCCTGAGAAACATCACCCGCAAAAATCAGCAACAATTGCTCGAAGATATTCAAGAGGCTCTCAAAAGTAGAACCTGCCTTTAGATCTGGTTTGAAATCGGAGAATTTAAAGCCTTTCATAGGTTGATTTGATAGAAATATCAGGTGTATTGACAGAACGATTGTGCAGAATGAAAAGTTTAGACTAACTGGTCTGAATAAGTTCAGAATCCAATAAAAAAGCTTCGGCTTAAAAACCGAAGCTTTGTACCCAGAACAGGAATCGAACCTGCACACCTTGCGGCACTGCCACCTGAAGACAGCGTGTCTACCAGTTTCACCATCTGGGCATCTGCCCGCAAAATTAAGCATTGAAATGAATTTGAGTTTCATTCTGCCTTATAATTTCATTATTTTTTGCTGGTGCCTGTTAATGAGAGGAATAGAGAATTTCCACCCGAAGCGATCATAATTTTGATAATTTTGCAACAAAAATTCAATTGGAGTTTTCATTTCGCCCGCCTATCTGGCAGTTTAACGGGCATCTTCAAACTATTATTCCGAGTTTATTCCGTAAAATCCCTGTCAACTATTTCAGGGAGAGGCTGGAACTTCCAGATGGCGATTTTCTGGATCTGGACTGGAGCCGCAGAGGCAGCGAAAAGCTGGTGATTGTCACACATGGGCTGGAGGGCGACTCCACCCGCCACTACGTTACCGGGATGATTGCCGTACTGGCACAGGCAGGTTATGACGGACTTGGCTGGAACGCCCGAAGTTGTAGCGGTGAATTGAACCGGCTTCCACGCTTTTATCATCACGGTGATGCGGAAGATCTTCGGTATGTGGTGGAGTATGCAATCGCGAAGTACAAATACAAAGAAATTATTCTTGCTGGATTTAGTATGGGCGGTAGCCTCACGCTTCGTCTATTGGGTGAGAAACCCGAAAAGCTCCCTGCTGAAGTCAAAATGGCCCTTGCAGCCTCCGTTCCGCTCGACTTGAAAAGCTCAGTGAACGAACTCTGTAAACCAGGAAAACGGTTTTACATGGAACGCTTTATAAAAAAGCTCGCGGTTAAAATCGAGGCTAAATCCAAACTTTTCCCGGAGCATCCAAACCTTATTTTTGATGGTTATTTTGATCGTATCAAAGACTTTTATGACTTTGATAGCACGTACACAGCCCCTTTGCATGGCTACCTCGATGCCCTGGATTTCTATGAAAGGGCGTCGGTAAAGCCTTTACTTTCTCAAATTGGCATTGAAACGTACATCGTTCAGGCACTCAATGATCCTTTTTTGGGAAAAGAATGCTTTGATCTGGGCGAGGCCGCTTCCAACAAAAGAATTAACCTCCTTTTACCTCCTAAAGGTGGGCATGTGGGATTCATTCAAAACACGGGGCTTTATTCTTTTGTGGAAAATCTGGCTTTAAAGCTTGCGAAATGAAAAAAAGCACCTCCGAAAATTCAAAGATGCTTTCAGTCAAACCTCTAAACTTAAACTGTATCAAAAATCTTATTGGTCACCGCCGCCAGCTCTTTGTTTCAAATCCTCTGTGGCCGTGCTTCTTCTACGGCTTGCTTTTACGTTCTGGTTACCAAAATTGTAGGTAAACGTTAAAGTAGCTCTGCGACTGGTCCAACGGTTTGTGACTTTCAGATCCACATTCTGATAGTCAATGGCTCCGTTGAAAAACGAGGTTAAGAATAAGTCACTTACATTTAGTTTCAGTTTTCCTTTCTTATCCAGAATCGTTTTCTGAGCACCAATATTTACGGCATACTGAGCCTTGGTAGCAGTTATTATTCCCATTACCTGAGGTGAGTTATACCACATATTTGCTTCAGCAGACCAGCCCTTTTTCAATGTAAAAGTGCTACCGGTGTAGAAATTATAGGCCATTTGACCCACATCAAGCACGCCGCCGCTTACATTATTATCTCTGAAACGGGCATAATACAAACTGAAGTTATTATGCATATTCCACCATTTAGTCACTGGTACCGGAAAAGACAGGTTTGCTGAGTAATTTTCTACTTTATCCAGGTTGGTATTGGTTTGAAAAGTAATTCGGCTTTCATCATTTTGCTCGATAATGTCAAACATGTTATCCTTCGTATGTGCGTATCCTAGCGTAAGTGATGCAGCACCTTTGAAAGTGTACGTTAGTTCTAAGTTGTCAGTGAATTGAGGATTCAGAAACTCATTGCCTTTCTGAAAGGTATAAGGATCAAGGAAGAAAAGGAACGGATTCAACTGCTGATAATTTGGTCTGCCAATACGTCTGCTGTACGAATAACGAAGAGCATGATCTTTACTCAACTGCTGATTGAGGAACATGGTGGGGAAAAGACTCAGGTAGTTTCTGGGAACCACTTTGTCCAGTGTAATGGAATTCCCCTCTGATGACGTATGCTCGGCTCTCAAACCACCCTGTAAACCAATTTTCTCCCATTGTTTTCCTACATTGAAATAGGCAGCGTTGACAAACTCGGTGTAAATGAAATGATTGGTTTTTCCGTTGTCTATCATCCAGTTACCATCTTCCTGAACTTCAAAGATGAAGTCGTTATCGGTTTGAACGTAACTGGTCTTGGCTCCAAACTCTAGCTTTAGCTTATTCTCCAGTGGGAAAGTGAAATCGGCTCTTGCCGCGAAAATATCGATATCTGAAGGGGTTGTATTTCTTTGAATTAAAGATGAAGTCTGCTGATTGTCGGAATTAAAAAAACGGGTATCAAAAGACTGAAACGCGTAACTTCTGAAACCGCTGTAATCTACATCAAAAGTCATTTCTTTCCCCTGGTCATTGAAGTTATGTTTCACATTAAAATTGGCTGTCACATTCCAATTATCCATATCTCGGCTTGAAAGCGGTACCAATGAGCTGTTTGTGATTGTCCCGTTCTGTAATTCACGGATTTTTGTCAATCCGTCAGAATTCATCATTCCATTCCAGTTATTGGCATCTACCATGATACCCAAGGTAGTTTTATCACTTGCGAAGTAATCAGCCCCTACCCGTGTGGAAGAATAAATTCCTTTACCTGCACGCTGCGAAACCTGATTAAATTCTGAACGAAGACCCTCAAAATTGGTACTTCTGATAAGCCCGTTATCATTATAAAACGCATTTCTATTAGTGCCTCCGTTTCCGTAAATATTCCATTTCTGATTACGATGATTCAAAGTTAGGTTAGCTGATCCCCTGTAAAGATCATCTGTACTATTCGGGATATACGCATCTCCCACCGAAAGAGAGACGCTTCCATTGGTTCCGAACGATTTATTCTTCTTAAGCTTGATGTTAATGATACCGGAGTTACCAGCCGCATCGTATTTGGATGACGGATTGGTGATGATCTCGATGCTACTGATTTGATCGGAGCCCATATTATTGAGCATTTCAATTAAGGCTTCATTGGAAAGATAATTCCTTCGGCCATCAATCATCACCATCACACCGTTTTTGTTCTTCAACTTCAGATCATTATTCTGACGGTCTATGACAATACCCGGAGCTTTTTCCAGAACCTCCAGGGCCGTATTTCCGCTACCTACAATGCTATTTTCTACATTTACCACAGTTCGGTCTATCTGCTGTTCAATGAAAGGCTTCTTGGCTACCACCTGCACCTCGGCAAGTTGATTTGTGTTCTGAGCCAGCTTTACTGGCTGAAGTTTGAACTCCTGATTACTCGCATTCAGCTGAAACATCGGTGTAAAGAAATCCGTGTAGCCCACCATGGAAATTTTCAGCATATAGCTGCCATCCGGAAGCTCTGTAAGCTCAAAATTCCCATCCATATCTGAGGCAACTGCTTTGACCAGTGTAGAATCTGAAGATTTAAGTAGAAGTACATTGGCAAAAGGCAATGGTGCAGAATTTTCATCGAGCACCGTTCCGGAAACCTTACGCGTTTGTGCTGCCAGACATAGGAATGGCATAAAAAGTAATAGTAATAGCTTTTTCATTTTTTGGTTTAATCTTATAGTAATAGCTGTTTTTGTCTTTTGACGTTTCAAAATTACCAGTATTATGCATTGCAAGGTAACTTATAATACACAAGTGGTTAAACGTCATGTTGAGTGGTTTTGTTGATTAGATGGATATTAATCAGAAAACGTTGCAATAGGTTTTCTAAATAAATCTTAAAATTGCCTTTCATATCACTTTCCCATTGAAAATCAGGGAATAGTGAGAATTAAAAATAGAGTTGAACACGTCCTAATTGAATACAAATGACCATTGAAGTTGAATTGTTACCCTGTAAATTCTCTGATCTTGGTGATTCCGACCAGGCTTTTCTTTTGCATGCCGCAAAAGCAAAGGAGTTATCTTACGCCCCTTACTCCACATTTTTTGTAGGGTGCAGTGTTGAATTAACTAGCGGACAGATCGTAACCGGAGCAAATCAGGAGAACTCTTCGTTTCCCTCGGGACTATGTGCTGAGCGGGTGGCTCTTTTTCAGTGTGCCAAAGATCTCTCTGACTCCGTTCAAAGAATAGCTATTACTGCTCATTCAGATAATTATATGGTACCAGACCCTCTTGTACCGTGTGCAGCATGTCTTCAGGTTATTTCAGATATCAGATACCGACAACAGAAACCCATTGAAATATGGATGTGGGATGGAGCAGAGAGTGTTTTTATTGCCAAAGACGTGGATCAGTTTTTACCTTTTCACTTTGAGCTAACAGAAAAATAATGCCTTGACCGAAATTAACCAGTTGTAGGAAACTTCTCACTGAATGAAACAGAAAAGCCGACAGGTAATCTGCCGGCTTTTCCACAATTTTTAAACAAGGACTAGACTTTAGGCTCCCATCCTTTTTCATACGTACGGCTCCAAAGAGTCATTGCTTCATCATCCATAGGTTTTCCTGTACTGGTATCCACCATCAGCGATTTCCGGAATTTCTGAGACATATTACCCAAATGGCATAACATGGTGCTTTTTACGGCTTCCTCAATGGGCGAATTAAGGGCTTCCCCTTTTTTAATGGCGTTTACAAAGTTCTGCATATGATAGTTATCCAGGCCAGTTACGCCCAGCGTATCTACCGAAGAGCGGCTGTTACGTTCATTCTCTACCTTAATCTCCCGGTTTGACTTATCGAATATCTTGTATCCTCCGCGATCAACCACCGCAGTGCCCTGTGTGCCGTATATCCAGGTGCCGCGTCCGCCAGGTCTGTTGTATACATCCATCCCGTTACAGCTCTTGCCTTCCCAGCTCAGCATTTTGCCGTCACCAAATTCAAAGGATACATTTTGAGTATCATAGAATTCCCAGTCGTCGTCAAAAGCAAACCTGCCACCTGCTGACGCAACTCTGGTTGGAAGATCTACTCCCAGAAGCCACCTGGCCACATCCATTTCATGGAGGCCGTTGTTTACAATTTCACCCGTGCCCCAATGCCAGAACCAGTGCCAGTTGTAATGAACATAGTTATCCATCAAATCTTTCCTGGGTGCGGGTCCCTGCCATAAATCCCAGTCAAGCTCAGCCGGTGGAGCTATTTTTTTGCCCCGGCCAATACTACCGCGATTGTTTTCATACCAGGTTTGAGCAAAATACGCATCGCCTATGATTCCTTCGTCAATGCTTTGCTTCAGAGACATGGTAGTTGGAGACGAACGCTGCTGATTTCCTATCTGCAATTTTTTTCCATATTTCTTCACAGCAGCTTTAAGCATTTCTCCCTCAGCCGGATTATGACAGCAGGGCTTTTCCAGATAAACATCTTTACCAGCTTTCATCGCGTCTATTGCCATAGGTGCGTGCCAGTGATCGGGAGCAGCAATGGTAAGAACATCCACATCCTTGTTATCAAGGGCTTTCCGGTAATCGGCCATGGTGGCTGTACCAGCTGGTAAAATGGCTTTGAAGTCTTGAAAACATTTGGCAAAAACCCGTCTATCCGGATCGATTAGACCTACGACATTGATCTGATCTTTGAGTGAATTAGCCATGCTTAGGTGGGCCCGTCCACGTCCGTTAAGGCCAGCCACCGCGATATTAATCCGTTCGTTTGCTCCGAAAATACGGGCATAACTGGCCGATGAAAACGAAGCCGCGGCCATAGTAAGAGTTGATTTCTTTATAAAATCTCTACGTGAAGTATTCATAGATAAAAGGGTTGAAAATAATCGATGTGTACAAATCTAATCAAGAATACACCTATTATAAACCCCTCAACGGGCTTTTGCTGTGAAAAGACAGAAATCGGGCAATTTCCTATTAATTCATGCCAAAATTTCCTGCTGCGAGGTATCTGCTATAAATTGCCCTAAAATTTTCACCATTAACCTACCTATGAAAAAGAAATTAATAACCGGTCTGCTCATGCTGGCCTCGGCTTTTGTGGTTTGGTCTTGTGTAAAGATGGCTGGTAAATCAAAAGGATTACTTGTAATCAGAGCCAATGAAGAGAATGCCGCTTATGCCAAAAAGATTGAATCAGAAACGCCCGTGAAGCTGGCAGATGGATTAAAAATCAATTTGTGGGCTACAGATTCTCTGGCTCCTGACCCCATTGCGATGTCAATTGATGACTTCAACCGCATTTATCTTACACGCACAAATCGCCAGAAAAACTCAGAATTTGATATCAGAGGCCACCGCGACTGGATGACCGATGCTATTTCATTGCAAACTGTTGAAGATAGAAGGGCTTTTTTACACCGGATTTTTGCACCCGAGAAATCAACCGACAATGCCTGGCTGGAGGATCTCAATGGCGATGGCTCTCATGACTGGAAAGATCTGGCAGTAGAACAGGAAGAAATCTGGCGACTAGAAGACACAAACGGAGACGGTCTGGCAGATGTGTCAACTCAGGTACTCAAAGACTTCAATGAAGAAATTACCGATGTGGCTGGGGCTCTCCTCATCCGTAGAAACGATGCATTCGTGGGCCTGGGGCCAGATCTGTGGCGAATAGAAGACACTAACAAGGATGGGTATTATGATAAGAAAACCTCCATTGCACATGGGTTCAATGTGCACATCGGTTTCAGTGGTCACGGGATGTCTGGCTTAATCGAGGGTCCGGATGGAAAAATTTACTGGGGCATAGGTGATCCGGGCATGAGCCTTGTGGATCAGACGGGCAAAAAACATCACTTCCCGAATCAGGGCGTGATTGTACGATGCAATCCCGACGGATCAGATTTTGAGGTTTTTTCTCACGGCCACAGAAATACTCATGAATTTGTTTTTGACCAATACGGAAATATGATCAGTTCAGACAATGACGGGGACCATCCCGGCGAATCTGAACGTTTGGTTCACATTGTAGAAGGTTCAGACAGTGGATGGAGAATTAACTGGCAGTTTGGGAAATATACCGATCCTAAAAATAACAAATACAAGGTCTGGATGGACGAGGAGATGTATAAGCCCCGTCAGGAAGGCCAGGCCGCTTACTTCATTCCACCTATCAGAAATTTTCACAACGGTCCTACAGGAATGCTTTATAACCCGGGAACCGCATTAAGCAGAAAATGGAAAAACAAGTTTTTTCTGGTAGAATTTACGGGAAGCCCTTCACGAGCTCATATCTGGTCTTTTGACCTAAAGCCCAAGGGAGCCACCTTCGATTTCAACTCAGAAGTGGATATGGTCAATGGCATACTCGCCACCGGGATTCGTTTTGGAACCGATGGATCGCTTTATGTGGCAGATTGGGTGAATGGCTGGGGTACGAAAAATTACGGAAGAGTGTGGAAAGTTGACGTAGAAACTACCGATATGGAAGAGGAACGTCAACTAACCAAAAAACTCATGGCGGCTGACTTTGCTAAACTTAAAGCCAACGAAGTTTATGAACATCTCTTTAATGCAGATCAGAGGATTCGGCAGAAAGCACAGTTCGAGCTTACAATTCGGCCAGAGGGTGCAGATTTACTGGAAAAAGCTACCCGCCAAACGAATCACCAGCTAGCCAGAATTCATGGTATCTGGGGGCTGGGACAAATTGCTGCAAAAAATAATTCAGCAGCAGCCAGAATTATTCCACTCTTAAAAGATAAGGATGAGGAAGTCGTAGCCCAGGCAGCTAAAGTTCTTGGAGACGTTCGTTACGCAGATGCCGGAGCAGAACTTTATCGGATACTTGCTTCAGATAATCCCAGAGTTCAGTTCTATGCAGCACAAGCCATAGGGCGGGTGGGCCATAAAGGGGCTATAAATCGTCTCCTGGGTCTTCTGGAACAAAACAAAGATCAGGACATTTACATTCGCCATGCCGTGGTACTGGCTTTGACTCGTCTGGAAGACAAGAAAACCATTTCACTGCTCAAAAACCACGCCTCTAAACATTTAAGGCTCGCTGCGGTACTGGTATTAAGAAACTGGCAAAGTCCTGAACTTGCTGATTATCTGCAAGATTCTGATCCGTATATAGTAGCAGAAGCAGCCCGGGCAATAAATGATGACTGGTCAGTACCCGAAGCGTTACCGGTTCTTGCCAAAATGGTAAACAATCCTAAAATCACTTCAGAAGTTGTATTACGAAGAGCGATCAATGCCGCATTGCGTGTAGGGAAGGATGAAAATCTCCTTGATCTATTGAATTTTGCAGACCGGGAAGGAGTTAGTGATGCCATGCGTGCAGAAGCTCTGTCCACAGTTGGAGTTTGGGCAGAACCATCCGTTCTGGATCGGGTAGACGGAAGGCTCAGAGGCCCTGTGAAACGTGATGCAGGGCATATCAGAAATCTGGTAATACCTAAGCTGAATGCTTTCCTCAACTCTCAAAATCCGGCAGTGCTTCAGGCTGCGGTGGGACTACTCACAGACCTTGAAATAACTGGTTTCAACAGCTCACTCGCAGGTATGTATGCCAAAACCGAGAATGGTGAATTCAAAGCTCAGATTTTAACTTCACTTGCCAAATTAAAGTATCCCGAAACCGGAAAACTGGTAAATGAAGCCCTGGCAGATAAGGATCGTAACGTACGAACCGCGGGTCTCGCTCTCTTGAACGAGGTAGACATTCCAGCTAATTTGCTACCCGGCATGGCAGACAATGTTTTGAAAAATGGCAGCCAAAGAGAAAAACAACAACTTCTGGAAAGTCTTGGAAAAATGCCCCTGGCTAAAACAAAACCTATTTTTGAAGAACTTATTCAACTTGTTTCCAGGAAGGAATTACCGAATGAAATAAGGCTTGATCTGTCTGAGGCCATCTCTGCCACACAGTCAGAAGATCTGAAAAGCAAATTGGAGGCTGCACTTCCAAAAGGGAATATTCTGGATGAATACGCTGATGCCATGTATGGAGGAAACCGTAGAGACGGATACGTATATTTCACCCAAAATCAGCAGGGACAATGTATCCGTTGTCATGCCATCAATGGAAATGGAGGCACCGTAGGGCCCGATTTAAGTCATATTGGCGATGTTTTGCAACGGGAACAGCTTCTTCAGGCCTTAATTGAGCCAAGTGCACGTCTTTCACCGGGATATGGAACTGTGACCTTAACTTTGACCGACGGACAAGAGGTTACAGGTATTCTTGAAAAGGAAAGTGACAGTGAACTAATATTACGAACTTCTGAAGCTGAACCACTAGAAGTGCCGAAAAGCAGGATATCCAAACGGGAAAATTTCCCTTCGGGTATGCCTCCCATGGCATCAATAATGAGTAAAAGAGAGATGCGGGATGTCATTGAATATCTCGCTAATCTGAAAAAATAGCATCAAAAATGAAACGTGCCGGAGTTTTCCGGCACGTTTCATTTAAAGCTTTTTGATACATTCATGAATTACCCGGGGAAAGTGCTCATGCTCTAACTGTTGCACTTTCCTGGCTACATCTTCGGGCGAATCAGTAGCTGCCACCTCACATTTTGCCTGGAAAATTACTTCACCTTCATCATAATGTTCATTGACGTAATGAATGGTGATTCCGCTTTCATTTTCGCCATTAGCTACCACAGCTTCATGAACGAAATGTCCCCACATGCCTTTACCGCCATATTTAGGAAGAAGTGCCGGATGTATGTTGACAATTCTGTCGGGAAATGCTTTTATCAGAGAATCTGGAATAAGCCATAGAAAACCGGCAAGAACCAAAAAATCAATATCCAGTTTTTGCAAAATCCTGACAATTTCATCAGTCTCCACAAAATTCTTTCTGGAAAATACCAGCGTGGGAATCCCGAGTCTTTTGCCACGGGCAATTACACCGGCTTCCGGATTATTCGTAAGAAACAGAGAAACTTCTGTATCCGCAGAATCTTTGAAAAACTTAGTGATCGTTTCGGCATTTGACCCACTGCCAGACGCCAGAATGGCTATTCTTTTTTTTGACATACAAGGTACTTTCGGGAAAACAGATTATTGGTTCATTTTTGTTTATTTGACTATACAAACACCATACTCAAGACTCCATGTATCATAATAATTTTGGACCAGGTGCTTAGTTGACTAAAGTGTCTTTTTCTGTCGGCAAAATAAAGCCTGAAAGCCATGTAAAAGAAAGGGATCGCTAAAAAGAAGAAGGATATCAATAGTTTAGGGTTATTAAGTGCCACTCCCATGGCCGCCACCGCCAGTACAAAGAGAAACATAAAGGCAAAAAGAAGTGCTTTTGTTTTGCGTAAACCCCATATGATAGGTAAGGTTCGGCTTCCATATTTCTTATCCCCGCGTAAATCCTCAATGTCTTTAATTATTTCACGAATCAAACTAATTCCAAAGGCGAAAAGAGCATATACATTGATGAGTAAATCGTTTTCGGGATAATATACCGCCATTACCACAAGCGACGCCCCCGTGAGACCTGCAACAAGAAAATTCCCGATAAACGCCTGCTTTTTGTACACACTCGCATAAAACCATAGCAAAGTCATTGCAATAATGTTTACCAGAAAAACCTTAAAACTCACCGAAAATGAAATGACGGCCGCTGCAATGTTCAGAGCCTGATGAGCGAGCATGGCATACCTTCGGTTAATGTAACGCCCTATGACCACTTCATCCGGTTTATTTACCTGATCAATCTTGATATCGAAATAGTCATTAATAATATATCCCGATGCTGCCACCAAAACGGTGCTTAAGGTGATTAAAAACTGCTTGGAATCCAGGACAGACTCCATTAAATCCTGACCTTTGCCAACCAGAAATATTCTGGCCGTATATTGCGTAAGGATAACAATCAAAAGATTTCTCCAGCGGATGAGATCAAAAAATTTCAGAAGAGACAACATCAGGAGAATTGGATTGACTATTGAATAATTACAAGAGTAACGTAGGATTCGTAGATTTGGTTGGAATTATATTCAAACAAATGTAGTTAGTTAAAAACAGCGGCCAAAGTGCGGCCAGAACATTCGTATGAAAATTGGCATTGTGTGTTATCCCACGTTTGGTGGAAGTGGTGTAGTGGCCACAGAACTTGGTAAGGAATTGGCTCTCAACGGCCATCAGGTGCATTTTATCACCTATACCCAGCCGATACGGCTTGATTTCTTTAACCAGAATTTATTCTATCATGAGGTAAATGTTTCCTCTTATCCCCTCTTTCAATATCCTCCTTATGAATCGGCTTTGGCCAGTAAAATGGTGGATGTGGTGAAGTTTGAGAAACTGGACCTGCTTCATGTGCACTATGCCATTCCTCATGCCACTTCAGCCTTTCTGGCAAAAGAAATTCTGAAAACCGAAGGCATTAGTATACCTGTGGTGACTACCCTGCACGGCACAGATATTACAGTGGTGGGCAAAGACCGCACCTATAAGCCCATGGTAACCTTCAGTATTAATAACTCTGACGGTGTAACCACGGTCTCTGAGGACTTAAAACAGGAAACGCTTTCTACTTTCAAAATCACTAAGGAAATCGAGGTGATTCCGAATTTTGTGGATATGGATCGTTTTCACAAGCAGAAAAAGGAACACTTCAAAAAATTCATTTGCCCGGATGACGAAAAATTATTAGTTCATATTTCCAATTTCAGAAAGGTCAAAAGGATTGATGACATCATCTATGCTTTTGCAAAAATCAGAGAAATAGTACCTTCCAAGTTACTCCTTATCGGTGACGGACCGGAGCGTACAAAAATGGAGAAACTATGCCGCGACCTCAACCTCTGCGATCATATCCGATTCATTGGTAAACTGGATGTGGTAGAAGAAGTGCTCTCCGTGGCCGATTTATTTTTTATGCCTTCTGAAAAAGAAAGTTTTGGGTTGGCTGCACTGGAAGCCATGGCCTGTGAGGTGCCGGTAATATCTTCAAACACGGGAGGGATTCCTGAACTTATGATACAGGGAAAAACCGGGTTTATGAGTCCTGTTGGAGATGTAGATGACATGGTAAAAAATGCCTGCTATATTCTGGATGATGCTCATTTGGCAGATTTCAAAACAAACGCTTTGAAGCGGGCACAGGAATTTGATATAAAGCGGATCGTCCCTCTTTATGAAACGTATTATTTAAAGATCATTGAGCAGGTCAAAAATGCAGAATTGACCGCCATCTAATCTATGTTTGCAAACCTTCCGGAAACCAGTCAGAAAAGAATTGTCATTGTTGGAGCGGGCTTCGGCGGGTTAGCACTTGCACAGAAGTTATGCAAATACGATGTTCAGGTAGTTCTGATTGACAAAAACAATTATCATCAGTTCCAGCCACTGTTCTATCAGGTGGCTATGGCCGGCCTTGAACCCAGCTCTATTGCATTTCCTTTACGGAAGGTTTTCCAGCACAAAAAGAACGTACACGTACGCATAACCCGCGTACTCTCTGTTGATACCGGAATTAAACAGTTGCAAACGGATATCGGGGTGGTCAATTACGACTATCTGGTTTTAGCAATGGGGGCTGATACCAATTTCTACGGGATGGAAAATATGATGAAGTATGCCATGCCAATGAAGTCTATTTCCGAAGCAATCTACTTGAGAAACAGGGTTTTGCAAAACTTCGAAGAGGCTCTTTCTGAACCTGATCCCATTAAGCGGGAAGGGCTTATGTCTATGGTGGTGGTGGGTGGTGGTCCCACGGGTGTGGAGGTGGCCGGAACACTTGCCGAAATGAGGAAAATCATTCTTCCAAAAGACTATCCTGAGCTGGATTTCAGTTCCATGAAAATTTACCTTATTCAGTCCTCGGGAGAGATCTTACAGACGATGTCAGACCAGGCCTCTGAAAAAGGAAAAGAATATCTGGAGCAATTGGGGGTAATAGTACGCTTAAATGAACGTGTGACAGACTTTGACGGCGTCTATGCTACCACCAGTCTGGGTGATAAGCTAAGAACCAACAACCTGGTATGGGCTGCGGGTATCAAAACAAACCATTTAAGCGGGCTGCCTGAATCCATTTATGCTCGTGGAGGGCGTATTAAAGTGAATGAAATAAACCAGATTGATGGTTTTTCAGATATTTTTGCCATAGGTGATATTGCACAAATGGAGACAGAAGATTTTCCGCAGGGCCACCCGCAGGTAGCTCAGCCTGCAATTCAACAGGGCGAACTTCTGGCTGCAAACCTGTATCAGCTAATTAAGGGAGAGAAGACCAGACCATTCAGATACAAAGATCTGGGTTCGATGGCCACGGTAGGTCGAAATCTGGCTGTTGTTGATCTTCCTTTCTGGAGGTTTCAGGGAACATTCGCCTGGTATGTGTGGATGTTTGTGCATCTCATGGCTATTTTGGGTGTTAAAAATAAAATACTCGTTTTCATTAACTGGCTCTGGAATTACGTCACATACGATCAATCATTGCGTCTTATCATAAAACCCAGAATAAAGTCTGGTAGCGAAAAACCTTAGTACTACAGAATGAAAAACCTGGCCTACCTGAACAAATACCTTCTAAAATACAAATGGTATCTCATTCTGGGTACAATCTTCACCATTATATCCAACCTTTTCGGGGTAATTCCGGCACAGGTAGTGCGGCATGCTCTGGATCTGGTCAAAGAGAATATTGACGTCTATTTTCTTTTTGACAAAACTACTGTACAAAGTAGCATGTACGAAGTTTTTGCCTTCAGTCTCACTGTTTACGGTGTACTTATTCTGGCCATGGCCATACTCAAAGGCTTTTTCCTTTTTCTGGTCAGGCAAACGATCATCGTGATGTCACGGCATTTCGAATACGATATGAAAAATGAGATTTTCGCTCATTATCAAACCCTCCCGCTTAGTTTCTACCGGAGAAATTCTACCGGAGATATGATGGCCAGAATATCTGAAGACGTGGGAAAAGTGAGGATGTATATCGGGCCTTCCATCATGTATCTGCTCAATATGGCCACGCTGATCATCCTCATCCTGGGGTACATGTTTTCGGTCAATGCCCGACTTACCTGGTGGATTCTGGTCCCCATGCCTGTTCTTTCCATCAGTATTTTCATTGTGAGCAGCATAGTAAATAAACGATCAGCTGAGATTCAGAGAAGCCTGTCGAAACTTTCCACATTTGTGCAGGAAGCTTTCAGTGGAATCAGAGTATTGAAAGCATTTGCCAAAGAAGGTCATTCTTTAGGGAGATTTACGGTGGAAAGTAATATTTATCGAGATAAACAACTGGACCTAACCAGGGTGAACGCCTTGTTTTTCCCGCTGATTATGTTTCTTATCGGACTCAGTACAGTGATTTGTGTTTATGTAGGAGGTCAGGAGATTATTGCCGGATCACTCACTCCCGGAAACATCACAGAATTTATTCTTTATGTTTTCATGCTCACCTGGCCTTTGACTGCTCTCGGATGGACCACCAGTCAGATCCAACAAGCTGAGGCATCTCAGGAACGAATCAATGAATTTTTGAATATCAAAAATGACATCGTCTCCACAAAACACATGAAAAAGAATATTGAAGGCTCCATTCGTTTCGAGCATGTGAGTTTTACTTATCCTGACAGCGGAATCAAAGCCCTGAAAGACTTCAATCTTTCCATTGAATCGGGAGAAACCGTAGCGATTTTGGGAACTACCGGAAGCGGTAAAAGTACGATTGCAAACCTTCTTTTGAGAATGTACGATACCACAGAGGGAGAAGTATATATTGACGATGTGCCCATTAAGGAATTTGATACGCAATTTTTACGGGCACAGATGGGCTATGTACCACAGGATGTATTCCTTTTCTCTGAAAGTATAAAAGATAACATTCGTTTCGGAATGCCCGAAATTGGAGAAGAAGCGATTATTCAGGCGGCAAAAGATGCCGACTTGTATTCCAATATTATGGATTTCCCCGAAGGATTTAAAACGGAAGTGGGTGAACGCGGGGTTACCCTTTCCGGAGGACAAAAACAGCGTCTGTCCATTGCCAGAGCTATAGTAAGAGAGCCAAAAATCCTTATTCTGGATGATTGCCTTTCGGCAGTAGATACCAACACGGAAAACAAAATACTGGGCAACCTGGAAAGAATCATGAAAAATCGAACTTCAGTAATTATTTCACACAGAGTGAGTTCTGTCAAACTTGCAGACCGTATTGTGGTGCTGGATGACGGAATCATAGCGGAGCAGGGAACTCACCAGGACCTCATGGATGCCAACGGGGTGTACAAAGAGCTCTACGATAAACAAATGAGTCTGGAAGAAGAGTAAACAATTACCCTCATGCCTCTGGATATTCAAAAAATAAAGGCGGTCATCTTTGATATGGATGGCCTTCTTGTCAATTCTGAACCATGTTGGCAAAAAGCCGAGATGAAGATTTTTGCCGAAAAAGGCTTGCATCTTACCCTTGAGATGTGTTTGGAAACTACCGGTAAGCCCATAGAAGATGTCATCCAATATTGGTATGGTAAAAAGCCCTGGCCTAAGCCCAACTTCGCTGAGATCAAAAATCAACTTATCAGACTTACCGAAGACTATATGGAATCAGAGGCACTTGCAATGCCCGGCGTAGAGGAGGTGATTAGTCTGGCAGAACGTAACCAATGGAAAATCGGTCTGGCTTCTGCGTCACCTATGGGTATGATTGAGACCGTACTCAAAAAACTAAATCTCATTGACCGTTTTCATTTTTATCATTCGGCAGAACTCGAAAAATTCAACAAGCCAAATCCTGCAGTTTATTTAACTGTAGCCCGAAATCTTGGACAGCCGATAGAATCCTGCCTCATCCTGGAAGATTCAGGAAATGGAGTAATCGGTGCAGCGGCTTCCGGAGCCCAGGTGGTAGCGGTCCCATCTCCGCATGATTTTAAACTTGAAGTATTCAATAAGGCAAGCCAAAAGGTAAATTCATTGATAGAACTACTACCCTTTCTCGAACAAAAAAAAGAGGCAGTTTAAAAAACTGCCCCTTTCCCATTTACTCAAAACTATTACTCATTACTTAACCCTAGTATCTTTTTCCGTGAACATAGCGATCGGCATTGGAATGCTCTCTGTCACGTTTGTTTGTTCTTATTGATCTGTCAAGTTCTGCAAGATCACCTTCCAGATCTCTTCGTTCGGCTGATGTAAGCCTGCCATTTCTCAGAAACCGATTTTCTTTCATTTCAATACGCTCTGCCATTTCCAGAAGGTACCTGGCTTCGCGAGAGGTGATGCTGCCGTTTACAATTCCATGAGCTATCTTCTCACGGGCCTCACGCTGCATGGCATTCAAAGTCATTTCAGAACCTCTGGCACTTCGTGCTGTGGCTGGTTCATAAGTTCGATCTCTTGACCAACTTTCTGATCTGTATTGAGCATTTGCGGCAACGGTGGCAAAAACTGTCAGTGCGATAAGAACCATTAACTTTTTCATAATCGTAAAATTTAGTGTTGAATCTTTAAGAAAACTCCTTTTCAGAACTATTTGGTCATTAGATGACAGAGCCATTCAGAAGGTTTGGTTCTGTTATTGTTAAGGCTTGTTAATGAAATCACCGTAAAATAAAATACGGGCTGCTGTGCAATTTGGATGCCCCGGTTGTGCGTTATTCATATACTTTTTGAAGCAAAACAGGACACCTCCTGGTTCCTGTAAACATAGAGCTTAAAATAGTGGTTTATTTTAGGGGTTAGACAAAAGCCTTCGATATTTCGAAGGCTTTTTCTTTATATTTAAGTGATTAAATTGTCTCGAATGAAAAAGTTTATTCTCCTGTTTTCGCTCCTCAGTTTTCATACCTTTTCCCAGGAAAACTATAAGCCGTCAGCAGAGAACCTCGCCGCCAGAGAATGGTTTCAGGATGCCCGCTTTGGAATGTTCATACACTGGGGACTGAGCAGCTCACTTGGCAGCGGAGAATGGGTGATGAATAACCGAAACATCAAAGTGGATGATTATACACGCCTTCAGAACTCTTTTTATCCTCATAATTTTAATGCAAAGGAGTGGGTAGGGCTGGCTAAATCGGCAGGAATGAAATATATCACCCTCATTACCCGGCATCACGATGGATTCAGTCTATGGGATACCGGACAATCTGACTGGAAGATCACCCATACTCCCTTTGGAAAAGATGTGGTTAAGCAGATAGCCGACGAATGCCATAAACAAGGAATAAAACTTTTCTTCTATTATTCGCTCCTGGATTGGTACCGCTCAGATTATCAGTACGAAACAGGACGAACAGGCCAAGGTACGGGCCGTACGGCTAAAAGTGACTGGCCAAAATACATTGAATTTATGAAAGCCCAACTTACTGAACTTTTGACCAACTATGGTGAGATTTCCGGAATATGGTTTGACGGGCACTGGGATCAACTGAACAATGACCATGATAAATCTGCCACATCAAAAGTCAATTGGCATTATGATGAGATTTATGCTCTTATTCACCGTTTACAGCCTCATGCTCTGATTGGTAATAATCACCATCTTACTCCATTTCCGGGAGAAGATTTTCAGATGTTCGAGAAAGATCTCCCGGGAAATAATACAACCGGTTTTGGCGGAGCATCTGTTTCTGCCTTGCCGCTTGAAACCTGCGAGACTATAAACGGAGCCTGGGGGTATAACATCACCGATCTAAACTACAAAAGCACAAAATCTTTGATTCAATATCTGGCGAAAGCGGCAGGGTTTGGGGCAAATTTCCTTCTGAATATCGGGCCTATGCCTGACGGAACCATCCAGCCTGAGTTTACGGAAAGACTTCAGCAAATGGGAGAATGGCTGGGTCGTAATGAACAGTCGATACGGAATACCCGTGGTGGTTTTATTCGGCCTACCGATAAGCTTGCTGTCACCTTGACTGATTCACGAATCTATCTTCATCTATTTGATCAACCTAAAGATCTGGCTCTTTCCATTCCCAAAACAGTTAAATCGGCAAAACTCCATAGTTCGGGCAAACCAGTTGCCTTTAAATCTGCCGGAATGAATGACTATTACATTTTCGATTTGAGTGGTGTTGACTTTGATCCTTATGATACGGTGCTGGAACTGAGCTATTGAAATAAACCAATCCTTATTTCTCAATCAAAATATTGGGATACTCTTAATCAAGCTAAAAAGTATGCAGGAAATTACAACAAGGAGCCTTTTCACAAACGGAGAAGAATTAACGAATAAGAAAATTGTCATAGATAACGGTAAGATCCGTTCTATCTCCGATTGCACCGGAATTCCTCAGTATGAATGCCTCTCAGCGGCTTTTTTTGATACGCATATTAACGGGGGCGAGGAGCTTTACCTTACTCAAAGCAATAGTGCAGAGGCCATACAGGATATTTTCGAGGCTTCTGTAAAAACAGGAACATACTTTGTGCTTCCTACTTTAATAACTTCATCTCCCGAGAATATCCTTCAGGGAATAGAAGTTGTAAAAAATTACATGCAATCCAATCCGCACTCGGGTGTGGTGGGTTTACACCTTGAAGGCCCCTTTCTAAATCCTTTAAAAAGAGGAGCTCATTTGGCCAAATATGTTCGTAAGCCCGATCTCGAAGAAATTAGAGCCATCGTAAATGCTGGCAAGGAGGTAATTAAGATTTGGACGATTGCACCCGAACAGTTTACTGAAGATCAGATTAAGTTCATACTTGACAGTGGTATAACCCTTTCTGCCGGTCATTCAAATGCTACTTATGAGCAGGCTATTTGGGCTTTTAGCCTGGGAATCAATCTGGTCACCCATCTCTACAATGCCATGAGTGCCTTTCAGCACCGAAGCCCGGGACTCATCGGTGCCTCACTATCACATGAAGAGATATGGGCACCTATCATTCTGGATGGCAAGCATTGTCATTTCGGAGCAGCTGAGGTGGCCTGGCAATCAAAACCAGAAAAGCTTTTTTTAATTTCAGATGCACTGTTTCTCGGCAGAAAAAAAGAGAAGTTCCGGTGGGAAGAGTTTGATGCTACTTTGAAGAATGGGGAATATGTCAACTCTGAGGGAAATCTTGCCGGCTCTGCTGTATCTCTTGGAGAATGTGTCTCAAATGCCGTAAATGAATTGTCAATTCCTTTAAAAACTGCGATAAGTATGGTGACAGATCGCCCGGCCAAAGCAATAAAAATGGCAGACCATCTAGGAAGAGTAGCACCTGGATATCCTGCAGTTTTTACTTCATTTGATCGTAAGCTCTCTGATTTCGAAGTGGTTTCTTTTCTACAATAAGTGCTTTAAAACCCTCTACGTACGCATCGCGGTCGCTTACGAAATCGTCCAGACTTTCATGAATTAAGTAATTCGGTTGAAGAAATAATTTTTCCTCTCTCCTGCCCCACTGACTATGCACGATTCTAAACTGAGGAATCCGGGCTCTTATCCGGCTATTCGGAAGGGTTTTAGTGTACCAGCTCCCTGCATGGCTTCCCCAGGTAGTCCCCCCCGGGCTGGATCCTATCAATAGTGCCCGGTTCATAGTATTTAGAAGAGCCAGAGAAAAAACAGTGGCAGAATAAGAACCGGGGTCCATCATAGCATACAATTCGCCCTTGAATGCCAGCTTACTGGGTTTCCTGTGTGGGTGGTCTGCAAAACTTCGGAATCGGTAATGGCTATCTCGTTTATTGAAAAATAAAGGAGCTATCAGCGGCGGAATCATGCGGTAGGCTGGGAAAATCCGGAAATAGGCATTTCTTGAAAAGGCCATCGTATCCATAAGTTTATAGGGTTCCAGTGATACATACTTCATCAGCCTACCCACATTCGGAATATACCCGCCTCCATTTCCTCTGAAATCAAGTACCAGATGTTTCACAGAATCCTCTTTTATTTCGCGGAAACGCCTCTTAAGTGTTCTCTTGAATTTTCGTTGAAAAATATCAATCGGAGATGCTCTGTAAACAAATGAACTGATATCAAGCCGGGCTGCTTTTTGTAAGGTATCTTCTAAAGAATAGGTCAAATTCTGGCGTTTTTTATCCGGGTATCTTTTAAGGATAGTTGATGTAAGTAATTTCCTGTCTACGCATGCCAGATGAACTACTCTCGTCATTTCCCCTTCAAAACGGACCGATACGCTTACACTATCATCCAGGGAATAAAATCTGGGATAATAGTTGTGAAACCCTTTTACCGCATAGTACCTTTTTGTCCATTCATTTCCACCATCCGTTCCTAACAAATCTGAGATTTCGTTCACTAATTCCTTCACTTTCTTTCCGTTAACTTCCAGTACCTCAAGACCTCGCACAAATGTGGAGTCATCTGAAGCATTGTACTGCACATAGATAGAGCCTTCCACCTCTCTTAGGATGAATGGTAAAACTTTTTTGTGCCCTTTTAACCAGGTCTTACTAGGCTGAACACTGGTATGCAGATCTTTTACAGACTCATTTAGCAAAGCAGCTTTTCTGAAAAAAGACTCGTAACTAAGAGGTTCTTCTATAGAATCATATAAATCATGAAATCGTGTGTCAAAAGAGAGCGTATCCTGATAACGGTACAAACCCGGATGAACTTTTCGATAAGAATTGTACAATACCATGAGATCCTCCCTGGCTTGCGAAGCAGAGAGTTGTTGCTGAGCAAATGAACTATTTGCGACCGCAAAGCAGAGAACAAGCCAGCCTGACCAGAAAGGTTTCAAGTTATTTTTGGTATAATTTGAATCAAAATTAGGGTTTATGGTAATTGAAAAAAGGGATTTCCGTAATTTTGCACTCTACAAGTAGTTCTTTGACCAATATGCTGAACAGACGTCTTATCCGAATCAGAGCCATGCAGGCACTTTATGCCTACGAACAATCCAAAAAAGCCAACTTTCTGCTTGCTCAGGACCTGATTCGTGATCGTTTTGCTCCTGATCTTAATTCAATGGAAAAACAGGACAAAACCAAGTTGGCGGGTATGACTACGCTGGGAATTCAGCTTCTGGAAGAACAGTTTTCCATTAACAGAGAAAAGGAAGATTTTGAAGCCCCTGCGGGTATAGAAAAAGCAGTTAAAGAGGCGGCGGGCACTTTTGTAGCCAGTAACCGGAACGACCGCCAGCAAATGGTACTACGTGTCCTGAAAGATGCCGATAAGGTGTTTGAGGTATATTACAAAATGCTCGCACTTTATCTGGAACTGGCAGACATGGCCTCCCGTGACCGTGATCATGAAGGTAAAAGCAAGCTAAGCGATATGAAGCTTATCAGAGAACTGCGTGAGCATTCTGGTTTTGAACTACAGAGGCTCAAAAGAAATGCAGGGTGGAGCCAGGATACCGAAGTGGTAAAAAGTATCTACAGAAATGTGTTAAAGTCAAACCAGAAGTACGTGGAATACTGCTCCCGGTTAAACCATACCATGGAAGAGGAAGTAGCCCTTCTCAAATACTTGGTCAAGAATATTTTTCTGAAGAGTGAGGAAAGTGTTTCTTACTTTGAACGATATCACCTTTACTGGCCTGAAGACAAAGAAACGCTTCGTGCCATGGTGGCTCATACATTTCAGGATTATGAGAATATGGGCCAGCTGAGTGTATCTGAACCCGATGAAGAATGGGATGAACGAAAAGATTTTTTGAAAGTGCTGTTTACCAAAAGTATCGACGAAGAGGAGGAACTGATGGAATATATCTTACCCAATCTAAAAAACTGGGAATATGAACGGGTGGCAGATACAGATAAAATCCTTTTGAAAATGGCTTTGGTAGAAATGATGGAGTTTCCTTCCATCCCCGT
This sequence comes from uncultured Cytophagaceae bacterium, assembly GCA_966250325.1. Taxonomy (GTDB): domain Bacteria; phylum Bacteroidota; class Bacteroidia; order Cytophagales; family Spirosomataceae; genus Jiulongibacter. Next base: position 51,214 of record CBINGY010000011.1, on the reverse strand, counting down.
AAAGGTGACTATCAATGAAATAATCGAAATTGCGAAGAATTACAGCACTCCGAAAAGCAGCCTGTTTATTAACGGAATTCTTGACAAACTCTCCAAAGAGCTTACAACTTCCGGCAAAATACAGAAGTCTGGACGCGGAATGCTGGACAATAAATAAGAACTATTGTCATTAAGAGCAAATTGAAATAACTTTAAACCAAGAACAAACGAAAATATGAGTAACTCCACAAAATCCTTTTTTTCCTTTCTGGCAGGTCTGGTAACAGGTGCCGCCATAGGTGTATTATATGCTCCTGAAAAAGGAGAAGTTACCCGCGACAAACTCGCCGAAAAACTAGGTAAATATCAGGAACAGCTTAAAGACTTTATTGCAGACCTCATTGAACGCGGAGACGAGGTAGCCATGGAAGTGGCGGGAGGTGAAAACGTGGACAGCAAAGCGAAAGCTGAAGGTCGGAAAGTAGTAACAGAAGCCCGTCAAAAGGCAGAGAAGCTTCTTGAAGATGTAGAATTACTCATGTCTCAAATCAAATCTAAAGCCTGAAAATGAAGAAAATTGTTGCATTAATTCTAGTTGGTTTATTTCTGGGTGCCTGTGCTTCAGGTAGTTCTGAAAACTCAAATGAAGAAACGACCGCCGGGAAAGGTAAACTGGAGTTTGCCGAAGAATCCTTTGATTTTGGCGAGATTACCGAGGGCGATACCGTGAGCCATACTTTTCGCTTTAAGAATGTGGGTACAGACCCCGTGGAAATTCTGGCAGTAAATGTGTCCTGCGGATGCACAGTAGCATCTAAACCCGAGAAACCCGTAGGTGTGGGGCAGGAAGACGAAATTGTCATCAATTTTAATTCTCAGGGCAAAGCGGGCATTAACCGTAAAACCGTAAGTGTAGTGAGTAATGCAGAAAACAATATGGTTCCGCTTACCTTTACTGCTACCGTAAATGGTAAGACGGAAGAAGGCGAACAATAAATTTCTAACCTAAATAACCGATTTCAATGATTTTATTACAAGCAGGTGGTGCCGGAGGTAACTATTCATTCCTTATCCTGATGGTGGGGATGTTTGCGGTTATGTATTTCTTTATGATAAGACCCCAGCAAAAAAAGCAAAAAGAGCAGCAGAAAATGGTCAATGAGCTAAAAGCAGGTGACGATGTGGTTACTGCAGGCGGCCTTCATGGAAAAGTGGTGAGTACCGACGAAACCACGGTTACCATCTCTGCAGGTGGTGGAGCACGTTTACGTTATGAAAAATCAGCAATAGCCAGAAAAGTCTGAGCTACACCTTATAAAAATATCCTGTCTGTTAAATTCGGGCAGGATATTTTGTATCTGGTTTTGTTACCTTTAGGAAGCATTTGGAAAACTTTGAAGAATACCTCCAGAAATACCCGGACAATTTCACTTAGCGAAGCTCTCGAAGGCTTCCTTGAATCTTACAACCTCAAGGCTAAATTTAATGAAACAGGCCTAATCGGCTCCTGGGAAAAGATAATGGGTAAAACCATTTCAAACCGCACAGAAAAGATTTACATCAGAGACAGAACGCTTTTCCTGAAAATTTCTTCCTCACCTCTCAGACAGGAACTTCTGCTGGCCAAATCGCAACTGATAAAGTTAGTTAACCGGGAAATGAATCAGGACCTCATCGAGGAAGTAGTTTTCATTTAGGTCAGTATTCTCTATATTTCACAGATTTTATTTACCGAACGTATAAATCAGATATTGATTACCCTGAAGTAGTATGGCCTTCAGAAAAGAAACCCTGGTAGAACAGGAGCAAAAACGGGAAGACCTGGGCTTTGGAACCCGGGCTACCAGTGAGTCTGCCCGTTTGATGCGTTCAGATGGTAGTTTCAATGTTCGTAAACTGAATCAATCCCCCGAAGCCTATTTCAACATTTATCACCGCATGGTGCGAATGAGTTGGCTCAACTTCTTTCTGGTGATTTGTCTTTTTTATCTGGGTGTAAACCTCCTCTTTGGAACGGTCTATTACCTTATAGGTGTGGAGAATCTGAGCGGAATAAATCCCAATGACGGCCTGAGTGACTTCTGGGAAGCTTTCTTTTTCTCAAGCCAGACACTCACCACGGTGGGTTATGGCCACATAAGTCCGCTTGGTTACATGGCAAGTATAATTTCTGCGATTGAGGCTTTGGTGGGACTTATGATCTTTGCTATAATGACCGGCCTTTTGTATGGTCGTTTTTCCCGACCAGACCCCCGCATCCTCTTTTCAGAAAATGCACTTATAGCCCCATACCTTGACATTAAAGGACTGATGTTCAGAATGGTAAATGAAAAAACCAATCAATTAATGAATGTGGAGGTAAGTATTATTCTTTCCAGAAATGAAGAGGATAAAGATGGCCTGATGAAGCGTAGATACTATACCCTGGAATTGGAAAGGCAACGGGTCAAACTCTTTGCCACAGTTTGGACGGTGGTTCATCCCATAACCGAAAAGTCGGTGCTTTATGGGGAAACAGCTGAGTCTCTGAAGGCCTCGGATACAGAGTTTATTATTACTGTAGAGGGTATTAACGATACCATGACTGACCCCGTGCACGTACGAAAATCGTATTTGTATTCAGAGCTTGTCTGGAATGCCCGATTCAGCTCTATTCTGGAAGCCGAGGGTAAGGAATATGTTATTGACCTTTCCCGAATACACGAATTTGAGCTTCTGAAATGAAATTCAGATTCCTTAAAACTGAATCTTTGGCCTGCAAGCGAATATCTTTCAGTTACAATCAAAAAAAGCTTTAAATATATTTTAAAACCTTTATTGATTGTATTTATTATTTATACCTATATTTGATTGTAAATACGGTAGATATGCAAAGATATTCTGTAATTTCCGGAGATCTGGTAGGTTATACCTCTCTGAATTCGTCAGGACGAAAGTTTATTGAAAAGGAGATAAATCACTTCCTGAATGAATGGCAAAACAAACTGATCAGCTATTCGCGTCTCATTAAAGGTGACTATCTGGAAATGGTATGTAAAAGTCCGGAAAATGCTTTACGGTTAGCCCTGCTGATGAAATGCTTTGTCAAAGGAGTAAACCTTCCGGCCGAATATTTTCAGGATACCCATCGGCGTAAATATTTTGAAGAACATGGGATCAGGCTGGCTATTGGACTGGGGCCATTAGATACGTTAGATATACCCGAAGGGCGTATTGATGGCGAGGCCATGTTCAGAGCAGGACGATTAATTAACTCTCAAAAAACCTTTGAAAAAGAGCGTATTGTTATAAAAAACACCCTGTTTTTCGAATCGGATTCCGACGAGATGAATAAACAGATGAAGGTAATTCTGGAGCTGCTGGATTTCATAATTGCTCAGGCTACAGCCCGTCAATGTCAGATTATTTTCCATAAATTGACAGGTAAAAGTGAGCTGGAAATTGCTTCACATGATGAAATAACACAATCAGCCGTAAACCGGCACTCTGTTCGTGCCGGATGGAATGCCATAGAAACAGCGGTTTTGTATTTTGAGGATCAGTTGAAATGACATTAACTTATTTCATAATCAGCCAAATACTGGCACATATCTTAACCGATTATGTGTTTCAGACAGACCGCCTGGCAGCCGATAAAGATCAGAAAGGCTTCCAAAGTCGGTTTCTTTTTTGGCACGGCCTCCTGGCAGGCTTTTCCTCCTGGCTGCTGTACCCTTCTCCCCGATTCATCTGGGGAGCTCTCTTTATTGCCCTTACGCACTACCTGATAGATGGATTCAAAAAATCATTGTGGAAAGCAAAAATTATCAAGACCTATGCCTTTTTTCTGGACCAGGCCTCCCATCTTCTGATGTTAGTACTGGCTGTGTTCATTTACGATAAATTTATTCCAACTACGCCTCTGTTTTATCTGTCAGAACCCTATCTGCCAATAATTTTCTGTGTGATATTCGTTGGGAAACCAGTAAATATACTGATCAGGGAGCTTTTCAGGGTATTCCGGATTCCAGCCACAGCAGAAAGTCAGGAACTTCCCCGCGGGGGACGTATGATTGGAACCCTGGAGCGGTGGCTTGTACTTATCTTTATTTGGAGCGGTCATTTTGAAGCTATAGGTTTTCTAATCGCCGCAAAATCGATATTACGCTATAAGGATACAGATACCTTGAAAACAGAATATGTGTTGATTGGAACCATGCTCAGTTTTGGGATTGCCTTAATTTTGGGATTATTAACCCATTTTGAGTTTTAACTATGTCATACATCGCCCCACCTGCACTGGATAGAGGAGATAAAATTGCGGTGGTTTCACTTGCCTCCCGACTTGACGCCAAACGATACTATGCAGGTAAGGAAGTTCTTCAAAAGCAAACAGGCTTTGAGATTATTGAAGGTAAGAATATCTTCGCTGAGCATTATAACTTTGCCGGAACAGACGAACAACGAATCAGGGATTTTCAGGAATTTCTGGATGACCCCTCGATAAAAGCGATTATTGCCGGTCGGGGCGGTTATGGCATTTCACGAATTGTGGACAGGTTTAGCTGGGATGGCTTCATGAAAAACCCAAAATGGGTAGTAGGTTTTTCTGATGTAACACTTCTGCATCAAAAATTACAAGCCCTTGGTTTCCAGAGTATTCATGGCCCAATGATGGTCACCCTGCCAAACGAGGCCCAAAGCACCGAATCATTAATAAACTCACTAACCGGGAAAAAAATAAATTACCGGGAACGTTCTCATATCTTAAACCGTACCGGGAATGCCGAAGGAGAAATTATCGGTGGCAACCTATGCCTGCTGGCACACAACATAGGCTCCTCTACCGATTACTCGTGGGATAACAAAATACTCTTTCTGGAAGATGTGGGAGAATACCTCTATAATATTGACCGCATGATGCTGCAATTAAAACGATCAGGTAAATTGCACAAAATCAGAGGACTTATAGCAGGTCAATTTTCCGACAGCAAGGAAAACAGCTATACTTTTGGAAAAGATGCCAATGAGATTATTGCAGAGCATACCGCCGAATTCAGTTTTCCGGTCTGCTTTGATTTCCCTATAGGTCATGAAACAGAAAACAGAGCAATACGCTGCGGCGAAAACATGCAGCTGAGTGTGCATACAGATCATGTAAACCTCCAATCAAAAATAAACCATGAATTACACCAGTTACTTTAAAAGTTTACGAATAGTCTTACTGGCATTATCAATTGGGGTGCTCACCTTTATGTTGATCGCCAATTATCTGATAACAAACAGCAATAAACCAGCTGATAAAGAACTTGTAAACCAGCTGAAAATAATCATCCCTCTGGTAGCCTTGCTTGGGGTTTCGGGTTCCTTTTTTGCAGGAAGAACCTTACTTCAAAAAGCACGGCAAGAACCACATCTGGAGAACAAGCTAACCGCCTTCAGGAAACTCTCCCTAATTAAAATGGCTTTACTGGAGTTTCCGGCAATAATAACAATTCTGGGGGCTCTGCTGGCAAATGAGCGGCAGATTCTCCTGATAGCTTTGGCACTTACCATTGTCATGGTAGTAAGTATTCCATCCAAAACTAAGGTTATGGATTTACTCGATTTAGACAATCATGACCGTAGCCTTATCACCCGCTCATGACTAACCTGATCGAAAAATTTTACGAAGCGTTTGCCAGGCGTGATGCCGAAACCATGATTTCCTGCTACCACAAGGAAATTACATTTGAAGATGCGGCATTTGGCAGGTTGCATGGTGATGATGCCCGGGATATGTGGAAGATGCTTTGCAGAGCATCTAAAGACCTGAAAGTGTCCTATTCAGGAATTGAATGTGATCAACAAAAAGGACTTGCAAGCTGGCAGGCCGATTATACCTTCACTCAAACCGGCAGAAAAGTTCACAACCAGGTTTTGGCAAAGTTCAGATTCAAAGACGGCAAAATCATAGAACACACCGACCTATTTAATCTTCATACCTGGGCTTCTCAGGCACTGGGATGGAAAGGAAGAATTTTAGGGGGAACAGAATTCTTCAAAAAAAGCCTTCAAAAGCAAACTCAGTCCAAACTCAGAGCATTTCAAAAGTCTATGCAGGACCATTAAATTTTAACACGAACCACCGTAGTATACCTGCCAAATACTTTTACAGGAATTTCCTGGCTTTTCCATTTCACATGGATTACTTCCATTTTTAACGGATTATTCCAGGCATCATAGACCAGCAGAAGTAGCTCTTTAGAGTCCTCGGATGGTTTAGCCGCAACCAAAGGAGTTGTATCATACAAAGAGGCAGAGGGTAAAACAGAAGTACCTTCTGAGAATCTTTGACCATCGCGACCAGAAGAAACAAATTCCCAGGAGGTAGGAGCTTCAATGATATCCTTGTTTTGACTTACCGCCCATTTTCCTCCCTCCCACCGATCCACATTCCGGTAATTTTGAATGGCATAAATCTCATTTTGAACCGGACCAAGAGAGCTTCTTATATCTGTTCCGGCCCGGTTTCTTACAAGTTTCCCTCCCAGATAGTCTTTTTTATCCGAAAGCCCGAAAGGTTCATTCCAGAGCTCTCCTCCATCACATAAAGCAAACGACCAGACGGCTGCATTGTGCATAGCCGACGGAAAAACCATCGGCTTATCAATCGCATACACCCACTCTCCGTCTTTATCCTGAAACCAGATGTTTCCCAAATCAAATCCACCCACATATTCTACCCGGCTCCACCACATCAGGAGACTTTTCTTTGTAGGGAAAAACTTCTTGTTCATCATATGCTGCATCAAAAAATGATGAACGTAGCCGAAATTAGTGGGTGAATTCAGATATCCCCCCACATATAAAATATCGGCATTGGAAACAGTAAAGCCATTGATCCAAAAAGGAGAATCGGCACCAAAACGTGAATTCCATTCATTTAATGTTCCGTTAAAGGTAAGGTCACGTGTCAGCTGACTTCGGAAGTTATTCCCCTCGATCTGAATCCTGCTTAACTCCATTCCTCCCTTTGGCCAAAGTGAGATAGTCTGATAAGGCCTCTCCTTTTTATTGATTTCAAGGCACCTGGCAAGTTTCTCTGCTCCCGGGCCCGCAGGGTCACGTACAGCTTCCCAGTTAAGCACCAGATGGGAAGCCCCGGCATGATTAGCCATCAGATACTTCCTGAAATTGGCCTGAAGAACTTTCTCATCCACCCGGGCAAGCCAGTCGTTAATTTCCTTTTGACCTGTGGTATATGCTGCAGGTGCACCGCTTTCATAAAGCCAGTTATCATAGTCATATTCCACCCGCGGTAGCTCAGGACGCTGAAAGGAGGCCGTGAACGTATACCCTTTTGAGGCCACTTCATTGGTAAGATCATCGGCAAAAATGAGACTGGTAATTCCGGTTTTATCAGAGGGCAGCGAATAGTCGGGGAAATCTTTGTAAAACTGCGGAATGTGCGTATTGCCAATATTCCTGAAATCATCCGGCAAAAAGAAATATTCCAGATTACCTTCTTTCCAGTGGTTCCGGTTTTGACCGTCTTTCAGAGGTATCTGGATAAAATGCTGTGCAAACTCCTTCCCTTCCCAGGGTTTCAGATTTTTCATTTTGAGAATCAATGGAGAAAATTCAAACCCTCTCATATCTTCCACATCGGCAGCAAGCAAGTCACTTCCCCTTACATCGGCAAAGAACTCGGTATCCCAGAATACTACTTTATGGGCCTCAAAATCGTCTTTCCAGGTCTCGTTCCAAAGTAAATCCTGAACATGAAGTCTTCCATTTTCTTCAGTAGTGAATTGAAGTTGAGACAGAGGAAGAAGCTTCCCCTCAATCATTTGCAGCTTTGGAAACTTCACATCTTCCTGTTCGGTAAGCATCTCTTCAGCAGAAAGTCTGGCACTACGCAATAATTTTTTATCCTGCTGACTTAAAACCTCCTCTGCAGTGCCTGAATTCACAGTAGATTGATTCACACAACCTTCAAAAATGGGTATGAGTATCAGAACAATAGGGAAGAGTAATTTCATATTCAGGACGGAAATCATGCAAAGATTGACACCAATCGTGTAAACCCCTAACGAAAAACGCGTGTTAATTTTGTACAAAAGAAACAAAATATGGCAGAAACCTATCAATTACCGGTTAGCGGAATGAGCTGTGCAGCGTGTGCAGGCTCCATAGAGTCTCTGCTTAAAGCTACTCCTGGTGTACTTCAGGCACGGGTCAATTATGCCAATGAAAAAGTTTGGCTCCAGATTGATCAGCAAACCACAGATCTATCGCTTCTGAAAAAGCAGGTTCAGTCCATTGGATATGATCTTATTCTCCAAACGGATGGTAATGAAGGGTTTGCTGATCAACTAAAAAAAGACGCCTACCAGCAAATTAAGCGGGATACGATATGGGCCGGGATATTCTCCATCCCTCTCTTCATAATTGGGATGTTCTTTATGGATATGCCCTATTCAACCTACGTCATGCTGGCCCTGGCTACTCCGGTTATTTTTGTTTTTGGAAAGCGTTTTTTTGTAAATGCCTGGAAACAGGCTCGCTCAGAAAAGGTAAATATGGATACTCTTGTAGCATTGAGTACCGGAATTGCGTATGTATTCAGCCTTTTTTCGACTTTTTATCCCCATTATTTTCACCAGCGTGGCTTACATAGTCATGTGTATTATGAGGCCTCCGGAATAGTCATATTCTTTATTCTTATTGGTAAACTCCTTGAAGAGAAGGCAAAAAGCGGCACCTCAGAAGCCATTAAGAAACTAATGGGCATGCAGCCCAAAGAAGTGACAGCTATCCGTAACGGCCAGGAAATCAGTGTTCCTATACGCGAAGTAGTTCAGGGTGACCTGGTGCTGGTAAAACCTGGTGAGCGGGTACCCATTGACGGTTTAGTAAAAGGCGGTGAATCGTATGTGGATGAAAGCAGTATCAGCGGAGAACCTTTGGCAGTTTTGAAAACAAAAAAATCGGAAGTCTTCGCTGGTACACTCAACCAGCGGGGAAGCCTACGGATACTTGCCCGAAAAGTAGGAAGTGACACCTACCTTGCTCAGATTATACGGTTGGTGGAAGAGGCTCAGGGAAGTAAGGCCCCGGTTCAAAAACTGGTGGATAAAATTGCTTCGGTATTTGTCCCTGGAGTGTTACTTACGGCCTTTCTCACCTTTGTGGTTTGGAACCTGACCTCCTATGAAAACAAACTGGCCCTCGGACTTATCACCTCACTTTCGGTATTAGTAATTGCCTGCCCCTGTGCATTGGGTCTGGCTACACCCACGGCCATTATGGTGGGAATTGGCAAGGGAGCTCAAAACGGCATCCTGATTAAAAACGCTGAAGCTCTGGAATTAACCAAACAGCTAAGCCACATCATACTGGATAAAACCGGAACACTAACCGAAGGAAAGCCCTCGGTAATAGAATATGTGGAATTTAGTAAAGCTGAGGGCGTAAAAGAAATGATCAAAGGGCTGGAGCTACAAAGCGAACATCCGCTCGCAGAAGCCATTGTGTCGTGCTTTAAAGAAACCGAAGCCATTACCCCAGAAACTTTTCAATCCGTTACAGGAAAAGGTGTGCAAGGAAGCTTTCAGGGGAAAACCTTCTCAATCGGGAATCCGCATTTTATCAAATCCCTTGGTATACACCTTACTTTGGATCAAAACTCTATAATTGAACAACATTTAAAATTAGGCCATACCACAGTGCTACTGAGTGACACCCGGGAACTACTAGCCCTCATCACTTTGGCAGATCCATTAAAGGAGGGCTCCCGTGAGGCTGTAAAAAAACTGGGGCAACTTGGCATAACAGTTCATATGCTCACAGGTGACAATTCACAAACGGCAAAAAATATAGCAGAGGAAAGCGGTATAGTCCATTATCTCGGAGATTGCCTTCCAGAGGATAAACTTCAGTACCTTCAGAAACTCCAAAGTGAGGGAAAGGTAGTAGCCATGGTAGGTGATGGTATTAATGACAGTGTCTCTCTGGCTGCGGCAGATGTAAGTATCGCTATGGGATCAGGGGCAGATATAGCTCTGGATGTAGCTCAGATAGCCTTGATTTCCAATGACCTACAGAAGATTCCTGAGGCAATCTCGCTTAGCGTGCAAACAGTCAAAACTATCCGGCAAAATCTTTTCTGGGCATTTATTTATAACCTGATTGGAATCCCTCTTGCTGCCGGTATTCTTTATCCCTTGAACGGAATGATGATAAACCCGATGATTGCTGGTGGAGCTATGGCTTTCAGCTCGGTGAGTGTTGTATTAAACAGCCTACGTCTTAAAACAAAAAAGTTATCATAAAAATGAAAATTCAAAAATTTAAAACAACCGTGAACTGCGGAAACTGCGTAGCAGCCGTTACACCTTTTCTTAATGAACTCGACGAAGTGGAATCCTGGCAGGTAGATACCGCCAACCCGGATAAAATTCTTACCGTGGAGGGTGAAGATTTTACCGAAAAGGAAATTATTACGGCACTTTCAAAAGCAGGATACCAGGCTGAGCCACTTCTGTAAAGGAAAATAGCCGCTCCAACAGTACAATTCCTGGGTATTTTTGTATTTTTCGGAAAACCTGATCCTAACTCAGATGGAATCGCTGATCACTTTTTTCGAACATATTTCCTCGGCCCAAAGAATGTATATTCTGGTGGGTGGTCTTCTTGTTTTCAGTTTATGGGAAAGCATTGCTCCCTTGTTCAGTCTTTCCTACCAACGCTGGAAACACGCCGGAATTAATTTATTCTTTACACTTACCACGATCATTGTCAATTTACCTCTGGCTTTTCTGCTGGTAAAAACCTCAGACTGGGCTGTGGCCAATGAATTCGGGCTTCTCTATGTGTTACCTGAGTGGCCCGTCTGGATAACAACACTCATCGGTGTGGCTGTCCTCGATCTCATTGCAGCATACACAATCCATTGGCTTGAACATAAAGTTAAATGGATGTGGATGTTTCATTTAATTCATCACACCGATCAGCACATAGATACGTTTTCTGCTAACAGGCATCATCCCGGTGAGAGCGTTTTTCGATTTGCTTTTACTATTATTGCCACAGCCATTGTTGGAGCTCCCATGTGGATGGTTTTTCTTTATCAGTCGGCCTCCGTGGTTCTTTCTCAGTTTAATCATGCCAACATCACGTTGCCTGCTATACTCGATAAAATCATAGGATATATTTTCGTTACTCCAGACATGCACCATGTTCATCATCATTACAAACAACCTTACACGGATACCAACTATGGCAACCTGTTCTCCATTTGGGACCGTCTCTTTGGTACGTTTGCCACCAAAAAGGGTTCTGAACTTATTTATGGAATAGATACCTACATGGACCCCAAAGAGCATGAGTACATCGGGCCACTTCTGAAAATTCCTTTTCAAAAATACCGGGCACCTGAAGGTTCTAAATTCAGTAAAAACGCATGAGTAGCACAGTTGATCAACTTGTACCAGAAGACCTTCAACGGATTTTCGACAAGCAGAAAGAGAATCGGTTTAACGGATCTTTACAAACGGTTAAAAGCCGGAAGCAAAAATTAAAGGCTCTCTATCAAGCCATTAAAATCGATTTCCGTCAGGAGATCCGAGATGCGATGATGGCTGATTTCAGAAAACCTGAGGAAGAAGTAGACCTGAGTGAAATCCTGGTGGTACTCAATGAGATCAAGCATGCACTTCATCATTTGGGACAGTGGGCCCGCCCAAAACGAGTAGGAACGCCTCTGGCACTTCTGGGTAGCACCAGTACAATTTATTACGAACCTAAAGGTGTTTGTCTTATCATATCTCCCTGGAATTTTCCCTTCAACTTAAGCTTTGGGCCGTTGGTCTCGGCCATCGCAGCGGGCAATTCGGTGATTCTTAAGCCGTCGGAAATGACTCCAGGAAGTTCGCAGGTTATCCGAAAAATAGTGGAGGCCATCTTTTTACCGGAAGAAGTTTATGTGGTGGAAGGAGGCATTGAAGTTTCTACAGCTCTGCTTGAATTACCTTTTAATCACATATTTTTCACCGGATCGCCCACCGTAGGTAAAATTGTAATGAAAGCAGCATCCAGGAATCTGGCTTCCGTAACACTCGAATTGGGCGGAAAATCTCCAACGATTATTGATCAGACAGCGAATATCGAGCAGGCGGCCAGAAGGATTGCCTGGGGAAAACACCTCAATGCGGGTCAGATATGTATTGCTCCTGACTATCTGTTGGTGCATGAAAGTAAGAAAACTGAGTTCCTGGAGCATTATTCTGCCTATATCCGGAAATTTTACGGAAATAAAGCTGCTGAATCGACGGATTATCCGGGAATCGTAAACAGGAAACATGCCGAACGCCTCAAACATGGAATGACCGATGCTCTTCAAAAAGGAGCTAAACTGGAATTTGGAGGTCAAACAGACACTTCTCGTCAATTTATAGAGCCCACCGTAATTACTGATTTAAATTCTGATAGCCTATTGATGAACGAGGAGATTTTCGGTCCGGTAAGTCCGGTAATTGCATTCAGAGATCTCAAAGAAGTTACCGATTTGATAAATGAGGGTGAAGTTCCTTTAGCCCTCTATATGTTCAGTAATTCACAGCAAAATATTGATTACATTCTGGCAAATACAAAAGCGGGAAGTGGTTGTATCAACATGGTAGATATTCAGTTTTTCAACCATCATTTACCTTTTGGAGGGTTAAACAATAGCGGAATCGGAAAATCTCACGGATATGCAGGCTTCCTTGCATTTACGAATGAACGAAGCGTGTTACGGCAATGGCTCCCCGGGGCTGCCGAATTAATTGCTCCCCCTTACACGCCATTGAAAAAATGGCTTATCAAGGTTCTTGTAGATTATCTTTAGTCTTGGTGAGCGGCAGCAGTCTTCTGACAACACTCGGGAAGTCGGTCGTGAGCTCTTTGATCAGCCGGCAATTTATCCGCATCATAACCAATTTTGGTTACGGCCTTTCTAAGTTCCTCAGAATTCGTTTTCTTTTGATTGTAGGCAATGGTGAGTACCTTGTCATCAAGATTCAGTTCGGCTTTCTCTACCCCTTTTGTAAGGCTCATATCTCTCTCTATACGCTGTTTACACATTTTGCATATAGCAGAAGTCTTGATTTTAACAGTCTGGTGTTCACCCGTCTGAGCATTTACCGCAATACTGAAACCAAAGAAAATACCCAATAATAAAATGATTCTTTTCATGACGATAACCTTCCTGAATTTAATAATGTTCGAAATTCCTGAGAAGTGTTCCTAAAACTTAATTAGTGTGTGCTGTGACTTGCAGAGTGAGAGACCTGTTCTTTCAGATTCATTCCACATACCGGACATGTCCCTGGCTCTGAGTAAGTTTTATCCTCTTCACACTCCATCGGACAAGCGTATACCACCTCTTCCGAGCTTAATTCTGAACTCGTACCCCGATTACATGATGCCAATGAAACAGCTATCACGGCGAGCAGTGCGATTCTCCTCATTCTATGATCGTTTATTACTTTGCAAAGTTCGGGCATTCCTTTGAAACAAAGAAATTTTGCAAGATGTCCTTTGAGAATCAGAGTTTGTCCAATGGTTTCCTGGAGCTATCCTTTCTGAATTCGCTGGGTGACATACCCTCTATTTTCTTAAACTGATTTGACATATGAGCAACGCTACTATAGTGCAACTCTCTGGATATTTCGCTTATATTCAATTCTTCATAGGTCAGCAGTTCCTTTACCCTTTCCACTTTCTGAGTTATAATGTAATGCTCAAGCGTATTTCCCGTAACCTTAGAGAAAATTTCACTGAGCGTTTTGTAATCCCTGCCTGTTTTATCCTGGATTATTGCTGAAAATGTAAATTTTTCAAGGAGTTCAGATTCTTTGTAAATAACGTGAATAACTACATTTTTCACTTGTTCGGTGAGCGACTCCTCCTTATCCTCAAGAAGTTCAAAACCCAGTTGATGAAGCCCAATTTTCAAAACCAGAGTTTCATTAAATGTCAATTTTCTATCAAAATCCACATACCCTAGTCCGACTTCCTGCGGAAAAAGATGGATACTTTTCAGCAATAGTTCTACACTCATGATGCATCTGTCACACACCATGTTCCTGATTCTCAGTCTGGTCATTCTCCTTTAATGGTCTAACACCTGGTAATATCCCTAAAAATAAGGGGGGAAAGCCACGCAACCTCTAGCACAATTATATGACAATCGTCAAAAAAAGCAATAATACCTCATAATAATCAGTAAAACAATGAATTAAGACATTTTACCTATACCCTAAAAAGAATACGGTCGTTATTCTTCCGTTGGCGTGTCTTCGTCCTGGAGGATCCTGATTTCAACCCTCCTGTTTTTCTGGCGGTCAGAGGCGTTATCATTAGATACAATGGGCCTGGTATCACCAAAGCCTTCGCAAGTAATTCGCAATGAATCAATACCGTGTTCTGTGAGGTAGTTCTTCACCGCAATTGCCCTGTCAAGAGAAAGCTTTTTGTTAAGCTCACTATCTCCCTGATTATCTGTGTGCCCCTCCACCCGAATCTTCATAGTGGAGTCGTTTTGCATCATCTTCACCACCTCATCCAGCTCGCGGTATGATTTATTGTAAATTTCTGCTTTGCCGGTAGGGAAGTACACATTATTCAGTCTGATAGTTTGGTTATCCACCATTTCAAGAGTTTCCGGGGTAGCACTTTCCTCATACTCCGTAGTATTCCTGGCGTCGTTCACAGGTTCCAGAAAAAAATCCTGTTGCAAATCTTTCTTCCATTTACTTAAATCCAGAGACTGTTCATACGTTTTGTACCCCTCGGCCGAAATTTCGTACACAAAGGCTTCTGGCTTCAGAAGAAACTCATAATAACCAGATTTTGAAGTGTAAAGAGAATCAAATGGCACATCTTTCCCCTCTATTTTACAAACAATTTTGGCTGCTACTGGCAGGTTGGTTTCCGCGTTAAAAACCTTTCCGCTTAGCAAAAAAGTTAGCTCCTCAGAGGAGATTTCCGAAGTTTCAGAAAGTTGTCGCGGCACATCGGTTTCACCTTTACCGGGGTTATTCACTTCAATGCCGTAGAAATTCCAATAGTGAAAACCATCAGCTTCACTTTCCTTATTCTCGATAAGATCTATCTGTTGAATTCCCGGAGCCAGCCGGTCAAAATACACCTTGAAGAAATATTTCTTGCCAGGCTCCACCTGTTTCCGTTCAGGAGCTACTGGAATACTGGTGGCTTTAATAAATTTAAATTGTCGTCCATCCCTGGCTTTCAAATAAGACCCCGGCTGAATACTAATAGTGCTCTGTCCCATACGCTCCATCATTTGACGGAGAATAAGATTTCGCATCATAGGATCCATCTGGGCCAGTTGTTGCTTCTCCTCCGGATTTGCATTCAGATATTCCTTCAATTGATCCTCTGGATTTGCAGAAACGAATTGCATGGAAACTACGGTGTATTCTTCCGTGATCTCAATTTTATTAATGAAGGTATCCGAAGATGATTTCCTCGTTACTTTGGGATTTTGTGTAACCTGCCCTACCGAACAAAGCGAGATAAAAAGTAAAGCACAAGTTGAAAACACTTTCATAGTAAGCTGCTAATTTTCGTATGTCAAAATAACAGCAAACCGCACTTTTTTGTTTTAAACAGCTGTTAAAGGATGTTAAATGTACTGGAATCAGATTTCATAAAGCTCCAGTGGGAGCCCGTCAGGATCTTCAAAAAACGTAAACTTTCGCCCCGTAAATTCATCTACCCGAATAGGTTCAACCTCAATTCCCGAATCAATTAACTTTTGACGCTCCAAATGTACATCCTGGACGGCAAAAGCAAGATGTCTCAGCCCGGCAGCCTCTGGCCTTGAAACACGTGAAGGGGGATCAGGAAAAGAAAACAGTTCAATTAAATACTCATTACCCAGAGCCAAATCGAGTTTATAACTATCCCTTTCCTCGCGGTAAACTTCTGCTAAAATCCGAAGTCCCAGAATTTCTGTATAGAAGTGTTTTGACCGGCTATAATCAGAACAAATTATGGCGATATGGTGAAGAGCTTTTAGATTCAGCATCATTTAATCATTATCCCGGCCAATCATTTTCTGGAAGTTCTTAATATCTCCCATAAGAACCAGAATATCCGATTCGTTGAACTCATGATCGGGATCCAGATCCATGTCAACGGTAGAATATTTACTCATCATGCCGATAAGGTTCTTACGTGTTAAGTACCGTTTGATACCAACGAGTTTCAGGTTGTAAGTCCCTTTAAAGTCAATATTCCCCGCGGTACGGCCCAAATACCTTTTAGGAACTTCTATCTCCAGAATGCTGCAATCTTCAGAAAGATCAAAAGATTCTACCACATCATTCATCTCGAGCTGTTTTGAAAACTGCTCGGCGGCAAGTTTTTCCGGATTCACGATCGTCTCAATTCCTATTGACTCCAAAACTGTCTGATGGAGCGGATTTATGGCCCTGCCTATGATGCTCCGGGCATTGTGCTGCTTCAGAAGTGCGGTGGTTAGAATAGAGGCTCCCACGTCCTCACCGATAGAAACGATAACCTGATCGGCATCTTTAATAGGTAAAGAGTTAAGACTCGAAGGTTTGGAAGAATCCAGAGCTATCGTATGCGTTATCAGGTTCTTGTATTGCTCTACTTTCTCCAGGGAGTTATCCACCCCAAATACCTCGTGGCCCATGGCGGTTAAACGGGTAGCCAGAGTGGACCCAAAATTCCCCAATCCTATTACGATATACTTCATTGACCTAAAGATTCAATTCTTTGATACTAACTTATTTATGCCAAAATCTAATCTATTCAGAAAAGTTTTGATTCAAAAGTCTTATAACTGAGCCTCACACGAATTGCTCAAACGATCAGAACATTCTCCTCCGGATATTTGTAGGCTCCGCATTCTACTTTTTGAAACAATCCGTAAAGTATGGTAAACATACCCACACGGCCAAGAAACATAGTCACAATAAGAACCACTTTACTTTCTGTACCCAGCTCGGGAGTAAGATTGAGAGATAACCCTACCGTGCTGTAGGCCGAAAAGCACTCAAAAGCAATGGCCGTAAGACCTTGTCTGGGCTCAAAAATACTTATCAGAAAAACCGCCACCCCAATAATGAGCAGTGAAAGAAATATGACCGCAAAGGCTCTCTTTACCGAGTCATCAGAAATCTGTCTTTTGAACAGGTCAATTCGGTTTTTACCTCTGGCCAGAGATACAATATTTGAAATAGCAATGGTAAAAGTGGTGGTTTTAATTCCTCCGCCGGTACTACTGGGTGAGGCCCCTATCCACATCAAAAGTAAATAAATGAGAATAGTACCCTGCATGAGATTCCCCATATCTACGGTATTAAAGCCGGCAGTTCGGGGTGTCACACTTCCGAAAAACGACTGAACAATTTTACCGTAGGACGACGGATGAGCCAGGAGGGTGTTTCTCTGCTCGGTGGCATAGTATAAAACCGCACCGATGACCAATAATATGAAAGTAGATGAAAGTACCAGTCTGGAATGAACATTCAGGTTTCTGGCAAGAAAAACGAAACGTTCTCTGTAAACCAACCATCTGAAAAGGCTTATAAGTGTGCTCTTTGCCGTATTATAAAGGTCAATTACCACAGGAAAGCCAATACCTCCAAGAATAATTAAGAAACTGATAACCAGCTGTAAGGCATAATTATATCTGAAAGAGATATTAAAGAGGCCATCTGGAAGTGTACTGAAACCAGCGTTGCAAAACGCGGAAATGGCATGAAATACAGAAAAGAACCACGAATCTTTGGCCTGGTTAAAATAGACGTCATGGGTGACGAAATGAATGAGTAGGACACCTGCCGTTTCGATTATCAATGTGTAACCTACGATTTTAATAAGGGTAGAAAACAGGGAATTCGGCTTATCTGGCTGAAAAATATCATTCAGAATCAAATGGTTACGAAATGACATACCCCCGCGAAAAAGGATAGCGAAGAAATTGGTGAAAGTCATTAATCCCAGTCCTCCTATCTGAATCATCACCATCAACATGATTTTTCCCAGGGGAGTAAAGGCTGTAGAAGTATCCACCACGGTAAGGCCTGTAACACAAACTGCACTGGTGGCGGTAAAGAAGGCGTCAATGAAAGACATGTCATAGCTGGTGGCATCTGGTACCAGAAGCATGGCGGTACTACCCAAAATTAAAACTGAGAAACTCACCACAAACAATAGTGATGGAGTAAGCAGCTTATGTTTAACTACAGATCCCTCTTTCAGGAAACGTACAATGAAAAACAAGCTGAGGAGCATGTACAGAAACCACTCGCTGAACATAAACTCCACACCGAATTTCAGCCGCTCATAGGCCAGCAGAAGACCAGCGAAGATGAGGTCAGACAGGTGCTCACGATCCAGCAGTTTAGGAGACTTTCGGATGAAGTTTTGAAGAAACCATTTAGAGAAATACAGAAGAATAGCCAGATAGGGGATCTTCCTGAGTATAATTAAAACCGATTCCCGAACTTCTTCCTCTTTCGGAAAGGCCACCTGGTAGATCACCAGACAAAATGCACCAAGAAACAGGAAGAGGATTGATCTATCAATCCAGCTAACTAATTGAATTCGTCTGAGAATCAGCTTATCCCAGAAATCAACTAAGCGGTGTTTAAGTTTCACAATGGTGTTTTGTTGCCCAAAAGTAACAACCTAGTTACGTCTATCAAACCTATGCGGGTCAAATAAAGTGCAATCTACCAACTCTTTTCTATTCATGATCCTATCTGTAAGCACCCTTCCGGTGGCAGGGGCAAGGCTTAGGCCCATCATCGCATGCCCTGTGGCGATAAACACATTCTTATAAGTACTAAGTTTTCCGATATACGGAAGTCCATCGGGCGAGCAGGGCCTTAGTCCCTGCCAAACCTTTGAGGGAGCTGGCTCTTCTGTCTTTATATCTGGAAAAAACGAATTGTATGTCTTGACGATACCCTTTACCCGATTCATCTGGATTTTTGAATGAATCCCCGATATTTCCATAGTACCACCGACACGAAGTGTTCCATCTGAGAACGGCGTAACGGCAACCCGCCCATCTACCAATATAGAAGGAACCTTGAGCCCGCTATTATTTTGCAGAAAACTGTAGCCTTTTCCCGCCTGCATAGGCAATCGTACACGGAACATTTCTGCCGTATGCTGTGACCATGCTCCCGTAGCCAGCACAAGGTGATCTGATAAAAATTCGTTGACCTCACTTCCCTGACTGACCTTAATACTGCACCGGCCATCGGGTAGTTCTGAAAATTCAAGCACCTGGCTATTGTAATGAATTGAAACTCCCTTTGAAATCAGTAGTTGCTTCAGGCCTCTTACGAGTTGGCTGGGGTTGGCATGCATATCTCCCGGGTAAAAGACCGCTCCTAAAGCGTTGATCTTAACCCCAGGCTCCAGACTTGAAATTCCCATTGGATTTATAACTTGTGTCTCCAGACCCAGTTCACCTGCTAATCTGGCCACATGTACTTCCTCTTCCAGAATATTTTCGCTTTGACAATACAACGTAAGCCCTTTTGCTTCGAGGCCAAAGAGTATTTCGCCGGAATTACCCAATTCCTGATAGAGCCCACGGCTAAGCAGTGCAATATCCCGAAGTACTGGCATGGCTTTATTAACCTGCGATTGCGTTGCGGCCTTCTTAAACTGAATACCCCAATGAATCAATGACCAATCAAGACGGGGTTTAACATAAAACGGGCTTTGTGAATCAAGCATCCATTGAAAACCTTTCTCAAACATTCCGGGTGCAGCCAAAGGAATAAAATGACTGGGTACTATCATTCCGGCATTCCCGAATGAGCAGCCGTCCTTTCCATCCGTTTGTTCAAATATATCTACCTCAAAACCCTCTTTATTCAGGTAATAGGCAGAAAACAGCCCGATAATACCTCCTCCAATGATTTTTACTTTCATAGCTTCTAAATCACCTGAAAACCTGTAGCGTATGGATCATCCTGCGTATCGATGGAGAAAATTCCTTCTCCAAATACCTTCGCCCATCCTTCAATAGAAGGAATAATCGCCCGGAACTCGCCTACCGTGGTATTTCTTTCAATACGGCCTGTAAATTTACTACCAATGATACTCTCGTGAATAAACTCCTCCCCTGCTCTTAGTTTATTCTTCTCCGCCCATTGAGCTAATCTGGCTGATGTACCTGTACCGCATGGTGATCTGTCAATCGCTTTGTCTCCGTAAAATACGGCATTTCGGGCCGTTGAATCCGGATCGATCACTTTACCAGTCCATTGAATATGACTAAGACCTTGGATAGCCGGATTTTCCGGATGAATGAAGGTATAGTTTGAATTCAGTTCTTCCCGCATGTATCCCGACCAACCGATCAGTTGGGATGCCGAAAAATGCTCAAGACCGGGAAAATTCTCCTGAACATCTACAATCGCATAAAAATTACCGCCATAAGCTACATCAACACGCAAAGTTCCTAAATCCGGGCAACTGACCTCCAGATTTTGTGCAGCCAGATAAGAGGCTACGTTGGTCAATTTTACCGAGCTTACTTTCCCTTTATCATTTTGTTTGTACTCAATCAAGACAAGACCTGCAGGAGCTTCCATCCGGATTTTTCCCGGGATTTTAGGCTTAATCAATCCATATTCCACAGCCATGGTTATGGTGCCAATGGTCCCGTGCCCGCACATGGGCAAGCATCCGCTGGTCTCAATAAATAGTACGGCTACATCATTCTGAGGATCACAAGGTGGATAAAGGATGCTGCCAGACATCATATCATGCCCACGGGGTTCAAACATGAGTCCCTTGCGAATCCAGTCAAACTCTTTCAGGAAATGTAAACGTCTATCAGACATGGTTTCGCCCTCCAAAGCCGGCCCGCCTGAAACCACTAGGCGAACCGGATTCCCACAGGTGTGTGCGTCCAGACAATAGAAAAGATGTCCTCCAAGCCGCGTATCTCTCAGCTTTTTTTCAAATTCAGGAAATAAAAGAGGAGACGTTTCCATCAGATTTGAGGTAAGGTGGGTCGATTTGCTAAGGCTTTATCTATCACGTCCTGAACCTTTTGACGCTCTGCTCCGGTAAGCATCAGACGCGGCTCACGTACCATCTCGCTACCCATGCCGGTTGCTGCCTCGGCCAATTTGATATTCTGAACAAACTTGCTTCCGATATCCAGGTGTAATAAAGGAAAAAACCAGCGATAGATTTCTCTGGCCTCTGCTATTCTGCCTTGCTTTACCAATTCATAAATTACCACCGTCTCATGTGGAAATGCCACTACCAAGCCGGCCACCCAGCCATCTGCTCCCATCACCAGACTCTCCATGGCCAGGTCATCCACACCAGAAAGAATTTTGTATCGGTCACCCAGTTCATTGATAATATCTGTCATATATCGGATATCACCGGTACTTTCTTTCATAGCTTCGAAATGAGCATTTGCCGAGAGCTCCCTGAACATTGGAATGGTAATCAGGTTACCATAAGCTACGGGGTTATTGTAAATCATAACCGGCAAATCAGTGGAATCTGCCACTTTATGAAGGTAATGCATGGTCTCCCGCTGATCGGCGTTATATCGCATGGGAGGCAGCATCATGAAGCCTTCCGCACCATTGGTTTCGCTTTCCCTGGCAAAAGAGATGGCCTCTGAAGTGATGCATTCCGCAATACACATGATGAGGGGCACTCGGCCATTGATCGTTTGTTTTGCCGTAACAAGCAGGCTTATTTTTTCATCACGACTCAATGTTCCGTTTTCGCCCAGCGAGCCACAGACGATAATGCCATGTACGCCGGCTTTGATCTGTTTGTCAATACTTTCCGCAAATAATGGAAGATTCAGACTCTGGTCCTGGTTAAACTTGGTGGTGACTGCAGGGTAAATTCCTTTCCAGCTAGGTCTCATAGTTCGTATTTATTTTCATGTACAAAGTTCATCAATAGGGACGAGGAACCGGATTGTAATCTTAATCAGTTAAGGTACTATTCTATCCACTTATTGAAATTAATCTTATTTTTACGGATAGATAAATATCCGAGTTGGATCCTAAATATTTCCCCTTACCACGTACTGATAATGAAACGGTGGTTTTTCAGACCGAAAAAGTAAGATGGTTTTATGATATTCTGCATTTCCATACAGCTTTCCAGATCACTCATATTGTTAATGGGAGTGGAAGCTGCTTTGCAGGAGACCGTATTCATCCCTTTGATGCCGGCGATATCTTTGTCATAGGCAGTCAGATGCCGCATGTTTTCAGAAGCGATACCCGTTTTTACCAGTCCCCACAGAAAGAATGTATTTCGCATTCTCTTTTATTCAATCCGCCTCTTTTAGAGGAGCGACTTTCTGGTTTACCTGAATCTCAGGAAATTCTGGATGCTCTCGTCAAAATGCGAAAAGGTCTTAAGTTTCGTGATCAGAAATTTGCTAAGAAGATTGCATCGTTTGACCATCTAAAAGGATTTCGGCGAATTCTTGAACTTCTTGATCTTGTTATGGAGTTAGGCCAAATCCAGGAATTTGAGCAGCTGACTGATAATCTGCTGCCTGAGCCTCCAAAAGAAATCACCTATGAACGCATCAATCGTGTGATAGAACATGTGATGACTCATTCCTCTGAAAAAATAAAACTGGAGGAAGTGGCCTCGCTGGTGAGTATGACGCCAAACGCTTTCTGTAAATATTTCAAACAGCGTACCCGTCAGACATTCATTGATTTTTTAAATCAAATAAGAATTAATCAGGCGGTTCAAATGCTTAAAAGAACAGAAGCAGGAGTCAACGAAATTGCGTACCAATGCGGTTTCAATAATCTTGCTAATTTCAATCGTCAGTTTTCGAGACGGATAGGGAAAAGTCCCGGTGCTTTTCGTTCCGAATGGCTAAAAAGAGAACTTTAACCGGGCAGATTTTGTACTAAATAGCAAAAAATAGATGTTGGGAAAAAGAACTTTACTACTTGGAGCAAGTACCAATCCTTCACGCTATTCCTATATGGCAGCACATAAATTGGTTCATGCAGGTCATGAGATAATCCCTGTGGGTGTCAAAAAAGGCGAGGTAGCCGGAGTCGAAATTCTTGCCACAGCAGAAGGAATCTCAGACATTGACACGGTTACCTTATATCTGAGTCAGAAGAATCAGACAGAGTATGCAGATTTCCTGATACGTCTTGCCCCCAAACGTGTCATCTTTAATCCTGGTGCTGAGAATCCGGAACTCATGAAAAAACTTACAGATGTGGGTGTTGATGCTTTTGAAGCTTGCACACTGGTGATGTTGGGTACGGGGCAGTTTTAAGGAGAAATAAACATGATTTTTTATTGCAATTCGTCATCCAAAGTCTATTTTAGCTTGGTACAAACTACCCGAAATTGACCCGAGTATATTCAGTTTTCTTTGGGGTGCTTCTTCTGTCATTTTTTCTGCCCTCCTCCCACGACTATGCCCTTTATCTGGAGCAGTGGAGGCATATCCTTGCCGGAAACGACCCCTGGGTCAAAACACTGAACGCCTATGGTCCCATGTACAGTTTCATGGCCCGGCTGGTCGGTATCCATGAAAGACTTCCCGCTCTTATCTTTTTAGCCGTTTATTTCCTGGGAATATTTTTTTTCATCAGGGATTCAGGTTTAACACCCAACTGGAATTCCCTCATTTTACTGCTGGTCAATCCCCTGTTCTTTATTTTTGGTTTGCTTTACAGCAGTAATGATGTATTGCTTGCCGGGGTCATTCTGCTATTCCTCATGAAATTGGAGATGAAGCATTTCGCTATTGCCGGAGTTTTTCTTGGGCTTGCGGTTTCATTTAAATTCTCAGTGATCTTTCTTGTACCCCTTTTGTTTTTGCAGGAGAAAAAATGGATTCCCGGGTCAGTTCTTTCCTTTGGTCTGACTTTGCTTTTATTCTACGGTCTGGCGTATCTGATCTGGGGTGAAACTTTCCTCATCCCATTTCTATACGGTGCAGATCGGGAATCAAGACTTCTCTCTGTTTTCCGGTTTATTCGGGGAGATCTACAGCCCCTGGCTTTTGCCGGAATAAGCAGTCTTGATTCATTAAACACCCTTTTTCTTGGAACCGGAGCACTCATTACCTGGCTACTACTTGTACGACTCAAGGTCGAAGATGTCTATGTTCAGGCAACCGCATTTCTGGTGACGGTATTCATGATTTACAAAGTTGGTAATCACCAGTACTTTCTGACGGTTTTCCCATTGCTAGTCATATTAGTTCAAAAGTATCCCGATTTCAGACTTAGACTAGGAATTGGGTTAATCTCGGCCTGGTATAGTTTTGCCGCACTTCTCTATTATTTTACCCGGCATGATTCCGAATGGGGCTACAGCGGGAAATTCTTCGGAATTCGTGAGTGGATTGGCCTGCCTACTTTTTTAGTTCAGATTACTTTTTTGATCATCCTGTTCACCTTAAGTGCAGCCGGAAACTTTAAAAAGCCGGAGATCAGGCCATATCAATTCCCGTGAAAATGCGAACTTCCCGTTTGAAGTTATACAGAGGAGTACCTCTGAAATACCAGGTGACGGTATCCATAATTTCCTGATTCACTGCGATGTTTCTGGGCAGTGTAAATGGCGAGCTGGCCGGTAAAACATGCTCTTGAATTCTGGTACCAAAGCGTTCATTCACCGCGTAATGATCATAACCAATGTGATTACTTTTCATCCGGACCGGTGCCAACGAATACGCATCAAACTTAAAATGGGTAAAGTTCCAGTAATCGCTCCATACGTCCATGATTCCTTTTCTTCGCATTCGGGCTACCTGAAGCCAATCGTAGCCGTTTCTTTTGACAAAGTGATTTTTAAGATAGGAATTATTGGCAAGTAGGTCGTAATAATCATTTGACCAGTCAATCTCACTCCATCGATTTCTCCAGGTGGCCCAACCCCAGGGACAGGAACGAGGCATCAGAAAAATATCATTGGAATAAGAGCCGGGCAAATCGAACGGATACCTATATCCTGTAATAGAAAAAATCTGCCGGTTATGCTCGTATAACTGAAGTGACTGATTCATATATTCCAGAAAATCCGAGGAGCAGAGGATATCATCTTCAAGTAAAATGAGCTTTTCAAAACGCTGGAAAGTTTCCGAAACGGCCTTTTTGACCGAACGTGCAAGACCCAGATTTTCATCGGAAAGATGAATTTCAAGCGAGGCAAATCCTTTTATACTGATAAGGTATTCCCTCACCTGCCTTACTTCATCTGCATCGCGGGTAGAAGCCGGTCCATCGCTGTATATGATGAGCATACTTTCACGCGATAAGCAATTGTTTTGCAGAGCTTTAATCACCTTTTTGAGTGTTTCAATTCTGCGGTAAGTGAGAAGAACGATCGGGGCGAAATCCATATCCTTGCTCATAAATCAATTACCAGAATCAACATAAGGTGTGCTGGCACCTGAATCCGGAACGGTGTATGAAGGCAGTGGAAGGAAAGGATTAACCGCAGCGGCAGCTTTGGAGTAGATCCCTTCGTTGTTTATACCAGGAGAAAGTAAAAAGCTCTGTGCACTGGACTTATCTGATACGAAGACAATAATTGCAGTGAAAAATTCAGAGAATAAATCAGGTTTCATTGGTAAAACTTTATTAACAAAAGTCTCAAAAACCTCTTTTTCTATTCCTCATGGTTTGCATTGAATTCTACTCATGGTAAACCATGATTCTCTTTAATGGAGTACTCCGAAGAAACAGACAAAGAATAGCCGGATTTGTATCAATTTTTTCATTCGCGGTGAAATAATGACTGGCCATTTTAATACAGATTTTAGTCCTTAAGTATCTGAATTTCATTGATGTACTGAAATAACTCTCCACCTATTTGTAGTTGCATCATAAATCAACGTGGCTGCACCATCACCAAGGATAAGGCTACTATTTCCAGATAAAATACGATTTTGACTTATACTTGAATTACTGTCATTCTCAAAGGTCAACTGTGTAACATTGGCTGTAGTAATAATATGAAGTATCGCTCCATCAGAAGCAGCTTCTATACCGGTAATATTGACACTTCCCTGACCGTGCATTCTTAGAATTGAAGATCCTTGTCTTGGTAAATTATTCAAGGTTCCTATATCACCGTTATTGCGAATGCTCAGAGCAAAGTCACCCGAAACATCAAGTTTCGCAGATGGAGTATGTCCACCAATAGCAACATTTCCATTTGAAATTATCGAAAATCTTTTTGTATCGTTGGTGCCTAATACCAAGCTTGAATTTTCGTAATTCCATAGTCTGGCTTCCAACGAATTTGGTTGATAACCTAGGTCCAAACCATCAGTTCCTGTAGTACCAGTTACGCCATTAGTTAGTTTCAAAACTGTCTTGGCTGATACAATATCCTGATGAGCATGAATGCTGGCCGCCGCCTGAGATATATTTCCTACGGAGAGCTGTCCGCTTGTAGAAAGGATCATTTTGATGGAATTGTTGGTACCAAATCTCAGAGAATTGTTCTTTTCATTTATTATGTCTGCCAAATCAGCTGCTCCCATCCTGATTCTTAAGCCGTTGTTTGGGTCGGATTGACGTGTCAAAAGAAATTCCGGATTGATACGGTTAATGTGTAAGGGTGCATTAATTGGAGATTTACTTTCCTGAATTCCGACATACCCATTGAGATCTATTCTCACTCTCTCTTGATTATTGGTTCCCAATACCAAATCGCCCTCTCTTTGACTTATAATTTTTGCAATATCCAGCGAGTCCAGTGAAATTTCCAGATTCTGTGAATTCGTTGGAAAGTTATGGCTCAGTGTTAGTTTGGTAGGTGTGGTGCCATTATTATTAAGGTGAAGGATGCTTTGTGCACTGATGAGATTATTTTTTCCTCTTCCTATACCCACATTCCCAACGGAATCAATCATCATTTGTGTAACATTGGCCAAGGTTCTGAACTGTAGTGCGTTTCGTCCTGTACTGTTATTGTAGATGATACCACCACTGGCAGATCCCTTGTCTGGTTTGCCAAATAGGATTCCTGATTCGCGGATATTGGGAACGCCAAATCCCAGATAGAGGTTATTGTCATTTTCCAGAAACAGGTGACTGTTGATGTTGGGGCTTACATTCGATTCAGCTTTTCTGAAATGAAAGGTGCTCTTAGGTAGAAAGTCAATAGGGTTTACAAGAGGTTCTGCAAAAAAGCCAGTTCGTCCTGTGCTGACGTCAAAATGGATTTTGGCACCAGACCTCGCTCCTATGTTCATGTCTGTGTTGTTCTCAGAAAATACACCGAAGAAAGCCGGGTGAGTTTGTATGCTCCCCAACGTAAAACCTGACGGTACAGTGGCGGCATCAGGTTCAGATAAGCGAAAGTTTAAAGAAGCTCCCCCCGGAATTGTCGTTGTAAAATTACCATATTGATTGTTCACCACTTTTGAATAAAAGCTGCTGCTTTGAGCAGGATTGAGAGTGATGCTTTGGCCAACACCCTTACCAAAGAAAATCGAAAGTAAGGCAAGAATCAAATAAAAATTTTTCATAATTAGCTATTTTAGTTTTCACATCCTCCAATTTTCGCCTCAAATACCACCCCGCTTTTTACTTCAAAAACGCCGTTTTGGGCGTCCATTTCAATGTATTTCCCCGAGCTGAGCAATACATTGGAATTACCTTGGATGGTGATGTTTGCTTTGATTTCCAGGTTTGACGTTTTGTTGACAGAAGCACTTGAAATATCGTCGGTAGGGCTGTTCAATACCAAAATACTATTGCAATCACTCGCTCCGCACGCAATGATGTTTTGCACTTCGCCCACAAAAACGTCATCTACAAAATAATAGGCATTTGGAGATTCCCCTGAGCCGGAGTAGCCACCTGATTGGCCACCGCTGATGTCTGTGGCTGGTTCTGTCAAAGTAAAGGCTTCTGTGTGGAAATTACCGAGATACAGGTGCTTATAAGGCTTATCTGCGGTAAATTGTATAGAGATATTGACCCAATCGTCTTTTTCATGAATCACCGTATTTTGGACCGGAATTAGTATTTTATCAACCGAGAGGGTATCATAATTATGCTGAATAACAGAACCTTCACTAAGACCGAACCCAATATTGTTGGAGGCTTTAGGGTAATAATCTGATCGGCTTACATACATGCTCAATACGTACTTTTTGCCGATTTCCATAGGGCTTTCTAATGCCGTGTGTAAGTACTCACGATACGAACTGCCTCCGGCAAAAAATCCAGCATAGGCCATGCCATTGCGGGGAGTTTGAAAGCCAAAAGTATGGTTCCTTGGCGTTTCTATGGAAGCATTGTAAGTGGCACAGGCATTGAAATAATCTGCTGAACCCATGCTTGGGATCGTCCAACCGAGCTCTGGACTTAGCCACTGGCCCGGTGAGGCAGGCGTGCCTACAAAGCCCGATGGGCACACCTGCAGGTCTTCAAAAGATGGATTGCTCACAAGGTTTGTACCAATACATGTATTACTAGTTTGGGAATTGGCCTCGAGCGTATCGTTTTCAAAGGCACTGATGCGAAACTCCAAAAAGGCCGAACTTGAAAAAGCCGCCACATTGACCAAATATTCGTTGCCAATCACCAAATCCTCCAAATTTAAGATATTGATTCTCTGCGTACTGGAATTGTTCAGGCTACATTTTATCAATTGCAGGTTAGAGCAGGCACCTTCATAAACTCCCATCAAAGCATCGGTATTGAGGTTTTCCAAATCTATGCTCATGCGGTTTTTGCTTGCCGTAAATTTGAACCAAACATCCTTACCAAAATTGCCACATTCCGTACTTAAAATAAACTCATTACTTGCTTTACTGGCCGAATAATAAGTTGGTACATTGGTCAAGGCAATGGCACCTGCACAGGCATCATTTGGGGGGATTGTAGGACTGGTAATGGCTATTTTGAAGTTACCCTGGGTAGCAGCTGACCTCGTTTGTGAGCCTACTTTGAGGTAATATGTCTCTCCAATCGTAAGTCCGCTGCTGCTGAATGCGATACCATGTGTACCACCAAAGCATGCGTTAGGGAGGGTACTGAGATTGGCACAGCCACCAGAAAAGGCCGTAATGGCGGGGTCTTTGATGTATCCATCGTATACAATGCCATGCTCAGTTGCGGTAGCTTCAAACTTGTACCAAACCTCTTGCATTGAGACGCAAAGGCTATTGGTGCTTCGAGCATTGATCGTATTGCCATCTAAAAATTCAGGCTGATTGGTGGCAGAGGGTAGCAGACTGACGGCGTTTTGACAGGAATCATTCGCTGGCCCTTGCGTATCATTGGTGAGGGCAATGAATACCCTTCCTTTTTGAGTACTTGAAACACTGAATAGCCGGATTTTATATTCTGTAGAGGGGTTTAGGTTATCTAAAATGGTATTGACAGAAAAGGCCGATGCACCGGCACTGCCGCAGCTCACAGAGCTCAGTGTACCACATGAACCTGAATAAACCACATAGGCTAAATTTTTAAAATCAGCAGTTAATAAGAGTTTCACGCTTGTACTTCCCGGCTTAAAGCTATACCAAAGGTCATCGTCTGCGGTGCCACTTACACTACAACTGATGGCTTGCGAAGAACTTGTGGCCAGCAGATTTACATCACTCAAATAGCTGAAATTGTTACTGTTGATTTGAATACTCAGAGGAGTAGCCGCATCACAATTGTCGTTGGCAGGTTGACCTAAATCCAAAACCTGAATGGAAAACGTACCTTGGGTCGAGGTGTTTGCTGTCGAAGAATATACTTTTATAAAATATTCATTACCAATAGTTAAGCCGTTTACCTGTAATTTTTCATCGTTTTGATTGGTGAAATTGGCTACTTTACAGACCTTAAATACTCTAGAAGCACATGAACCAGAGTAAACCGCCACGGTAAGGCCGCTGATTGCTTGGCCCAAAGTGCCATTTCTGTATCCGATCCAATGGCTGCTGTTAGTGGCCGTAAATTTGTACCAGACATCATGTGAATTGGCCGCACCGCAGTTATTACTTTCCATTGTCCTATTGGCTCCCGAAGTACTACCATTCGTGTAATTGGCAGTGAGCCAGGTATTATAAACTTGCAAAGTGCTTGCCGAAGAACATTCGTCATTTTCTGGTGGACCTACTTCACTCAGACAAAGCTGGAAATCACTTTTGGCACTGAGAAATGAATAAATGCGGATGAAATAGGTTTGGGCAGGGACCAAATTTTCTAAAACTTCGTAATTGGACGTGGCAATATTACTGCTACATGATACATAGGTCAACGAAGTTTCAGAACCAGTAAACAGCTCATAATTTAAAAAAGAACCACTGCCTGTGAGTAGGTATAAGCGGTGCATCGCAGCTGTGGCTGTAAACTTATACCATTTGTCAAAGACTCTGGAATTGGTGGAGGCATTGCAAGTGGTATATAAGGATTGAGCACTGGAATCTAAGGTATAGGCATTTAATTGACAGTTGTACTGATCGCCACTGATTGCCAAAACCTGAGCACCTTCTACCTCATCATTGGCGGCATAGGATGGGGTTGTAATACAAATCTGAAGCTCGGGACTATTATTGTATTGCTGCAATAGTCTTATGGTATATTCTGCTCCGACCTGAAGCCCGCCTAAATTTACCAGACTATCAGACCCAAAGGCATCACAAAGCATCAAAGTCTGGCTGCCACATGCACCGCTATATATTTGGCCTGAAACGTAGGTATGTGGACTTACTTTTATCTGATGTTGCTTGGCTGTGGCGGTAAACTTCAAATAAATGTCGTTTTGAACCACAAAAGATCCGCAATTTGGGGTGTTTATCGATTTAAAGGCCCCGGCGAAGCTAAAATTAGTGGGTGTACAGGTTTCATTGGCCGAAACGGGTATCGTCAAGGCTCCCTCACAATTGTCATAAAGAGAAATGTAGGGATTGGTAACCGCTACCTGAAAGCTGGTATAAGATGGAGCAAAAGTGAAAGTATAAACTCTGAAAAAGTAGGTAGCACCTACCTCTAATCCCGTTTGTTCTTTAATGATTGTATCGCCGCTTATAATAGGTGCAGAGCAATCTAAAGGAACCAAAGCTCCGCAAGATCCGCGATAAACTTCAATACGACCGGCATTGCTTGTCATGCCTTTCACTTTGATTCGGTGGACTTTTTGTGTGGAGGTAAACTGATACCACACATCATCGTCGGCATAAGGCCCTGAAAAACAAGAAGCTTGCGAAAGTGTGGCATCAAGGGTGCTTCCACCAACACTTTGACTGAAATCTGAAGCAGGGATGATGGCGATAGAACCGCTGCAATCGTCGTTTGGAGGAGCTACCAAAGAAGCAATTCCTAAAGAAAACGTGCCACCAAAACCTGTACCGATGTTATTATGCACCCGAATGAAATAGGTATCCCCAATATTAAGATTACTCAAAAGCGTAAACGAATTGTCGCTGTTATACGAAGAAGGAGTAAAGCATTGCTGACTTGTCAAAGCATTGCAATTTCCTGAGAAAACCTGAATGACAGGGCTGCCACTAAAACTTAAGGTTTTGAAAAATAAGCGATGGGAAGTCTGGCTTGCTGTAAAACTGTACCAAACGTCGTCTTGGGCATTTCCGCTGCAAGCTGCTTGAGATTGACTGGCAAATGCGGTACTGCCTTCTGTTCTCACAGTTGGACTGTTTCCAGCATTCACTGTGAGGGCCAAAGCACCTGAGCAGTCGTCATTTACAGGAGCTTGGATTTCGCCAATACAAATTTCAAAGGTACCTGCATCACTTTCATTGGTCGTCGAAATTGCAATCAAAATACTATCTCCTCCCGTTGTGCTATCTCCTATCGTTAGTCCACTTATGCCAAAGTCATGGTCGGAATTATACGAACTATAGTCACATGAACTTACCCGACTCAAACTACCGCAGTTGTTTTCAAACGCATCAAAGTGATAATTGGCAATGCTGCCTTTTTTGACCTGAATCAGGTGGCTACTGGCCGTGGCTTTGAACTTGTACCAAACCATGTATTTATAGAAATCACAATTGTCGTAGGTCGAAAAATCTACGCCCACATTGGTACCTTGAGTAAGTGTGCAGGTGGCCGATGAGCTAAGTATTACAGCATTTTCACAGTCGGCATTAGCAGGTGCCTGGGAATATGCCAGGCCAACTATCAGATTAAGTAGTAGTATAAATTTCCAAATTTTCATGGCCTTAGACGAATTAAGGATTAATCAATCTTCCGGTTTCGGATGTTCTTTTTTCTTGCTCCACCACCACCGGATGCTCCAAAGCCCAGCGATCCTTTCTGATACCTGTCACTTGCCAGGAAACTTCAGTTTCGGGTTGCATTGTTTTGATTGTGAAAGCATTGTTTTCAATTTTTTTCCAGACAATGGCCTGGGTGAAAGTCCCAATGACCGTCAACTGATACCTGAAGTCTTGATTCAGAGCCTCAAAGTATTTCGGAAGTATGATTTGAGCTTCTCCATTGGCATTGGTTATACAGTTGCCGCTGTAGATATTCAGCATTTCGGGGCTTTCTACAAAGGCATGCGAGAGAGTTTTATGAAGAGGGTCTAGCGGATGGTCAATTTTGAAGGTTCCCCCGGCTTTGGAAAGATTACCTGCAATATGAGCTGAGCCATTTACGCGTAAAGCATACCCACCCGGCGTGGAAGGGGCGTCAATGATAACTCCATTTCCAAAGTTTTTACTGAATACAGCAAATTTGGCATCCACACTGTCTTCCGTGCCTATCACAATGTTTTCAAGCGGCTGCTCTTGCACCATAATAGCACTGCCTACCAAATGCAGATTTCGAATTGGAGCTGCCGTACCGATTCCGATTTTTGGCGAACTGAGCTGTTTTTCCAAAATCTCTACATTTTGAGCCTGAGCCTGTATTAAACAGATAAGTGCAATAATTAGAAATAAGTATTTCATATGCTTAGAAGATATTCGGGATGTTTTTGAGGTAGTTCCATCCGGTACTAAAATTGCCAATTGTATTGCCCGATTGGCCCAATTCCTTGTATTGAATGCTGTATTCATTGACCCAAACCTGCAGTTGCAATTCAGTAATTTCATTAGCTTGTGTTTGGCTGTTTATGGCATTGAGATAAGAATTATTGCAGCGAATCGTTAGGTAGGTCACTTCATTGCTAGCTGATATTTTGGTAAAAATCAACTCCAATTCCATGGGTGTTTCGGGTTGAAATAGGTTTTTCCACAATTTGGGAGAGGCGAAACTTTCTTCCATCGTAAAACTCAAAAGACCGGAGGAAACCTTGCCTTTTTGGCTATGGATGGAATATTGAAAACCCCGAATTTCAAAATATTTGGCCAAAAAAGTAGGGCTGGATTTGTCGCTGAATATCTCGGGCTTTTTGAATTTAACATAGACATGCTGTGCCATAAGATCATGACTAAATAAGCACATAATGCTGATTATAAGTATTTTAGTTTTCATATCGTATCGGTACAGGGGTTTCCGGTTTTGAGGTCAAGACATGTTTGTTCTACGGTCAGAATACCGCCATTCTGGTTGTGTTTAGTAGAACTTATAATGATTTTGTCATATTTCAGGAGCACACTTTGCCGAATCGGAATATCATCGAAAAGGTTAATTTCAAGTACGCTCACATTCACCAGTTTAATATGCTGAGCTTCAGACTGTGCATTTCCACCGAAAAGCTTGTCTGAAAAAATATCTAAACTCGGGAGTGTGCGACCTTCAAAAATCCTTTCCTGCCATTCAGCAAAAGATTTATCGATAGGTAATTCTATTCTAAGTGTTTGAAAGCCATTGGGTTTGAAATCATTATTAACGTTTTGAGAAGGGGTGGCGTAAACTGTTTTTGCTACCTGAAACTCAAAATTGGTAATGAGCGTGCATTTAGACTTTGGACCCTTGGTTCCTGTCAATCGGTTTGGATTTACAATGAATTCTCCGTCCGTTTTCGGGATATCGATCCATAGGTGGGAATTTTGGGCGAATGCGGAGAAACTTAATAATGAAAATAACAGGATCTTATTCATCTTTAATAATTTAAGGCCATATCTAAATTTACTTTCTTACGTCTTGAAATAGGGCAGCTGAGGTTATTTCTCAGTGCGGCGTTTTTGTCATCAAATGTTTTCAGATAGTTAACATTGATGATAAATGAGCGATGAACACGAACCATTTGCCTGAATCCCAACAAACGTTCCTGCAGTTTCTGAATATTGGTACTCACTATAATCCTTCTTCCATCACTCAGATGTATATACGAGTAACTGATCTCTGCTGAAATCATGACAATTTCTTCGGGTGACAGCAAGGTTCGGCTGCCTACGTGGATTTTAACTTTCCGCTTTAAATTTGAAAGGAAAGGAGTTTCAAAATTTTGATTGTTTGTTGTTTCCATGGTATTCCTTATTTCCTGCTCGAAACCGAACTGTCGTTTTTTAATTCTTTCACTTCGCTGAGTAATTCTGTCAGAATAGACCTCAATTCATCGTTTTCGGCTTTCAGTTCTTTAATCGCCTGAATGCTCATGATATTGAGCTTGGTATAATTTACGGCTTTGAATCCGTTTTCATCCGTTTTGACCAATTCCGGGAAAATCTGTTCTACTTCCTGAGCGATAAATCCGTAAGATTGTTCATTTCCAAATCCTTTGTTAGGAAATTCTTCTGATTTCCAGTCAAAATTCACTGGATTAAGCCTCACAAAATTATTTAGTAGAGTACTGAACGGTTTTATATTCTTTTTGTAACGAAGGTCAGATGCACAAGTGCCTCCAATAATATCTCCGTTTCCATCACTCAAGCAGCCATCTGAACTTGACATCCCGATTCTAAGATTCCCTTGTTGATCGAGCCGCATTTTGGTATTGTTTGTTCCTAATCTGAAATCAAAAGTATTTGTCTCAGTAAGCCTGATGGAGGCAACAAACTGATCGGGATATTCTGTACTGCTAGCCTTTAAAAATTGTATTCCGGCTTTTTTTTCTGCAGGAACTACCATAGTTAAAAAAGCATCATCACTGTTCTCTATTCTTACCAAATGTGAAGAGTTAGATAGTGTAGAACCAGAACTACCGCCAAATACATGAAGTTTTGCAAAGCTTGATATGCTAGTTGTGCCTATCCCAATCTTTTGATTTGCGAATAACCTTCCATTTATAAGAGCGTTTTGACCTACTTCGAGATTTTGGCTCGGGCTTATAACTCCTATTCCGGTGTTTCCGTTTTTAAGAATTGTCAATGCGTTGGACCTAACTGAGTCTGACTGCCCATTACCAACAATAAAGAGGGGGTCGGTGCCAATAAAGGAAATTGTATTACTTGTTGGGATCGTATTAAACATCCCCACGGCAGCGGTCCCAAACCCTTGTAACTCAAGTCCCCATCCCATCCCATACATGTATTTGCCGGCACCCGAATTGTTTGCCTCGCCCACCAGCATGGTATTGCTGATGCCATCGGTAATGTTATTATTGAAACCCCCAAAAGCAGAATTGCTACCCACCACCTGCCAGTTTGAATTGGCAGGGCTCTGCCAGCTTGCGTTTCCTGTGACATCTGAGGTGAGTATTTTTCCTGCACCGGCCCCTGTAGGAATAGCCAAATTCTGAATACTTACCTTGTTTGAGGTCTTTTTTATTCTGAATGGAATGTACTCCACATTTCCGATATGATTTATAATTTGGAAATCGTCATCATCGATAGCGAATAAATTACTCTGTCGTTTTATATCTCGAATCGACCAGCGTTTTGTATCAAGGTGTGAAAACTCAATGTTCTGGCTTGAAGACATTAAATCTGTAGCATTGCCCTCAAAATAATATTCGCCTGACAATATGAGCTTGCTGTTGCCGGGTATACTCTCCTCCTGATTTGCTTTGGCATTGACGGATACTATATTATTGCCAATCTTTGCCGAGTTGAGGGTATTGACGTTCGCGTTGCTTCTTGCATCTATTGTTATGCTCTGGGCAATGACCATTGCGGGAAGGGATAAAAAGCTTATTATTAAAACCTTAGTAAAATATTTTTTCATATCATAAACCTTTAGAATGAATGAGTGGCATCGTATTTTCGGGATGCCGGTCAAATGCCGGATACCACAAAAATCCATCGGACGATTGCTGCCTTTGAAGCATTTTAACCATTGAACTTATGAAGCCTGGTTCGGCTATTTTTACTAAATCAGTCATTTTTGATGTATCCTTCTTTTATGGCTTCTTTTATCAATCCCACTTCCGTTTTTGCCTCAAACTTTAAAATCATGTTCTTTACCAACTGATTTACCTTCTCTACCTTCATCCCCAGTTTTACTGATATTTCTTCCATTGTATCTTCATTTGCCAGGAGCAGTAAAAGCTCCTGCTCCATTTTATTAAGTTTCATTAGTTCGGTAATTAACAAATTGACATGACAAAGCTCTTTCAATCATATCAATGAATATTTCAGGGTAATCCATGAATTAGATTCCACGTTTACCATGATTTAAACCTCATGGTTTACCATGATTTTTCCGGGAGTTATTGTAGTTTCCAAGCTTTTGGCAGAACTTTTGGCACAATTTGTTCCGATGCGTATCAGACTTTACCTTATTTTTCTTTTGTGGATTCCTTCCGGGCTTTATGCTCAGAAGGCCATGGACTTTGAGGAGAAGCTCAGAGTAGTAGAAGGGTTGACTTACGATGTCAGCAGTTTTGATTCGGCCTATGCGATTGCAGATGACATGTTGAAAATGGCCCGAACCGACCTTGAAAAAGGACTTGCCAATTTTGCCAAAGCCGAGGTAATTGTTAAAAACGGATGGGGTTACTATCTGGGAGAATATGGCGTACCCTATATAGAAGATGCTATCAATTATCTGGCTGAGGCGGGTCGCAGAGACCTCCTATCCGATGTATTCAGCACGCTTTCTATTAGTTACATCACAAAGTACAATCCGAACAACGAGATTACTTCTGCAAGGGAACTGGAGTATTTACGCACCGCTCTCCGTTTAAGAAATGATCCTTCCTTCAAATTGACACTTCCTTTCAAAGCTAACCTTGAAGACCATAACACCACTTCCGGCGATATTCTTCCAACAATTAAGGCAGTGTCTGAAGATCTTGAGATTTCCAGGCAAAAAGGAAACCGACACGGATTAATGTACCGAACCGAGAAGCTTGGATATCTCTACTGGCAGCTTGACAATAACCTCAGCAGAGCCGAACCTTTCCTTCGCAATGCCATGGAGCTGGCAAAAGAACTAAATTCTGAGTATTTTAAAAGCATTTGCCTTGGGCAGCTTGCGGTATATGCCAATAAATCAGGAGATTATAACAAAGCCTTGAATTATGCTATGGAGGGTTTGAACCACTGTCAGAATCAACAATTTCCATTCAGGGAAACAATTTTCAGAGATCAGCTGTATCAAACCTACCTGGCCCTTGGAAACGAAAAAGAAGCTTTACATCACAGATCAGCATCTCTGAATACTTCTGAAAGAGTACAGCAGCTCTCCTACTACAAGAGACACAAAATGGTGATGGACAGAATCAGAGAGATGGAGTACAGAAAGGAGCTGGAAGCTGAATTGAAACAAAAAACTCATCGGCTGACTCTGATTACTTCAGGGA
This sequence comes from uncultured Cytophagaceae bacterium, assembly GCA_966250325.1. Classification (GTDB taxonomy): domain Bacteria; phylum Bacteroidota; class Bacteroidia; order Cytophagales; family Spirosomataceae; genus Jiulongibacter. The sequence goes on along the minus strand of CBINGY010000011.1, from coordinate 13,618 downwards.
TCGTGGCACTTCTTCTGATTACCCTGCTCGCAATATTTGCCAATCTGAGATTGCGGAACAAAAACAAAGAAATTCTGGAAGCTTCCCTTGTTGGGCAATCTACTGAACGCCGCAGAGTGGCGGCAGATCTGCATGACAATCTTGGTTCTACCTTATCATCCATACGCTGGAGCCTGGATGCCATTGATCAAAGTACCTTAAGCCATGACCAGCAGAACGTCTTTGGCAGTTTGAAAGAAAATCTGGAAAAGGCCTACAGTGATGTACGTTTGTTGGCTCACAATCTTTTGCCGGTTGCTTTGGAAGAGCACGGGCTCTGCGAGGCATTGAAACTCCTCACCCAGAAACTGAACAAAAACGGAAAAACTCAGTTTTCTATCATGTGTAATCCTGATTTCCCCAGAATTCATAAAAAACTAGAATTTGAGCTTTACAGTATTTGTCTGGAGTTATACAGTAATATCTTAAAGCACTCGCAGGCAGAGAAGTCTGAAACCAGTCTTTCAATTGAATCAGATAAAATTGAGCTGAAAGTTTCTGATAACGGAATCGGATATGAATCAGATAATCAACCAGGTATGGGTCTGAAAAACATTCAGGATCGGGTTAATTCCATTCAAGGTCAATGGTTTGTAAATAGTTTAAGCCATTCGGCCGGAACGGAGAACGTCTTTCATATACCCGTCAGATGAGAACACGTTTTCGTCATATATTCCTTTTCACAGGCTGTCTTCTGATGTCTGCGGGGTCGGTGTATGCTCAGATGAAAGACTCTGTACTTGTCAACAAACTAAATTTATCTGCCAGGGATTTACTGAATGAAAACAGATTTGAAGAATCTCTGGCAACAATAAACAAAGCGGAGGCCCTGGCAAAGACTTTAAATTGGCCCGAAGGCCTTCTGAAAGTGTATGCTACCAAATGTTCCATACAGAATATCTATAACAAACATTACGAAGCCATAGCCACCGGTCTCGCAGGGCTTCATTTGGCCCAAACACGCAAAGACAAATACTTTCAGGTAATTTTTTACAGATCATTGGCAAATAACCACGACATGCTGAATAATTATAAGGAGGCTATCCCCTACTATAAAAAATGCGTTTCGCTTGGTAATTCAGTTCCTTCGGCCCGCTTAACACTGGGGCATTGTTATGTAGAAATGGGAGATGCCTACCGTCTGCACCTCCATAAACCTGAAGAAGCCCGTACCTACATTGAAAAAGGGGTTGAAATCTATAAGCAAACAGATTCCGCTGCTTTAGGTTATGCCTATGATTACTTAGGACAGACTCTGGGGGCCTTAAAACTTTTTGATCAGGCTGAGGAGACCTTTGCCAATTCCCTCAATATCTATAGAAAGAATCAGGAAGATTATCTAATTCCTGAACTACTGTTTCATACCGCTAATGTCTTTCTGGCTCAAAAAAAATACGACAAAGCTATAGAGCTGGCGAGTGAAGGAATCGTGATGAGCAAAAAAATGCGGACCACTTTCGGAGAGAGCGAAGCTAACAGAACTTTATACCAGATCTACAAGGAAACAGGGAATACTTCACTGGCACTTCTACATTATGAGAACCACATAAAATTACGCGATTCACTTACCAAGGCCAATATTGACAATCATTTTCTTCAGCTCAAAACCGAAGATCAATTGAGAAAACAGGCCGCAAAACTCGAAGAATTACATCAGAAAAATACCAGAAGGAGGCAGTGGCTCATTCTCTCGTCTCTGATTGTACTTCTATTGGGATCTTCTTTCGCGGTGGTTTATTTTAGAAGTAACCATAAAAAATTGCAGGCCAAAAACCGAAGAATCTCTGAAGCACTTTTATCCGGACAGGCCACCGAAAGGCAGCGACTTTCCCGGGAGATCAGGGATACGTTTGGAGCAAATATTTCATCGATGCTCTGGACACTGGACTTGATGCAAACTGAAGAGATTTCAGAGCACTACAAAAAAACACTAGCTGCACTGAAAACCAATCTCTCTGAAGCGTATGAGCGTGTTAATCTGCTTTCTAAAAATATAGTCTCAGAAGAACTCGAAAGTCAGGGACTTGAAACCTCACTTACCCGTTTAATTAATAAATACAACGAAGCAGAAAAGTCTGAGTTCCAATTAAAGTTGCCACACGATTTCAAAGGAACCGAACCCAAAATTGAATTTGAACTGTACAACATTGTTCACGAGCTTCTTTTACTTTGCCGTAAAGTCTCCTGCAATTCAGGTATTTTTTCCATTAACCTTTCGGGAAGAAAGGCGGAGCTTACATTTCTGGCAAATGATAGCGGTGCACTTGAAAAAAGTGATGATTTACTGATAGAACAAATTGGATTCCGGGTGGAAAGCCTGGCCGGAAAAATGGAAATTAGCGGAGAAAAGAATACCGAAATGAAGATTAATTTCAGAATTCCGTCCTGATTAATCGGTGATAAGTCCGTGCCTCAATGCAAATTTAGTCATACCTATCGCACTTTTTACGCCAAGTTTTCTCATGAGATTAGCCCGGTGTGTTTCTACCGTAGGCACACTTACAAAAAGTTTATCTGCAATTTCTTTGGTGTTGAGTTCAGCAGCCACCAGCTTTAGAATTTCCAGTTCGCGAGGGGTTAAGTTTTCAATAGTTTCAGGCACGGCATTGTTAAAATCATCGTCAATGTTCATGGCAAGTTCATTAATCACTTCTTCACTGAAATATTTTTTACCAGAAGCCACTGCCCGCACCGCCCTCTCCAGCTCATCTTTCCCTGATTTCTTAAGCACATAACCCCGAACACCCGCCCGAATGGCCTCCCGAATTTTGGATGCATCTTCCACCATGGTAAGCATCAGAATCCGGGTAGAAGGTGAAAGAGTTTTAAGATTCAGTACCAGATCCACACCAGAGAGGTCTGGCATATTCAGATCAGAAACTACCACATCTACCGTTTCTTTCGACAAGAATTGCATAGCTTCCCGGGAGGAACTATAGCATGCCTTCACATCAAAATCTTCCACAGAATTAAAAAGTAGCTTCAGAGCATCCAGCACCACCTGATGGTCGTCTATAAGAAGCAAAGCTATTTTCTCTTGTTTCATCTGATTGCCAGTTGACAGGCAAATTAAACAAATGATGGTATAACTCACTTTCATCTTGTGAGAGTTTTATTTTGCAGCTACTTACACGTTCGTATCCTGCACAAGGACATATTCTCAGCTAATTTCCACTTTTGTCTTGCCAATTGTACCCTCCCGAACCCTTAGCTTTCAACAATAAAAAGAAAGTAAGCTTTCGAGGCATCAGTTCCAAATCTGCCGGAGTTCGCGGCAACGAATGCCCGTATTTTGCCTAATTTTGCCCCTGAATCATTAAGCGTACATGTTATACCCTAAGAATATTGAACAAAAGCTAGGTTTCGATACCATCAGAGAACTTGTGAGGGCTCAATGTGTGAGCCCTCTTGGCCAGTCTTTTGTAGATAAAATCAGGTTTTCAGATAATTACGAGCTTGTCAAAAAACTCATTGGCCAGACAGCCGAATTCAAGCTGGTACTTCAACTGCACAGTTCTTTTCCGGAACAGAATTATTTTGACCTGAACGAATCCCTCGAAAGTGTTAGCAAAGAAGGTTCCTATCTTTCAGAAGAGCTTTTCTTCGACCTGAAACTCTCACTGGGTACTATTCTTCAGATACAGGATTTTTTTGACGGGAAAGAGCTTCGCTACCCGCTCCTTTCAGACATGGTAAAGCAAGCGGTGGACCAGGAACTTGATCTAAGAGAAATTATACGATCTATTGAACATATTATTGATGATCGCGGTCAGGTTCGTGACAACGCCTCCGGTGAACTCTTCAGCCTCAGAAGAAAGATTATTGCTGAGCAAAACGCCGTTCGCAAAAGTCTGGAGCGTATTTATAAAATGGCCAAAAACAGCGGTTGGATCGGTGATGACATGACTCTCACCGTTCGAAACGGACGTCTTGTTATCCCCTTATTAGCTGAGCACAAACGAAAACTCAAGGGATTTGTGCATGACGAATCCGCCACAGGGAATATGGCCTTTGTGGAGCCGGCAGAGGTTTTGGAGGCAAATAATGAGATAAGAGACCTTGAGATAAAAGAAAGGAGAGAGGTGATACGGATACTGAAAAGTCTTACTTCCGAAATAAGACCTTTCATACCAGAGCTCCGTAAATCGTACTTTTTACTGGGCCTGGTTGATTTTATACGTGCCAAAGCCCGCCTGGCGATTGAACTGGATGCCACGGCTCCGCTTCTTGTAAACGAGCGAGTGATCGACTGGCAAAATGCCAGACATCCCATACTTTTTTTAACTCATCAAAAGCTTAAAAAGCCAACAATTCCGCTAAAAGTAGAATTAAATGATGACAACCGCATCCTCATTGTATCCGGACCGAATGCCGGTGGGAAATCTGTCATGCTCAAAACCATAGGTCTGAATCAATACATGGCCCAGTGTGGTTTTCTGGTCACAATTTCGCCGGATTCTAAACTCGGTATTTTCAAAAACCTGTTTATCGACATCGGTGATGAGCAAAGTATTGAAAACGACTTAAGCACGTACAGCTCGCACCTTACCAACATGCGTTTTTTTCTGGATCACACGAATAAATACAGTTTGTTCCTGATTGATGAATTTGGCACGGGAACTGAACCCAATCTGGGAGGAGCTATTGCAGAATCACTTCTGGAAAATTTCGTAAAGTCTAAAGCCAAAGGAGTAATCAATACCCATTATACCAATCTGAAAATCTTTGCGGATAAAAACCGTGGGCTCATTAACGGAGCCATGAAGTTTGATGCCGAAAAGCTGGAACCTCTGTATCAGCTGGAAATGGGAAAACCAGGCAGTTCTTTTGCTCTGGAAGTGGCCGGCAAAATCGGATTACCTGCATTTGTTACTGAAAGAGCTAAAGCGAAGCTGGGAACCCAGCAGGTAGATTTTGAAAAAATGCTCAAAGAGCTTGAGATCGAAAAGAAAGTTTTTGCCGAAAAAAATACGGAGTTCAATGAACAAAATCGCCTCCTCAAAGAACGGCTGCAGCAATACACGGGATTGAAAGACTATCTCGAAGGTGAAAAAAAGCGAATCCTGAACGAAGCCAAGGCTGAAGCCAAACGCATTGTAAAAGAAAGTAACCGGCTAATTGAGAACGCTATCCGGGAAATAAAAGAAAATAAAGCAGCAAAAACAGAGACCCGGGAAATCAGAGAACAAATTGAGAAGTTTGTCGAAAAGGAGCTCAAAGAAGAGGTGGTCAAACCTACTGACAACTGGGAAACGGAAGAAGGTGTTATAGGTCTTGGCTCTTTCGTTCGTGTCAAAGGCCAGGAAGCAATTGGAGAGGTAATAGCACTGAAAGGAAAGGATGTGGAAGTGGCCATTGGGCTCCTGAAAACGAATATCAAACTGAATCGTCTGGAAAAAGTAAGTAAAAAGACGTTTAAAGAAGCCACCAAAGAGTCGCCAAAAGCCCGGCTCGTAGGAATGGATATGAATGAAAAAATGGCAAATTTCAGTTTTAACCTTGACATTCGCGGTAAAAGAGCCGAGGAAGCTATACCCGCTCTTGACAGTTTAATGGATGATGCCATTATGCTGGGGTACCCGGAATTAAGGATAGTACATGGTAAAGGAGACGGAATTCTGAGAACCCTGGTACGTAACCACCTGAAATCCTATAAACAGGTAAACAGATTTGAAGACGAGCACGCCGACCGCGGAGGGCATGGGGTCACCATTGTAAAAATGAACTAAGAAAGCGTCTTAAAAACCAGATTCTCAATAAAGGCCTCAAGTTCCTTTGGATCTTTACGCTCCGAAAAATCACACAATTTTGGGAGATGATTCATGAAAAAATACTGCAGATGACTGAGCTCTACCACGCTACTTGCAAGGGTACGCGAATGCTGAAAGGAAGAATTATACTCCTCAAAAATAGAGGCGATGAGCGTACAAAGATCTTTGTATGGTTTGAAAAATAATTCCCTGTTGTGCTCGTCTACATCCTTTGAGAGGTAGGTTTTGCTGCTTTCTGCAATGGCAATATAGTATAGTGCTTTCTGGTCAATATCCACAAAATGCTGCCCCGCATTGTCTTCCCAAACCAGTAAATCAATGATCTTTCTGATCTTTTCCGCCGGGTCTGTGATGTTATTGATGTGAAACAATACCTGAAATTCTATAAAAGACCAGTACATGTCTATCAGATAGATCAGCAATTTGTGCTTGTTTTCAAAATACCGGTAAACCGTAGCCTCCGTAGTGGGTATAATTCTGGCCAACTTTTTGAACGTAAATTGCTCATAACCAATCTCGTGAATGAGCCTGATAGAATTTTTTATAATTTCCCGACCCATTTCAGATCCTTCCGGGTTTTTAAGGTATAACCCGGGGTTCAATTTCACCTGAAAACCTATTTGCATATACAGAAGTATTTATGGCAAATATAGAAGTTTTAATTTAAAAAAAGTTCTAATACAATTCTAATTTATAGTTTTACTATTATCGTTGAAAGTTTAATATCTTTGCACAATAGTTACCACTATGGAAAATATGCAACAACCTGGTATCAGAAGGGCAGTTTCACGAATAGCCAGCTTGTTATGGCTTGACAAAAAAGACATCACAGCTATTTACATCTACTCAATATTTGCGGGGTTAGTATCCCTGTCATTACCTCTTGGGATTCAAACCATCATTGGATTTGTACAGGCGGGCACCCTCTCAACTTCCATTATTGTCTTAATCTTGCTGGTTTTACTCGGCACTTTTTTTACAGGCCTGCTTCAGGTAAGGCAACTGGAAATGATAGAAAAGATCGAACAAAAGCTGTTTGTCAGATATGCCATTGATTACACCGAACGGCTTCCTCAACTTGACTTACAGAAGCTTGACAGCTATTACCTGCCTGAATTAGTGAACAGATTCTTTGATGCACCCAGCCTTCAGAAAAGCATCCATAAGCTTCTTCTTGATATTCCAGCCGCCATTATTCAGATCATTTTCGGCGTAATACTGCTATCTTTTTACCACCCGCTTTTCATTGCCTTCGGTATTTTTTTATTTTCAGTCATTATGATTATTCTGAAATTCACTTCTTATCGGGGATTTGAAACATCTCTTGAAACAAGTGATTTCAAATACAAAGCCGCCAGCTGGCTGGAAGAAATGGCCCGGGGAATCAAAACTTTCAAATATGCCCGCTACACTACCCTCCACGTAAACAAAATGGACAATTTGCTTGGCCGGTATCTGAAAGCAAGAACCAGCCATTTCAGAGTGCTCAAAGTACAGTATTGGGCTTTAATCATCTTCAAAATTTTGATTATCGCGGCTATGCTCGTACTAGGGGTTACGCTTCTCCTTGATCAGCAAATTAATATCGGTCAGTTTATTGCTGCAGATATCGTGATCGTATTGATCATGGGCTCCATAGAAAAGCTTATTGTAAATATGGATCAGGTTTATGAAACACTTACTTCCGTAGAAAAACTCGACAAAGTGGCAAAAGCGGAAATCGAAACCTCTGGAAGTATTGAGCTGAAAGAACAAAATGCCGGTTTAACTATATCCATGCAGGGGGTTGATTTTGGATACAATGGAGATGCAAAGGTACTAGAGAATTTCAACATGGAAGCTACTTCCGGAGAATGGGTCTTTTTAAGAGGGCCTTCCGGTTCAGGCAAAACGTCTGTTCTCCGATTACTTACCGGAGCCTACAAGAAAACTAGGGGAAGTATTTTAATAAACGGGCTCCCGATTCAGAATTACAATACCCTTTCTTTAAGACGACAAATGGGTATCCTATTGGGTAAGCAGGATATTTTCGAGGGCACTTTGCTTGAAAACATAACCCTGGGTAACCGTGAATTAGGCATCAACGAAGTTATGGAAGTTTGCGAAATGACAGGGCTAGATGAGTTTATCAAAGATGCCGAAAAAGGAATACTTACAGGTCTGGGTCCGTTTGGAAGGCGGTTATCCGGAAAAACACGACACCGCATACTACTTACACGAGCCATTTTACTTCAAAATAAACTCACGTTACTTGAAGATCCTTTTATAAACCTCACAAATCAACAGGTAGATAAAATAGTAAACTATTTGAGAAGTACGGGCACCACCGTAATCATAGCGTCATCAGATAACAGATGTGCCACTTACTGTGATAAAACCATTGAACTTCTATAAAATCATGAATGATTTATTGCACACCAACATTGACGAAACCCCCTCTCTTCGTGATAAATACCCATCACTGAATGAGGTATATCTCATCACCAAAGTGAGTAATGCGGGCAGGTGGCTGCTGGGTATAACAATGGTTATGCTCCTCACGCTCTTTTTGCCCTGGACGCAGAATATACGAGCCAAAGGAAAAGTGACCGCTCTGAAACCTCAGGATAGGCCACAGGAATTAAACACAATTATTCCCGGTCGTATTGAACAATGGTATGTGAAGGAAGGGGATTTCGTGCAGAAAGGAGATACTATACTCAAACTTTCAGAAGTAAAAACGGAGTATCTTGACCCAACACTGACTGACAACGTGGGAAGACAGATTGAGGCCAAAGAGCTATCTACGGAAGCCTATCTCTCAAAAGCGGAAGCCGCTATTAACCAGGTGACGGCTTTGCGGGAATCTCAAAAATTAAAACTCGCTTCTATTGATAACAAAATAAGTCAGCAGCTACTGAAAATCTCCAGTGACTCGGCCGATCTGGTGGCAGATATCAATGCTCTGGATGCTTATTCCCGTCAGATTGAGGCGGCTAAGGTTATGTTAGATCAGGGAGCACTTTCGCTAATTGAATTTGAAAAAAGAAGAGTGAATTTTCAGAATGGAAAAGCAAAAGTGAACAGCTCTCAAAACAAGCTTGACCAAAGTCGCCAGGAACTTCTCAATTTGAAAATTGAGCGTAATTCTACCATTCAGGAGTATGCCGAAAAAATCGCAAAGACGGAAGGTGAGAGATTTGCGAGTATCTCAGCGGCCACGTCTACCGACGCAGAGATCGCCAAACTAAGAAACCAGTTGGCCAATTACATCCAACGAAGAGGATTCCTTTACCTTCTGGCACCCCAAAACGGACAGATTACCAAAGCAAGAAAGGCGGGTATAGGTGAGATCATGAAAGAAGGTGACATGGTAGTCGAAATTGTACCAGCAATCGGGGAAAAAGCGGTTGAAATGTTCGTGAAACCGATGGACATTCCACTTATTAGTATCGGGCAGAAAGTTCGTTTCATCTTTGATGGATTTCCTGCGATTGTATTCAGCGGCTGGCCGGGAACAAGCTATGGAACCTTTGGAGGGCAAATCGCAGCCATTGAAACCTCTACCGATGTGAATGGCGAATTTAAAGTACTGGTAACACCAGACCCTGCCGAAAAAGGGTGGCCCAATGAAATCCAGATAGGCGGTGGAGCGAATGGCATTGCTTTGCTCAAAGATGTGCCCATCTATTATGAGCTCTGGCGTAATATCAACGGATTCCCACCAGAGTACTATCAATTCAACGCACAAGGAAATGAAAAGAAGGATAAGAAATAGCCTGTTTTTACTTCTGCTTGTTTCAGGTCATCTGCTGGCTCAGAATAATACAGCTGTGCTTAGCCCGTATAACTTTCTGAAACAGGTTGAAGAATATCACCCTGTCGCCCGGCAAACCAGCCTGCAGGTCGGCCAGTCCGTAGCCGCTGTGCTTGCCTCACGTGGGATTTTTGATCCGGTTATCGACATTCAGAAAGATGCTAAAAGGCTCTCAGGTGACAGGTATTATGATCACAACAACCCGGAGATTAAACTTTTTACACCACTGGGAATTACCCTAAAGGCTGGAGTTGAAAATAATATGGGAAAATACCTGAATCCTGAACTCACTAATGGGGTTCTTTCCTATGCAGGTGTTGAAATCCCGGTGCTGCAAGGACTTCTGATTGACAAGAAAAGAGCGGCCCTCAGACAGGCCGAAATTATGGTAAATCAATCAGAAGAAGAGCGTAGAGCCATACTCAACGACCTCTATCTCAATGCCATTACCGACTACTGGTATTGGGCCGCCGCCTACCGGGAATTACAGATTATTGATCAGAATCTTGAAATAGCCCTTCAACGGCTTGAATTAACCCGCATCTTATTCAATAACGGTGAGAAAGCCGCGGCAGATACTACTGAGGCGGCAGGTCAGGTACTAGCTCTTCAACTTCAGCAATCAGCGGCTGTTCAGGAATTTCAAAAAGCGGGTGTTAACCTCTCTCAATACCTCTGGGGTGAGAATATGGAGCCTTATCTGCTTGCTGAAACTACAATTCCCGAAATAGGACTTCTCCTTACTTTGCCGCAAATTCAGCAGGTCAATGATTTGACAGATAACCTCTCACAACACCCGGCTATCCGTACGCTCGCCTATCAGTTTACTGTACTTCAGGTCGAGCAAAGGCTGAAAAGACAAAACCTGCTTCCCGAACTTAAGATCAAAGCCAATTTGTTGAGCAAGGATTATTTTACTTTCGAAAACAACATAAATCCATATCTAACAAACAATTACAAATTTGGTTTATCATTTAACGTTCCGCTGTTTTTACGCGAAAGCCGGGGAGAGCTTCAGAAAACCAATCTGAAGATGGAAGAAACCCAGTGGAAGCAGAAACAGAAAAACTGGGAACTGGAAACGAAAATCATTCAGTACCAAACAGAGCTTCAAAACCTCCGTAACCAGACCAATCTGGCAGCGTCCTTAATTGAGAATTATCAGCAAATGCTCGAAATTGAAGAGCTTCGCTTTTCACAAGGAGAAAGTTCTCTATTCCTTATAAACAGCCGACAAAATAAGCTGATAGACAGCTACATGAAACAATTACAACTACAGATCAAGTACTTACAAACCTGGTTTAAACAACAATGGGCCGCCGGCCTGCTTAACTCCTGACCAAAGCTATGATACACCTCCAAATAATCGATCGATCAAAGAACAAAATCACGGAAATTAAAGATTTCCTGTTGTCTAATAATTATGCGAAGAGTGTGGAAATAGACTGGGGCCGCACCCGCCATATGCTGAGCGAAGCAGGACAGGAAACCGAAGAGACGGTTCATAAACTTTCCTGTATCACGTTTGCTGCATTCTTCTCGCAGATTCAGGATGAAGTACATCGGAAATTTCCGGGTGACAGCATTGAAATCTATTCTTTGCCATTAACCTATTTTGACTGGAGTTTGAAAGACGGCTTGAGAAAAGAAACGGTCTGACAATTACTCTCTAAATTTGCCGGATGAAACTGGACACCGATATCAGGAAATTCTGGCTTTGGCTTGAAAAAAATAACGCCCTTATTCGAAGAGTTTTAGAGGAAGGCTCAGAAGAAAACAGGAAAGAATTAACCAATTTCTTTGACGAAAAGATTCTATCACTTGGCAGGCTTAGCTGGGAAATTTCTTCAGGAGAAACGCGAAAATTTTCTCTGACTATCTCGCCAAACCGGGATTTTGAACTTTTGAAACTCACAAAACGAATAGTAAGCATTGCACCTGAATTAGCCGATTGGGAATTCAATTATGCCCGTAAAGTTGTCTCTTCACCTGAAAGCTTCAAGATTTATGACGCTAATTTGGATCCCATAATCATAAATCCATTCAACTGGCAGGTTGAACTTACCGGAAATACGGTTCTGGTTAAATCTGATGAGCTCAAAAATCTGGATGAAGAAACCCGTGAACACGCCATGGATCTGGTGGTAACGGCCATGTATGGCGAAGAGTATCGAATACGCTCTATCCAAAAATTTATTTATGATCTATAAAAAAAGCCGGAACCTAAAGATTCCGGCTTTTTTTTGCCAGGTAAACTCTCCTTAATTCGGGCACTGAGACTCAATTTTTGCGGTAAAAACCGATCCTTGGGTTACAGAAAACCCGGGTTTTAATGAAATACTTTTTCCCGCCTCAAACTGGATTCTGGAATTATCAAGAATATCATTCTCTGCAGTTATGCTACGAACAGCATTTTCCGTCCCGGTGCTTCCTGAGAAATCATCAATAGGCGAGCTTAAATGTAAATCAAGTCCAATAACTGACAGTGGTAAAACGGAAACCTCGGATGAAACAACAGGATCTGAAGACGTCACCTTTAACTTATACTTTTTACTGCTTATCAAGTCCACCGGAAGCTTACATAGCAGAGCATCTGGATTATTCCCCAAACCGATAAGTCTTGGCTGTAAGAAAGATCCATCTTTATCAGAAAGATACACTCTGAACAAGTTTCCTTCTACAAAATCACCCGTACTTGAAGTGCTTACTGTAAACTCCTGTCCATTACAAAGTTGAGTCTGTGATGAAGAAAGAGCACTTATGGTATTTGTACCATTCAGTATGTTAAATTGAAACACATCCGGTCCAAAAATTACATTTCCCCGAACATCATTCTGATCATAGGATCGGGCAATAAAGGAGTACAGGTTAAAATCTAACAACGCCCCTGTTGGCTGTCCGGCCGTTTCATGTAAATAATAAGGGCTATTGTTATCCTCGGTATATTTAATAACCGTGGTGCCGCTAAGCTGCAACTTCATACTTTCAATACTATTCTCCGTACAATTCGGAAGAGCCATTACTGTCATTGGGCGGTTTCTATCAATCTGAACATTCAATCCCTGTGAAACGGGAGCGACGAGCTCCGGATTTTCTCCTCCATAAATAAGATAGTAGGAAACACCCGAAGGTAAACAATTAACAACAACCGTAGTAGAAACTGTATCTGCACAGCCACTAGCTGATTTCACAATAACTTCATATAAACCTGCATTTTCCTCCTTCGCAGAGTCAATTTTAGGAGACTGGAGCTCACTATAAAATCCATTGGGTCCGGTCCATGTAAATTCCACACCACTGGCAGCCATTAATTGTATGTCATCTCCTTTGTTGTAAGGGCCCGTATTTTCCGCTGAAGTTTGAAAGGAAGGATCACTTATTATAACAGAACCGGTTACAATTACCATACAGGGAGAAATCCTCAAATTAAAATTACTGTACGTTCCTTTTGGCAGGCCAGTTAGAGTAAACGCATTGGTACTAATATTGACAGTCTTGGTATATGATTGACCGTCAACATTATACTCTAAAATATAACTGCCATTTGCAATATTTTCTGTACTGAAATCAATACTTCCACTTAGGCCTCCACAGGTTTCAGGATCTGTTTTTCCCTGAATCGAAACAAAAGACTGAACAGGCTGGGTAATAAGTATGGAGGCAGTGGCTGTACAACTGTTTAGATCAGTTACTGTAACTGTGTAGGAACCAGCACTTAAATTCAAAGCCTCACTCGATGTGCCGCCAGTTGGACTCCAGGAATAAAGATATGGTGAAACTCCTCCGGAAACCGTAACCTTGGCGGTACCATCCTGTGATTCATAACATGTCAGATTTTTACTCTCAGATATGAGGGCACTGAGCTGGGTAGGTTGCGTAACAATCGCAGAGGCTGTTGCTGTACAAATGTTGGCATCAGTGACGGTTACTGTATAGGTGCCCGCTGCCAATCCGGTTATATCTTGTGTAGTAGCACTGTTGCTCCAGCTGTAACTGTATCCTGTGGTGCCTC
>CBINGY010000010.1:0-95485 GCA_966250325.1 uncultured Cytophagaceae bacterium | reverse complement strand
CGTTGCGAATCAACTAACGAACGTTGTGAATCAACTAACGAACGTTGCGAATCAAGTAACGAAGGTTCGTTTCTTAGAAATAAACATACGTTTGTATTTAGTTAGAAGATCGAAGCTGGAAGTTTGAAGAGGGGTTGTCTGCGTTAGAGATAAAATTGGAAAGTTTGAATGCCTTAAGCGTCACGCAAATGTAGAAGCTAAATTGAATATTAGGGGTTCGAAGATGGAAGCTGGAAGATGTTTTGTGTATGATGAAAAATTGGAAAGATTCGATTGGTTTAACAGGCACGCAAATGGAGGAGCCAAATAAAACATGAAGGGTAGGAAGATGGAAGCTTACCTGGACGCCTACGCGGGAAGGCGGTGGCAGGTAAGTTGAAATACCAAAACCCAAATCAGCATTCAACAAAAAAGCACTTTCCTTTCGAAAAGTGCTTTTAACGAAGTGGTCATTTCTACTCTCAGCTTGAAGGTACCGCTACCGATCGACGGGGGCGTCTACGCTTTGAGAGTCGTGTGCCGCCGGCTTTCTCGTACTCATACGAATCTTTGCCGTATTTAGCGGCAACGGCTACAAGAACCCGCTCGGTGAGTACCCGCAGATCCTTTTCGTTCTGGGCGAGCCTGCTTTTGGCATTGTCGGTTATAGACAACTGCGTGTTGTAGGTTTCCAGAGCGGCGTCTGTATCTGCAATGAGAGTTTGAAATGCTGCAACGGTGATTCCGTTGCCGAGATCCAGTTCAGGATCGATGGATTTGATGGCCGCGATTCGCTGGGCCGCCCGTTCTGTGATACGGGAAAAACGTTTTTTAAACATTGCTTTAATGTTTTAGTAATGAAAAAATATTACAGCCGGGCGATACCGTAAAATCATATTTTTTTCAGAATCAGAATTAAAGCAGTACTTTTGAGGTGCGAAATCAAAAAGCATTTGCTTTAAGCCCCTGCACAGAGAAATCTGTTCGGGGGTTTTTTCTTGCATCTGAAATCCATGCAACGATGCCTTTTCTCAGGAGGGAAAATTGCTCAAGCGAAGTAAGTTAGATCCATCTTACAGCTGTGCACCGCTGTAAAGGAAAAAGCACTGGTCGTATAGATTCACTATCGAATGCCCGGGGGCATTGCTCTTTCATAATTTCTCTAAAACTTACCGCGTCGGAAAAATTAACTCTCCATCCGGCCCGGACCGATCCCTCTGCCGAAGCAGAACAAATCGATAGCACAAATATAGTGTTTTTGAAATTATTTAATTCTAAGAGATTGAAAAGTTTATTAAACAGTATTTATCATTTCTGTGACAGTTAATGGAAAATACGACACTTTCTGTCGCTTTTAGACCTATCCTACGCGTGAATTCAGGATCACAATCACAAAATTCCCTTGAATTCCCGCACAAATGTGACACATTCTGCACAATATTCTTATATAATACCCTATTAATAAGAGAGTTAAATGATTTTTAGCAATAAAACATTTGTTTTAATCAAAAAAGCTAAAAAAACGAGCAAAATGTGGATAACTTTTTACCAGGTACTTAGATGAAATTCAACTGATACTGAGCAATTCAGCTGCAAAATGGAGGATCGAAAAAAGCCTTTATAAATTATTTTATATTTTCCTAGCTAAATCAATGGCAATTAGTGTCAAATTTTTAAGTGGCGTAGAGCTTCTATTTTGATACATGAAAAGAACAATTTTTTCTTCGAGATCATAGTGAAATGGAGAATTGGAAAATCAGGAATTGGAGAGATGGAAGCCTGAAGTTGGAAGCTTGCTTGTCCGCCGTTGGCGGGGAGAGGGAAGTTTCCCTGTCCGAGGTTGGCGGAAAGGTGGAAGTTTTAAAAGGGTCAACGATATTTAGGCACTTGGCAATCGGCTTTCAGCAGTCGGCTTTCAGCAATCTAAATCTCACATCCGAAATCAACAATCCGAAATCGCAAATCGGCTTTCGGCTTTCAGCAATCTAAATCTCACATCCGAAATCAACAATCCGAAATCGCAAATCGGCAATCCGAAATCGTAACTCTTTACAACGTGGCATCCACCAGTTCCCGTGGCCAGGCAGAGCGGATATCGAAAATGATGCGGGATTTTTGGGGAGTCAGTTGTTTGTAGCCCTCCAGAAATTCGGAATGGGGAACAGCCAGAATGAGCAGGTCGTAGTCATTGAGGTCGTAGGTTTCCTGGAGACGGATATTTAGCTCTTCCTGCAGCTGGGCGGGATTAGCCCGGGGATCAGCAATGTCGACGTGAAGGCCATATTCGAGCAATTCGTCACGGATGTCTGCCACGCGGGTATTGCGGATATCGGAGCAGTTTTCTTTGAAGGTGATTCCGAGGATAAGAGCGGAAGCCCCTTTGACAGGTAGTCCTTTCTGGATCATAAGCTTCACTGATTTGGAAGCCACAAAAGAAGCCATCGAATCGTTGATGCGTCGACCGGCCCCAATCAGATCGGGATGATACCCTACAGACTCGGCCTTATGAATCATGTAGTAAGGATCTACGCTGATACAATGCCCGCCAACAAGACCTGGCTGAAAAGGCAGAAAATTCCATTTGGTGGAGGCGGCTTTGATCACCTCTTTGGTATCGATACCGAGGCGGTCAAAAATGAGGGCCAGTTCGTTCATAAAGGAGATATTGACATCCCTCTGGCAATTTTCAATAATTTTAGCCGCTTCTGCCACCCGAATGGAAGGAGCCTGGTAAGTGCCCGCCGGTATGACGGAGGCATAGAGCTCATCCACCAGCCGGGCAGCTTCAGGCGTAGAACCCGAGGTTATTTTGCGGATTTTACCTAATGTATTGATTTTATCACCGGGATTGATGCGTTCCGGCGAATAGCCGCAGAAAAAATCAGTATTGAAAGTTAGGCCGCTTTCCTTTTCGAGTACGGGCACACAATCTTCTTCGGTACAACCAGGGTACACGGTGCTTTCATACACCACCACATCTCCCAGGGAAAGCAGTCGGGCCACCCGTCGCGAAGCCTCCAGCAGATAGCTGAGATCGGGCTGCCTGAACTCATTGAGCGGTGTGGGTACGGTGATCAGAAAAAAATGGCGGACCTTAGGGTTTAGATCCTGTTTACTCAGCTGGTTGAGGAATTTGGGCAAGGGAGCCGCAAGTTCACATTCTCCGTTGCAGTCAACACCCGATTGAAGTTCGTTTACCCGCTGCGGGTTTGTATCAAAACCAATCACGGGGTACTCACGAGCCATCGCCAAAGCCAGAGGCAGACCTACATACCCCAGACCTATCACCACAATTTCGGAAGCATCAGAATTCATAAG
Organism: uncultured Cytophagaceae bacterium; assembly: GCA_966250325.1. Classification (GTDB taxonomy): domain Bacteria; phylum Bacteroidota; class Bacteroidia; order Cytophagales; family Spirosomataceae; genus Jiulongibacter. The sequence goes on along the minus strand of CBINGY010000010.1, from coordinate 92,188 downwards.
ACCGAAGATAGGAAGGAATGAGGAAGTGAGGGGGATTTGGGGGGAAAGAAATGAGTGTTTAGGGGGGAAGTGGGAAGCGGGCTTGTCCGCCGTAGGCGGGAAGAGGGTTGAATGTATTAGGGGGTAGGTTTTAGGGAGTAGGCAGTGGGCAATAGGCAGTGGGAAGATGGCTTGTCCGCCCTTGGCGGGAAGAGGGTTAAAGGCGTGCCCTCGGAGGAATCGAGAGGGTAGAAGGTTAAAAGTTAAAGACATGTCTTTGCAGGGATCGAGGGGCAATCCGAAATCCTCAATCGCAAATCCGAAATCGAAATCACCGCCAGGACGCCAGGACGCGAAGTTTATAACGATCAAGGCTATTCAGGCATAGACAATTCTACATTCGTCATTAGGCAATCGGCTTTCAGCAGTCGGCTTTCAGCAATCTAAATCTCACATCCGAAATCAACAATCCGAAATCGCAAATCGGCAATCCGAAATCGTAACCCGTTCCTCTTCAATCCTCCAGAATATTTCCGAGGGGACTTACCCGAAATACGAGGGCGAGAATAAAAAAGACCAGAGCCCACCGCAGGTAGATGGTGTAATAATCGCTGAACTCCTGGCGAAAATGGTCCAGAAGCCGGGCTTTTTCGAGGCTTTCAATCTGGTGGAATACGGCCTGTAAATTTGTGGCGGAGGAGGCATCAAAAAATTGACCCTGCCCGGTTCCGGCTACCTCTTTCAGTATATCCCGGTTAATTTCAGCCGCATTTTGGGTACCCAGGGCAATGGAATAAATACGAATATTAAATGATTTGGCGAGTTCGGAAGCAATCTCTGGTGGCAGACTTCCGGCAGTGTTGTCCCCATCGCTAAGCAGAATGATGGCTTTATTCGATCCGGGAATATCCCGTAATCGATTGATCCCTACAGCCAGTGCCGAGCCTATTGCGGTGCCGGCTGCAGGAATAAGGGAGGGTTGGATAAGGTCGATGTAAGATTGAAGTACGCGATAGTCGGTGGTGAGCGGGCATAATGAGAAGGCCTCACCGGCAAAAACTACCAGGCCTATCTTATCATGTGTACGGTTTTTGATAAACCGGGAGGCCACGTTTTTTGCGGCAGCCAGTCGGGTGGGCTGCAGATCGGTGGCCAGCATAGATTCCGAGATATCGAGAGCCAGGATGAGGTTCAACCCCTCCGGAATCTGATCTTCTGAGGCAAGGGTACGTTGCGGGCGGGCCAGAGCCAGAATAGCCAGAGCCAGACCCAGCGAAAAGCATAGAGGAATGAGATGCCGGAAAACCGTCACCCAGCGGAAACGGTCGGTGGAGGCATCGGGCAGTATAAATGGAAGGGAAACCACCCGTTTCAAAGGTCTGAACCAGCGGATCAGAAAAAGTAAAGGAATAAAAGCCAGGCCATACAGATACACGGGCTGAGCCCAATGGAAGTTCAGGAGGGTATCGGGTCTGAACCATTCTGCCGATAGCCAGGAGGTATTCATCCCTGCTGACTATCCACGGCTTTACGAACACTTCCGTATTTCAGAAGCAGCTCGCGGGCAAACTCATAGTCGGAAACACCGAGCTCCTGCATCACCATTTTGGTGCCGCGGTCAACCAGCTTTTCGTTCGATAGCTGCATATCCACCATTTTATTTCCTTTCACATGGCCCAGCCTGATCATCACCGTGGTAGAAATCATATTGAGCACCAGCTTTTGTGCGGTTCCCGATTTCATGCGGGTGCTGCCCGTCACAAATTCGGGACCTACCACTACTTCGATGGGATATTGGGCGGCAGCCGCTACGGCAGAGCCCTCATTGCAAACGATACAACCGGTAAGCAGACCGGCTTCATTCGCAGCCTTCAGGCCTCCGATGACGTAGGGGGTACGTCCGCTGGCAGCGATTCCGATCACCGTATCGTTATAGTTCGGCTGAAAGGATTCCAGATCTTTCCAGGCCTGCTGCTCATCGTCTTCGGCAAACTCCACAGCCTTACGTATGGCAGCATCTCCACCCGCCATAATTCCCACTACGAGGCCATGAGGAACCCCATAGGTGGGCGGACATTCTGAGGCATCTACAATTCCTAATCTGCCGCTGGTACCGGCACCTATGTAGAAAAGACGCCCCCCCTGCTTCATACGGGGCACAATCTGTTCTATCAGCGTTTCAATGGCCGGTAGTACTTTTTCTACGGCGTGAGGTACCGTTTTATCTTCTGCATTGATGCCTTCCAGAATATCGCGGACGGGCATTTTGTCCAGATCAGAATAATGAGACGGAGCCTCGGTGCTTGCTTGTATCATGCGTTTTGAGCAAAATGTTTATAAAACAAAGGAATAGCTTCTATGCCTTTAAAGAAATTGACCACCCCGTAATGCTCATTGGGCGAATGAAGAGCATCTGAATCCAGGCCAAAGCCAAAAAGAATGGATTTCAGGCCTAATACTTCTTCAAAGAGGGCCACGATAGGAATGCTGCCGCCACCCCGGGTAGGAACCGGAGTTTTGCCAAAGGCTTCTTCCATGGCCTTAAATGCCGCTTTGTAACCTGCAGAATCTGTGGGAGTCACATAAGGCTGCCCGCCGTGGTGGCGGCTTACCTTCACTTTCACAGAAGGCGGAGCGATGGCCTTGAAATGAGCTGCGAAAAGATCGGAGATTTCCTTCCAATCCTGATCGGGTACCAGCCGCATCGAAATTTTGGCGGAAGCTTTGGAAGGGAGCACCGTTTTGGAGCCTTCTCCGGTATAGCCGCCCCAGATCCCGTTCACATCCAGCGTGGGACGAATAGCTGCCCGCTCCCAGGTGGTATATCCCGTTTCGCCCTGAACAGCGTCAATGGCCAGATCCTGCATATACGCCTTTTCATCAAAGGGAGCAGCTTCCAGAGCATCGCGTTCGTCGGCAGAGAGTTCGATCACTTTATCGTAGAAACCGGGAATGGTAATACGTCCGTTTTCATCGTGCATCGAAGCTATCATTTGGCTGAGCACATGAATGGGATTGGCCACGGCACCTCCATATACACCCGAGTGAAGATCGCGGTTCGGTCCGGTTACTTCCACCTCCATGTAAGAAAGACCCCGAAGCCCTGTTTCTACCGAAGGAATGTCATTCGCGATGATAGACGTATCGGAGATCAGGATGATATCGGCGGCCAGACGTTCTTTATTTTCCCGTACAAAGCTTTCCAGGTTTTCTGAACCTACCTCCTCTTCCCCTTCAAACATGATTTTGACATTACAGGGCAAAGTTCCGGAGGCGATCATGCCTTCCAGAGCCTTTACGTGCATATAAATCTGGCCTTTGTCGTCACAGGCTCCACGGGCAAAAATGGCACCTTCGGGATGTACCGAAGTTTTGCGGATTACCGGTTCGAAAGGAGCACTGTCCCAGAGTTCGTAGGGATCGGCAGGCTGCACATCGTAATGGCCATAGGTGAGGATGGTGGGCAGAGCGGGGTCAAAAATTTTTTCGGCATAGACCACCGGGTGGCCGGCAGTTTGACAAACTTCTGCAAGATCAAGACCGGCATCCAGCAGTCGGTTTTTGATCCATTCTGCGGCCGTCTGCATATCCGATGCAAACCGGGGATCTGCACTTACAGAGGGTATGCGGAGAAACTCAAAGAGTTCGTCCAGAAAGCGTTGTTTTGTATCTTCAGGGAGCGTACGTATCACGGGCTACTTATTTACCCCACAAAGTTAGCCCTTTTCGTTGAACAGAACTGAATTTTGATTTAGACTCACCAGATCCATATCCAATTGGATAGTTTTTGTATGGATTTGTCTTGTTTCTCTTCCATTAATTAAAGCCTTCAATAATACCTAAAAAAATTATAGCTAGAACTCATAAAATTCTAATATGATACTTTATTCCTTTTCAATTTATTCTACCTTGAGAAGTATCGGAACATTTAGATATCCTGCATAAATCACAAGTCCGATTTGCCAAAATACTGTTCGAAGTACGCTTAAGGTTTCCCAATTAATAGTTGCAGATCGGAGGAATTAAAGAAACCTTAAGTGTACAAGTTTATTTTGGCAATGTTTTTTTGCATACTTTTTTTCGAAAAAAAGTATGGCCTGTCCGGCGAGGACAACCGCTAAAGAACAATGATTATTACCGACTTTTATTCCTTCTAAAGTTATAATTCACTTAGTAAGTAAATTTTCTTTCTATCTATTTTAACCGCTTTTGAACATCTAAAAGGATTTTGTCCTCAATCCTCCGTAGAGGAATATTTCTATTTAGGCGGATAACGGTTTTCCGTACCGTTGATCAGGCGTTTAATATTGGCCCGGTGCATGTACACAAGCACCAGAAAAAGCACCAGACACATCAGTTGAAAAAACCGGAGGTCTGGAAGAGCAATGAGGCTATACACCAAAAAAGTAAGAGAACCCGCCATAGACGATAAGGAAACATAGCGGGTGAGATAGACAAGGATCAGAAAAACCAACAGACAGATGAGAGCCGCCAGCGGATAAAGAGCCAGAATAACCCCAAATGAAGTAGCCACACCTTTCCCGCCTCTGAAACCCGCAAACACGGGCAAAAGATGCCCGACTACCGCCGCGAAACCGATAAGAATGAGGTCTTCGGGATCATTGGAAAAGAAATACCGGCAAATAAGAATGGGAATGATGCCCTTGAGCATATCAATGATCAGTACAGTGATTCCTGCTTTTTTGCCCAGTACCCGCAGGGAGTTGGTAGCTCCCGCATTACCCGATCCGTGTTTCCGGATATCGACACCGTGTACCAGACGGCCATACAAAACAGCCGTAGGGATAGATCCCATGAGGTAGGCAAACAGCAGAAATACCGAAAACTGAAGCATAGGAAAAATGAATCAATAAAAAATAGTCTGCAAAAGTAGAAATTGTACCATTTTAAGACAAGACATGGCCCACAATTTTACATTTCACAGACTATCAATTGATTACATAGCCCAATACTAAATAGCTACTTTACCTATTTTAATTTCACTCCTACCTTTCTGGAAGCCAGTTCGTGAGCGGTATCGTAATAGGAACGGAGATTGACCCAATCGAAAATATCGGAGAAATTTTCTACGCGGTTTCGCTGCATAATTCGCTCCCGGCGATCCATCGTTACAAATTTATAGAGGAGATTGGCCAGCTGCTCGGCAGCCTGATCAAAGTTTTTGTCTTTACGATCTACCACATACACCCCCACATTTTCATAGTCTTTCATGATCTGTAACATGAAATCACCGAAACCGGAAAGATCGGAGGTCACCGTAGGTATTCCACGGATCACACATTCCAGCGGAGTATATCCCCAGGGCTCGTAATAACTCGGGAAAATACCCAGGTGGCAGCCCCTCACAAACTGACCATATTCGAGTCCGAACAGCGGATTGGTCGGTGAAATAAAATCAGGATGATACACAAACTTCACCCGATCCTGCTCGTGGTTTTTGAGATTTGACTGATCGAAAAAGCGGGTGATGTCATCGGGCCCTTCCAGCAGATGCGTCACCGTAGTGGGCAGGCTTTTGGTTTTCCAGGTCTGAATGGTACGCCGTAGGCGAAGTTTCCAGTATTCGTCCACAAACTGATTGAGATCGGGCATATTGGGATCTTCATTGGAAGCCGATGCATAGAAGAGTTCTTCGCCCAGCTGCTTTTCAATGGCTTCGCAGGTTTCTTTGATCTCCTGCATCACTGCCCGCGACTGCAGCACGTCGGGATTGATCGATTTTACGGGGTTACGGGTGATAATAAACATGATCACACGGGTATCCACGTTGTTTTTTACCAGTTTGAAATTCAGGCGTTTCAAAGCCTCCAGGGTGAGGTCATAGCCTTTGTTTTTAAACTCATACCGGCCCGAGGTGAAGAAATACAGGGTATTGTCGAGATCCCAGCTGTATGACTGAAAGAAATGAGCCATCACAAACTGATTGATCTTTTGCTTGTATTTCAAATGGAGGTTCTGAAATTCATGAGTAGCGGCAAACCGGGTGATATTTAATCCGTTTGGCAGAATGAGGTCACATTTCCGTTCAAAAAACACCTCACACTCCTTGGCGGTGATATCAGAAACGGTGGTGAGCACATGACACAATTGAGCCGCTTCATGTTCAATGCCGGCCTGAGCTTCGATGCCGTAATTACGGGCTTCCTCTTTCCAGTTGTAGGAGGGCAGGTGTTCGTAGAAATCATCCACATTACCGGCAATGTATCTACCCAGCATGGTGGCATGTGTAGTGAATACTGTAGCCAGGGGCACGTTGTTTTTCCGGAGGTTCAGGATAGGAACGGCAGACATCCACTCATGAAAATGGGCGATGATGCCGAATTTGCGGGAGTTGGCGTTCACAAACTCGGTGAGATACCCCTCGGCCATAGCCCCGAAAGCCAGTACACTGTTTACCAGTGGTTCAGCATTGATGGTGCTGATCTGGTGTTTATCCCATAGCTCAAATTTGAGGTTATCTACCTGAGTAAGGGTTTCTTTGATATCTACCAGAATGATGTGCGGACGACCCGTCACCAGCCAGCGGCCATAGTGCACATTCATGCCTTCTGCCTTAAGCTTTTCGGCAGTTTTACAGAATACCGAATCATCGTTTACCTCCTCAAATTCAATGGCGGCAGTTTGCGGAAAATACGGCCCGATAAGACAATAGTTGTCTCCCCATTTCTCCACCATTGCAGGCACTTTTGACCGGATCACGGTATAAATCCCCCCTACCTGGTTACAAACTTCCCAGGCCAGTTCAAACAGTACTTCCTTGTTCTGTTCGCGGGGTTCAATTTTCACCACCTCTGCAGCAGAGCTTAATTTCTTTTTTGATTCCATAGGTTGTTTGTTGTATTAAAATAGCTCCCCCATGCGGTACTTGGGTACAATTTTGAGGTGAGCATAGGCTTTTTCTGTGGCTTCCCGGCCGCGGGAGGTACGTTTCAGAAAACCTTCCTGAATTAAAAAAGGCTCATACACCTCTTCAATGGTTTCGGCTTCCTCTCCGCAGGCTGTGGCAATGGTGCTCAGACCCACCGGGCCTCCCTTAAATTTGTCAATAATCGTAAATAAAATCCGATTATCCATTTCGTCGAGGCCGTGTTCATCTACGTCCAATGCACCCAATGCCATTTTCGCAATGTTGAGATCAATTTTACCCGTTCCTTTTACCTGAGCAAAATCACGGGTACGCCGCAGCAGGTTATTGGCAATACGGGGGGTACCACGGCTGCGGCGGGCAATTTCAAAGGCACCTTCCTCATCAATAGGCGTTTTAAGGATATAGGCAGACCGCTCCACGATGGTACTCAGCAGTTTGGCGTCGTAATATTCAAGTCTTGAGTTAATCCCAAAACGAGCCCTTAACGGAGAGGTAAGCAAACCTGCCCGGGTGGTGGCTCCTACCAGCGTAAAGGGATTGAGTGATATCTGCACTGAGCGGGCGTTTGGTCCCGAATCCAGCATGATATCGATCTTATAGTCCTCCATGGCGGAATACAGGTATTCTTCCACGATGGGATTAAGCCGGTGAATCTCATCAATGAAGAGTACGTCATTGGTCTCCAGATTGGTGAGCAGGCCGGCCAGATCGCTCGGTTTATCGAGTACCGGGCCTGAAGTAATCTTAATTTCAGAACCCAGCTCATTGGCAATGATGTAGGAAAGGGTGGTTTTTCCCAAACCTGGAGGGCCATGCAGAAGCACATGATCCAGAGCCTCTTCCCGCTGACGGGCCGCCTGAACAAACACTTTAAGATTTTCCAGAACCTTATCCTGTCCCGTGAAGTCATCAAAGCTCAAAGGTCTCAGAGCCCGTTCGATATCTTTATCAACGGGGCTTAAACGGCCAGACTCGGGGTTCAGGTAATCTTCTCGCATGCGGCAAGGTACTTCATTTGATCAAAAATACAAATAAGCCGGATGAGACAAAGAAACGGGCTATTGAAAAACCCAGACAGAGCCCACTTCTTTCAGTCTGCCACGTTCAGGAAAATCTTCGGCGTCATAGAAGAGGATATATGGATACAAGGTAGGAGAATGCACGCGGCCATTTACCCGGCCATCCCAGCGGATATCCAGGTTATCGGTTTCATAGACCACCTCTCCCCAGCGGTTATAGATTTTTAACAGGGGATTCAGAATGTGAAAAGCCCGTATTTCAAACTGGGAATTGGGCAGGTAGTTCACATTCATGGCATCGGGAATATAGATTCTGGGTTCACAGCCTTCCAGCAGAGTGAAGTCCTGTTTGGTTTCACAGCCGAACACATTCGTTACCTGAAGCCGGTAGGTGGCTGGCACCTTCACTTCCAGAATAGGTGCGGTTGCGTTTACCCCTCCTCCAATGGGAACATCGAGCGTAGTCATCCAGAGATACGAATAAGGTTCGCCACCACCGCTTACCTTCGGGTCAATTTTATTTCCTGCAAAATTTCCCCCAAGGGCAATGCTGTCTTCGAGGCAGATGTAGGAAACCTCTGGCAGATTAATGACCGGGGCGGGTTTGATATAGACCGAGTCTTCCACCACCAGTTCGGTACATTCGGGCTCGGTGAGATTGATCACCTGATTCAGCAATTGCGAATTGACTACACTTTTAATGGGCGAGGTCTTGAACACTTTGATTCTCAGCGTCACCTTGTTCCAGCCGGTTTTTGGAAATTTATAAGAAACGTCTTTCCCTTTCAGCGAGGTGCCATCTTCAAACTCCCAAATTATTTGATTACGCATGGGGCTGCAGATTTCCTGGGCGTTCAGGCTGGTGGTAACATTGAAGCAGGTTCCGGAAAAAGAGGCCGAGACGCCCTGACTCTCATTCTCCTGTGGAGCATAAACGATGGTGGGAAGGCCAAGACCCACGGTGCCGTTCACCTCTACGCCGTTGGCTACGTTGATGTACCCCACCAAAGCGGCGTTTCCGGATATTTCGGGCTCCTGAATATACGCCAGCTTATCTCTTCCTTTGACCGCCATGTACAGAAACTTGTCTTCATCGGTATTGGGATCTACCGGCCCCAGTTGCAAGGACCCAAACTGATCGGTAGTGGAGCTGGCAATGATCTGAATCTGTGAAGAAACCGCCGCGGGATCACCCAGAAACAGCGGAATCTGCAACAAATAGGAGGTTTGACCCAGAGCCGGGTCCCCACTCACGGTGGCATAAATCATGTTTCCGCTTTGCGAAAAAGAAACCCCGTAAATGGCGGGAGGAGCATTTCCGGCAGGTCCGGGTATGGGGATTTGCGTGGCCAGCACAAATTGGCCTGTGGTTTCGTCGCGGTTAAGCACTTCGATATAATTACGGCCCCCTATCACAACGCCCTGTGCCATTTGGGTATAATCGGCATTAAACGCCACCTGCCCGGTTTCCAGTCCGGAATCCTGCGGAGTACCTATGGCCGTAACGGTGGTATTCAGGCCCAGCGAATCTACCTGCATGGTTCTGATCTGGTTATTGCCTTCATCATGGAAAATGATCTGAAACCCTTCAGCCGCAGGAACAACCCCGATGCGGTCGGTCACATCGTAGGCCACGGGGATGTTTCGTTCGGTGATCTGCCCTTGCCCGTTGTTATACCGCATATCAATGACCGAGTAACTCAGCAGCCCGGTACTTTTATCCTTATGAAAGACAAAATATTTGGTGTAGGAGCAGGAGGAACACTCGTCTTTGGGAATGATGACGAGTCCCTGAGAAGCGGTAGGATCTGTGATACCCAAACCAGCCCCTGTGGCATCCAGAATTTCCTGATCCTGGCCATTGTAAAGTTTATAGCCATCGGTATAAAAAGCCAGCTCGCCGGAGGGCCCGTAAACCATGGCTGAATTCGTGGAATTCACAAGAGGATTGGCACCTCCCGGCACAGGTTCAATGCCAATAAGGCTGTCTTCCGGAGGACCAAAAATATCTCCGTCGTCACTCAGCGAATCTCTGACTGTAGGTACGGAGTTGAAGTTAAACTCCAGCGTAGATCCGTTACCGAAATACCAGGATTCATTCCCTCCCCCACTGTTTGGCGGCTGAAAGCAAAAGGTCACATTGATGCGGGCGGTTCGTGAGCAGCCTGTAACAGGATCAGACACCTCTACCGAATAACACCCCGAAGTTCCTACCTTAATCGTTTTGGTGGTATCACCGCCCGGGAACCAGCGATATTTGTAATCGGGCACCAAAGGATTTAATTTGAAGGGATTCAGTTCCAGACTATCTGCGGCACACACGGTGGTGTCTGCAATCACTTTCCCATTGAATTTAGGCCGGAATGCAATGGGAGCCGCCACATCCACAAAAATGGTTTCGGTAGTAATGTCTCCATTGACAAAGGTACGTGTGAGAGACACCGGATAAGTTCCAGCGGAAGTAAAATACTGTTGCGGATTACGGATCCGATCGATAACGTCTGGAGTTCCGTCTCCATCGAGATCACCAAAGTTCCAGATCCAGTTGGTGGAGCTGGAATCCTGATCAAAGAAATAAACGGGATTGGCACAGCCTTCCAAAGCCTGACCTGTACCCTGACCACCACCGCTCTGCCCTCCGCCCCCGGACTGAGGCTGTAAATCTACCGCACAGGTTCTGGGACTCACGTAAATCTGGGCATAGGAAGAGAACCCTGCCAGATAGCCTAGCAGACCAGACAGAAAAATCTGTAGGAAACGGATTCTCATTTGCACCTCCGGAAAATCTGCCGCAAAAATGAAACCATCCTTGCGGGTAGTTGACCTAAAATACGGCAATTGCCCTTTGAAAACGTATTTTTGTACAGAATTATTCCTTTTCGTATTGACAAATATGCCGAACATTCGAATCAGACAAGCCAGCCCGGAGGAATGCTACCGTATTTCGGTGCTTATTCCTGAATTCTCCGGATCTCCTTACGGGCTGTCGGAGTATATTTCACGCACCCGGAATAAGCGGTTTGTGGGTCTTATTGCTCAAATTGACGGTCAGGATGCCGGTTTCAAAATCGGCTATGAAAGTGATGAAGAAGACGTGTTTTACAGCTGGATGGGCGGGGTATTGCCCATGTTCAGAAACTCCGGAGCCGCCCGGGCCCTTGCCGCAGAGCAGGAAATGATCTTAAAAGAACACGGGTTTCGGAAAGTGCGGTTTAAAACCAGAAATTACCTGAAACCCATGCTGGTGTTTGCCCTGAAAAACGGCTTCGATATTGTACAAATAGAAGAACGCCCTCAGATAGCCGATTACCGCATTCATCTGGAAAAGCAACTGGACCGCAGATGAGTGGCAAAGAATCCTTATTTTTGCAGATCGTTTTATCTAAACCAATTTCATGATTTATCCGATTGTAGCTTACGGTGACCCCGTATTACGCAAAGAATGCCGCAACATTGAAAAGGGAGAACTGGATGTGAAGCAGCTGGCAGAAGACATGTTTGAAACCATGTATGCCGCCTCTGGTGTGGGCCTGGCGGCTCCTCAGATAGGCAAGGATATCCGTATGTTTGTGGTAGACGGGCATCAGATGAATCAGAATCTGGAAGATGACGAAGAAAAAAACCCGCATCTGGAAGGCTTCAGAAAAGTCTTTATCAATGCCGAGATTCTGGAAGAAGAGGGAGAAGAATGGGCGTATGAAGAGGGATGTCTAAGCATTCCGGATGTACGTGCCGAGGTGTACCGCCCGGAAACCGTGAAGATTCGTTATAGAGATACCGACTGGAACGAACACACCGAAGTCTATGCCGATATGGCCGCCCGCATCATCCAGCATGAATATGACCACATCGAAGGGATTCTTTTCACCGATCATGTAAGTCCGCTAAAAAAACAGTTGCTAAAAAAACGACTGACCAACATTTCAAAGGGCATGGTGAAGGCCGACTACCGCATGAGGTTTTTCAAAAAATAAACGATGAAACAGGATCTGCACGTAACGGTGGTTCAGGCAGATACCCACTGGGAACAGGCAGGGGCCAATCTGGCTGAGCTGGAAGAACTGCTGGCCGAGGCGGAAACGGATCTGATTGTATTTCCCGAAACTTTTACGACAGGTTTTTCTTCCAATGGCCCCGAGCTGGCCGAGACCATGAACCTCACCTCCCATAAGTGGATGAAAATGATGGCCGCCAAAACCGGGGCAGCCATCTGTGGTTCGCTTTTTATTAAGGAACAGGGGAAAGTGTATAACCGCTTTCTTTTCGTAAAACCCGACGGCCATACGTATAGCTACAACAAACGCCATCTTTTCAGTATCGGTGCAGAGGGTGAGGCATTTAGCCGCGGGAATGAAAGGTTGATTGTGGATTGGAAAGGCTGGAAGATCCTTCCGCAGATCTGCTATGACCTTCGCTTTCCCGTATGGACAAGGAACCGAAATAACGAATACGACCTTCTTCTGTACGTAGCCAACTGGCCTGCCGCCCGAAATCACGTCTGGAATACCCTTTTGCCAGCCCGTGCGATAGAAAATCAGGCTTTCGCAATTGGTTGTAATCGTATAGGAGTTGACGGAAACAACATTTCGTATATAGGCGAATCTCAATTAATTGATTACAAAGGTGTTGTCATAAAGAAACTGGAATCACAGGCCGGAAGCTTTTCGTCTGTTTTATCGTATGATGCCCTTCAGCACTTTCGGGAAACCTTTCCGATCTGGCGGGATGCCGATGGGTTTACCATATCTGAAGACAAAGAAACCTAAGACGATCAATTTATATCCCCATTAAATTCCTGATCCACTCCTCAGGTATATCCTTCAAGTCAACAATATTCCCGTCTTTGTTATAGAAAATGGTATGTTCACGAATCCTGAAATCATTCAAATACTGAAAGTATATCAATTCTATGTTCTCGTTATTTATGAATTTCCCGGTATAGATTAATTCATTCTGGTCTGAGTAAAACAAAAGATTTATTTCTCCGCTGGAATTATTGATTTCTTCAAGGACAACATACCCGGTTAAATTTGGTTCTTCCACCTGACCCGAAAGGAATTCGACTCGAAGAAGAATCCCTTTTTCGTTGTACGAATATCTTTCAGCAAATAGAAATTCATCTAATTCATTATAGGTGAAATCGGTAAATGAAACAATCTGGTTTTGATGGTTTCTTACATAAGATAAGATAGCAACAGCCTCAAAACTCTGGTCTATTTGGATCAGTTCATCTGATAAATAGGTAACTGTCAATCTCTGCCCGGAATCGTTGCCTACTGAGAGAATCCGATTTTCAGTGTCATAATTATATAACCAGGTCGTAAAATCTATCTGGTTGTTTTCTGAATGATTCGTATTTGTTATTGTGAGTTTGCTTATATGAAAAGTGGTATTGAAGGAAAATTCAAGCAATGAAATGACATCGGATTGACTGTCATGATATTCCATCGATTTTATTTTGCCCTCCGTATTGTATGTGTATTTTGTGGTCATTACGCTTCCGTCAGATTCTGAAACCTTTTCAATGAGCCGTTTTGAGGAGTCATAAACTAACTTGAGATGAAATGTTCTTTCAGCGTTAAGAGCTGGCGTTGACATGAGAATTTCCGAAATCATGCCTATGGAATTGTACGTGTATGAAAGCGTAGTTAGTCCGTTAGTGTTCGCAATAATGTTATTCTGATCGGTAAGTGTTGATGAAAGAATTACTCCCTTTTCACTATAGGCGTGTTTAACTTCAACTAACTCTTTGTAAAAATCCCCAAAAGCACTACTTCCCAGAAAACTGGCTACAAAAAGCCCTTTGTCATCATATTTATGTGTGGACGACAGTTCTCCGAAGATTCCAAGATTTGTTGTAATGTCAAAAAACAGTTGATCGAAAGATGCCTTAAAATTAGCTTCGGAAAATGCTGAGTTTTCGTCAATGGGAATCAAGTCATTGTTTGCCGGAACTTCCTCTTCTGGCTCAATCAGGTCCTGTTTTGAAGTGCAGGCTAAGAAAACGTTGCATAGAAATAAATAGAAGAGAATCTTTTGTGTGAAATTCATACAATAAAGGTTTCTAATTTGAATGGTTATTTGTCAATAGTGAGAATATCTGCAATAACCCGGTCATTGGCCAGCCTGGGCACTTTATTCTGCCCGCCCAGTTTGCCAATGGATTTCATGTAATCGATGAAGGCATTTCTTGGAAGGGAAGTTACTACCAGGGGACGAAGGATGGAACCCACAATGAGATCTTCATAGTACACGTTCAGCTCTACCATTTTGTCATTAAGATCTTTGGCAAAGGCTTCTTCGTGGGCCGGCATCTGAGCAAACTCAATGAGCCACTCATGATAAGGAAGGCCTTCGGCGGGAGTTACCATAGGAGCCACCGTAAATTCCACTACCTCTACTTCTGGATGCCTTTCACAGGCGTATTTCATGGCTTTTTCCACTTCTTCACCGATTACATGCTCCCCGAAAGCCGAGATAAAATGCTTGATGCGGCCCGAAACCAGAATTCGGTACGGATCGAGAGAAACAAACTTCACGGTATCACCGATCGCATAGCCCCAGAGACCCGCATTGCTATTGATTACAAGGGCATAGTTTTTACCAAGTTCCACCTGCTCAATGCTCAGCCGGGTAGGATTTTCATTGAAATACTCTTCTGCCGGAATAAACTCATAAAAAATGCCTTCATTCAGCAGCAGCAGCAAACCTTCCGAATCAAACTTATCCTGATAAGCAATGAAGCCTTCGGAGGCCGGGTAAAGTTCCACCGAATCAATTTTCTTCCCGATCGATTCGAAAAGTTTGGCCCGGTAGGGTTCAAAGTTTACGCCACCGTACACAAACAGGTTAAATTCAGGAAAAACATCCTTGATCTGTTTCCCGGTACGGGCCTGAATACGGTCAAAATACATCTGCACCCAGGGTGGAATCCCTGAAATGAGTCCCATAGACTGATCAATGGTTTCATCAATGATTTTCTCCAGCTTTTCTTCCCAGTCTTCGATGCAGTTGGTCTGATAACTGGGGAGCTGATTGGTGCGTAAATAACCGGGTACATGATGATTGGAAATTCCTGAAAGCCTGCCGGTAAAAATCCCTGCCTTTTTCTCCATTTCGGGGCTGCCGCTCAGAAAGATGAGTTTGTTATCCAGAAAACCCGAATTTCCGGTTTCATGAATGTAATTGAGCAGGGCATTTTTGGCCGAGCCAATGTGGTTTCCAATGGAGTCTTTGGTAATAGGAATGTATTTGGTACCCGAGGTGGTGCCCGAAGTTTTGGCAAAATAGAGAGGTTTTCCGGGCCAAAGCACATCCTCTTTTCCGTCAAGAATCAGCTCTACATAGGATTTGATACCTTCATAATCTTTGACCGGAACAGCCTGTTTAAAATCGTCATACGTGCGGATATCCCTGAAAAAATGATCTTTCCCAAAAGTGGTGTTGGCTGCTGTTTGCACAATCTGTTCCCTCCAGTACTTCTGAACACCAGAGGCATTTCTCATCCATTTTTGCTGCTGCCGGGCGGTTAATGCGGCAAGGGGTTTACTCAGGAAAGATTTTAATCCCATTACAATAACTGATAGAAAACAAACTTACTAAGGAATACTATGAGAGCATACGAACCGGTTAAAAAGAAAAGGCTTCGGTGTTACCCGAAGCCCTTTTATCGTTTATTCCAGACACCTCTTATGCCGTGAGAACGGCCTCTGCTAGTACCAGAACTTTATTATCTGAAACTTCGATCACACCACCGTCCACAAGAAGAGTTTCTTTTGTGCCAGCCTGCTCATAAGTCAGATTTCCTTTGTCAAGGGTACTTACCAGAGGAGCGTGATCTTTGAGAATCTGAAATTCACCGTTTTTTCCGGGAAGGGTTACAATAGAAACCTCTCCTTTGAAAACGTTTTTATCCGGTGTAATTATTTCGAGCAACATTTTTGCTGTTATTTATTTGCTTCTGCAAGTAATTTCTCTCCTTTCACCACGGCATCTTCAATGGTACCTACCAGGTTAAAGGCTGCTTCAGGCAGGTGATCATACTTACCGTCCATGATTTCATTGAATCCTTTGATGGTATCGTTGATATCCACAAGAACTCCTTTCAGACCCGTAAACTGCTCAGCTACAAAGAAAGGCTGAGAAAGGAAACGCTGCACACGACGGGCACGCGATACCACCAGTTTATCATCTTCTGAAAGCTCTTCCAGACCCAGGATCGCAATAATATCCTGAAGTTCTTTATAACGCTGAAGGATGTTTTTCACACGCTGGGCACAGTCGTAATGGGCATTACCCAATACTTCTGCCGAAAGAATACGCGACGAAGAATCCAATGGATCCACTGCCGGATAGATACCCAACTCGGCAATTTTACGGGAAAGTACCGTGGTGGCATCCAGGTGAGCAAAGGTAGTAGCCGGAGCGGGGTCAGTCAAGTCATCGGCAGGTACATAAACCGCCTGAACCGACGTGATAGAACCTCTCTTGGTAGAGGCGATACGCTCCTGCATGGCACCCATTTCGGTAGCCAGCGTAGGCTGATAGCCTACCGCTGAAGGCATACGTCCCAGAAGGGCAGATACCTCAGAACCTGCCTGCGTGAAACGGAAAATGTTATCGATAAAGAAAAGGATATCACGACCCTTGCCTTCACCATCACCATCCCGGAAGTGCTCGGCGACGGTAAGTCCGGAAAGGGCTACACGGGCACGGGCTCCCGGAGGCTCGTTCATCTGTCCAAAAATAAAGGTAGCCTGTGATTCTTTAAGAGCCTCACGATCTACCACACTCAGATCCCAGCCACCTTCTTCCATTGAATGCTTAAAGGCATCGCCGTATTTCACGATTCCCGATTCGATCATTTCACGAAGCAGGTCATTTCCTTCACGGGTACGCTCTCCTACTCCTGCAAATACCGAAAGACCGGCATATGCCTTGGCGATGTTATTGATAAGCTCCTGAATCAATACGGTTTTACCTACACCGGCACCACCAAACAAACCGATTTTACCCCCTTTTACGTAAGGAGCAAGCAGGTCAATTACTTTGATACCCGTGAAAAGAACTTCGGTAGCCGTCGCCAGATCCTCAAACTTAGGAGCTGAACGGTGAATAGACATCCCTTTGGTGGTTACCTCACCCAGACCGTCAATGGCTTCACCCACTACGTTGAAAAGGCGTCCTTTGATTTCTTCACCGGTAGGCATGGTGATAGGTGTTCCCAGGTGTGTTACCTCCATTCCTCGCTGAAGACCGTCGGTAGAATCCATTGCGATGGTTCTTACTCTGTCTTCACCCAGGTGCTGCTGGCACTCCAGAATAACTTTTTGACCATTTGGCTTTACCACAGAAAGGGCATCCAAAATTGCAGGAATCTGAGAGCCTTCGCCTTCGAAGCTCACGTCCACCACCGGACCGATTACCTGAGAAACTTTACCAATATTTGCCATTGAGAATAATATTTAAACGCTACGTCGTGATTTTCGGAGTGCAAAATTAAAAACTCGGGCTAAGAAAACAAACTTAGGCCTTTTTGATTTTGCATTTTTTTAAGAGAAATGTTCTGAATTTCAGCAAAATATTGGAGGATTAAAGGAATTTGAATCGGTGAATGAGGTCTTTCCCCCAATTTTCTACGACAAATAGCCCCAGCACTGGTAAATATTCCAGAAGCAGAAGCCACCCCTGTTCCTGAACAGCATCTGGCCTGTATGCCGCATAAGAGAAGATAACCGTGAAGCTCCAAAGCCAGATATAGCGGTAGGGGCTGAACACCGAAAACAACAGAGGAGTGAGCAGATACCAGGGGTGAACCGTGGTAGCCAGAAGAAGGTAGGTAAAAAAAATAAGGAGTGATGCAGACGCCAGAGGCCTCTTCTCCAAAGAGAGTTTCAGAATGATAAGAAAACCCGAAAGAGCCAGCAGAGGGCCTGCAAAAGAGATGATATTGAAACCTGCAAGAAGAAAACCCAGCTCCCGGATCAGGTAATAGACCGAGGCATTGAACTCAAATTTATGAAAGTACAGGTCGATCGATGAGAAAAGAGTGCCCGGAAAGCCCTGCCCCAAAAAAGGAATAAAAAGGAGGAGGAAAACCACTGCGGCCAGAAAAAGAAAGTGAAGCCCGGGTTTAAAACCGGTTTTTCGCCAGATAAGAGGAGCCAGCATAAGCGGCAACAGTTTGACCGAGCAGGCCAGGGCGTAGCATACAGCCGCCAATCCGCTGCGTTTTCTTTTGACAAACAAGTACCACGAACTGATCAGAAAAAGGCCCATAAACTCTTCGAAGTGTATATTTCCTACCGTTTCCAGAATGAGTAAAGGGTTAAAAGCATACCATTTAAGAGCAGAGTCTGCTTCTTTTTCCCCTCTTACAAGTAGCATTTCCCTGATCAGCCAAATCACGGCCAGAGAAGTAAGGAGTAAAATCAATCGCAGGAAAAAGAGGCTGCCCTGTACCGATCCGTTTCCGAGAAATGCGGCGAATACAAAAACCAGCTGTTTGACCGGAGGATAAACGGAGTAATACTCCGGAGAATTTAATCTGTGAAACAAACCTGTGGGCATAGAATCACTGAAGGCCGAAGGAAGCACGGTGTACGGATTCTGTCCTCTAAGGCTTAGAAGTCCATCCCAGATAAAGCGGTAAACGTCCTCAGAAAGCACCGGTTCATTCAGAAAAAACGGCAAACGAAGAGCCATAGCGATAAAAATCAGCTCGCGGAACCGATACGTTTCTTTGTATACCAGGTAAAGATAGAAGAGCCAGAAAGCAAGATAAAACCCGAGAAGTAGCGGGAAATTTGATCGGTCTGTAAATAGTAAGGCAAACGCCAGATAGGAGGCAAAGGCCAGAAAAGGTGCAATAAACCGCATAAAAAAACCGCCTGTCAATACGAGCAGGCGGTCACAAGTTAGGGTTAATTTAGGTTGATATCAAGCTGCGGCCATCTTGGCTTCGATGGTCTGCTGGGTATGAGGAACCGCTCTCAGCCTTTCGGCGGGAATGAGCTTTCCGGTGTCTTTACAAACCCCGTAGGTTCCGTTTTTAATTCTGATTAAAGCGGCTTCAAGCTGAGCTGCAAATTTGGAGAGGCGTCCGGCAGACTGGTTCAGTCTTTCTTTTTCCCGCATGTCTGCCCCATCTTCGAGTGTTTTACTGCCCAGAGCGGTATTATCCGTTCCGTTGTCGTCCTGTCGGCTCAAAGTACGCTTGATGAATTCTATCTCATTCCGGGTAGCATCCAGTTTCTTTTGAATGATGGCTTCAAACTCGGCCAGCTCACTTTCCGTGTAGTGTGTTTTTTCCGCCTCTGTGCTCATATTAGTATGTTCCGTTACGTATTGCTCAACCAACTTGGACAAATATGGCCGCAAATATAGACCTATTAAAAGGCTATGTCAATGCCTTTTCAAAAAATAATCCAGAGAAATTGGTGCTATAATATTCTGAAGTTATGGCAATGTTAAAACTTCGATAAATTTATGTTAAGGCATATACCAATTTTTATTTGGCCTATGAACAAGAACGGAGAATGACATTCTGCATTTTCAAACATAGCAATCTGAAGAAAAAACATGATTTTTTCTATTTCTCCTATACAAAAAAAGGCAGAGCCGAAGCCCTGCCTTTCGCTAAGAAAACAACCGGGAAACCCGGATAATTTAATTTTTCGAGACAATTTCAATGTCAAATGCGATAGGCGTGTATGGAGGTATTGACCCCGAACCTTGTGCACCATAGGCCTTTTCTGCCGGAATGATCGCCGTGATTTTCTCGCCTACCCTCATTTTGGTGAGAGCATTGTCAAATCCCACAATGAGGCCTCCGGAACCAATGGTATAGGAAAACTGACCTTCGTCAAATTTCGTCTTGGCTTTGTCAAGGAAATACCCCTTGTACTTGAGTGTCACATTATTACCATTGACCAGATCGGCTGTTTGTGGACGCTCATCAGCCAGCCGGATGATTCTGACATTCTGATCGGTGAGTTCAGGGGCTCTCAGCCCGTTTCTACTGATGAAAAATGCAATGTATTCATCTTCTGAAAACGTCCTGATCACTTCCACGTCAAACCGTATCGGGTCCCATTTATTCAAACCCGTGAAATTAGTGGGCGGAGAATCTGCAAAAGCATAGGGTGAAGGAATATAGAATGTTCCGGCCTCTCCCTCTCTCAAAGAATTCAGAGCAAGCACAAAGCCCGGGAAAAGTTCATTTGCAATAGGATAACTTAATATGGACGAATCCTGGGCTGTTACGTTATATAATTCTTCTCCGTCAATTTTAGAAATTTTCCAGACCGCATAGACCATATTCAGTGAATTCGGACTGTCACCTGCCGGGTTTGGTTTGGTGATTTTCCAGAAAACCCCCGTATTGGAATCCTGTTCATAGTCCAGATTATTAGCCGTCAGATAGGCTTTAATCTCTTCTATATCTTTGTTCAATTCTTCTTCAAACTGGCCTGTCACAAAGTCTTTTGAACATGATATGAGTGCCAGTGTAAGAGCCAGGATTCCTGCTAATTTTCTCATTTTTTTCTACCTATATTCTTTAATTCAATTTCAAATAGTAACGGAGTAAACGGCGGAATAGTACCTCCCGCACCACGTTCTCCATACGCCAGATCAGACGGAATGAAGAAGGTGCTCTTCTGGCCCGTCTTCATAGTTTTAAGAGCCTCATCCCAGCCTCTGATCACGTATCCGAAACCAACGGGGAATGAGAAGGTCTCATTCTGGTCGAAAACTTTTCCATCCATAAACTTACCCACATAACTTACCGTTACGGTATCTCCCTGGGCTACCGTTGCCCCCGAACCCTCTTTTGAAGTAAGATAGTAAATTCCGTTATCGAGTTTGGTGGCTCCGGCCAGGCTTTTACCGACGTATTCAGACATCATTCCCGCTTCTTCATCGCGTTTGCCCAGAAGTTCTTTTTCGTGCTCTTCGGCTGTTTTTACTTTATTCAGACGCACAATAAACTTCAGATCTGAACCGGCAGTAACACCCGGAGGAAGAGGCTGATTAATCTGATTGAAGATGGAATCGGCTGGTACAAAAACGGTGGCACTATCGCCTTCATGAAGAAGCAGAAGTGCGTTTTCAAAAGAGCCTTTAAAGCCTCCATCCTGCATAGGCACCTCAATAGGAGTTCCCATAGCCCAGGTATCTGTAAAAACGGAGTCGAGTTCCGAAACAATCTTCAGGTCGAAATTGATGATATCCCCCACTTTGGGCGATTTCTCAGAATCTCCTTTCTCATGAATCTGATAACGATCGCCATTCTCCGATTCGGTGACTTTAAACTGACTGCAGGCTACTGCCGAAGCAATGCAAGCAACTACTACAAAATTCTTCTTTAGGTTCATTTACGTTGTTATTAATGATCTTTGATCGTTTTAGGTTGCTTGTGCAAGCAGCTTTTCTTTGTATTGGGGTAATAAACTCAGAAACTTTTTTAAGGTATTCTCCATGGAATCAGTGGATTTGCCGCCGGCAGCATTTTTATGTCCGCCCCCTTCAAAATGATCTCTGGAGAATGCCGCCACCGAAAAATCTTCGATCGAACGAAAGGAAATTTTAATGAGGTCATCGCGTTCAACGAAAATTGCAGACATCACCGCCCCGGCTATGGATAAGCCGTAGTTAACGATGCCCTCGGTGTCACCGCTTTTGGAATGGAAGCTTTCCAGCTCTTCTTTCGTAAAATAGAAATAAGAGGTTCTGAACTCCTCCAGATAAACCAGCCTTTCGCCGAGGGCAAATCCCAGAAACTTGAGCCGGTCGGCACTGTTCTGGTCAAACAAACTTCGGCTTATTCGGTTGGGATTTATGCCGAAATCGAGCAACTCCCCCGCAATTCGGTGAACTTCCCGCGAAGTATGGTCAAAACGGAACGAACCCGTATCTGTCAAAATGCCGGTGTAGAGACAAGTAGCTGCTTCTTTATTTACAAAAGCTTTCCATTCCAGCTTTTCAATAAGTTCATAAATAAGCTGACAGGTAGCGGCAGCCTGATCATTCCAGTACACAAAGTCTGCGAAATGTTCCGGCTCCTGATGATGGTCAATAAGAACCTTCACCGCGGGGCTGTTTCTTACAGCAGCTTCCATGTTCTTTAGCCGGTTCAGTGAAGAAAAATCCAGACAGAAAATGATTTCTGCCTCAGATATAAGTTGTTCTGCCTGTGTTGTAGTTTCTTTCTTCTGATAATCAAGCACCTGCTTAGTACCCGGAAGCCAGCTTAAGAAGTCGGCGTGCTCAGTAGGGCTGATCACCGATACCTGATGTCCCTGAGCCTTCAATACAGAAGCTAAGCCCAGTGCAGAGCCAAAAGCATCACCATCCGGATTCTGATGCGATGTGAGCACTATTTTATTTTGCTGAGCAAGTAGTTGAAGGAATTCCGCTTTCTTGGCAGGATCTTCTGTAAAGTATTGAAGCATAGTTTTAAAAAACGGCTGCAAAGGTACGAAGCATATTTCAGATAACATCTAAAGCAATAGGAACAGAACCTGTTGAAAACAAATAAAAAATGTACTTTTGCTCAACAGACCTTCTACAATGGCATCAAACAGAACCTTTACGATGATTAAGCCACATGCGGTGGCTGCAAATAACATAGGAGCTATCACTGCGATGATTGAGGCCGCTGGCTTTCGTATTGTGGCTATGAAAAAAATACAGCTGACACCCTCGCTGGCTGGTAAATTTTATGCAGTTCACAAAGAACGTCCTTTTTACGGGGAGCTGTGTGAAATTATGTCAGCAGCACCTATTGTTCCCATGATTCTTGAGAAAGAAAATGCCGTGGCCGATTTCAGAGCACTCATTGGTTCCACAGACCCGGCTCTGGCAGAAGAGGGCACCATCAGGAAGCTTTTTGCCCTGTCAAAGAGTGAAAATGCGATTCATGGATCAGACTCAGATGAAAATGCGGCCATAGAATCTGCCTTCTTCTTCTCTGAGCCGGAAAGGTATTGATTGTGGCACGTATAGTAGCCATAGATTATGGAGCCAAACGCACCGGCCTGGCGGTAACTGATCCATTGCAGATTATAGCCACAGCTCTGGAGACGGTTTCTACGGATAAGTTAGCCGACTACCTGAAGAACTATTGCTTAAAAGAAGAAGTAGAGGCTTTTGTGCTGGGGCATCCCTTAAGTTTGGATGGTTCAGAGACGCATGCCTCTCCTCTGGTGGCGGGGTTTGCTCAAAAACTACGGGAATTATTCCCGGATAAGCCCGTTCATTTTGTGGATGAAGCCTATACCTCAAAACTGGCCATGCGAAGTCTGATCGCCAGCGGTGTGAAAAAGAAAGAACGACGGGAAAAGGGAGCTCTGGATAAAGTAGCCGCTACCCTTATTTTGCAGGATTTTATGGAAACCCGAAACAGACTTTAGTTCTTCAGTCTTTGGCATTCCTCCGTTACAAAGTTTTTCAACGAAATTGCTTTCACGCCGTTTACAAGATCCAGTGTTCTACTGCCTGGAGTAATCACATATTTTTTTTCGATGGACAGGGAGATTTTATCTGGGTTCAAACTTCTGATGTATTACAGATTATTTGATTTTTTTTAGCTTAACCAAGTATTTTCCAACTTCAATTTGAATTTTACTTGGTATTTACATGATACTAACCAAGTATTTTTCAAATGACATTTGAATTTTACTTGGTAATTGCAGACATTCCTCCCTCCAGATTGAGGAGATTAGCAAAGCCATAACGCTCTTTAAGAAGTTCTATGGCCCGTTTGCTTCGTACACCGCTCTGGCAGTGTACTACCACTACACCTTCCCTCCTGATTTTCGGCACAAATGCATCCAGCTTTGATAGCGGCATAAGTTCACCTCCCAGATTTGCCAGAGCATATTCTTCAGGTTCACGAACATCCATAAGCTGAACGACCTCGGCCCCCAGACGGAGAAATTGATCATATGAAATTCCGGGAATCCTTTCGCCTTCGCAAAAAGCTTCATAGTCAATAAGTTCTGTTACAGGCAGCCTCGCCGGGTTTTTCTGAACGGTAATCTTCCGGAAACTGGCACTCAGTGCATCAATTAACAGTAACTTCCCACTCAAGACCTCTCCTATTCCTGTTAGAACTTTGATCGCCTCGGTAGCCTGAAGCGAGCCCACTAAACCGGCCATCATACCCAAAACCCCTGCCGTGGCACAATTGGGGGCCATTTCGGGAGCGGGTGGCTCTGGGAAAAGATCGCGATAGGTTACGCCCCCCTGATAATTGAATACCGAAACCTGCCCTTCAAAACGATGAATAGCCCCATAAACAAATGGTTTGCCGCAAATTTCGCAGGCATCATTCACCAGATAACGGGTTGGGAAATTATCGGAGCCGTCAACAATGACATCGAAGTTCCGGAAAATTTCCAGGGCATTTTCACTGGTTAACCTTTCGGGAAATTTTTTGATTTCAATGAATCGATTGAGGGATTTAAGCCTTTTTTCGGCTTCGTCAATTTTCGCTTTACCAACTGCTTCTTCAGAAAAAAGGATCTGTCTCTGCAGGTTCGTTTCATCTACAGTATCAAATTCGACCAATCCGATTTTGCCTATCCCCGCCGCTGCCAGATAAAGCAGAACCGGGCTACCCAGGCCGCCACAGCCAATCACCAGCACGGCACTGTCTTTCAGATTCTGCTGGCCGGTATTTCCCACCTCCGGCATAAGCAGGTGTCTGCTATATCTCTTGTATTCTTCGTTAGTTAATTCCATGATTCAGTACCGCACCATGACCGCCATGGCCATTAAAGATAATTTCACCCCGTCGAATTTCTACCCCGGTGGCCGGGTCGTTGCTGATCATACTGGAGCCATCCAGATCCACGTAATCGGCCTGAGAGGCCAGATGTGCCAGAGCAGAAATGGCTATGGAGCTCTCCATCATACAGCCCAGCATAATTTTCATTCCTTTTTCTTTGGCTTCACCTATCATTTGAGTGGCGGGATAAACGCCCCCACATTTGCTCAGCTTGATATTGATTCCGTCGAAATGTCCAAAACATCTGGAAACATCCTCCATCACCACACAGCTTTCATCGGCCATAAGGGGTATGGTAAGTTTCTCCCGCAGCCTGGCCGAGGCCTCCAAAGCAGAGGCAGGATAAGGCTGCTCAATAAATTCAACCCCCAATCGCTCTATTTCCAGGGCTTTCCGCTCTCCATCCTCCGGCTGCCATCCTGCATTGATATCCACACGAATCGGGTGAGTAATTTCCTCTTTAATACGTTTTACGATTTCAATATCCCGATCAGATCCCAGTTTTATTTTGAAATAGGGAAAATCAGAAGCTTTTATCCCGTTTACCATAGATTCGGGATCATCAATCCCAATCGTATAGCTAGATTTTGGAAGATTTTTGTCGGTTAGACCCAGGTATTTCCATAAAGTCAAATTTTCCCTTTTGCAAAGCCAGTCATAATGAGCAATATCCACGGCACTCAGAGCAAAATGATTGCCTTCAAACAGATCCCGGAAGCGATGCCAGACTTCGGCAGGGTCTCCTCCAAAAAGACTAAGAATCTCCTCAGAATTTGCCTGGATCTGCCGCTCTGAGTCCTCAATTTTGACGGGATAGTACGGAACATGAGAGGCTTCTCCGTACCCGGTAATCCCGTCCTTTTCTATGCTTACCAAAAGTGTACTGGTGAATCGTCGCACGCCATGAGCAATACGGAAAGGTACCTTATTTTCCAGCTGATAGTGCTGTGTTCTGATCATCGGTTTTTATGTCAAATAATGAAGTGAATTTTTCTGTGAAAACCGATTTTA
Organism: uncultured Cytophagaceae bacterium; assembly: GCA_966250325.1. Lineage (GTDB taxonomy): Bacteria > Bacteroidota > Bacteroidia > Cytophagales > Spirosomataceae > Jiulongibacter. The sequence goes on along the minus strand of CBINGY010000010.1, from coordinate 66,498 downwards.
CCCGGTTCATATCTACAGGTCTGCCCAGTTCTTTTTCCATAGACGTAACGGCTCTGTCCTGAATGCCACAGGCCACTATATAATCAAACATAGTGAGGTCAGCATTTACATTAAGGGCCAGTCCATGCATGGTTACCCATCGGCTGCACTTTACACCCATGGCACAAATTTTCCGCTCGCCCAGATTTCTGTCTGCATCTGCCTTAAGCCATACGCCGGTGTATCCATCTACCCGCCCGGCCTCGATACCAAATTCGGAAAGGGTGAGAATCACCGCCTCCTCCAGAAACCTCATGTATTTATGGATGTCGGTAAAGAAATTATCGAGATCAAGTACAGGGTAAACCACCAATTGACCCGGACCATGATACGTTATGTCTCCGCCCCGGTTGATTTTATAATACGTCGCCTGCTTTCCGGCGAGTTCAGTATCTGAAATAAGCAGGTGTTCGGGTTTGCCGCTCTTTCCCAGCGTGTACACGTGAGGATGCTCCACAAAAAGCAGATGGTTTTCTGTCTGCAAAGGCGAAGAGGAATTGCGGTTTCCTACTTTTCTTTGAACGGTTTCAGCGAAAAGTAACTCCTGATACTCCCAGGCCTCCTTATAATCCAGGTAACCCAGATCTTTGATATTTAACTTTTTGTTTTGCACTATTGCGTAGTAATTTCAGAAAGAAAACATTTCCCGAAAGAAAATGATTTAAATCCCCAGCTTGTCAATGGCCAAAAATAAGCGAAAAGTAGGTGAAAAAGCAGAGCAATGGGCAGCAGATTATCTGAAAGCCAAAGGATATGATATCATTCACCGGAATCTGCAGGTGGGTCATCTGGAGATCGACCTGATAGCACTTGCGGAAGACTGGCTCATTTTTGTGGAAGTAAAAATGCGGGAAGATCAGGAACACGGGTTACCAGAAGAAAAGGTCAATTTCACCAAACAAAGTTACTTAATCAAAGCCGCTGATCTGTATCTGAATGAACATCCCTGGCCAGGAAAAGTGCGTTTTGACCTTATTGCGATCACATTGAAGCCCTTTGAAATCATACATTTTGAAGATGTCTTCTATTGAAATGAAACCCTGCTATCTATTTTCTTTGTGAGATACTAAAAAGCCACGTACTTTCGTACTGCTATTTACTTATTAACTCATAAAAAAAATGCGTGCTCTACTCTATCTACTGAGTTTAACCGGACTGGTTTCCTGCTCAACGGGCGGTGATCAAACAGAAAAGCTTCCTGAAACAAAGCCCTCACATACGTTTATTTTCATTGACAAAACAGCCAGTGTGGATGTAACGGATGATTTTGTTTATCAAAAGTATAGTGGAATTATCAAGGAGGCCATTGAGAGCCATGTCAGGAAAGCGGGAGATAAGCTGGATATTTACTTCATTCATGAAAATACGGCAAAAGGCCGCAGTCTGAGTCTGGTATCCCGAACAGAAATGGAAGATACCAACGGAATGAACGCGACAGATCTGGAAGCCGCAACTACCAACTATGAGTTTTCGTTGAAAAAAGAACATGCCGTCTTTATACGGCAGGCTCTGGCTCGTCTGAAACAAAAGAACGGAGGCAGCTCGAATGAAGAAACCAATATTTCTGCCAGTCTGCCGATTGTCAGTACGGCTGCCGCAGAAGATGCTTCGGTGTATGTCTATTACCTGAGTGATATGGTAGAAAGCGTAAAGGCTGGACGCGATTTTCATAAATCCCCGCCTTCCGGTAATTCACAGGCAACAGAATGGGCTGAGCAGGACCTTTCTGCCCACAGTGATCTCAATCTAAGCGGAGCAGAGGTTACGTTTGTTTTACCTTTTGAAGCCACCAGCTCATCCCGGGAGAATAATCCGAATGTAACCGTTTACTGGCAGCAGATTTTTGAAGGTCTGGGAGCCACTGTGAACGAAATCTGACAAGTCACTGGTTTTGAGCCAAAGTATTCCTCTATCTTTGTCAAACCCTCAAACTTACGTATGCTCTATTACCTCTTTAACTACCTGGATCAGGTGTTTGATTTCCCGGGAGCCGGTGTATTCAAGTACATCTCTTTTCGTGCTTCTGCCGCCACGATTATCTCTCTGCTCATCGCCGCTATTTTCGGACAGCGTATCATCAACCTTCTGAGAAAACTCCAGATAGGTGAGAGTATCCGCGATCTGGGGCTGGAAGGACAGATGCAGAAAAAAGGAACACCTACCATGGGTGGTTTCATCCTCCTGGCCTCTCTGGTGATTCCTGTACTTCTTTTCGCCCGCATTGATAATGTATATATTATTCTATTGGTCATCACCACCTTGTGGACATCCTTCATAGGATTTGCCGACGATTACATCAAAGTTTTCAAAAAAGATAAGGAGGGCTTGAAAGGTCGGTTTAAAATTGTGGGACAGGTAGGCCTGGGACTTATCGTAGGGCTTGTACTTTATTACAATGATAACGTGGTGGTACGTGAATTTCTTGGAAACGGGGAATACCGTGATGTCAATTCGCTAAAGACTACCGTACCCTTTCTGAAGGGCAATGAAATAGATTACGGGATTCTGGGCAGCTATTTGCCAGATTCTCTGGCCTGGCTTCCTTATGTATTTATTTGTACGTTCATTATTACAGCAGTTTCAAACGGCTCCAATATTACAGATGGTATAGACGGGCTGGCTGCAGGAACCTCCGCCATCATTGGTCTTACTCTGGCTATTTTTGCGTATCTCAGTGGCAATAAGATTTTTGCAGAATACCTCAATATCATGATGATCCCGAATTCGGGAGAGATTGTGATCTTCTGTGCTGCATTTCTGGGAGCCTGTATCGGGTTTTTATGGTACAATGCCTACCCGGCCCAGGTATTTATGGGAGATACCGGCAGTCTGATGCTGGGCGGAGTCATAGCCACCTTATCTCTGGTGCTTCGTAAAGAGCTGCTTATCCCGGTAATGTGCGGTATTTTTCTGGTAGAAAACATCTCTGTGATGCTTCAGGTAGGGTATTTCAAATACCAGAAGAGAAAACGGGGGCTGGAATACGCCAAAGCAAACCGTCTCTTCCTGATGTCACCCCTTCATCACCATTATCAGAAAAAGGGCTACCACGAAGCCAAAATCGTTTCCCGATTCTGGATTGTGGGTATTCTGCTGGCGGTGGTTTGTCTGGTGAGTTTGAAGTTGAGGTAGGGCACGCTGTTAAGAGTAATCTTCATATTCTTGTTTTCAAAGAATTAGCATCAACCAAGACTAAATTGAAGAGAAATTGGCAATTTTTCAAGTCTGACCTTTCAGGTCTGATGGTATATTGGATTTCTTTCTTTATTCTCGAATGAATTTCTAAGGCCTCTAACTTATTTTCCTTAAGCTCATTGCTTTTCAAAAAAGGTATTTCTATCTTTGCAGCCCCAAAATACCGCCCTCGTAAAGCTGCCCGTGCTAAGAGGGAAGAGTCAAGTTGGAGTAAGTGATAATTCCGAATCGCTTTTTGTGCTGGTATTCAGCATCTTCAAACTTTGTTTAAGCCGGTATTTTCTGTGACTGATTTTGGGGTAGGTTCAGAAGAGAAACGGCGGATGTTTTTAGTAGAAAAACGTTTAAAAATTTAAAAAGTGAACACATTAAGTTACAAAACCATCTCTGCCAATAAAGAGACGGTAAGCAAAGAATGGGTAGTTGTAGACGCCAAAGATAAAGTGTTGGGCCGTCTGTGCAGCCAGATCGCCAATATTCTGAGAGGCAAAACAAAGACAAATTACACCCCGCACGTTGACTGCGGAGATAATGTCATTGTAATCAATGCCGAGAAGATTAAACTGACCGGAAAGAAAATGACGGACAAGCAATACATCCGTCACACGGGACATCCGGGTGGACAGCGTTTTGCTACTCCACGTGAATTGATGGAGAGAGACGGAAGAAGAGTGGTGGAAATTGCCGTAAAAGGTATGCTTCCAAAAACCCGTCTGGGACGTAAGCAATTTACAAACCTGTACGTGTACGAAGGCACCGAGCATCCTCATGCCGCTCAGCAGCCAAAGTCAATCGAAATCTAATTCAGAATTAAAATTTAACAAGATATGCAAGTTATCAATACCGTAGGTAGAAGAAAAACAGCAGTAGCTCGTATCTATATGCAGGCCGGCAAAGGGGATATCACCGTAAATGGCCGTGAGCTTCAGACCTATTTCCCTACCGAAGTGCTTCAGATTATTCTGAACCAGCCCTTCAATCTTACTTCAAAAAGCGGCCAGTACGACGTCAAAGTAAACGTACGTGGCGGTGGTATCGCGGGTCAGGCAGAGGCGGTTCGTCTCGCTATTTCCCGTGCTTTGGTGGAAGCAGATGCAGAGAACAAACCTGCTCTGAAAAAAGAAGGATTTCTTACTCGTGACAGCCGTATGGTGGAGCGTAAGAAATACGGTCGCAGAAAGGCACGTCGTAGATTCCAGTTCTCGAAACGTTAACAGAAATACGAATTCAGAGTTACGAATGACGAGTCTTCCGATTCGTCATTCGTCATTCAGGAATTCGAAACTAAAGATCGTCCAGCTCAGCACTTATCGTGTCCGGTGTGTTGGGGCTGCTTAAATCAATTTTTTATACTAAACTTTCAAAATGGCACAGTTACAGTACAAAGACTTATTAGATGCAGGTGTACACTTTGGTCACCTTACCCGCAAGTGGGATCCCCGTATGGCTCCGTACATCTTCATGGAGAAAAACGGAATCCACATCATTGACCTGAACAAAACCTTAGGCTCTCTGGAGCAGGCACAGGCGTTTGTGAAAAACATCGTTCGTTCAGGCAGAAAAATCATGTTTGTGGCTACAAAGAAGCAGGCTCAGGAGATTGTTTCTGAAGAGGCAAAGCGTCTTAAAATGCCTTTCGTGACCGAAAGATGGCTGGGTGGTATGCTTACCAACTTTTCCACAATCCGTAAGTCACTGAAAAAATTACAGACCATTGAGCGGATGCTTTCGGATGAGAATACCGCAGGTAACATGGCCAAGCGTGAGCGTCTGATGCTGGATAGAGACCGTATCAAACTGGAAAGATTGCTGGGTGGTGTGGCAGATATGTCAAGACTTCCTGCGGCTCTTTTTGTGATTGATATCAAACGTGAGCACCTGGCCATTGCAGAAGCAAAAAGGCTCGGAATACCCGTTCTGGCTATGGTAGATACCAACTCAAACCCTGAACTGGTTGATTACGCAATCCCTGCAAATGATGATGCCTACAAATCCATTTCTCTTATTACCCTGGCTATCGGAAAAGCGGTAGAAGAAGGTATTCTGGAAAGAAAGCAGGATAAAGAGGCTTCTGAACAACAGGAAATGGAAGAAGCGAAAAAAGCATCAGATAAGGGCGAAGTGGCCGAAGTAGCTGCAGTATCCGAAGAAGGCGATGATGCTCCGAAAGGCAAAAGACCAAGAAGAAAAGTGGAAGAAACGGCGGCTGATGAAGAAGCCGGCGAGACAGAAGCTTAATAAACAGATAATATAGGTTTTTGATAGCCCGGAGGAATGAAACAATACTTTCGGGCTATTGATTTTAAGTCTAAAACAAATAAAACAATGAACATAACAGCTGCAGACGTAAATAAACTTCGTCAGGCCACAGGTGCCGGTATGATGGATTGTAAAAAAGCCCTTACTGAAGCCGGTGGAGATTTTGAGAAAGCAGTAGAGATTCTGAGAATGGCGGGCCAGAAAGTGGCGGCCAAAAGAGCCGATAACGAAACATCTGAAGGTGTAATTCTGGTAGATGTGAGCGATAGCGGTAAAAGTGCCAAAGTGGTCGCCTTTGCCTGTGAAACAGAGCCTGTTTCCAAAGTAGAGGACTTTAACAAACTGGCCAATGCTATTCTTCAGGCCGGCGTGAAACATCATGTAAAAGATGTGGAAACTCTTGGTGCAACCGCTCTGGAAGACGGCAGACCGGTAACAGAAGCAATTACCGAGCTGGTAGGTAAGATTGGGGAGAAACTTGTAGTTTCCTCCTACCACCACGTAGAAGGTGAGCAGGTAGTGGCATACATCCACTCAAATAACAAGGCGGCTGCTGTGGTAGCCTTTGAAAATACTCAAGGTACCGATGTAACCGAGGTGGGCCGTGATATCGCTATGCAGATTGTGGCTATGAAACCTGTAGCACTTGATAAAGACGGGGTGGATGCCGCTACTGTAGAGAAAGAAATCGAGATCGGTAAAGAGCAGGCTCGTCAGGAAGGCAAGCCAGAAGCCATGCTTGAGAAAATCGCTCTGGGTAAACTGAATAAATTCTACAAAGAGAATACGCTTTTGAGCCAGCAGTTTGTGAAAGATCCTTCGATCTCTATTGAAGATCTGCTTGAGAAAACTCAAAAAGGCCTGAAGATTGCTTCATTTGTACGTGTAGCGATTGGTTAATCCTTATTTCAGGTGATACTCAATGAAAAAAGCCGGGCTGAAGCCCGGCTTTTTTTTGGCCTACTCCTCAGGGAAAAATCGTTTCAGGCCCAATCTTCGTAAAGTTTTCTTTTCAAATTCCCAGAAAAACCGGAATTGACCAAATATAAAACCGACAAGCGGGAGCGTAAGCTGATAGATCGGAAAGATAAGAAGTAGTCGGAAAATCAAGTACAGAAAGTAAGGTTGGGTTGTTTCAGGGCTTAAACCAAAAAATTGGGTGACGGGCCTGGCCACCCATGCAGCAAAGGAACCATTTACCGAAAAAACCACAAATACGGCCAGCAGTTGCCAGTTGGAGTGCAGGCCCCAGCGTTCTTTCAATGACCCGGGTTTTCTCTGTTCAGAGCTCATGAATTCAGGCGAAAAAGTTCAACATATTTCTCAAGCCAAAAGGCATCTGTTCCATCAAAATCTGCCAGAACATCACTATCTACATCCAAAACCGCGGTAATTTCTCCTTCTTCGTTGATTACCGGAACAACGATTTCACTTCGCGAAGCCGAGGAGCAGGCAATATGGCCGGGGAAGGCCTCAACATCGGGTACAATAACCGTGGCCTTTGTGGAGTATGCATGACCGCAAACTCCTTTGTTAAATGCGATGCGGGTACAGGCCAGTGGCCCCTGAAAAGGCCCCAGAATGAGTTCACCATCCAGAACCCGGTAAAAGCCGATCCAGAAAAAATGAAAGGCTTCTTTCAATACCGCACAGAAATTAGCCTGATTGGCAACCACATCCGGCTCAGCTTGCAGGAGTGCCTTTAATTGCGGGTAAACGGCTTCATACCGGACCGCCCGGTCTTCTGATTCAGGAATAAAAAGTGATTCTGCCATAATTGACCACAAAAAAAGAGTTTGTTTCCCGATTTACCTATTTTTGCAACGCACCTTCCTGTTTCAATCCGGAATGATTTCCATTGTTATCCCTATTTTCAACGAAGAAGAGAATCTTCCAAATTTATATGCCCGACTTACCGCGGCAGCTCCAGGCTGGAAAGAAGACTATGAAATTGTGCTGGTAGATGATGGCTCTGCAGATAATTCGCTGGAGATTATGAGGAAATATGCGTCTGAGGATGAGCATATCCGGGTGATAAAACTTTCCCGGAATTTTGGTCATCAGCCGGCCATTTCTGCGGGTATTCAGGAAGCCAAAGGAGATGCCGTGGTGATTATGGATGGTGATCTGCAAGACCCCCCGGAAGAACTTCACCGCTTTCTGGACAAATGGAGAGAGGGGTATCACGTTGTTTATGCGGTTCGTACCAAACGTAAAGAAGGTTTCTTCAAAAAAGTGGCATACCGTTTATTTTATCGTCTGCTGGCAGCCATTTCTGATATTGAAATTCCGCTGGACTCGGGGGATTTCTGTGTGATGGACCGCAAAGTGGTCAATGCAATTGTAAAAGAAATGCCCGAGCAGATCCGGTTTGTACGTGGACTAAGGGCCTATGCAGGATTTAAACAGATCGGTGTGACTTATGAAAGGGCAGAGCGTGCGGCCGGAGAGGTAAAATACACCTTTAAAAAACTCATGGGACTGGCCATGGACGGGCTTTTTGGATTTTCCAATGTGCCGCTGCGATTAGCCACATATTTCGGTTTTATGATTGCTATTCCGTCGTTTCTGGTAGGAATATTCTTTATAATCCACCGGTTGGTTGGCTTTAAAGTTCTGGGGCATTCGCCCGAAGAAATCCCGGGAACCACCACGCTTACGGTAGGTATGTACTTTCTCGGTGGCGTAACCCTCATTATTTTGGGAATTTTGGGTGAATATATCGGTCGTATTTATATTGAAGTGAAACGCCGACCGTTTTTTGTGATCGATGAGGTGATTGAAAAGAATCAGAAATTGAATTCGACAGTCTAAATCGTTTTGCTACGCGTACCCTCAGAAATAGCCGATGATCATTTTGAATCACTTAAGATTCAGGAGCTCACCTTTGTGGCTTACCGCAGTGATGTGTATCCTTCCAGAAACGAGGTATTTTTTGAGGAGAATGCGGTGATTTATGTCATAGAGGGGGAAAAGATTTTTTCCGGAACTAATCAGCACATAACGGTTAAAAAAGGGGATGTTTTCTTTGTAAGACGTGGCTATTACCTGATGTCTGAATCCATTGACGAATCGTATAAGAGTCTGGTATTCTTCTTTGACGAAAAACTCATCAAAGACTTCGTGAATCAGCACACCGAACTGTTTCCTGAAAGTAACCTGGCCGGGAAACAGCTTCCCACTCTACTTATACTTCCTACCGATGAGAAATTCGGGAAATTTGCTGAATCTGTACTGCCTTATTTCAGATCAAGAACCAAATACCTCCATCATTTCCTGAAACTGAAACTACAGGAGCTACTTCTGCACCTTCTGGAGTACGATTCAGGAGACTATCTGAAAGCTCTGCTCCATGAAATTTACCGGGGTGAAAAAACCGACCTGGAATATCTGATGCAGAACTATTACCTCAAACCCCTCACACTTCATGAACTGGCCCGGCTTTCAGGGCGAAGTCTTTCAGCCTTTAAGCGTGATTTTCACGAACAATTTCAACAATCGCCGGCTTCCTGGATACGAGAGAGTCGTATGAACAGAGCTGCTTTCCTGTTAAAAAATACCCGAAAAAACGTGAACGAGGTATCGGAGGAAGTAGGCTTTGAGAGCGTTTCCCACTTCATAAAAGCCTTTAAGGAGAGGTTTGGCATTACGCCTTCACGTTATGGAGTGTGAGTTCCTGATCTTCATTCAGCCTAACCACCACATCAAACCGGTCAATTTCCAGGCAAAACGGGATGTCCAAACCTCCGCTCAGGCTTTTGAGACGCTGCAAATGACTGGCTCGTTGGAGATAGGAAAGTAAATCTGATTTAGCGATTTCAAAACCCGCCATGGCCAGATGCGTGGAGTCACCAGAAGCCTCAAATGTTTCAGCAAGCTTCAGAGCCAATGCCCCTCCGAATAGTACGTCTTCCAGCCCGGGTCTGCCTTTCCAGCCTGCACAAACCACCACCACGTCTTTTCCCTGTAATCGTACGTAGTTTGCAGTAGCTGTAAGGTTTCCGAAAGAAGCCACAAGAATTTCATCTGCTTCCAGCGATTTATTTACCGCCAGTGTGCCATTGGTGGTAGTCATGGCAATTTTTCTACCCAGGGCCCGCTCTTCCATGTAGCTGAATGGAGAGTTGTCCAGATCAAAGCCTTCGATCATCTGAGCGTGGCGTTCCCCTCCGGCTAACCAACCCTGTTTCTGCAATTCTCTGCAATCATCCACTTCAATAACCGGCTTAATGGCCTGTACACCTGTGGCCAGACCTGCCACCATACAGCTGGTAGCCCGAAATACGTCGGTGATTACTACAATTTTTCCGGCCAGCTCATGCTGATACACAAGCTCATGCGTAAGACAAATTTCAATGGTGTTCATGCCGCAAAAGTAGAAGGATAAGCTCAGCCGTACAAAACAGAAATTATTTCAGCGTAACAAGCCGGTTTTTCTTCTCCTTCTATTTCAATGGTGCAGGCGAGAATCATTTTGATACCTCCGCCTGTCAACTCTGAAGCGTATTTCAGAAAAGCCCTTACCCGAATGCGACTACCTGCTTTGACCGGATTCAGGAACCGGATTTTCTCTGCCCCGTAATTGATTCCCATTGCTGAAAAGGAGCAGGTATACACGGATTCCAGAAGTTTGGGTAAAAGAGAAAGAGTAAGGTATCCATGAGCAATAGTGCTCCCGAATACCGTTCTAGCTGCCTTTAGCGTATCCGTGTGAATCCATTGCTTGTCAAGGGTGCTATGAGCAAAATCATCTATGACACTCTGCGAAACCCGAAACCACTCAGAAACGCCTAGTTCGGTGCCAATCGCTTCAAAAACCTGCTCCTTATTACTAAAAATCAACGGCTGCAATTCCTCTTTGGAAATATCTGATGATTGACTCTTTTGACTAGCCTCAAACAGGCTACCGGTAAGTACAACGGCTTTACCTGCAACTTTTCTTTGACTTAAATCATCGAGTGCCTCTTTGGCTCTTTCAAAGGGATACACCCTTACTGGTGGCAGCCCAATCTGATGATCTGTAATTAACTGCTGAAGCTCGGACAGATTGCTTTTGAATAGTTGAGGATTTTCTTTGGAAAAACGGCTCAGGAATACCCCGATTACCGAGCATCCCTTAAGTAAGGGTAAATTAAGTGAAATCTGAGGTACCTGGCCCGTGGCAAAGCCAACCATCAGATACCTGCCTCCCCAGGCCATCTCCCGAAGAGCGGGTTCCGTAAACTTACCCCCTACCGGATCAAAAACCACCTGAACACCCTTCTGATTGGTGATGGCGTGAATTCTATCACGTAGGTCCTCCGAGGCATAATTGATACATTCAAATGCACCGGCAGCACTGGCCAGGGCCAGCTTTTCTTCCGATGACGCCGCAGCAATTACTTTTGCCCCCATCCATTTCCCAAGTGCTACTGCTGCCAGTCCTACTCCGCTTCCGGCACCTAATACCAGGATCCATTCTCCGTTTCTGAGCATCGCCCGGTTTTTCAATGCATGGTAGGAAGTAGCATAATTGTAAAAAAACGAAGCTCCAGCAATAAAATCGAGCGTATCGGGCAGGTAGAAGCAGCTTTCGACATCTACCAGAACTTCTTCGGCTAGTCCACCCCATTTACACAAGGATACTACGCGATCCCCTACTTGAAATCTTTTCACGCCGTCACCGATTGCCTTAATTATTCCAGCTACCTCCCCGCCCGGTGAAAAAGGAAGTGGCGGCTTAAACTGATATTTATTCTGTAGAAGAAGAAGGTCGGGGAAATTTATCCCGCAGGCTTTCACCTGCACCAAAATCTGCCCTGCTGCCGGAGCAGGAAGCTCCAGTTCCTCAAAGGCTAGACTATTCCCTGATTCAAAAGAAGTACATAGTAAGGCTCGCATCTTCCTGCAGAAATTCTGAATGAAAAGACAATTTTGAAACGAATTCCGCTTTAATTCAAAGAATGAACCAAGTTTCTTTTCTTCTTACTTTGACTGTCTTTCTACTTTCTTCCCATCTGATGGCACAGGAAGTGGAGATCATTGGTTTTGGCGAGCTTCAAAAAGTAACCGAGACTCCACCGCAGCGGATTATTCATTTCTGGGCCACCTGGTGTAAACCTTGTCTGGAAGAATTAACTCTGTTCGAAACTTTTAATGAAAAACTGCGTCAAAGTAATGTAGAAGTAATTCTGGTGAGCCTCGATTTTCCAAAGGATGCCCAAAAGGTGAACGAATTCATAGAGTCAAAAAGCATCACGGCCAGGTTTTTCTTACTGAATGAACCTGACTATAACAGCTGGATCGACAAAGTTGATCCATCCTGGAGCGGGGCTTTACCGGCCACGCTTATGCTAATTGATCAGAACAAGACGTTTATAGAGGGAAAAATTGAATCGAAACATTTAGAAAACGCTCTCAAAAAGTAATTTTGTGTTAAACGATCGCAAACGATGAAAAAGAAAATCAGCGTATTAAGTATAGCCGCATTTTGTCTGGCACTTACCTGGACTTATTTTCTCAAGAAAGTGAATGCCGCCGATGAATTACCTGCCAAAAACACGCCTGAAATGGCTACAGAAGCAGTCCAAAAACCGGCTGATGTTGGTGATGAAGCCCCTGCGTTTTCTTTGAAAAATATTGACGGTAAAATGGTTTCAATGGCTTCTTATCCGGAGGCCAGGGGATTTGTCATTGTATTTACGAGTAATCATTGTCCGTTTTCCAAAGCTTATGAAGACCGAATCATTTCTTTAAATACACGATACGCCACTCAGGGATATCCGGTAATCGCCTTGAACCCCAATGACCCCGCCGCCTATGAAGCAGATTCCTTCGAAAATATGAAAGTCCGGGCAACCGAGAAGGGATTCAACTTTCCGTATCTGGTAGATGATCAGGGAGTAGGCCGGAAGTTCGGAGCGGTGCGTACACCCCATGTCTTTGTAATTCGTAAAGAAGATGGTAAAAACATCGTCAAGTATGCCGGTGCCATTGATGACAATGCACAGGATCCTTCATCGGTCACCAAAAAATATGTAGAAGACGCTCTGGATAATCTCCTTGCCAATAAGCCGGTAGTTACCACAAACACCAAAGCCATTGGCTGCTCCATCAAATGGAGAGAATAAATGGTTTCTGTAGCATATTCGGAAAGGCTGCCTCTGCGGGTAGCCTTTTATTTTTGATTAGTTTTGAAAAAAGATTATGATATGTCTGTACCGTCTGTATCCCCACTTTTCTCACCCCAACGCATGCAACAGCTCATGGCCTTCGACCGCCTGCTCACCATCATGGACGATCTGCGGGAAAAATGCCCCTGGGACAGGAAACAGACCATGGAAAGTCTGCGGCATCTCACTATAGAAGAAACGTATGAGCTTTCTGATGCTATTCTGGAAGGAAACCTGCAGGAAGTAAAGAAAGAGCTGGGTGACATCATGCTGCACCTGGTTTTTTACGCCAAAATTGGTTCTGAAACCGGAGACTTCGATATCTCTGAGGTTCTTCATCGCATTTCAGAAAAGCTGATAGCCCGCCACCCGCATATCTATGGTGATACCAGCGTAAAAAATGAACAGGATGTGAAAGAGAACTGGGAGAAACTGAAGCTGAAGGAAAAAGGAAACAAGAGTGTTTTGGGAGGCGTTCCCAATAGCTTACCTGCATTGGTGAAGGCGATGCGTATTCAGGAGAAGGCCCGGGGGGTGGGTTTCGACTGGGAAGAGAAACAGCAGGTTTGGGGTAAAGTGGAGGAAGAAATGCAGGAATTCAAAGAGCATTTCAATGCCGAAACATCAGAAACCATAGATGCTGAAAAAGCTGAGGCCGAGTTTGGGGATTTACTTTTCTCACTGGTCAATTACGCCCGCTTCATTGACATTAACCCGGAAACGGCACTGGAACGAACCAACAAAAAATTCATCAAACGCTTTCAATACCTGGAATCAAAGGCCAAAGACCTGAATAAAAACCTGGCAGACATGACTCTGGCTGAAATGGATGTTTTCTGGGAGGAAGCGAAGCGGATGTGAGGAACCTTTTGATCTTTCAAAAAAAATGAAAACACCATTTACCATAATACTACTTACTCTACTCATTCAGACAACACTTTCGAGCCAAACATATATTCAATTAGATGATAACTCTGAAGATTTATCATCTGAATTTGTCAGTTTTAATGTTATCGATCTTTTGGATTTGAGATCGGTTGCTTTGAAAGAGCATATAGGTACAATTCGAACTCCGAATGGTTTCAGTGATATTTATTATAAGGGAGATATTAGAAATTACTTTCTGAAAAAATTCTCATCTCAATCAAAAAGCATTCCTACTCCTATAGGAAATGGATTAATTGTGGTTTTAAGAAGAATGGAAATTTATCAATATGAGGGAAAGCAGCCAGAGATCAACGTAGTAATGGATTTCTTTGTTCAGCTGGAGAATCAATTTCTTAAGATAGATGAATTTATTGGAGAAGAGAAGTCTAAGTCTATTGGGGATTTACCAGTGAAAATAATGAAGAAGGCACTTGAAAATATCAGAAAGGATGATTTCCAGCAAGCTTTATTTACAGGATATACAATGTCTGCAGAGCAATTTGAACACTACAAGGAAAGGGCCAATGAACCTGTAACTATTTCAAATGAGTTTCAGGATGGGGTTTACAGGTTTTTTAACGATCTCTATTTTAATCCCGAAACCAACACTTATAATAAACGAATTCTTCAATATCTCGAAGAATTTTCCGGCAGCTATATTCAGGTAGGCAATTGGTCTGATGGGAAAATCATTTTGAAAGACGGGCTATCGCTCAGTGGCAAAATCTGGGGATACGTTGTCAACCACAGAGTGTATTATCGCGTTTTTGAGAATAATTTCATTTTGCTGACAAAATATCGTAACCGTCTGATATATAATAATTCACAACTTCATTCATATCAGCCACAGATTTTCATATTCGAGGGAAGTCTGGCAACTACAATCCTTACTTCGACTTTGGTAGATGGGATTAAGAAGCAACGAATCAAGAGCAAAGAAAAGTTACTATACCTGAATTACGTTTACGGCATATTTACCGATGAACAGGTGGAATAGTTCATCTAAATAAAGAACCATTAATTGATTCGGTTTTTTGATCAATACACTTCAGTTCTTCGAAGTCTCCGATTTCGATGCAGCGTCTCAAGGTGGCCTGAACCTTTAGTTCGAGTTAGCAAACTTTTAGTAATTCTTACTTAAGGTCTGGAGACCGCAATTCACCACGGCGAAGTCAGAGACTTTGCAGAACACTAATACTAAATCAATAATCCAATATCGTCAACCCCTTGACATCCGACGCTCCATGCGTCTCATTCGGGTAGCATTTTTACCATCTACCCGGGAAGCCACCGCCCAAAGTGCGGCAGGTAGCCAGCCAATAATGGTGATTTGAAGAAGCAGACAAAGAATACCACTCAGGATTCTACCTCTAAGGAAAAAAGACAACCAGGGTACCAAAACAGCAATAAGTAACATAGCTTTTCAAAAGTTTGAGACTAAGTTACCTATTGCCAGAGAACAGATAAATTAAAATTTGATAAACGGTTGCCACCCCCCCGAAACGGAAGCTGAGCTTGCCGAAGCTACAGTTTCACCTCACACCCACCATTAGCTCCAGATTTAAGCACTGCTTCCACCACGCGAATATCCTTGAGTCCCTCTTCTCCCGGGCACATATAGGGTTTCTTGTTGATAATCGCAAGAGCGTCGTCATCCATTTGAAGGGGCTGCTGGCGATCTACCGGTGTATAAATCTGAGTACCATCAGACATACTACCACGGTTTCCGCCGTAGCCTGTTTGGGGCTCCATTTTCAGCCAGCCTTTTTCGTAATTGACCTGCAGGTGATTCATGTTCACACCAAAACTGGACTGACAGGTGGCCATGGCACCGCTGGGAAACTCCAGCACATAGGTAGCGGTTTCTTCCACTTCGTGGTAGATATCGGGACGTGTAGTAGAAAGATGAGCCTTTACAGAGATGGGTTCTTCGCCGGTAGCCAGGCGGGCTCCCTGTATAGCATATACGCCCATATCCCCCATTACACCTCCACCCATTGCTTTGATCTGTTTCCAGTGATTGGTACGACCTTCAAAATAACCCGCAGCAGAGTTAACCATTTTTACTTTGCCAAACTTCTGCTCTTTGGCCACTTTCATATATGCCTGAATATTCGGATCATGCTGGCATCTGTATCCGATAGAGAGTCCCACTTTATTTTTATTGCAGGCATCAATCATCGCCTGGCAGTCTGCCACAGAAGGAGCCATGGGTTTTTCACACCAGATTTGCTTGCCGGTATGGGCTCCTTTTACCACGTATTCGCGGTGCATGCTGGGGGGCAGCACCACGTAGATAATATCAATGTCAGGATTATTAGCAATTTCACCGATGTTATCATAACTGTAAACATTTTTATCGGCTATACCATATTTTTGCTGCCAGGTAGGAATTTTGGACGGAGTGCCGGTTACAATTCCCTTCAGTTCGCAATGTTGGGTTTTGAGTAAGGCCGGAGCCAGCAGATCGGTGCTGTAATAGCCCAGACCCACCAATGCCACACCAAGTTTTTCTTTGGCTGGTCGTGTAGCCGAAAGCAACACATGGGGAGAAAATGCAGCAGCAGAGGCTAAGATGGCAGAATTTTTTACAAAGTTTCGACGATTCTGGTTCATTGGGTTGAGTTTATGATTTTACGAAAATACAAGGAAATCACCTACGGGTCAAACGTCTTCAAACATTCATTCTTTCACGTCCTATATACTTCCTGGGGTAGTCATGACTGAGGCAGTTTTGAAAATAATCGGAAGACACGAACGGGCACAGTTGCCAGAACTGGGCCTGAAAAAGATAGCTGCCAAAACAGATACCGGGGCGTTTACATCCAGTATGCATTGCCTGAGTGCTGTGCCCGAGGATGGACGATTAATTTGTAAATTTCTTAACGAAACAGGCAATGAAGATTCCGTAAAAAAGGTGATTTTTGCCGCCTTTAAAAAACGAACCGTGAAAAGTTCAAACGGGCTAACTGAAGAAAGGTTTTCGGTGAAAACAAAAATAAAGCTTGGAAAAGAACTGTATGATATTGAGCTGACATTGACAAACAGAGCTGATATGAAATACCCCCTTCTGCTAGGCAGACAATTTTTAAATCGACGTTTTCTGGTAGACGTTTCACAAAAGAATGTGCTTAGATCCAGGTAATGCTCCTGTGAATCTATTGCAAGGAACACTTTTTCCATCTACACAAGCTCAGAGAAAATCACAAAGAAATCAACAAATGAAAATAGCTATTCTTTCAAGAGACGCCCATCTCTATTCTACCAGCAGACTGAAGGAGGCAGGAGAAAAACGCGGGCATGAGATGGTGATAATAAACCCCCTCAAATGTGATCTGGTTATTGAAAAAAAGAAACCTCAGATTTTCTATAATGGAAATGTGCTAGAGGGGGTAGATGCCATTATTCCACGCATTGGGGCTTCTGTGACATTTTATGGAACTGCTGTGGTACGGCAGTTTGAAATGATGAAGGTGTTCACCACCGTAGAGTCACAGGCTCTGGTTCGTTCCCGCGATAAGCTTCGGAGTCTGCAGATGCTTTCCCGGGCGGGTCTGGGTTTGCCCAAAACAGTCTTCACGAATTATTCAAAAAACAATGAAGCCCTCATTGAAAAAGTGGGCGGAGCACCATGTATCATTAAATTACTTGAAGGCACGCAAGGGGTTGGAGTAGTTTTGGCCGAGACGAAAAGTGCAGCCGTATCTGTGCTGGATGCCTTTCAGGGTTTACAGGCCCGGGTGGTGGTTCAGGAATATATCCGCGAAGCAAACGGCTCGGATATCCGGGCTTTTGTAGTAGATGGTGTGGTAATTGGGGCCATGAAACGGCAGGGAAAAGAAGGGGAGTTCAGGTCAAATCTGCACAGAGGAGGCACCGCTGAAGTCATTGAATTATCAGAAGACGAGGAAAACGCCGCTTTGAAGGCAGCAAAGGTATTGGGTCTGGCTGTTGCAGGTGTAGATATGTTACGCTCAAATGCCGGACCTAAAATTATGGAAGTAAACTCTTCGCCGGGACTGGAGGGAATCGAGAAAGCTACCGGAAAGGATATTGCCAAATCCATTATCCGTTACATTGAACGGCACGCCGACTAGCCCAGTGATACATCCAGAAACATCATAAGGGCGAAACCTAACATGGCTCCAATGGTGGAAAGATCTGTTTCATGTCCGTTTTGTGACTCAGGAATGAGCTCTTCCACCACCACAAAAATCATAGCACCCGCAGCAAAGGAAAGTGCGTAGGGTAATAACGGTGTAATGTACAAAACCAATAAGGCCCCCAATACTCCCGCTATTGGTTCTACCACACCGCTCATTTGTCCATAATTAAAGGCCTTCAAACGAGAGAAACCCTCTCTGCGAAGCGGGACAGAAACCGCCGCACCTTCGGGAAAGTTCTGCAAACCAATCCCAATGGCCAGTGCTACTGCTCCTGTTAACACACCCAGACTGGGATCATTGGCCAGGGCCCCGAATGCCACGCCTACCGCAAGACCCTCCGGGATATTATGCAGTGTTATGGCCATTACCAGCAGAATGCTACGATGCCAGCTGGTTTTAATTCCTTCCGCATGTTCCATTTTCCGATCCAGGTGCAAATGTGGCAGATAGCGATCTACGATAAAAAGGAAAAGCCCGCCGGTAAGAAACCCTACCAGTGCCGGAACCCAGCCTTTGCCTCCGCCTTCCTCTGCCATTTCAATAGCCGGGGCGAGTAGAGACCAAAAACTGGCAGCTATCATAACTCCTGCAGCGAAGCCCAGCATAAGATTAAGGACCCGCTGATCTATTTTTTTGAAAAAGAAAACAAGCCCGGCTCCAAGAGCAGTCATAAACCAGGTAAATAGTGTTCCTGCCAAAGCAAGGATCACAGGATTATATTCTAAAAGTTTCTCCATTTTTAGATAAACCTAAATTAAATTTTCTACGGCACGAATCTACAATATTTTTCTATTTTCATTCAGTATTCCTCTATTTATTCGTTGTGAAGTAGTCAGGAATCCTGAAAAAATTGACTTATGACGATTAGTTACCCTACTACATTACCAATTCCGGGCGGATTTTGCGAAATTTGTCTCCCATTTTTTAACTAATGCATATACTGCAACTTATCAACATGAAAAAAGCTATTATAACTTTAGCAAGCGTTTTGACCTTCGGCTTTACTGCCACAGCACAGCGGATTGTTCCCCTCTCTTTTTACAATAACTCCATGATTGGCCGAACAGACATCAAAGTAGGAGACGGATCAGCTCTTTATGGATTAACCGGCCTGCCCATCTCGGATAAAATGGATTATTACTGGGATGAACACTTCAAGCTGGGTAAGGTTTATTTTCTCTCGCGTACATTAGGAGCAGGTGGCGAAAATACCGTAGAGGTAGATAGCCTGTCGGGAATGGAAGTCAGAATTGACCTTTGGTATAACCGTATGGAATTTAAAGCGGCAGATCAGGTAAAAATATTAGAGATGAACCGGGTAACCAATGTGCTTCTCCAGGAAGATTCGGAACACATTGCCCAATTCGTCAATCCCGCAGAATTTGGAGTTAAGGATGTGAAGGGTCTGTTTAAAGTGATTTCCATGGGAAATAACATGCTTATTCTGGAGTCAAAAGAATTACAAGTACAGCGAGCCACGTATAATGCGGCACTTGATGCCGGTGAAAAAGAAACTTCTATTTCAAAAAAGAATCATTTTCATCTTTGGGATGGTAGCAAACTATGGCCTATTAATTCCAAAAAAGAACTTGCTCCGGTATTAGAAAGTCTTGGGATTGATCCTAAAGCCTATTTTAAGGAATCAAAAAATAAGCTGAAAAACGAGAAAGATTATGCCAACCTGGGCTTCTATGTGTTCAGTAAGGCTTCGTGAAAATAGTCAGTAGTTCAAAAAAACAAGAACTTAATCCTAACTTTCGGGTCACAAAGAATCAAACGATGAAGCATTTTATTTCTCCGGAAGATATACCGGGTGTGCAGGAAATGATTGAAGAGGGACTTGCTCAGAAAGCCAGTCCGTTGACCCACAGACATCTAGGCAAAGACAAAACGCTCTGTTTGTTATTCTTTAATTCCAGTTTACGAACACGACTAAGCACACAGAAAGCCGCCATGAATCTTGGAATGAATGTGATGGTAATGAATGTGGGCTCAGATGGCTGGCAGCTGGAGTTTGAAGAGGGTGTGGTGATGAACGGAGGGAAAGCCGAGCATATAAAAGAAGCGGCTGCTGTTATAGGACAATATGCTGATATCGTGGGAGTTCGTTCTTTTCCAGGACTAATCGATCGCGAGGTAGATTATGCAGAATTGGTCATGGAAAGCTTTAGAAAACTCACTGGAGTGCCCATCATCAATCTGGAATCGGCTACGCGGCATCCGTGTCAGTCATTGGCAGACCTGATTACCATTGAAGAACTCAAAACGAAAACCCGGCCCAAAGTAGTTTTGACCTGGGCTCCACATATCAAGGCTTTGCCGCAGGCTGTAGGGAATTCTTTTTCTGAATGGCTTAATCTTACTGATTACGATTTTGTCATTGCCAATCCGGTGGGATACAATCTGGCTCCAGAATTTGTGGGAAATGCAAAAGTTACTCATAATCAGAAAGAAGCTTTTGAAGGGGCAGATTTCATTTATGCCAAAAACTGGAGCAGTTATGAGTCATACGGACAAATTTTACCGGTCAGTGAAGATTGGATAGTTTCTGAAGAAAAAATGAAACTGACCGATAATGCCAAATTTATGCATTGTCTTCCTGTAAGAAGAGGGCTCATTGTAGAGGACGCCGTCATTGACTCACCGAACTCGGTAGTGATCCAGCAAGCCGGAAACCGGGTTTGGTCGGTTCAGGCAGCTTTGAAGAAAATTCTGGAAGCACTTTAGAGCTATTTTTCCCAGGTACGTATTCTCTTTCAACAGATTCACTCTGTTCTGCCCGCTTATTATGGTAATTCGTTTGAATAGCCATTGGCGACCCAGATCGCAGGTGACTTTATTTCAAAACCGTCACTTGTAGCATCTGTGAGGCCTGTTCGTCCTCTTTGACACCGTTCAATAGTCCCTTGCCCATTTTTGGCCAATCGATAAACATCTGATCACCCTGTTTGAGTTTTATTCCAGCCCCATAGCTGAAGGCACCAGTACCGAAATAATGAATGTGCACCTGCCCGGGTACCCTGTGGTTACTGTATTTGAAGTGATGATATTCCAGATTTTCAAGGCTGTGAGCCATATGGGCCTCCCCTGTTTTTATTTCCTTTTCCCAGAGTACCTTTTCATCCCGGTAAATGACCACCCTGCCGCTCAGATCATCAAAGATATCTTCATCAATGATTAACTCAGGGCCAATACTACAGCTCCGTATTTTTGACGGTGCCAGATACAGGTAATTGATTTTCTCCATCACATGATCTGAATATTCATTGCCAATGGCGAAACCAATTCGTACAGGGGTACTCTGATCATCAATCACGTAAATACCTGCGATTTCAGGCTCTTCTCCCCCATCCAAAGCATAATCCGGTATTTCCAGATCTTCCCGGTGCCCTTTTAGTACCGTACCGTTACCTTTATAAAACCACTCGGGCTGAACACCCACCTTTCCTTTACCGGGTTTGCCTCCCTCTTCACCCATGAAATACATCTTCATGCTGTCAGTTTGCGAGCCATCCTTTGCGGCAGCATTCATTTTATCCCTGTTTTCGGCACTTGCCTTGTGGGTGAGTCCGGTGCCGGTTACCATACACTTATTCACATCTCTGGGATGATCAAAACAAGGCAGCCATTGCCATCCACCTTTTCCGTTCCAGACCTCATCATAATTGAGCTTTTTTCCTGAAAGACTTCCTTCCACGATCTCTTTCACGCTCTTCTTATTATTTATAGAACTGAAAACCAGATCATAAACCGATGGAAAAATATCCAGGATTTCAAGTTCTGAGCCCACTACCAGGGCCACTTTACGCTCTTTTGAGGGACTAAGTAATTGAACTAAACGCATAAAAATATTCTTTTTGAGTGCAGCCGGAAGGGCTTCTTTACCTATTTATCTTCGGGCTCAAATTTAAACGTTGTGAAAGTACAATACGAGCTTACTCGACCACGTTAACAAATCTGTCTGCCACCCTATCCTACAGAAAATGGCATGTGTTTTGAGAACTAGAAGAGGTTGAATCTGTAATACATTAAAAAAATTGATGAGGTGGTTTTTACTGGCTGTGATTTGTCTTTTACTCACGGCTTTTTCAGGGATTAATTATTCCCATATTCTAAAGAATTATCAGGTACATGGCATTGATGTTTCTCATCATCAGCAGCAGATACACTGGGAAAAAGTGGCCGCACACCCTTCTGTGAAGGTGAGTTTTTGTTTTATAAAAGCTACCGAAGGCAGCACGTTTAAAGATCACAGATATCAGCTAAACTGGACAGAGAGCAAGAAAGCTGGCCTATTAAGAGGTGCCTATCATTTCTACATTTCTGCGGGCAATCCCCGTAACCAGGCCCAGCATTTTATCAGACAGGTAAAACTGGAAAACGGAGACCTGGCACCGGTGCTTGATGTGGAACAGGAGACACAGGCCATAACGCCCTACCAATTCCGCAAAAACCTGAAGATCTGGTTGAATACGGTAGAAAATCATTATGGTATAAAGCCCATCATCTACACGAATCCATACATGTATAACAAATTCATCAAGGGCTATTTCAAGGAATATCCGCTGTGGATTGCAGATTATAACAGCCTGAACATCTTCAGTAAAATCAAAGATACCAATCTCAAATTTTGGCAGTATACCGAGCGGGGTAAGATTACGGGCATTCGTGGTTACGTAGATTACAATGCCTTTCTAGGTGACCTTGAAGACTTTACGCTTCATCAGGTTTGTCCGTCGGTAGATGAGAATTTCTAAGCTCTCCTATAATTCCTGAGTCCGAACAGAGTAAGCCAATTATGATCCTGCAAAAGGCGGCTGTTGCTGCTCTTCTTTGGCTGGCATTCTTTGAGGTATCCTTCACTTTACGGCTGAAAAACAGTATCTTTGCAGCCATTTTTCAGCGGTAAAAAATATTCTATGTTAACTGTTTCTAATATTTCCCTTCAATTTGGCAAGCGAGTTCTATTTGATGGCGTGAACCTGAAGTTTGTTCCCGGTAACGTTTATGGGCTTATCGGAGCCAACGGGGCAGGTAAATCTACTTTCGTAAAAATCCTCTCGGGTGAAATAGAGCCTACATCGGGTACATTCAGCATGGACCCCGGAGAGCGGATGTCTGTTCTAAACCAAAACCAGAATGCCTTTGACCAGTATCCTGTTCTGGAAACGGTAATGCGTGGCAATGAGCGGCTCATGGAGGTAATGAAAGAGAAAGACGCTATCTACATGAAAGAAGATTTCACCGAAGAAGATGGAAACCGGGCAGCTGATCTGGAGGCTGAGTTTGCCGAAATGAATGGCTGGGAAGCAGAGTCTGATGCAGCTTCCCTACTATCGGGTCTGGGTGTGAAGGAAGAATTCCACCAAACATTGATGGCCGATATGAACCCCTCTGAGAAGGTAAAAGTGCTACTGGCACAGGCTCTTTTTGGAAACCCGGATGTGCTGCTGCTTGATGAACCTACCAACAACCTGGACATTGAGTCGATTCTCTGGCTGGAGAACTTCCTGATGAATTTCAAGAACACGGTGATTGTAGTTTCTCACGACCGTCATTTCCTGGATAATGTATGTACGTATATAGCCGATCTTGATTTTAAGAAAATCAACTTATACGGAGGTAACTACTCCTTCTGGTATGAATCAAGCCAGCTGGCGGCCAGGCAGCGGGCAGATCAGAACAAAAAGGCCGAGGATAAGAAAAAGGAACTGGAAGACTTTATTCGCAGATTTTCTGCCAATGTGGCCAAATCAAAACAGGCTACCGCCCGTCAGAAAATGATCGACAAACTGGATATCGCTGCCATTCAGCCTTCCTCCAGACGATATCCATACATTGGTTTTAAACCTGAGCGTGAGGTAGGAGATCAGATTCTGATGGTTGAAAATCTGAGCTACAAAAACGACGAAGGTCAATATCTGTTTAAAGACCTCACTTTCCAGGTTATGAAGAAGGATAAGATCGCATTCCTGAGCAAAGACGGATTGGCGGTTTCTGCCCTTTTTGATGTATTGATGGGAAAGAAAAAGGCGACAGAGGGACAATTTAAATGGGGAGTTACCATTACCAAAGACTACCTTCCTAATGACAACACCGAATATTTCAAAGATTCCAATCTTAACCTGGTAGACTGGCTCAGACAATATTCAGAAGACAAAGACGAGACTTTCGTACGCAGTTTCCTTGGAAGAATGCTTTTCAGCGGTGAGGAGGCACTGAAAAAATGCACGGTACTTTCCGGAGGAGAAAAGCAGCGTTGTATGTTCTCAAAAATGATGCTCTCCAATTCCAATGTGCTTCTTTTTGACGAACCAACCAACCACCTGGATCTGGAATCTATACAGGCCCTGAACAAAGGCATGGAAGAGTACGACAGCAATATTCTTTTCACCTGCCATGACCACCAGTTGACAAACACCGTGGCTAACCGCATCATTCAGCTGACACCAAATGGCTGTCTGGATAAACTGATGAGCTTTGATGAATTCCTTACCGATGAAAAAGTAAGAATTCAGCGTAAAGAGCTTTTTGGTGAATAAAAAAGTTTAAGACAAACTAGCTGTAGAAGCCACCCGGAGAGACCCGGGTGGTTTTTTTGTTGCTTATCGGATGACTTGGCTGAATCGACAAAAGGGTCATCCGATGAATCATTTATTGCATTTCCGAAATTCTCGCTGAGGTCTGAAAAGTTTTCCAGCTCTTAACATCTCCCGCTGTACGTTTTTGGTCAAAAAGACCTGAATGTATCAGGGTTTTGCTTGCAATTAATTCGGGCTTTAGTTTCTGAAAATATTCTAAACCGTTGAACATTTCTGGAACGATAGTTTCAGAAGACTTTATTTCTACCAGATTAAGCAGTCTGGAATCTTGCCAAATCAAATCTACTTCATGACCAACGGCATCACGCCAAAACCAAAAATCTCTCAGAAGGTTACTATGGAAATTCTGCTTCAGGAACTCGTTAATGACAAAGTTTTCAAACATGCTTCCTTTTAAAGGACTCGTTTTTATTTCGTCAGCTTCATTTATCTTCAATAGAAAGGACAGTAAACCTGTATCATAAAAATATAATTTGGGACTTTTCGTAATGCGTTTGTTGAAATTTGCGTGATAGGGCTGTAGGAGGTAAACAATATAGCTGGTTTCTAAAACCGATAGCCAGGCTTTTGCGGTTGGCTGTGTAATTCCACATTCGTTAGCTAAAGAATTAAGATTTAGTAATTGTCCCGCTCTGGCAGCACAGAGGGAAATAAAATTCCTGAATTGTCGAAGGTCCCTCACTTGAATTAATTCAGAAAGATCTCGCTCCACATAAGTTTGGATATAATTGGAGTAAAAAGCTTTGCTAGGAATTTCCCTATCATAAAGTGCAGGATAAAATCCCTTATGAAGATTTACAGCATAATCGTCACTTAGCCAGCCAGCCTTCTTCATCTCATGAATATCAAAGGGCAGGAGTTTAAAAAGAGCAACTCTGCCGGCCAAACTTTGTGTAATACTCTGCATCAAACGAAAATTTTGAGAGCCAGATATAATATACTGACCCATGATGCGGTCTTCATCTACTTTGGTTTGTAAATATGAAAATAGCTGAGGAACACGCTGCACTTCGTCAAAAACCACGTATTTATCATAAAGTTTGAGAAACCCTTTGGGGTCCTCACTTGCAAACCTCCGATTATCAATATTCTCCAGATTTACATAGTGATAATCTGAAAACTGAGATTTTAGAAAAGTAGTTTTACCAGATTGTCTGGGACCAGTAAGTGCCAAAATGGGGTACTTATCTTTAAAGACATCCATCTCAACCTTTATACTCCTTAAAATATTCATTTCTAAATATTAACTAATTCAAAGGTAACGTTAATTTTTAAAATATACGCCTATAATTTTGAATTTGCACATTGTTATATTTTGAAATTACACACACTAAAGTTTGAATTTGCTGAAAAAAAGCCGTGAAGTGGAGTAATGACAATCCTATACCAGATAGAGCAATTAGTATTCGGAAGCCTATCAAGGGTTTTTACTCATCGGACCACTTCTTTACCGACGAGGTTTGTCGTCTGATGAGTAAGAGGTATTTAGTATTAAGCATGAAAAATTGACATTGGCATGTCCATTTTTCCTGTTTGTTTGGAGAAATCGCAAAGATTTAAGTTAGTACTTTAAATTGAGTGAAACCTGGCGGGTCTGTGGTTTAGCAGAGACTTTTGGGCATATGAGGGAATTGGAGTTGGGGAATTGTTCGTTTACTCATCGGACAACTCGTTTGCGGACGAAGCTAGTCGTCCGATGAGTCATTAAGCATGAAATTATTACATCGTGATGTCATTTTTTCCTGCTTATTTTCCAAAATCTACAGAAACAGAAAAATAATCCTTTGAACGAAACCTGGCAGGTTTTCGGATTCCGTATACTCATCGGACGACTCGTTTGCGGACGAAGTTAGTCGTCCGATGAGTCACCAGAAAACTAATCACCTATCCCTTTCATATAACCACCTCCCAAAATCACGTAAAATAGCTTTACGCTCTTCTGTGACTTCCAGCTTTTCTATGCCCTCAAACCCTATATTGAAGTAAGCCGTCATGGCGGCTTCGGCTTGCTCTTTGATGCCGAGGCTGGTGAAGATGTTTCGTACGGCGGTTACTTTTTCTGCAGGGTCAAATTCGGGTTTTTGTATCCATTGATGCAGCTCACTGCCGGGCTGGCTTTTTTCCAGGGCTTTGAGCATGAGCCAGGTTTTTTTGTTTTCAATGATATCGCCTCCTACCTGCTTCCCAAATTTTTCCGGGTCGCCATACACATCCAAAATATCATCTTTGAGCTGGAAGCCAATGCCCAGATTCACACCAATTTCATAGAGTTGTGAAGCCGTTTCTTTGGATTGATCTGCCGCCAGGGCACCCAGTTCTAAAGCAAAGCCAAGTAAGACAGATGTTTTGAGCTTTATCATCTCAATATACTCGGCTTCAGAAACGGTATCCTGACCAGCAAAATTCATATCCAACTGCTGCCCTTCGCATACTTCTGCAGCAGTGCGGTTAAAGCGTTTCAGTATAGTTCTGAGTTGATGCCCGGGCACCTCCGACATCAATTCATAGGCTGCCACCAGCATCACATCACCTGAAAGTATAGCTACATCCCGATTCCATTTTTCATGTACGGTGGGTTTCCCTCTACGCAGCGGGGCTTCGTCCATTATATCATCATGCATGAGCGTGAAATTGTGAAAAACCTCCACGGCCAGAGCCGGTTTAAGGGCCTTTTCCCAGTTGTCTTTGAAAAGATGATACGCCATAAGCACCAATGCGGGCCTCAATCTTTTTCCACCCAGAGCCATCAAATAACTAATGGGTTCATACAGCTCCACCGGATTTTCGCCATACTTCAGTGTGGCAATTTCATTTTCCAGTACTTCCAGGTATTTATTCAACGACATCAGTGGCAGGGTCTTTTGCTTTTAGCAGCAAATAAAGCGGATAGGTAAGACAAAGAAAAATGACAGCATACATACTATTCTGCCAGTCGCTTAGAATGGTCCCTACCAGAAATGCCATCGAACAGATCAACATAAAAACGGGCAAAAAAGGATAAAGTGGCACTTTGAAAGGCCGGGGAAGATTTGGCTCAGATTTTCTCAACTTCAAAAGTGAGGCAAATCCCATCGTATAGGACATCACAAAGAAGAAAGTAGCGATGTCTGACAGCCGCCCGGAAGTTTCTTTACCGGAAATAACCAGCACTACAGACAAAAAACAAGTGACCAGTAAGGCATTGGAAGGAGAGCCGCCTTTGTTTACCCGTGTGATTTGTTTGAAGAAAAGGCCGTCACGACTCATGGAAAACAGTACCCGCGGAGCAAACATCACCTGGGCGTTCATAAGGCCCAGAATGGAAATCAAAAGAAAGAGAGTCACCCATTTGCCGGCACTTTCTCCGGCTAGTTTGGTGACTGCATCGGCGGCAGCGAGTTTACTTTGAGCAAGTTCTTCCAAAGGCAGAACATAAAAAATGGCCAGATTCACCAGCAGATAAATGAAAATGATGAGTAATACACCGCTGATCATCGCTTTGGGCAGGTTTCGCGTACTATCGGTATTTTCTTCTGCAAAATAGGCGGCTGTATGCCAGCCGTCAAAGGTGTAGAAAACAGCTTGCAAAGCTCCGAGAATCGCTACAAAGAGACCCGATTTTGCCACCTGTTCTAGCTGGGCAGGATTATTCCACGACGCCTCACCTTTGACAAAACAAAAAACCACAAAGGCCAGGAGTGCTACGGCTTTGATAAAAGAAACCAGCTCCTGAGAGCGTCCGCCCACCGCTGTACCTATTAAATGCAAACCGGTAAGAATCATCAAAATGAGAATAGACGTTACGATAAGCCAGTTATTAACCTCAGGAAAAAGGAGTCCAAGATATTCGCTGATGGTATAGGCTCCAAAACCCAGCGAGGTAACTGTGCCCAGCCAGCTGGTTATACCGGTAAAAAACCCAACGTAACGCCCGAAAGCACGCCGGGCATACACATACCATGCCCCGGCTTTGGGTATAGAAACCCCAAGCTCCACCGCACAAAGTGAGCCCAAAACCGCATAGATACTTACGGCAATCCACACCCCCATGATGAGGCTAACATCACCCAGCTGAGCGGCTATGGGACCCGGTTTTCTCAGAATTCCGGTACCGATG
This sequence comes from uncultured Cytophagaceae bacterium, assembly GCA_966250325.1. Lineage (GTDB taxonomy): Bacteria > Bacteroidota > Bacteroidia > Cytophagales > Spirosomataceae > Jiulongibacter. The sequence goes on along the minus strand of CBINGY010000010.1, from coordinate 38,063 downwards.
GTGCCGCCAACTGTAACCGCAATACCGAAGCCAACGCCCAGAAGTTTAAGTAATTGATTGGAAGACGATGAATTCGGCTCGTTCATTTTTGCCCAGTTTTGAGCAAATAACAAATGAAATCGCGGTTTTAAAAGCGATGGAATTGAAAATGTGCGGCGATTTAGGTCAAATAGACCCATCCCGCCGCACATCTATCAAAAACGAAGCCTCACAGCGGCCAGAAAATTGGTTCCGGCCTGAGGAAACAGAAAGTTCTCGGTAACCTTACCTCCATAAAGGTAGCTATAGGTATATCCGTTTGATTCGTACTCTGCATTGAACAGATTATTGACCAGTAGGCTAAGACCTATTTCCTTTGCCCAGGCTGTATTCATCGTGTAGTTTATCCTGAAATCATTCACAAAGAAAGCGTCAATGGCCCGGTCGGCAGAGGAGGTGTTATCCAGATTTTGTTTTCCCACGTATTTGGGCAATAGAGCCAGTTCCAGATTGTTTACCGGCGTAAACTGAATACTTCCTCCTGCGATTACATCGGGAGAGAAAGAGATATCCGTATTTGTATATCTGTTTATTTCATCTGGGGTTACGCCATCATAGCTGGGTATCACTTCGGTAAAGCTATTTATCTTATTTCTGCTAAGCGTAAGATTTCCGTTGAGTAGAAGCTTTGAACCCAGTTGCTGAGCTACCTGTATCTCTACACCGGCCCGGTAGCTTTCAGGAACATTGATCCGGATAGCCTCTCCTACATTATTGATGGCACCAGTGAGAACGAGCTGATCCCGATAGTTCATAAAGTAGCCGTTCAGAATCACCTGAGTGGACCGGGTGAGATACTTGAATCCAGCCTCGAAATCCTGCAGGTTTTCAGGTTTTACACCGTCTACACAGGTTTCGCATACCTGAGTATTCACGGTGAGGTAATCTACGATATCTTGCCGGCTGGGTTCTTTATTACCCACAGCGTACGAGGCATAAACCGAAGATGAGCCATTCAAATCATAGGTTAATCCCAGTTTCGGATTAAAGAAATGAAATGTATTGGCCGTATTTACCTGCATTCTGGGGTCCACTATCCCGTTTATTGCGATGCCTACGGTGCGGTATTGCAAATCGGCATAGGCATTCAGCTTTGAACTAAGCTGGTAATAGGCCTTGCCATAGAGGTTAAAATCTGTCTTCTCACCTGTATTTTCGTACCAACGATCACCTTTCTCAATAGTTCCGGCATACTGAGCCCAAATTATTTCCCCGAAATGGTCATTGACAAACCGGTTCCAGCCACCACCCAGAGAGCCGGTAAGCTTGCCGTTTCCTTCGTAATCAAGCGACCACACGCCACCGTAAAAGTAGTTATCGAGCCATTTCTGACGTATGAGGTTCGTTTCTTCCAGAACACTCTCTCCTACTTGCACATTATTGAAACCGTAATCGGCGTAGGCCTCGCCTTCACGATACTGTTCATAGTAACCACGGCCTCGTGTATAATGCAGTGTTGGATTAAACCTCCACTTACTCCCTATTCTGAAAGACGAAACCAATTGATAGTGATCTTGCTGGAAATTATCCGTTTCATTTTCATACTGATACCAGTTGTAGGTTCTGCCAGCAGCCCAGAGACTATTGGCAAAGTTTTGGTCATACCCGTTTCTTTCTATGAACTTATCAAAACCTACACGATCTCCTTTGGCCAGACTTTCAGGAATTCCATACCAGCTTTGATACGTAATTTCTTTGCCTGAGAAGACGTTTAATCGAACAAAATTATCTTTACTATAGTACCCGCCTGAGACGTAAAAGGACTTCAGGTCAGAAAACGCCCGGTCTACAAAACCATCGGAAGCAATACGGGAAAGCCGGGTATCAAGTACAAAACCATTTTTCATAAGGCCTGTACTTGCTACTACATTGGTTTTAAGCGTATTAAATGATCCGGCTGAAACATTGGTCTCGGCAAAAGGCTCTTTGTGGTATTGCAAGGTGTTGATATTGAGACTACCTCCAAATGCCCCGGCTCCGTTTGTGGAGGTTCCTACGCCACGCTGTACCTGAATACTGCTTACCGAAGAAGCAAAGTCTGGCATATTGACCCAGAAAACTCCCTGAGATTCGCTATCGTTATAAGGCACACCATTGATGGTTACGTTGATTCGGGTAGGATCTGAACCCCGAATTCTGATTCCGGTATAACCAATACCTGCCCCGGCGTCTGAAGTGATGACAACTGAGGGTAACTGATTTAAGAGAAAAGGAATGTCCTGACCCAGGTTTTGTTTGGCTATTTCCTTTTCACGGACGGTAGAAAATGCCATCCCCGATTTATTTGTGGCCCGGGTAGATTTCACCACCACCTCATTGAGGTCAATGGAACTTTGGAGGGTATCCTGCTGGGCGTAAAGCGAATGAACTTGCAGGATGACTGAAAGAACTAAGAGTTTGAATAAATGATTCATAATAAACGCACAGGTTTAATTACGAAGCAGATTAAGGAGCAAAATCGCTGTCGTTTTGATTGACACTAATTTTGATTTTCCACAGAAGAGATACTGGTGCACTCAGCATCTTTTCTCAATTTTCCCTTCGCCGGTACTAACCGAATCAGGTTCAATGGGTATGATCTCAGCCCGAATTATTAAGGCACCCCTTTTTGAGATTTCTCTGCAAAGGTAAACTGATTTTACTTCAAAATCGTTTATATTGTGTATGAAAAAGCATTCAGGGAGTATTCTACGGCATTTTTCCCAGACAAAACAAAACTAAACCAAGTGCCTATGGCCTGCTATATGGTAGAATTCGAGATAGCCGAACCATATTCTCCTTCGTTTATGGCAAAAATTCCAATGCAGAAAACGGTGGTAGATGAGCTCATGGAAGATGGTAAAATCATTTCTTATGCTCTCTCAGAAAACCGTGAAAGGCTTTGGATGATTGTAGCGGCAGAAAATGATTTCGAAGTTCTTGACATCATTAATGAATTTCCGATGATTAATGACATGACCTATTCCATAACTCATCTAATGTTTAATCATGCCGGGGCCTTCCACGTGCCGGCATTCTCGCTCAATTAGCCTTAAGTCATGAACTTTCGCTTCATTCTGCTTTTGTTTGGCCTGTTGGTGGCGGCGTGCAAGCTAAACTCAGAGCATCCGAAAAATGAAATTCCGGCTGCCGCCTATGAAACCCTGGATTACATACGCAATTACAAGCGTGCTCCAGAAGGATTTGTGGGCGGACGAAAGTTCGGAAATTATGAAAAGAGGCTTCCCGTGAAAACTGAAAGCGGAATGAAAATTGCCTACAAAGAATGGGATATATATCCAAAAGTGCCCGGCAAAAACCGGGGACCAGAACGCCTGGTTACCGGCTCAGATAACCGGGCCTGGTACACTCCCGATCATTACGATTCATTTATTTTGATGAGATGATGACGTGGAGATTTTGATTTTTTACATATCATTGCTCCGATTTTTTCAACACCTTTCTGATGAATAACCTTTTTATCACTGACAGTCCCGGGGAACTCGATGATTTTTCGTTGATTACAATTGACTCGAAACGGTGCCGTACCCTGCGTGATTTTTATGAAACGCTGGCTGAGACACTTCATTTTCCTGATTATTTCGGCTTTAATCTTGATTCCTTTGATGAGCTCATCAATGATCTTTCCTGGATAGAAGACGAGAGGCTACTCCTCTATTTCAAGAATTCTACCGAATTTCTGATCAATGAACGTAACGACCAGAAAGTAATAACCCTGCTTGAGCTACTGGATGCCACCTGCGAAGACTGGAAGTTTATGGACGAGGATGCGGAGCGGGACACCGTGGCTACAGATGGCGATGATGTGGAGGAAGAAGACTACTTCATTCCCAAAAAAGAACTGCTCATTGGTTTTTCCACCAGTGATCGCATGGAAGATTTTCTGGCCGAGCTTTTCTGAGACTACTCAAAAGGTACAGATACCCTTGTTTTATCCCATTCAAGAATCATTTCTATGCTGTTTTCCCCTATTGTCTGAAGATCAATGCTGAATCGCTCGGTACTGTTATTCTTCATGACAGAAGGTACTTCCACTTTAAGCACATCTTTATCATTGGCATACATGGTTCCCCACTGGCCGGTTTCTGAGTTAAAGATAATCGTCCAGTTTTCAGGAGTGGGAATCGTCCATAGCGAATATTTTCCTGCCTTGAGATCACTCCCAGCCACCTTAACGTCTCTGTTAATTTCAACAACCGTAGCTTCATTGGCACCTGTACGCCAAACCTGCCCATAGGGAACCAGTTCCCCAAAAATTACTCTTCCCTTAACAGCAGGTTGACAGTAATTAACTTTCACTTCTAAATCACCTTGAGTTAGTTGTGCCGTTGCAGCCGGACTGAAACTTTTGGTCCACATTCTGAGACCTAGCATTGCCAGGATCACCACGGCAACCACGATAAGAATAATCTTAAGGATTTTGGGCATATAATCTGTTTTTTAAGTACTTATAAGGTTATCAACATTGGGACTGTTGAAAAAATTCAATTTCTATTCAAGCGGAATTCCCTGCTGCTTTACCGACCTTTGCATCCTCTTAATACCGGAAGTCGATTATGGATATCATACATCTTTTATCAGATAACGTAGCCAATCAGATAGCTGCGGGTGAGGTGGTACAAAGACCGGCATCTGTAGTTAAAGAACTTCTTGAAAACTCTATCGATGCAGGTGCTGGTGAAATTAAGCTACTCATAAAAGATGCCGGCAAAACTTTGGTACAGGTTATTGACAACGGAAGTGGCATGTCGCTTACCGATGCACGAATGAGTTTTGAACGGCACGCAACTTCCAAAATCAGAAAGTCAGATGATTTATTTGCTATTAAGACCATGGGGTTCCGGGGTGAGGCTCTGGCGTCAATAGCTGCGGTGGCTCAGGTAGAGATGAAAACCAGAAGAACAGAGGATGAACTGGCCACACTTTTACAAATAGAAGGCTCAGAATATAAAAAACAGGAACCGGTATCGGCACCAGTAGGAACCAGTATCGCCGTAAAAAATCTGTTTTACAATGTACCGGCAAGAAGGAAATTCCTCAAGACCAACCCGGTAGAAATGAAACATATCCTGGACGAACTCCAGCGGGTGGCTCTGGCACATCCGGAAGTGAGTTTTGAGGTTTATCACAATGATACCGAAGTCTATAATCTCCCTGCCGGAAAGCTTTCCAGGCGGATCGTAGATGTTTTTGGGAAAGGATATCGGGAACAGCTGGCTAGTTGTGAGGAAACCACCCCTTATGTGAACATCAACGGCTATGTAGGTAAGCCTGAAAGTGCCCGCAAAACCCGTGGTGAGCAATTTTTCTTTATTAATTCCAGGTTCATAAAAAGTGGGTATCTGCATCATGCCATTACCACGGCATTTGAAGGAACCATCCCCGAAGGAAGTCATCCGTTCTACGTTCTGAACATTGAAATAGACCCCAAACACGTAGATGTGAACATTCACCCTCAAAAAACCGAGATAAAATTTGAGGATGAAAAAGCAGTTTATAGTATTCTTCGCTCGGCTGTAAGGCAGGCCATAGGAGTTTACAACCTCACTCCCAGCATTGATTTTGAGTCTGATATCAATTTTGCCAATCTTACCTCGGCCCGATTACCGGAAAAACCCCCTTCGGTTTTTGAAAAAACGGGTGCCGGTATCGATCAGTTTGAGCGAAACAATCGATCAACTATTCAAAAAATACAACCCGTGGGTAACTGGAAACCCTTGTATGAAGGATTGGAAAGTGCTGCAAACTTTCATCCATCTTCCGCATCGGTTTCCGTGGCATCCAGAATAAATGAAGACACTATCGAGACAGAAAAACTCGTCGATCACGAAGAGGTTGATGCCATACAGATTCACCAGCAGTTTCTGGTTTTACAGGTAAAAAGCGGCATGTTGCTCATAGATCAGAAAGCAGCCTGGGAACGGATTTTATTTGAAACCTATGAGAAGAATCTGGCAAACAGATCGGGGGCATCACAGCAATTACTTTTTCAAAAAACACTTAATCTTCAACCCTCGGAGTTTGCCATTCTAATCGAAATCAAAGACTCACTTAAGGCATTAGGATTTGGTTTTGAGGAATTTGGGAAAAACAGTCTGATTATTCACGGAATACCAGCTGAACTTTCAGACGACGACGGACCCGGTATTCTGCATGAGATTATTCGTGATTTTACCGATAATGAAAATCTTCGTAGAGTAAATAAAGCCCAGAACCTGGCAAAGATAATGGCCAAAAGAAATGCCAGCCGAAGTCTGAAAAAAATGGAGAAAAAAGAAGTGAGTTTTCTCATAAACCGGCTCTTTGAAAGCTCAATGCCCAATTATACGCCCGATGGTAAAAAAACAATGCGTATTATTACACTGCGGGAGCTTTCTGAACTGATTGCCTCATCCGGTGGTTTTTAAGCTAAATTGATTTTTATGTTTGATCGTATTACACCCATTGTTAAGCAACTTTTGATTATCAACATTGCGGTGTTTATTATTTCAACTTTTTCAAGGCAGTTTTTTATTGGAAATTTTGCGTTTTTCAATCCGCTGCTACCAGGTTCGGATCAGTTGCTGAATCCCAATTTTAAACCCTGGCAGGTAATTACTTACATGTTTCTTCACGGAGGGCTCGGCCATCTTTTTAGCAATATGTTTGGGTTATTTATTTTTGGATCTGCTCTTGAGACTTACATGGGTTCAAAGAAGTTTCTGATCTACTACCTTATTACCGGGGTAGGAGCGGCTCTACTCAATTCTGCCCTGAACAGTTATGAAATGAGTCAACTGATGGTAGATTCTGAACCTTATTGGCGACAAGCCGTAACCCCTATGGTAGGAGCTTCCGGTGCGATTTTTGGTATACTCGTAGCATTCGGGGTTTTGTTTCCGAATGTGGAGCTGATGCTCTTGTTTTTTCCGGTTCCTATTAAGGCCAAATATTTCGTAATTTTATATGGTCTTTATGAATTGTATGCGGGCACAGCGGGGATTCAATCAGGAATTGCCCACTTTGCACACATAGGTGGCCTGGTAACTGGTTTTATCTTATTAAAATTCTTTGGTTTCGATAGACGTTCTGGCAGTAATTTCCGTACTTGGTAATGAGGTTTGATACGCCATGAGTAGTATAAGAGATGACATAAGGCAAGTATTCAGCCGGGGCAGCAGCTCTGGTGTGCAGCTCATTCTTATCAATCTGTTCGTTTTTATCGGGATTTTTCTCGTAAAAATGATCCTTTCGTTTTCTGAGGAAACGGCCGGCCTTGCTACGGAAATTAACCGTAACTTGTTCCTGAGTGCCCGGCTACCCGAATTTATTTTGCATCCATGGGCACTTCTCACCTATGGTTTCACCAATTCCACGGTTCTCAGTTTATTGTTTAATTCCATCGCTCTTTATTGGTTTGGTGTTTTAATTCAGGATTTTATTGGAAACAGGAAGCTCATTAACATTTATGTTCTGGGTTACATTTTTGCCGGTATCTTTTATGTGTTAGCGTTTAACCTGGTTTCATTAGCCAAAGCGGAATTCACTTTGAGTGGTCTGGTGAATGGGGCTACCTCTGCAGTATATGCCGTGATGTTTGCCACCATTACCCTCATTCCCGATTATGAGTTCTACCTGTTCCGCCGGTTTTATGTCAAAATAAGATACATCGCCCTGTTGTTTCTTGCTTTCTCATTTCTGAATCCTTCCATGGGATTACTGAATCTGGGTGGAGCAGGACTCGGTTATCTATATATTAAATTGCTGAGGATTGGTGTAGATCTGGGATCTCCCATTGAAACGGTACAGGGATGGTTTACACGGTCAACACCTCCTTCCAGACCCGGAGGAACCTACACGTCGAAGCGTTTTAGTCATAGTACAGTGGGTAAGTCAACTGTGTTTAATGTAAGTGGCGAAAGAGATTATTATCCCGATCAGGAAGAAGTGGATGCTCTGCTCGATAAAATATCGATTTCGGGGTATGAAAGTTTAACTAAGGAAGAAAAAGAACGCCTATACCTGGCCTCAAAAAGTAAAAAAATCTGATCAGACAGATTTTGATTTTGTGGCCGGTAAGTAGTGCATTGATTTTGTAGTTTTGTAGTCAGTTTACATTTCATAAACACCAGTCAGGCAGTTAAAAACTGCAGTAATTAAAGAAAATTATGCTCGTAACACCGGGTAAATTACTGGCACAGGTCAACACACCCGAAGACCTCAGGAAACTCAGCAAAGATCAGCTACCGCAATTGTGCGATGAGCTGCGTGAATATATCGTAGATACCGTATCTATTCATGGAGGGCATTTTGGTGCTAGTCTGGGAGTAGTAGAACTCACGGCGGCATTGCATTATGTATTCAATACCCCACAAGATAAACTAGTCTGGGATGTAGGTCATCAGGCATACGGGCACAAGATTCTTACCGGAAGAAGAGATAAATTTTTCACAAACAGGGTCTATGGGGGACTTTCCGGTTTCCCAAAAATCTCTGAAAGTGAATATGATGCCTTCGGGGTAGGTCATTCTTCCACTTCCATCTCTGCGGCACTCGGAATGGCCGTAGGTTCTTTACATAACGGTGACAGAAACTCCCAACATATAGCTGTTATAGGTGACGGAGCCATGACCGCCGGCCTTGCCTTTGAAGGAATGAATCATGCGGGTTCCATTCAGGATGCAAATCTCCTGATTATTCTGAACGACAACTGCATGTCTATTGATCCCAATGTGGGGGCATTGCGGGAGTATCTGACAGATATAACCACCTCAAAATCCTACAATAAGGTCAAAGATGAGGTCTGGAATCTACTTGGCAAAATGAGCAGTTTCGGTAAAAGTGCCCGGGAAATCGTTTCAAAAATGGAAACCTCCCTGAAAGGAGCATTGACGGGAAACAGTAATTTCTTTGAGGCCCTAAACCTCCGTTATTTTGGTCCTATAGACGGGCACGACATCGATCATCTGGTGCATGTACTGGATGATCTGAAAAATATTCCTGGTCCGAAAATTTTGCATTGCATTACCAAAAAGGGAAAGGGATATGGACCGGCAGAGAAAGATCAGACCAAATGGCATGCCCCCGGGCTTTTTGATAAAGTAACCGGAGAAATCAAAAAATCTGTCTCTGCTGTACCCCAGCCACCCAAATATCAGGATGTTTTTGGGCATACGATTGTGGAACTGGCAGAGCAAAATGAAAAGATTGTAGGAGTTACTCCGGCCATGCCATCGGGCTCATCGCTTAATATCATGATGGAGGCCATGCCTGAGCGGGCTTTTGATGTGGCAATAGCGGAGCAGCATGCCGTAACTTTTTCAGCAGGTATGGCCACCAAAGGCCTCACCGTGTATTGCAACATCTACTCCACGTTTATGCAACGGGCATATGATCAGGTGATACATGACGTGTGTTTGCAGAAGCTGCCGGTTATTTTTTGTTTGGACCGGGCGGGTTTTGCAGGAGCAGATGGCCCCACGCATCATGGAGCCTACGACCTGGCTTACATGCGGTGCATACCAAATATGATTGTTTCGGCTCCCATGAACGAAGAGGAACTGAGAAACCTGATGTTTACGGCCCAGTCTGACGAAATTCAAAGCGGCAAAGATGCCTTTACGATTCGTTATCCACGTGGAAACGGTGTGATGGTAGACTGGCGTAAACCCATGCAAAAGCTGGAAATAGGGAAAGGCCGGAAAATGAAAGAAGGGAAAGACCTGGCGGTATTGTCAATAGGAAGCGTCGGTAATTTTGCCCTGCAGGCAGCAGAAGAACTGGAAGCAGAAGGCATTTCAGTAGCCCATTATGATCTCCGATTTGTAAAACCACTGGACGAACTTCTTCTTCACGAAGTTTTTGGTACGTTTGATCGGGTTATTACCGTTGAAGATGGCTGTCTACAGGGAGGAATGGGCTCAGCAGTGCTTGAATTTATGACAGACAAAGGCTACCATTCTAAAGTAAACAGACTGGGAATTCCTGACCGCCTTGTAGAGCATGGGGAGCAGAGGGAACTTTGGGCCGAGTGTGGTTATGACAAAGAAGGCATCAAAAAGGCTTGCCTTGAAATGATGCTAAAACCCGTCAACGCCTTTGTTTAAACCGGTCAGACTCTGCGAGTCTGACCCGAACTTTTACAGTTCACTATCGATCACCAAACTCGCCGAATCATACCTGATTCTTTGGCCCATTTGAGCTCACAAGCCCTTCTGATCCAAACTTGCAATGCCTCCTATTATTCAAGCCATAAGCCTGCGAAACCTCCCGGAAACACAGGAGTACCCGTTTAACTTACCACAGATACGGAATCTGGGTTTGGTGAAACTCACCCGCAATATCACCTTTTTTGTGGGGGAAAACGGAGCCGGGAAAAGCACCCTTCTGAAAGGTTTAGCCGCGAAACTTCGGCTTCCTGCAGCCGGTGCTATGAGTGTTGATCTGGATCCAATGCTAGAGCCTGCCCGATTTCTGGCTCGTTTCCTTAGTCTGCAAATGCAATACAAAACCACTCACGGCTTCTTTTCCAGAGCAGAAGATTTTATTGGTTTCGTTAAAAATATTCAGCGGCAGATTGTAGAGTTAAACGCAGAAATTGAGGATATCGAAAACACCTGGCAGGGCGGAGATATAACACTGGCACTTGGTCCACTCAAAGGAGAAAAGCAAGCCCTCATCTCAAGATACGGAGGAGACCTCAATGCTATGAGCCACGGTGAGGGGTTCCTGAAATTCTTTCTCTCCCGAATAACCGGGAAAGGTGTCTATCTGATTGATGAACCTGAAGCAGCTTTATCCCCTCAGAGGCAGCTTTCTCTGATTTCCCTGATCATTCAAAAGGTAAAAGAAAACGATAGCCAATTCATTATCGCCACCCACAGCCCCATCATCATGGCCATGCCCGAAGCGGAAATTCTGGAATTTAAAGATGGCCAAATCCACCCTGTTAGCTACCGCGAAACCGAGCATTATCAAATCACCAAACAGTTTTTGGAGAGGCCGGAGGCGTTTTTGAGGGGGTTATAGAAGTCATTAGCTGATCAAGATCTTCAGAGTTTGGACTATTCTATTCTTTCTATAAACCGAATTTGAGGATTCAAGATTGCTTGTAATTTCTTCATCAATATTCGGTCTTTCCAGTAAGCTCCTAACTTCTTTCCGCAGATAGTCTATTGCAGGGCTCTTCTTAGCTTGAAGCTCTTCAATAATGTTTAACCGATTATCAAAGACATAAATAATATCCTCAAAATCACTGTTAAGGCGAAAATCTCCACCATGACGATATGAATTCAATGCCTCAAATTTTGATGCCAGAAAATATTCCAAATCGAAAATCATGATTTCTACTTCTTCATCAATCATGAACGATTTAATATTCTTTAGGCCCTCACTGTACCAGGAATTAGTAAAGCCAAGAATTTTACTATCCTCTGGCATAATGTCCACTACTATATCATGGTATTTGTAGCGGCAAATGACACCGGAGTCAATATCATTTCTGAAACCGATTGACCTTAGTTTATCTTCAAGAAAGGCATGGTTTGACAGATTTATCATTTCTATAAGTACGTCAATATCATCAGTAGGCCTTACTTCACCACGAGCAGGGTCATCTGTGTATAATTCTACCACCGCTCCACCTACAAAAACTACCCTATTGCTAAGTTCAGATAAAGCCTTAGCAATAACTTTTAGGCGTACAATATTTTTGTAGTTATTTACCATTAATCAAGAATTCTGCATTTAAGAAATTCTGCGGAAAGATTAAAAACCCTGGAATTACCTGTTCTTAGCCCATCTGTTAAGGCTAGTAATTGATATAAATTGGTGTTGCTGTTTATTATGTTTGGTACTGTTTTATACAAGGGTTCTATTATTAAACCTCTTACATTGCCTTCTGGATGCTCCCATATAAAATTCTCGTCCGAGATTATTTTTTCATTCAAAGGGGGTGCCGAATGGGCAGTTGTAAATCCTCGCCCAATTCCTGATGGTTTGGCAGGAAAAACATATTTGAGACCATATATCAGAAAATCTAAAAAAGCCTGTTTGTTGACAGACCTCATACTTACATCCCTTATTAAACCAGAATATTCAGAGCGGCGTAACGATTCAGAAATTTCAGATTCACTTAATTGTAAATTATACGCCATTTCTTTATTGGTAACAGGAATGTTTGCAAAAGGAGTGAGATGTCCAAAGTTAATAACAGAGTTTGCTTCTGATAAGCCGGTTTCATCCGATTTTGCTTTTCGGCTTTCCTTCCATACCCGAATTTTTTCCCAATCTGCCAAAATTGTGAGAATGATCAGGACATCTTGTGGTCTTATACCGCTATGTTTTCTCATAATTTAAAATTTGTGGTTCGCAATTTGCAAATTGAGAATCACAAATTCAAATTGTATTTCAGAAAATACCTTGCATATTGATTAGCGATTAGGAATTCCGTAATTCAATATGACAGATGGTCAACACTTTTCTTCATCATCATGGCCAAACCCGAAGCGGAAATTCTGGAATTTAAAGATGGTCAAATCCACCCTGTTAGCTACCGCGAAACCGAGCATTATCAAATCACCAAACAGTTTTTGGAGAGGCCGGAGGCGTTTTTGAGGGGGTTATAAATAAAAACAGGGCCTAATGGCCCTGCTAAATATTGTTTCTGAAGCGGCTATTAAACCATCTCCACTTTCTCTATTTCTACTACCCAGTCGTTTTGCTCCACCACGGTGCCTTCAGAAAGTAAAACCGAGGCCACCACGCCCTCAAAAGGTGCGGCCACAATAGACTCCATTTTCATGGCTTCAATGATAAACAGTGGGGTGTTTTTCTGTACCTCGTCTCCTTTTTTGACCAGGATTCTTGAAATCCTACCTTGCAGCGGAGCTCCAATATCACCTTCTTTGCCCACTTTTTTATTCGAGGGCTTCACCACTTTGAGAGAAAGGTCACGCACCTTAATTCTTCTCGCCTGTCCGTTAAGCTCAAAACTCACCGTACGCATTCCTTCTTCATCCGGCTCTGAAGTGTAAAGATAACGAACCAGAATGGTTTTCCCCTCCTCGATCTTGATCATGGTCTCTTCATTCTGGTGAAGGCCATACCAGAACGCATGAGAAGGAATGATGCTTACATCATCAAACTTCTCACGATTGGCATGAAACTCCTCATAGACCTTATCGTAAAGCTTGTACGCCAGGTAATCGAGGTAACCATCGCTACCCGGAAAATCAATCTGAAACTGCTTAAACTCTTTTTCCAGATCAATCGGTTTCAGATGAGCATTGGGTCTTTCGGTGTAAGGCTGTACATCCTTAAGAATAATTTTTTGAAGTTCTTTAGGAAAACCTCCCGGAGGCTGACCCAGATCTCCACGCATAAATCCTTTGACAGACTCAGGGAAACTCAATGTATCGCCTTTCCGCATGATATCCTCTTCATTGAGGTCGTTGGAGGTCATAAATAAGGCCATGTCTCCTACCACTTTGGAAGAAGGGGTTACCTTCACGATATCTCCAAACATCTGATTCACCACATGATAGTTGTGTTTCAGTTGCTCAAATTTCTCCCCCAGACCCAGAGAAATAGCCTGTGATTTCAGGTTGGAATACTGCCCACCCGGCATCTCATGATCGTAAACTTCCGCAGAACCGGATTTCAGGCCAGATTCAAACGGAGCATACATGGCCCGTACATCTTCCCAGTAGGTGCTGTATTGATTTAACTTCTGGATATCCAGATCACTACCTCTTTCATGACCCTGCAACATGGAAGCTACGGAGTTAAAGTTGGGTTGCGAGGTAAGACCAGACAGACCACCCAACGCACAGTCAATCACATCAACACCGCTTTCCACCGCTTTCAAATACGTAGATGACTGAATGGAGGAGGTATCATGGGTATGCAAATGTACTGGCAGATCAACTGCTTTCTTTAGTTCACGCACCAGCACTTCGGCCGTGTAAGGCTTTAATAAACCCGCCATATCTTTGATAGCAATGATATGAGCTCCTTCGTCTTCCAGCTGCCGGGCCATGTCCAGATAATACTGTAACGTATATTTTTTCTGGGCAGGATCAAGCATTTCACCGGTGTAACAGATAGCTGCTTCTGCAATCGAATTTGTTCTTTCACGTACAGTACGGATACTCAGTTTCATCGATTCGATCCAGTTCAGTGAGTCAAAGATGCGAAACACATCAATGCCATTTTCTGCCGATTTTTCAATGAAGCTTTCAACAAGATTATCGGGATAAGCGGTGTAACCTACGGCATTGGATCCTCTGAGAAGCATCTGAAGCAACATGTTTGGCATGGCCTCTCTAAACTGCTGAAGCCTTCTCCAAGGGCTTTCATAGAGAAAACGCATCGCTACATCAAAAGTGGCCCCTCCCCATACTTCCATAGAGAATAGCTGAGGGAAACTTTTAGCGAAACCCTCTGCAACTGCCAGCATATCCTGGGTACGCACCCGGGTAGCCAGTAAAGACTGATGACCATCTCTGAAGGTGGTATCTGTATATAGAACTGGTTTTTGTTCCTTAACCCATTGAGCAAACTTTTCCGCTCCCATGGAGTCGAGTCTTTGCTTATTCCCTGCCGGGTATTCAGAAAAAGGCTCTACATAGGGGACCTTGGCGATGGGAAAATCTTTCTTTACTACTTTTCCTACGGCAGGATTCCCGTTGACAATAACATCGGCCAAAAGTCGCATGGCTTTGGTAGAGCGGTCTTTTGGTCTTCTGAAATTGAGGAGTTCCGGGTGATTTTCTATGAACGATACCCGTGCATTACCTTGCTGAAATTCCGGGTGATTAATTACATTACTCAGGAATGGAATATTTGTTTTTACACCCCTGATACGGAACTCAATCAGAGCTCTGGCAAGTCGTTGTGCAGCACCTTTCAGGGTGCGTCCCCGGGCGGTTACTTTGACAATCATTGAGTCAAAGTAAGGAGAGATCCGCATTCCCGGATAGGCAGAGCCCTCATCGAGTCTGATCCCAAAACCGGCGGCATTTCTATAGGCGATAATGGTACCAAAATCTGGTTTGAAGCCGTTTGCCGGATCTTCGGTGGTTACACGGCACTGAATCGCATATCCTTTCAGAGGAACCTCATCCTGATTATGGATGTAAATTCCGTTATCTGAAAGCTTGTAACCCATGGCTACCAGAAGCTGGGTTCTCACGATATCAATTCCGGTTACCTCCTCAGTAATGGTATGTTCTACCTGAACCCTCGGATTCACCTCAATAAAATAGACATTTTCCTGCTTATCAACCAGAAACTCAACGGTTCCGGCATTGTAATAACCCACAGCCTGGCCCATTTTGATGGCGTAATCGTAGAGCTTCTGGCGGGTCTCCTGTTTGAGGCCAAAAGATGGAGCTACCTCCACCACTTTCTGAAAGCGTCTTTGTACCGAGCAGTCACGCTCATACAGGTGAATGAGGTTTCCATGCTTATCGCCAAGTAACTGAACCTCCAGGTGTTTGGGCTCTACTACAAATTTTTCAAGGAATATCTCGTCATTACCGAAGGCGGTTTTTGCCTCGTTCTTTGCTTCGTTATAGGCTTTGGTAAATTCTTCCTCCTGTTTTACCACACGCATACCACGGCCACCGCCACCGGCAACGGCTTTAATCATCATCGGGAATCCGATTTCTTTTGCTCTTTCCAGAGCGAAATCAACATCGGGAATATCACCACGATAATCGGGAATAAGAGGGACACCAGCCTTGACAGCCATGTTTTTCGCTGCTTTCTTATCTCCCAGAGCATCCATAGCATCGGCAGAAGGCCCTACAAAGATGATTCCTTCTTCATCACATCTTCTTACCAGATTTACATTTTCAGAAAGAAAGCCATAACCCGGGTGTATCCCGTCTATTTTTTTGTTTTTAGCCAGCTGGATTATCCCTTCAATATCCAGATAGGGTTTGAGGGCATCTTCCTCAGATCCAATCTGATAGGCCTCATCGGCTTTATATCGGTGAAGGGAGTAGCGATCCTCATAGGTATAAAGGGCTACCGTGGTAATTCCAAGCTCAGAAGCTGCCCGCATGATTCGAATGGCTATTTCACCGCGGTTTGCTATGAGTAATCGTTTAATTGGCTTTACGTACTCTTTCATTCTGTATCTTAAACTGTGATTGAATTGAAATGCAAAATCTGCTCAAGTTAGTTGCCGATAGGAAGGGAATCAAAGTTTCTGATTATAATATGCAACAAAACTTGAAATAATACAATTTCCAGACTCTTAAGTGTTATGTTAACTTATTTATCAACAACCTGAGCCGGATTTCCGAATACGGTTTGATTGGCTTTCACACTAGCTATTACCACCGAGCCCGCACCTACCCGTGCACCTTTTCCAATAGTTACTCCAGATACCAGGGTAACGTTACTGCCGATAAAAGCTCCTTCCTCGACTTTCACATGACTGTTTATGACGGTTCCCGGGCCTACCTCTACAAAATCACCCAGATCGGCGTCTGTGTCAATAATACTTCCAGATCCAATGATATTAAAGCTACCTACTTTGGAAAACGCTCCAATGACGGCATTGGGAGAAACCAGATTTCCATGACCTATTTCGGCATCTTCAGAAACAAAAGCCGTACGATGAATTGCATTTAATGGCATGGTCTTGCGGCGTGACTGCAGCATTTCACCGATACGCTTACGGTCTTTGGCATTGCGAACCGCCACGAAAGCCTCGGTTTTGTTTCCGATAATTTTCAAAAAGCCGTCGTCATCGGTACTACCCAAAACCAGCACAGAGCCTATTTCCGTGTTATGCAGTTCTTTTTTGTCGTCAAGAAAACCGTAAATCAGAATATTGTTTTCATTGAAAATATCCATGGCGGTTTTACCCAGGGTTCCCGCTCCGAAAATCACTACCGGCTCATCCATTATTCCTGTTCTTTTTGAATTGTACTTTTCGTAATTTAAATCTATCTCTGGCAAATTTGCTCAGAATTTGCAAAGCTAAAGGGATTCTGTCAGATTCACGGCCACCAAATAAGGCCGATTCCACCTCTCTAAGGGCATTTCCTACCTGTTCATTTTCAGTCAATTTTTCAATTTCTAGCGATGAAAGTGATGTGTAGGGTTTTCCTTCCAGTTCCTCAAGATAATTTCTCCAGAGAATATTTGCCTCATTGAGGGTTCCCTTTGCCTTATGGTTAAGCATAAAACCTTTAAATGCCGAATGAAATTCCCGTTGTCTTTTATTAAGACGAAGAATCTCCAGTGCTTTCAGGATATGGGTTTTAAAGAATAAGGCCAGAAGTAAAGTCAGAAGAGTTATTCCGAGCGTTATGTAAAATCCTTTGCCTCTTGGAGCACGAAAAACGCCAATACCATTTCCCGGATCAGAGAGAAGGCGGGTTTGCCCCAGCAAACTATCAGGAATCATTCCCTTGAAAACCACACTATCGGTATTTGACCAGACCAGCGTACTATCATCGCCCGATTTAAGAAAAACGGGTAGCCTGAGCGAAAGATAAGACTGTGTGCTGAAGGTTTGAAGAAGATACACCGCACTATCCGTACTCACCGAGTCCTGGGTCACTGTTGGAAAAATGTTCTTTTCAATAAATTCAAAAGGCTGAAATTTCCACGAACCATCCGGGAAAAACACTTCTTTATCTCCATGATGTTTGTAAACCAGTGAAACTGCCGTTTTTTCTCCAATTGACAGGCTGTCTTGCTGAAAAAGGAGGAAAGGCTTCTGGGCCCGGACATGGGTGATCACCCCTGCGGTAAAAATTAGTATGTAGTGCAAACGCTTCATTTCCTTACCCTGAAAAGTTCAATGAGACGTGATACAAAATCCTCCGTAGAGCTCACATCGAGATAATTGGCGTTGTATTTTTTACAAAGGGTCTGCAATTGATCTTTCTGAACCTGGAAATCCTTTTTTAGTTTTTTTCTGAACCACAATGACGAGGTGTTTATCCAGCGTACCACAGCACTCTCCTGATCACGTACCGGAATAATGCCTACACCCGGAAAATTCACTTCATTATCGTCATATAAATGGATTACCACCAGATCGTGTTTCTGTGCAAGAGCCCGTAAATTGTGCTGATAATTTTCATCCTGAAAATCTGAAATCAGGATTATCACACTTTTTCTTTTAATGATATTCAGGGCAAAAGAAATAGCCTGTGCAATATCTGTTCGGGAAGATTTTGGCTCCAACTTAAACAGCTCACTTATAAATTTATAGGCGTAACTTATTCCTGAGTTGGCTTTCAGATATAGCTCTTTCTGATCTGAGAAACAATATAGCCCTACCTGACTGCTCTCTTTCAATGCGGATAGTGCCAGCACTCCGCAGATTTCTCTGGCTCTGTCAAGTTTTTGTTTGCCAGGTTTTCCTATGTTCTGAGAGCCGCTTACATCCAGAAGAAAAAATACCGTTTGTTCTTTCTCCTCCTTAAATATCTTCACGTATGCACCGTGACCTTTCGCTGTGGTAATCCAGTCAATGGTTCGAACATCATCGCCATACTGGTAGGTCCTGAGATCGGCAAACTCCAGACCGGTGCCTTTAAAGATGGAATTAAAGTTTCCATGCATCTGAGAGTTTACGGCCTTACGTATCCTTATCTCATATTTGTCAAGCCTGGAAAAAATGTTTCTCACCTTAAGTTATTTTAAAAGTAAAGAACTACTCCTTTCTGTACCTTTGCAAGGTAAAGGTAGCTGCTCAAAATCAAATGATCAATCTAAAAAGAGCTCTCTTATTTCTTACAGGGACGGTACTAACGGGCTGCACCGATAAAAATGCCCCGGACAACCTCATCAGCAAGTCTGAAATGATAGAGATTCTCACCGAAATTCAGGTAACAGAAGCCCGCTTAAGCCGACTGAATGTTCGCTCTTTTGATTCCACCGTGGTTGCTTTTAATTATCTGCAATCTCAGATATTTGAAAAGCACGGAGTTGATTCCATGGCCTATGTAAATAGCTATACCTATTACGCCTCCAGGCCAGATCAATTCGCTGAAATGTTCGGGAAGGTAGAAGAGAATATTCAGGAACTCGAAACTAAATCAAATGAAAACCAAACGGATGGCCATCCATGAAAGAAAATCTAGTAATTATACCCACCTACAACGAAAAGGAGAATATTTCTGCCATCATTAAGAAGGTGATGACCCTACCCGAGCTTTTTGACCTGCTCGTAGTAGATGACGGATCACCGGATGGAACGGCGGATCTGGTTCGAATTGCACAGAATGAGTTTCCCGGGAGAGTTCATCTGGAAGAACGAACCGGAAAATTAGGTTTAGGTACTGCGTATATTCATGGTTTCAGGTGGGCACTGGCAAATGGATATGAATACATCTATGAAATGGATGCCGATTTTTCGCATAACCCCAATGATCTTGTCAGACTTTATCATGCCTGCAAAATTGAAGGATACGATGTGGCAATAGGCTCCAGATACATTACTGGAGTGAACGTGGTCAACTGGCCAATAGGACGCGTCCTTATGTCTTACTTTGCTGGTGTTTATGTACGGTTTATCACCCGCATGCCCATTATGGACCCCACCGGCGGATTTATCTGCTATTCGCAAAAAGTACTTCGCTCAATTCCCCTTCAGCAGATAACATTTGTGGGTTATGCCTTTCAGATTGAAATGAAATTCAATGCCTGGCTCAGACGGTTTAAAATCAAAGAAGTACCCATCATATTTACAGACAGAACTCAAGGGGTTTCCAAAATGTCATCCAAAATTTTCAAGGAAGCCGTCTTTGGAGTGGTGCTTATGAAAATCTGGAGTCTGTTTAAAAAGTTTGAGCAGGTTTCCTGATCAGATAAACAACGCCCGAGACATTCGCCATTTCGTTTTTCGTATACTGATTGTAGGAATCGAGAACAAAAACGCCCCGCCAGTGAGCAGACTCAGCCCTGAAAGTCAACTTTTCGGTTTCCACATTCCCACTATAATTTAACACCGCACTAAATTCAAACTTCAATTCCTCAGCCTCCACATATAAATTAGCTTGTGTGTCCGATGTCCTCTTGTAGGAAATCTTAAAGCTGTCTCCCTCCATATCCATTTCTGTACTGGACGATGAAAGCGATATCGGCAAATAGTAATCGGCCTTGAAACTCTTTTCTATGCCCTTACTTTGACGGTAAATCTGGATGTTATTTTCTTCATAAAGAGAGCCTGTGTATTTCAGATTCAATAGTTTCATGATTCTTTCCTTTCTGCTAGCTGGATAAATTTTACTCAATTCTTTCGCTTCTTTCTCCGGAATAAATACCGCTAATTCCTCCCAGTTTTTGGAACCCATAAAATCGAGAGCCGCAGAAAGGCTATGAGCATCTTCTGGTTTGAGTTCTTTACCGGAATCATATACTAATTTCCCTTCTTTGAGAAGATTGTACCTTTCCAAAACCCGGCTTAATCTATGTTTTTGATTACGTTTAGCGACTTCAAAACCGCTCAAAGGGCCCACAGAAGCAAGAAGAAGTACGATGGCCAGGCTTACCGGAATGAATCGGATATCATCTTTTCGGGAAACAATAAAGTAAAGGGAAACGATGAAGAGCCAGCATGCAAGTAAAGCGACCAGATAACGAGGCTCCGTTACACCATATTGATCAATACGCGTGTAGATCGCCACCATCATAAGTAGAATGAGTGGGATAAGCAGCCAATAAAAATATCTGTTAAACCGCCTCACCCACACGGTAGATTCTTTAAGAGGATACACCAATAAGAAAGCGAGGATTCCGAAAATACCACTGCATAAAACAAGGTAACTTACCCAACCCTTCGGGAGAGTCCACTGTACTAGTATTTTGACTTCGTAACCCAGCAGAATAAGCACATAAAGTGCCACCAGAGGTAGTAAAACGTATTGAGTAAACAAGCGGAGGCCCTTCGGAAAATCCTCCTCCTGATCTGTGACGTGCAGGTCTGGAATATTTCCCACAAAAAGGAGCGTATTGAAAAAGAAGAAAACCATGGCCGCCAGGTAGCCATATATCCTTTCAGGAATCTGTACTTCAAAAAGCTGGTCAATAGCCAATATGGCCAGACTCAAGCCTGCAAATAGTGTAGTGGAATAAAGAACCGCCGTGAGAAAAGAAAGGAACAATGTGCGGTTATATTGCCAGAATGACAACAGGCTGTAATGCCTTAGAAAAGGGATAAAAGCCACCACCAGGTGAAGGAAAACAGCCAATGAAACAAAACGAATGTAATACACTTCCTGCATAGCTGACTGAGCGGGGTACTCAGAAAACTGGTAGTATATCCCAGTAAAGAGCAATCCAGACAAGTAAAGTAGCCAGCTATTTACCCAATGACGCTCTTTAACGAGCTCAATTCCCAAAAATAATGGTACCGCTAATGCACACGCATGAAGAATCACGGCACATTGTTCAAAATTCTTCTCTGCAGGATTGTAGATTAACATGCAGAGAACGCCTGAAACTGCCAGAGCAAAAACAGAGGTGACAGGAAATCGCTGGTAAGTAAGAATGAAATTTTCCAGAAAACTCCTACCAGAAAAAGTGAAAAAGGATTTTGTCATACCCGGGAGATTTACCGGCTAAATATAAGTCGTTTTTAAAAGCAGTACTGCCGCATAAATTACAAGCGAAGCGAAAATACGAAGAAAATCGACGGCTACTCAGCGTACCACTTCTCCTGTTTTCATAGATCATTTTAAAAAAGTGGAAGAAAGTTTTGCCAAAATGAACAGTGTTCATTTTATTTGCAATGTTAATTTTACTAACAGTGTATTTATGGGTGTAGCAGATAGAAAAGAGCGTGAAAAAGAAGAAATGAGATCCAGAATACTGGAAGCAGCCAAAACCTTATTTCTTGATAAAGGATATGAAAAAACCAGCATCCGAAATATTGCCGATCTCATTGAGTATAGCCCGGGAACCATTTACCTGTATTTCAAAGATAAGAATGAGCTTCTTCTCAACCTCCACATTGATGCGTTCTCAGAGCTTACGCGGGTTCTGGGTGATCTGGATCTAACCCTTAAGCCGATTGATCAGCTGGAGCAAATGGGTAACAAGTACATCCGTTTTGCTTTTGAAAATCCTGAAATGTA
Source organism: uncultured Cytophagaceae bacterium (assembly GCA_966250325.1). Lineage (GTDB taxonomy): Bacteria > Bacteroidota > Bacteroidia > Cytophagales > Spirosomataceae > Jiulongibacter. Next base: position 15,936 of record CBINGY010000010.1, on the reverse strand, counting down.
CGAACTCATGTTTGTTATGGAAGCCCCGATGGAAAGTCTGGAGTGCAAAGATGAAGTATGGGACGATGGTATGAGAGCTTTTGATCTGCTTCGTCTTCTGGTGAATCAATGCCAGCAGGATGGTTACCTGGTTTCACATTCTACCGATGACGCCAGTCTTATGATCTGGAGTTTTGTACATGGGTTGGTAACCTTGAAATCAAGAAAAAGGCTTGAAATGTTCTGTGACAGTGAAGAAGACAGTCTGGAACGAATGATGCGATCATTCCATGTTTTCCTTTCACAGATTAAATGCGGGAAAGTTTAAATAGAAATTTATGGCTTTTGTAACTGCCTTCGTACTTCTTCTCATCTCTTTACTTCATTTTTATTGGGCCGCCGGCGGTACAGGTGGCCTGCAAGCAGCCCTACCACAGAAAGCCAATGGTGAGCCCGTTATTGTTTTTCCCCGGGGCTGGAAAGCCACCGTACCTACTATACTCGTAGCAGTAAGCTTACTTTTTATGGCCGTAATAACGCTTGAAGCAAGGGATATTTTAGCCATTATGGGATCCCAGGCAAAGCTATTGGCACAAGTGGCTGCCATTGTTTTTGCTATCCGGATAATCGGTGACTTCAGGTATGTTGGATTATTCAAAAAAGTAAAACATACGGTATTCAGTAAATGGGATAACCTTCTCTTTATTCCTCTTTGCCTTTATTTATCTATTTCCTTGATAATTATCTCCTTATGACTCGTTTAGCTGCCAGAAAAGACAAGGATTTTGTGGTATTCCTGATCGGAATGCGGGTGAACAAATGGTGGAATCTTCCTGCCATTTTTCAGGCTGCCACGGCTATGCCCAGAATGCTGAGAGAACTTCACAGAAATCGGGAAAGTGGTTTTCTGGGTGCAGAAGGTTGGGGCGGACGTACATCCATTATGGTTCAGTATTGGGAGTCTTTTGAGAAACTGGAGGCATTTGCCAATGACCGGCAAAAAACGCATTACCCGGCCTGGATAGAATTTTACAAACTAGCCAAAAAGAACGATGGTGCCGTAGGGGTCTGGCATGAAACCTACATGATTAAGGCTGGTCAATACGAAGCTATCTATGCCCACATGCCCTCTTTCGGACTAGGTAAAGTGCTTGGTGTGGCCGATGCCACACATAGCTATGAAACAGCTCAGAAACGAATAAACGAGAAATCATGAATAAATTACTAAAACTGGAAGAAGTAGCTCAGTTTGCTCTGGGCATCTGGATTTTCTCCACACTGGATTATGCGTGGTGGTGGTTTCCTGCCCTGATTCTGGTACCGGATTTTAGTATGCTAGGTTACCTAAGCGGACCCAAAACCGGAGCTTATGTATATAACTTCTTTCACCATAAACTCCCGGCAGTATTTGTCCTGATTTCTGGTTATCTGCTTGGAAATCAATCTGTACAGCTGGCAGGTGTAATCCTTTTTTCACATGCTGCTATGGACAGAATATTTGGTTACGGACTAAAATACACCACAGGATTTCATCATACCCATCTGGGAACAATAGGAAACAAACATGAATAAAGCACTTGAATTTTTTCAAAAGTCGATTGGCCTGGAGGCTAATCAGGGAAGCCCCTCTCCGTTTGGCCAATGGCTAAACGGCATTATCAGGGAAGCAGAAGAAGGCCGTCTGGTAGTAGACTTTAAGGTAAGGCCCGACTTCACCAATCCGGCCGGAATGATACACGGTGGGGTATATGCAGGAATTTTTGATGAAGTGATCGGAATGACCACATTTACCCTGGGCCGGCCCGAATTTTTTGCCGCCATTAATCTGAATGTTGACTTTCTGCGGCCTTCAAAAATAGGAGAAACCATCACTGTTAAGTCACAGGTACTTCGGGCTGGAAAAAGCATCCTTCATATTCAGGCCGAGCTTTGGGGTGAAGATGGAAAACTGAGAGCTAAGGCCACTTCAAATCTGGCAAAAACCACTTTTGAGCACCAAAAGACTTCATCCTAACTCATTCAGATCAAAAATGAAAAAGATACTGGTTATTCAGGCTCATCCCGATCCCGAAAGCTATTGTGCCGCCCTTGCAGAAGCTTACATGAAGGGAGCCCAAAAGGCCGGAGCACAGGTAAACTCCCTAATTCTACAAAATCTGGATTTTGACCCGAATCTGAGATATGGTTACCGTAAAAGAATGGAACTGGAACCCGATCTCCTTGATGCCTGGGACCAAATCATGGAGGCAGATCATCTGGTGATCGTACATCCGGTCTGGTGGGGAGGACTTCCAGCCAAAGCAAAAGGGTTTTTTGACAGGCTCTTTCTGCCAGGAATGGCCTATTCCAAACACGAAAACTCCCTGATCAAATGGGATAAACTTCTGGCAGGAAAAACAGGAAGAATTGTAGTAACGATGGATCAGCCTTCCTGGTACTATTACCTGTATTACTGGGCTCCCAGCATACTTGCGGTAAAGAAACTCACCTTTGAGTTTACTGGCGTAAAACCCGTCTATACTACCGCCATAGGTCCTATCAGGTTATCCAAAGCGGGCTTTCGTGAAAAATGGTTACTTAAAATACAGCAAACAGGTGAAAAAGATGCTTTCAAATACTAAGTTCCGTTTGCTTTTCTCCCTACTCGTTGGATTAAGTAGTCTCCATCTACAGGCTCAATCTTCCATTCTGGAAAGCTATATCCAACAGGGCACTGCTTCCAATCTTGCCTTGAAACAGCAACGTCTGGAAATTGAGAAATCACTTAAAGCCATTGAGGAGGCCCGTTCCAATCTCTATCCTAAAATAGCTTTTGCTCCCAACTATACGCTGGCTGCAGGCGGAAGAAAGATAGAATTTCCGATAGGTGATCTGCTAAATCCGGTATACGGAACCTTAAATCAGCTGACTCAATCAGACAATTTCCCAACGCTGCAAAACGAACAGATTCAGTTTCTTCCCAATAATTTTCATGAGACTAAGTTCAACTTTGAGTTACCTCTGTTTAACTCCGATATCCGTTACGGAATTCAGATAAAAACTGAGCTGGCTCAGACCGAAGAAGCCAAAAGAAAGCTGCTGGAATATGAACTCAAATATGAAATTGAAACCGCATATTATCAGTACCTGCAAAGCCTTGAAGCCATTAAGATTTATGGCGAATCGGAAGAATTTCTTCGCGAATATCTCAAATTTAATGAGAAACTTGTAGCCAATGACGCGGCCTTGAAGGATGTCATTTTTTCTACGCAGTATGAACTCAGCAAGCTCGAAGGAGATAAATCAGGGGCCATTCAAAACAGTAAAATTGCGGCCGCCTACTTCAATTTCCTTATCAACAGAGAAGCTGAAACTCCCATCATCGCTGACAGCCTTCTGCTACTCCCCAAAACAGGCTTCCCGCTTTCTGAACTGCATACTCGGGCTCTGTCAAACAGACCGGAGTTTGAGCAAATTCATGTGGGCCAGAAGGTAAACGAAACCGTACTTCTTATGCAGCAAAAAAAAGCCATTCTTCCGAGCCTTTATCTTGGAGGCAATATCGGTTTTCAGGGGTTTGGCTACACGTTCAGAGAGCAGGGATATGCACTCGCACAAGTGGGTATGAACTGGGACCTTTTCCATGGGAAAGAGAAAAAACACCAGATAGAACAAACGAAAATTCAACAACAGATCTTAACCACCAAAGAAGAGGAGATACGCCAGCAGATAAAAATGCAGGTAACCCAGGCCTGGTATGAACTTGAAGGTGCCAGAAACAGCTACGACTCCTGGCAGAAAAGCCTTCAGAGTACCTCTGCCCTGCTAACGATGGTAGAAAAAAAATACAGGAACAGTAATGCCATCTATATCGAAGTTCTAAAAGCTCAGAACGATCATCAGATAGCCAGCTTATCCGCTTCTCTGGCCCGGTTTACAGTAAGACTTAAACAAGCCCGGTTAAATAAACTATCGGGATTATAGCATCAATACCCATTCATATGAAAAGAATCATTATCCTACTTTCCGGTCTGCTGATCGCATGTGGGCAGGAAAAAGCTTCCGAGAAACAGCAGGAAGAGCTACAGGCGGTTACGGTAACTTTGCCGCAGGTCAAAAGTTACTCAGATGAGATATCAGCCAGCGGCGTACTTAGTTCAAAATCAGAACTTAAGCTCGCGTTTAAAACCGGTGGCCTCATAAAACGGATGTACGTTAAAGAAGGTCAAAGTGTACAGGCCGGGCAATTACTCGCTGAACTAGATCTCTCCGAAATTAATGCCGGTGTGAATCAGGCAAAACTTGGTCTGGAAAAGGCAGAAAGAGACCTGGAAAAAGTCAAAAAGCTTTATGCCGATGAACTGGCCACAAAAAGTAATCTGGATGACGCAAACACCGCCTACCAGGTAGCCCGGGAATCGGTAGAATCTGCTTCATACAATCAAAAACTCTCACGAATATACGCCCCGCAAGCCGGCAAAATTTTGATGAAATTAGCCGATCAGGGCGAGTTAATCACTCCGTTTGCTCCAGCTCTTGTTCTGGGAACTGGCAGCTCCTCATTCAATGTGAATGTGGGCGTATCAGATAAAGACATCGTAAAATTGAGGTTAGGTGACCGGGCTTCCGTAACTCTTGATGCGTATCCGGATGAAACCTTCCCTGCTACAGTAACACAAATGGCCGAAATGGTAAACCCTGCCACAGGCACTTTTGAGGTAGAACTGAGTATGGATGCAAGAGGCAAAAAGCTCATTTCGGGTTTTGTAGCAAATGCCACCATCTTACCGGAATCAGCCAAAACTTCGGTTTTTGTGCCGGTAGAATGCCTTGTGGAGGCGAGCGGGTCAGCGGCTTATGTATTTGTGCTGAGCGGCCGTCAGGTTGAAAAACGAAAAGTAATTACCGGCGAGCTCTTTCAAAAGGAAGTAGCTATACGTGAAGGATTAAAAGCAGATGAATCGGTCATTCTTAAGGGAGCGAATTTTCTGGGAGATGGTGAAAAAGTAAACGTAATAGCTCCATGAGAATAGCTGAATTTTCTGTCAAAAACTATCAGTTCACCATCGTGGTGTTTCTGATGATTGTAGTGCTCGGCATAAGTTCATTGCTCAATATGCCAAAGGCGGAAGATCCTGTGTTAAAGGCCACCTTCAATACCGTCATTGTGGTTTACCCGGGTACTTCTCCTGAAGATATGGAGAAGCTGATCGTAGATCCCATAGAGGAGCGTTTGAATACGCTGGATGAAGTAAAGAACATATTCTCCACCTCCTCAGACGGGGTGGCGGTTGTAAACGTGGAGTTTGAGCATTCGATAGATGACGACGAAAAGTTTGCTGAAACTCTTCGCGAAGTAAACTCGATCAGAAATCAGCTTCCTGAAGATATTTACAGTATCGATGTAAAAAGGTACACTCCGGAGACCGTCAATATCATCCAGTGTGCCGTCATGTCTGAAACCGCCAGCTATGCTGAAATGAAAAAAGAAGCGGAACGACTCAAAGACGAACTGGAAAAAGTTAAGAATCTGAAAGTGGTGGAAGTACATGCTTACCCAAATCAACGAGTAAACATTGCTCTGAACACGAATCGGATGGCCCAATATAAAATTCCTTTGAACCGGGTATTGGGACTAATCCAGGCTGAAAACATGGATATTCCGGCGGGCTCTATTGAAGTGGGAAACAGAAAGCTAAATGTCAAAACCTCTGGTTCGTACGATAATCTGGATGAAATACGTAATACGGTAGTCAGTAGCTCGGGCACTCAAATCACGTATCTTAAAGACATTGCTTCTGTAGAGATGGGCTATGAGGAAAGCAGTTATCTGGCCCGGCTAAATGGGAAAAGAGCCGTTTTTGTCACAGCCGCACAGAAAAAAAATACCAATATTTTTGAGGTAAACGAGCAGATAACGCCCATCATTGACCGGTTTGCAGAGAGTTTACCTCAGGGATTTGCCTTTGAAAAAAGCTTTGACCAGGCAAAAAGTGTTTCAAAAAGACTTCTGGGTTTAGCCAGAGATTTTGGCATTGCCATTCTACTTGTATTGATTACCCTCATTCCGTTGGGTTTCCGGGCAGCTTTAATCGTGATGATATCCATTCCACTCTCTCTGGCTATAGGACTTACCGGCCTTGATATCCTGGGATTTGGCATCAATCAACTCTCCGTGGTAGGTTTAGTGATAGCCCTGGGACTTCTCGTGGATGACTCCATTGTTGTGGTTGAAAACATCGCCCGGTTTTTAAGGGAAGGATACCCGCGTAAAGAAGCCGCCATATTAGCCACCAAGCAGATCGGATTGGCCGTAGTGGGGTGTACAGCTACCTTGATTTTTGCCTTTTTACCCTTAACTTTTCTGCCGGAAGCTTCAGGCGAATTTATCCGAAGTTTGCCCATGGCGGTTATTACCACCGTACTTGCTTCCTTGTTTGTTTCGGTTACGATTGTGCCCTTTCTGGCCAGCTTGCTCATGCCGAGAGAGAGCAGTGAAGAAGGAAACCTGGTGTTACAATACCTCAAAAAAGGCATTGAAGGTTCTTACAGAAAGATTCTTCACTGGTCATTGGGTCATCCGGTGATTACCTTGGTTATTGCAGGCATAATCTTCGCAGGAAGTCTCGGGCTCATTCAGGTTATTGGCATAAGCGTTTTTCCAAAATCAGAAAAACCACAGTTACTTATCAACATAAATACGCCATTGGGCACGAATCTGGCCATGACCGATGAGGTGGTACGGTTTGTAGAAGAAAAACTGGAAAAGGAGCCTTTGGTACGGAATTACGCCTCAAATATCGGGCAGGATAATCCTCGCATTTATTACAATATCCTTCCCAGAGGGGGATCAAACGCAAACTACGCCCAGCTTTTTGTACAACTCCAGGAAGAAACTGAGGTGCCGGAACGAACCCTGTTGGTGAATAAACTTCGCAAAGATTTCGCCGGTTATCCGGGAGCCAAAATAAATGTCACTGAATTTGAACAGGGCCCACCTGTAGCAGCTCCGCTGGCCATCCGCATTTATGGCGATGACATGAATATGCTGCGTGAATTAGCCAGAAAAGTAGAACAGGTTTATAAAGAAACTGAAGGAACCATTTACATAAGCAATCCGTCGGCTCAGATTAATTCGGATATGCGGGTGATTATTAATAAGGACAAAGCTGGAATGCTTGGTATACCGACAGCAGAAATCGACAAGTCGGTGAGAATGGCAATCTCCGGACTGAACGCCGGAAATTTCAGAACCAGTGACGGAGATGAGCTGGAAATCAATGTAGGCCTTGCCCATGCCGATCGCCCTGATTTCCAGGTGTTTGACCGGGTTTTCATTCCGGCGGCCAACGGAGCACAAATTCCTTTGAAACAACTTGCTGACATAAGGTTTGAAAGCTCTGCAAACTTTATCAATCACCGGGATCTGGAGCGTTTTGTGTTGGTTTCAGCATTTGTTGCAGATGGATACCTCACTCCTTCAGTCTATACAGAGTTTGTAAAGAACCTGGAAAAAGTCGAATTCCCGCCAGGATACACCTACCAGATGAGCGGGGAGATCGAACGGCAGGCTGAAACCTTCGGGGGCCTGGGTGCTATAATTGCGATTACAGTTTTTGGTATTCTGGCGATACTTATTCTGGAATTCAGAACCTTTAAAAGTTCGCTTATTGTACTTTCGGTAATCCCGCTCGGAATCATTGGAGCTGTGGGCATTCTGTTTATTACGGGCAATTCTCTGTCATTTACCGCTACCGTAGGCATTATTGCTTTGGCAGGAATTGAAGTGAAAAACTCCATCCTCCTGGTCGATTACACCAATTATCTGAGATCAGAGGAAGGACTGAGTATTGATGAAGCCATTGAAAAAGCCGGAGAAACGCGATTCATTCCGATTGTTCTTACTACTTTAACTGCAATCGGAGGATTAATACCTCTTGTTCTGGAACACTCGCCCCTGTACTCTCCACTCGCTCTGGTAATTATCGGCGGGCTAATTTCTTCCCTTATATTGACACGGATTGTCACTCCGGTGATGTATAAACTGTTGCCTCCTTCGATAAAGGGATGAGGTTAATCTTCATCCCTTTTGCTTTTTCATGATCCTGAAACTTATACGCATCCTAATCAGCCACTTACTGCAATGTATTCGGTATTTTAAATAGATTTGCCAGAACTTGATTGCGGCAAAGTGAATAACCTGCGGAAAGAAATTAACGAAATACTTGAAATTAACCTTCGTAGAAAACGAGGATTAAGTTTTTTTTTCAATATTTCTCTTTCTGTGTTGATCTTTCTCAATACGGTCGCGATTATCCTTCACACCGTACCCACCATTGGTCAGAAATACAACTCCTTTTTCATTGAATTTGAGGTATTCTCAGTGACCGTTTTTACTATCGAATACCTGTTACGGGTATGGTCATGTGTAGAACAACCGCAGTATAAGCACTGGTTTTATGGGAGGCTAAAATTCGTTTTTTCGGCGTGGGGAATAATTGACCTGCTTGCAATTTTCCCGTTTTTCTATTCCTACTTCTCAACGGACCTTGGCTTTGTACGAGTTCTACGCCTACTCCGGATTCTCCGCCTTTTCAGAGTGAGCCGATATTTTCATGCTCTTCGGGTGATTCAAAATGTGATACGGGCAAAAAAAGAGGAGTTGCTGCTAAGTATGTCATTTATCCTTTTCTTGCTGGTGATTAGTTCCAGTCTTGTTTTTTACATTGAACATGATGCTCAGCCCGAAATCTTCAAAAGTATTCCGGATTCCCTATGGTGGGGAGTTAATGCCATGACCACAGTAGGTTACGGAGATATGCACCCTATTACGCCTGTAGGGAAGCTTTTTGGCGGATTAATAGCAATTCTTGGGGTTTCTATATTTGCTTTACCTACAGGTATTCTGGCTTCGGGTTTTGCCGAGCAGATTCGTGGCAGAAGAACCGATCAGGATAAGGTTACCTGCCCCCATTGTGGTGAAACCTATTACCTTTCAGAAAGACATAAAGTTCATTAATACAGCAGGCTTCGCATTTTTTGCTGGTACTCATTAAAGCGATGTAATCCACGATGACCCCCTCCTTCAAGAGTAGTTAGAATATCCTTTGTAGGCTTTCCAACTTTAGCAACAAGCTTTTCACTGGATTCATAGGGTACCAATTCGTCTTCAGTTCCATGAAAAATATGAATTTGACACCTTACTTTTTCAATCCACTGATCGGTTCTGAAGGCATGGCGTATCAGAAACTGATACGGAAAAACAGGTAAATGAGAATACCCCAAATCGGCGAGATTATAATACGGTGTTTCCAGAATAAGGAGTCGGGGATTATGCTTTGCTGCCAGATAGGTTGCTACTCCGGTACCCAAAGACCTTCCGTAAATCACCATTTTTTTCTCCGGATAACGCGTCTTCATTAGTTTGTACAAATGATCTGCATCCTGAAGGATATCCTTTTCCGAGGGCACACCCTTTGTTTTACCAAATCCCCGGTAATCATAGAAGAAAACATCGTAACCCAGATCTGTAAACTGATTGGCCGTATTACCCCATCTGGAAAGATTTCGGCGGTTACCATGATTATTAAATACCAAGCCTTTAGACCTTCCTTTGGCAGGAAAAAAAAGGGTATGGATCAGAACTCCGTCATGCGAAGCAATAAACTCCTCGCGAAACGGCTGGTCAAAGCTAAAGTGATAATTCTGAGGGAGAGGAGCAGCACGAAAAATTATCGCCTCCTGGTTAAAATAGAGCAGAAGCAACAAAACGGTATACAAAGCCGCCAGGCCCAGCAGAATCTTTTTCATAGGGCTATCTTAAAAACAATGGGCTTTAATCTTACCCAACCTGCACGGATGTCATATTCAATGACCCACCTACCAAACGATCATTGAAAAACTGAATTTCATCATTTTTTCTCTGTAAAGCCAAAATGTAAAGGAGCGGAAAATAGTGATCAGGAGTCGGAATAGCCAGTTTTGAAGACGAACCTAGTTTTTCGTAGTTTATAAGAGACTCATGATTTCCGGAAGCAATCAACTTCTTGAAGGTGGCATTCATATCATGAGCCCAGTCGTAACCAAAATTTGGCTCACTCAACTTCTCCCAATGAACCATTCGAAGGTTATGTATCATATTCCCACTACCCAGAATCAGAACTCCACGCTCTCTTAAGGAGGCTAGTTGTTTTCCCAAATGGTAATGATAATCTCCTGTTTGGGGGTAATCAATACTGAGCTGAAGCACCGGGATATCGGCATCGGGGTACATTCTTTTCACTACAGACCATGAGCCGTGATCAAGCCCCCAGTCGTGATCCAGCACAACGTCTGTGGATTGGATCAATTCCTTCGTTTCCTGAGCCAATGCCGGCATGCCGGGTGCCGGATAGTTTACATCAAATAAAGCCTGCGGAAAACCGCCAAAATCATGTATCGTTTTGGGCCATTCCATCGCTGTCACTCTTGTTCCCCGGGTAAGCCAGTGGGCAGAAATTACCAGAACAGCAGAGGGGAGAGGCAAAACGGGGCCCAGTTTCTCCCATTCCCGGCTAAACTCATTGTCTTCAATAGCATTCATAGGAGAACCATGACCCACAAAAAGAGCCGGCATCGTGTAGTTTCGTTTTGGCAAAGTCTGCCCGAAATTATGAAGCTGATGTAAATATTTCATGTTGCTACAACAAATGTTTCTACAATTTAATTCTTTCGTTCATCAAACCTACATAGTCTTCAGAATACGTTTAATTTTAGCTCATGATACAGTTTACCGATGTAAGCATCCGCAAGGGAGATACCACTATTCTGGAAAACCTGCATATACAACTTAAAGCACCGTTTAAAACTGCCGTGCTCGGAGTTAACGGATCAGGAAAAAGTACGCTACTGGATGCCATAGCCGGCAGAATATTTCCGCAGAAAGGTCGAATTGAGAAATCAGATTCACCGAAAATAGTACTTGTTCCAAGAGATTATTCATTCAGCAGGTTGATTGGGTCCGCCTATCAGTATTACCAGCAACGCTATGCTGCCTATGATAGTGAAATTGGGCCTTCTCTTCGGGAGGTCTTACAGGATCAGGTGATTCCAGTGGGTACAATTGACGAAAAATCGGTTGACAAAAAAGAGCCAGCCTACAGTGAAAACTGGCTGAATGAGGTTTGTGAAAATCTCAATATTCACCATCTGCTCGAAAGAAAGGTAACCAGTCTTTCAAACGGAGAAACAAGAAGATCGCTGCTGGCGTGGGCTTTACTTAAAAAACCAGACCTTCTGCTGCTGGATAGCCCCTTTACTGGCTTGGATACCCGAAGCAAAGAATTATTGTGTAAGATTATTGATGAGCTACCTGTCAATGTACTTCTGGTTTGTGGCCAGAATGAACTTCCGGATAGCATTAGTGAAATTATCTGGCTTGAAAACCGGTCTGTTAGAGCAACCTTGAATCGTCCTTTCCCTGAAAAAATAGTCGGGGAAAAATCAGTAAACCTGGACGGAAGTCTTCTTAAAGAAGTATTTCTACATGAAGATTCTACGTTTGAAACAGCCTTTAAAATTGAAAATGGAACCGTTAAGTACGGTGAGAAACTAGCCCTGGATGGAGTAAACTGGGAAGTGAAGAAGGGAGAGAAATGGGCTCTTATGGGACCAAACGGATCAGGGAAAACTACTCTATTGAGTTTACTTTCAGCCGATAACCCGAAGGCCTATCAAAATAAAATCGTTTTGTTTGATCGAAGACGGGGAACAGGGGAGAGTATCTGGGATATCAAAAAGAAAATCGGCTTTGTATCGCCCGAGCTTCATCTCTTTTTCCCAAAAAACAGCACAGCTTTCAAGGTGGTAGCAAGTGGTTTGTTTGATAGTATAGGCCTTTACAGAAAACTAAAACCGGAAGAGGGAAAAACGACTCACAAACTGATGGAAGCCCTGAGCCTGGATCACTTAAAAGACAAATGGCTGAATCAGCTTTCTGCCGGTGAACAACGACAAATTTTACTGGCCAGGGCACTCATTAAAAACCCGCCACTTTTGCTGCTCGATGAGGCCTGTCAAAATCTGGATTACCAGCACATGGTGTACTTCAGAGAACTGGTGGATACGCTGGTTAATCAATTTAACAAGACGCTGATTTACGTAACTCATAATCCTGAGGAAATTCCGGCCTCAGTAAACCGTTTCATTTACCTTGAAAACGGGCAGGTGATAAGAACCGTGTAGGGATGAAGAAAACCTGTAACTTTGGGCAAAAACACAGAAATGACAGACATCAAAGAGATCCCCTTAAAGCACATTCATGAAAAGCTCGGTGGCAAAATGATCCCTTTTGCCGGTTTTAACATGCCCGTCAGATACAGTTCAGATCTGGAGGAGCACATGGCAGTGCGGGAAGGGGTCGGCATTTTTGATGTAAGTCATATGGGAGAGTTTTATTTAAAAGGAAAAGATGCCCTTTCGCTCATACAGAAAGTATCTGCCAATGACGCCTCTATATTGTATAACGGAAAAGTACAGTACAGCTACCTGCCGAATGAAACCGGTGGTGTAGTGGATGACCTGCTTGTGTACCGCATTGATGAAGATGAATACATGCTGGTAGTTAATGCCTCCAATATAGAAAAAGACTGGAATCACATTCTTGCTTACAAAAGCGGAGATGTCGAATTAGTAAACTGGTCAGATGGACTTTGTCTTTTTGCTGTACAGGGCCCCAAGGCCACACAGACCTTACAAAAACTCACCAACGTTCCTTTAGAAAAAATGGAGTATTATACCTTTACCAAAGGAACATTAGCCGGGGTATCAGATGTAATTATTTCGGCGACAGGATATACGGGAGCGGGAGGATTTGAAATTTATGTAGCCGCTGGAAAAGCAGAAGAAGTCTGGAATCAAATCATGGAGGCAGGTCGGGAATTTGACATAAAGCCCATTGGTTTGGGAGCCCGTGACACACTTCGTCTCGAAATGGGCTATTGTTTATATGGAAATGACCTTACCGACGAAACTTCTCCGCTGGAAGCAGGGCTGGGTTGGGTCACTAAATTCACCAAAGATTTTGTCAATAGTTCAGCTTTAAAAGCTCAAAATGAAGCAGGGATCACCCAAAAACTGGTTGGCCTTGAAATGATTGACCGGGGCATTCCCCGCTCCCATTACCGGGTCTGTGATCACGAGGGAAACCAGATAGGTGAAATAACCTCCGGCACCATGTCACCGGTGTTAAAAATGGGTATAGCTTTAGCGTATGTATCAAAGGCCTATTCGAGTATCGGAACAGAGGTGTTTGTGGAAGTACGCAACAAACTTCTCAAGGCCCGGATAGTAAATTTACCATTTGTAAAAGCCGGAGTTTAATCAGATTGAATTCCCCATTTCACAATAGTATGCTTGCATACTATTTCTCGTTTTATTAGATTTGACATCTATTAAACGATTTCATCAATGAACTTTACGCTAAATGAAGAGCACCTGGCGGTTCGTGCGGCTGCCAGAGATTTTGCAGAAAAAGAGCTGCTTCCAGACGCAATTGAGAGAGATACACATTCCAGTTTTCCAGAGAGGCAGGTAAAGCTCATGGGTGAGCTTGGCTTCATGGGAATGATGGTTTCGCCCGAATACGGAGGCGGTGGTATGGATACCATAAGCTATGTTCTGGCTCTGGAGGAAATCGCCAAAATAGATGCTTCGGCAGCGGTGATCATGTCTGTTAACAACTCCCTGGTATGCTGGGGTTTGGAAAAATATGGTACACCTGAGCAGAAGGAAACCTTTCTTGCTCCTCTGGCTTCGGGAAGAAAACTAGGATGTTTCTGTTTGTCTGAGCCTGAAGCTGGCTCTGATGCCACTTCACAGCGAACCACCGCAAAAGATCAGGGAGATCATTATCTGGTAAACGGAACGAAGAACTGGATTACGAACGGTGATAGTTCAGACATAGCCCTGGTTATTGCTCAGACAGACCCTGAAAAAGGACATAATGGAATAAACGCATTAATCATCGAAAAAGAATCGAAAGGGTTTAGCGTGGGCAGGAAAGAAGATAAAATGGGAATACGATCTTCTGATACCCACTCCCTGATGTTTACCGATGTGAAGGTACCCAAATCAAACCGCCTGGGAGACGATGGCTTCGGATTTCGCTTTGCCATGCAAACCCTGGACGGAGGGCGTATAGGAATAGCCGCACAGGCACTGGGAATAGCTGCAGGGGCATTTGAAAGATCTGTAAATTATGCCAAAGAAAGGAAGGCCTTTGGCAAGGCTATCGGGCAACATCAGGCCATCCAATTTAAACTGGCCGATATGAAGATGCGTCTGGATGCCGCCCGCTTACTTATTTACAAAGCTGCTATGGAAAAAGATGCGGGAAAGCCCTATTCTGAAGCCGCGGCTATGGCCAAAGTGTATGCTTCTGAGGCCGCGATGTGGATCACTACTGAAGCCGTACAGATTCATGGGGGTTATGGGTATGTTAAGGAATATCATGTAGAACGAATGATGCGTGACGCCAAAATAACCGAAATCTATGAAGGTACCTCAGAAATACAGCGTCTGGTGATCGCAAGAGAGATATTAAAATAGTTACATTATTTATTGAACTATTTTAAGTTGTGAATTATTGAAAAATTGCGAAAATTGCACCGAAATCTAGGTTTTTTACCAGTATCTGTAAAAATAGTCGATACGTATATATACTCAAAAATTATACTTTTTTGAGAAAAGATGCCTAAAAAGCTTACTTTTGTATAAAAAAACAAACATATTACTTCTGGTGTACGTTTGTATGTTACAACAATCTTATTAGATTTGTACAATAGTATGCTTGCTGGCAGGAATTGAACCACCGGTAAGTCGAAGTAAATTATCGCTGAGTAAAACCTACGTAACGGACATGGAGGATTATAACAAAATAATCGAATCGCTGGGGGTTAAGTTTGCAAAAGCCCGCCATATCAACATTCTTCAGCCCATCACCATCAAAAATATTTATGATGTGGAGAATCAGCTTCTGATTCTTTATGACGGGGATGTAAAGCTTCAGGGCATTGATGAGAAAGTAGAAGCTGGCGATATGCTTTTTATTCCTGGCGGCAAATCTTCCACAATCACTTATGGCTCAGGCGAGCCAAAGATTATTTCTTATGAGGAGTTCATGACACGCAGAGAGCATTATTTTGATGCCATGAATATTCCTGAGGAAATCGGTAAGGTTCGAAATTCTTTTGGTCTGGTAGCTTTTGAGGCCAAGGTGTTTGATTCCGTCAACTTCTTTACTTCGCTGGATGTGCCGCCTTTCTTTATTAAAAAGAACGATAAGTTGGCCCATTTGATCAGAGATATTCTGATCGAAGATTTTACGGATGAGGCAGGCCGTGGCCGCGTAATTATGAACAAAACCGAGGAAATCGTAATTGAAATCATTCGATACATTCTTCGGAATAAAATGTTTGTGGAGCAGCTGGCCACCAACAGCACCTATTTTAAAGATCCACGTCTCATTGATATTTTCGCTTATATCAAAGAAAATCTGGACGGAGACCTTTCCAACAAGCAACTGGCAAATGTTGCGAATGTTTCTGAGGATTACGTGGGTCAATATTTCAAAATGCTTACCGGTATCAATCCCCAGGATTATATAGAATACCAGCGTATGGAAGCTGCCGTGACCTTGTTACGAACAAGCAAGAAAAGTATCCGGGCTATTGGAGCTGAAGTGGGTTATAAAGATACCGCCTATTTCTGTCGCAGATTTAAGATGATGTTTGGTATCCCTGCCGGAAAAATGAGACGAAGAGAAAGTCTGCTGATTGGATGACCTAACACAAAAACAACAGAAAAAAACGGAAGGCGAAAACCTTCCGTTTTTTTTGACCAAGCCTTTAGATGTAGAGCTTGTTCTCTTCCATTGAATCATTGGTATGGATCTAGTTTAAAAGTTGGGGGATGTAGAAGTAATTCCGAGTTTTGTGGAAC
>CBINGY010000009.1:0-96453 GCA_966250325.1 uncultured Cytophagaceae bacterium | reverse complement strand
CCTCGCCAAAAATGATTTAAATCAGGTAGTGGCTGCTTTGGATGAATATCCCGACATGATTATTGATGTAATTTCGCATACAGACAGCCGGGGAGATGCCAAAGAAAACCTGAGGATTTCACAGCGTAGAGCAGACGAAATAAAGCAATATCTGATCTCACAGGGGGTTGACATCGCCAGAATCAGAGCCATAGGAATGGGAGAAAGCTCACCGGTGAATGGCTGTACAGATGGCGTTAAATGTACGGATGCAGAGTATCGCAGAAACCGGAGAACCGAATTCCGGATTCTGCGAATAGAAAAACTCTAGAAAGGAAGGTCATCTTCATCTCCTCCCGTTTGAAATTGTGGTACAGGTTCCGAAGATTTTGACGAAAAATTCTGATTTTCACTTTGAGGACTGTTCTGCTCAGAGGAATACGATGAATCTCCACCTCCTCTGCTGAGCATTTGCATCGCAGTTGCTCTGATACGAACACCCGATTTCTCCTGCCCGTTTTGGTCGGTCCATTTTTCAGTACGGATTTTGCCTTCGATATACAAGGGGTCTCCTTTTTTGACATATTGCTCCACTACATTGGCGAGACCATCCCAGATCTCGACCCGGTGCCATTCTGTTTGACTTTGTCTTTGACCACTTCTGTCAGTATAGGATTCTGTAGTAGCCAGAGAGAAGTTGGCTACCTTCGAGCCACTGGGAAGTGTCCGTATTTCGGGATCACCCCCTACATTGCCTATTAATAAAACCTTGTTTAGTCCAGCCATAATTTTCTTTGATTTAGTTCTTTAAAGTTACGTGCTTATCTGAGTAGTTCAATAAAAATTTTTCCACCAGTCTGGGTTTAGGCAGTTTTTCAATTTCTTCCTGGTTATAAAACTTTCCCTGAAGTTTGGAAGGCAAATTAGCCGCCTCTACCTGCCAGAAAACAGCTTCTATCCGTTGGTGACTCAGGAGATGTTTTTCATGAAGTAACTTCTGTGGCATCTTACCTCCTTCTAATTCTGAATGCCATTGAGATAACGATAATGGATCTTTCACCTCCTCTTCAGTTTCAATAAGTAAAAATTCATAAAGACCTCGCCAGATGTCGTCATCACCCCTCTTTTGGAGATATGTCTTGTCTCTGTCTGTCAGAATCAGATAATTGAAGTGTCTTGTTCTTACCTTGGTCTTGCCTTTTTTAGCGGGAAAATTGTGAAAAGATTGATTTTTTCTGGCCATACATTCCGTAAAGACGGGGCAGGCAGGGCAATCGGGATTTCGGGGCACACAAACCGTGGCACCCAGCTCCATAAGACCCTGATTGAAGTCTGCCGGATTTGAACCCGGTATGAGTTCATTAGCGAGATCCGCGAAATACTTTATGCCTTTTGAAGAGTTAATCGGAATATCAATCTCGTATATTCTTGAAAGAACACGATATACATTCCCGTCAATCACGGCGTTTTTCCGGTCAAAAGCAAATGATGCAATTGCCGCAGCGGTGTATGGGCCTATTCCGGGTAATTTGAGTAATCCTTCATAGGTATCAGGGAAAGTAGCCTCCAGTTTGTCGGTTATATACCTGGCGGTTTTATGCAGGTTTCTGGCTCTGGAATAGTAGCCGAGCCCTTGCCAGAGTCTGAGTACTTCGTCATCAGATGCGTGTGCCAGATCAGATACTGTTGGAAACGTAGTGATAAATCGCTGATAATAAGGTAAACCTTGCACCACACGTGTTTGCTGTAAAATAACCTCTGAAAGCCAGATGTAATACGGGTCTCTTGTTTCTCTCCAGGGAAGATCCCTTCGATTCTTTTGATACCACTCAATAATTTTGGCAGAAAGCATTTGATTTTAGAAAATATTTACTTATTTCAAGGCAAACGAAATGTAACTGGCTTACAGTTAACAAATTATCTTGAAAAAAATTTGAATAATTTGTGCTCGTGAATTCAAAGTGTCTATCTTTGCGACAGCAAAATAAAGAGACAATACCTTATTATCTCTAAAGTATAACTAAAAACAAATCAGATCGTGACTAAAGCAGAGGCAATTGCAGCAATTTCAGAAAAAACTGGTGTGGACAAAGCCAGCGTTTCAAGTACCCTTGAAGCATTTTTCGTAACAGTAAAGGAGACTTTGGGTGAAGGAGAAGCACTGTATGTAAGAGGCTTCGGAAGTTTTGTAAATAAGAAAAGAGCAGCAAAGAAGGCTCGTAACATTTCGAAAAAAACAACAGTAACGGTTCCAGAGCATTTCGTTCCAAGCTTTAAGCCTTCAAAAGAGTTTGTTGAGGCTATCAAAGCCAAAATCAAGTAATCACGCGTTTCTAATGGCCGGCAGATTGAATATTAATTCCCGTTTTGGTATTGTCATAGTTTCTGGGATAGCGATAAGTATCGTCTTATTTTTATTGCCTAAAACTGTGGTTTCGGAAAAGGGTAGTCAAAGTCAATCTGCCGGTGAGAAACAGTCTTCCGCTAAGGAAACCCACCCTGCTTTTGAGCTAACGGCCGAGCAGAATAAACAACTTAAAGAATTACGTAGTTCTTCAGCACCTGAAGGGGATAAGCTCAAATTAATAAGTGAATTTTTTCTGGGTATTAATGCCTTTGACAGCTCTGCCATATATGCGGAGCGATATGCTGAAATAAAGGGTGACATTTCTGGCTGGCTCGATGCCGGCGATAAGTTTTATCAGGCTTTTTCGCTCAGTTTAAATCCCGTGGAAAAGGAGAAACTTGCTGAGAAAACCAGAGAAGTCTATAATAAAGCACTGGCGATTAACCCGAATGACCTGCATGCCAAAACAAATATGGCGATGACTTACGTTTCTTCATCCTCACCCATGCAGGGGATCATGATGCTTAGACAGGTGCTTGACGTAAATCCGAAATATGTGCCGGCCATTATGAGTATGGGTGCCCTATCCATGCAATCGGGTCAGTATGACAGGGCTGTGGCCAGATTTCAGGATGTACTGAAAATTGATCCTGCAAATATTAATGCAAGAATAGGTCTGGCCTACAGTTTTATTGAACTTGGAAAGAAAGAGGAGGCCAGATCTCTACTGAATGAAGTTATTTCAGAAGATATTGATGAGGTTCTAAAAACAGAGGTGACAAGGACTTTGGAAAGTCTAAAGTAATTTTTACTTTTGCGGTTCGATTTTGAGAGGCCTCACCCCGGAGGCAGTTCATAAAGACTATGATTATTAAAATGGCTCTGTGGGGATGAGCCAAGAAAGATACTACTATGCCTTGCGGAAAGAAAAGAAAGAGACATAAGATGTCTACTCACAAAAGAAAGAAGCGTCTAAGAAAAAACCGTCACAAAAAGAAGTAATTTCTTCCGGGGGGTAAATTCGCTTTATTCTTCTTGTAAATTAGCAGTTAACAGAAGATAGAGGTTTCGTGCCCTTCTGTTAATTGCTTTTTTTTATATCACTATTTATCAACCCACTAATTCTAACTCAAATTTGAGCAACGAATTATTCATAAGTACCACGCAGAACGGAGAGCGGATAGCTCTTACGCAGGATAAGCGTCTTATTGAATACCACGTGGACCAGGCCGAGAATCAATTTTCGGTGGGTGATATCTATTTGGGAACGGTTAAGAAAGTGGTCTCAGGTCTGAATGCAGCTTTTATTGACATCGGTTATGAAAAAGATGCTTTCCTTCATTACCACGATCTTAGTCCGAACATTCGTTCTGTAAATGCCTATACCAAAGGTATACTGAACAAAAAGCCTTATAGCACAAGACTGAAAGGCTTTAAAATGCAGCCGCAAATAGATAAACTCGGAAAGGTTACAGAGGTACTTACTAAGGGCCAGCCTATTCTCGTTCAGGTTGTGAAAGAGCCTATATCCTCCAAAGGACCGAGGCTTTCATGCGATATCTCTATTGCGGGCCGGTACGTTGTACTGGTGCCCTTTGCCAGTGCGGTAAATATTTCGAAGAAAATTACTTCAAAGCAGGAGAGACAAAGACTTCATAAGCTGTTGAATTCGGTAAAACCTGAAAATTTCGGGGTTATTGTACGGACAGTTGCAGAAGGAAAAGATATCGAGGATCTGAAAAGAGACCTTGAGGAATGTGTAGAAAAATGGGAGAATGGTATCCAGCAGTTGAAGAAAGCCAAACCCAGAGACCGAATAGTTTCTGAGATGGATAGGGCGGCCTCGCTACTGCGAGATATGTTGAATGATGACTTTGATAATGTGATTGTCGATTCCAAAGATAATTTCGCCAAAATCAAAAGTCTTCTTCAAAGTATTGCTCCGGAAAAGGTTAAGATTCTTAAACTTCACAGCGGTAAAGCCAAGCTTTTTGAACAGTTTGGAATCGAAAAACAGCTTAAGTCGCTTTTTGGCCGATCAGTGAGTCTGCCGAGTGGAGGATATCTCATCATCGAACATACAGAAGCCCTTCATGTAATCGATGTGAACAGTGGGAATAAATCAACCCGCGAAGAGGATCAAGAAGCAACTGCCGTAAACGTAAATAAGGAAGCTGCAGCGGAGATCGCCAGACAGCTTAGGCTACGTGATATGGGAGGTATTGTGGTGGTCGATTTCATTGACATGAAAAAGGCCCAGAACAGAAAAGAGGTGAATGACGCCCTGAAAGCCGAAATGAAGGGTGACCGCTCCAAATACACCATTCTGCCTATTACAAAATTCGGATTGGCCCAGATTACGCGTCAGCGTGTGAGGCCTGAGATGAACATAGTAACCAAGGAAAAGTGCCCTACCTGTAATGGGACGGGAAGTATACAAGCAAGTATTGCGGTTACCGATCTTCTTGAGAATCATCTGGAGCATCTGTTGGAAAAACAGAATGAGGGTACGATCAGCATCATATTGCATCCTTTCCTTTATGCCTATTACCGGGAAGGTTTGATTTCGAGACAAATCAAATGGTTTATGAAATATAAGCGATGGATAAAGCTGGTCAAAGACTCTTCACTCGGAGTAACCGATTTCCACTTTATCAATTCCCACGGCGAAGAAATTGAAATAAATTAGAAGCGTGATGTAAAAAAATCCCGGTGGAAACCGGGATTTTTTATTTAATAGTCATCGTAGAATCGTCTTATTCTGCTGGTAAACTGGTTATAGATAGGTTTACAAAATTCTACAAACAGCTGGGTTGGGGGAGGCGGAAGTTCCTCCTTTTTTCGGGTAAGTGCGAGTTCGGCATCGGTGAGGGCACGCTCATCGCCATTGAAACTGGCCCATTCATTTACCCATACAAATTCGCCCGGGAATTCTTCTTTTTTCAACGTTCGGTTAGCCTGGAAATCAATAATTTCCATCGACATGATGCCTTTGCTGCTTACCACCTTTCTGTATTTGTCCAGCTTTGCTGTGACTTTTCCATAAACATCCACATTTTTGCCGTTAATTTTGGCAGTTCCGGTCTTCACACTGTCTTTACTGGTTACGGTGGCCGAGTTCTTTTCGAGAAGTGTTTCGCCCACTACAAAATCAAGAAATTGCAGTTTTACCACGTGATCAGGCTGAAGTCGTACTTCTTTAGCCTCTTCAGGAGAATAAAACCGGATAAACTTATTCATTCGCTTATTCTCTCGTAGAAATTCATTAATACGATCCTGGAAGTATTCGTTGCTCAGATTGTACAGTCTGGAGTTTACAACGGGCTGTTCTACCACTACATGATAGGATCCGGCATTTAAAGCTTCATCCAGTTTTGTACGAACATCTTTAAAATTCGGAGCAAAGTCAAATAAGGTTTGAAAAGATTCAAAAGCGGCTCTTCCTCCCTCGATGGTTCCTTTGTCAAGCATTTGCTGAGCAAAAATATATCTTTCTTCTGCAGCCATCTCGCGTGCATTTTCAGCTTCCTTAAAATAGGCAGTTGGGCTAACAGCACGCCTGCAGGGCACACAACGTGCAATAAGATCATGCATATTGTTCAGTTTGGAATATCCATCAAGTACTCTTTCCCATCTGAACTGCTGATTTGCATTTCTGGCCTGTGAGATATCTGCAAGCAGTTCCTCTGAGGCTGCGGAATAAGCCTGAGGTAAAACATCAAGTGATTTATCATTGTCGATGTCCTTCCGGAGTTTTTCTACTGCCTGCAAAACAGCATTGTAGTAATCACCTTTCTCAAGTGCTTTGGTGCCGCTTTTGGAACAGGAGAAAATGGCAATGGTTAACCCTGTAAATAAGTAAATCAGATACAAAGATTTGGTTTTCATCGGTAAATCGAGTTTTTAAGGGTTAGATTTTATCTTCGATAAATTTTCGTTCATGAGTCAAAATTAGGAATGCACCCAACAAAATTATTTAATCCGTATACGAAATTTATAAAACGGCAAGCTCCCCGGCGTTGAAAATAGTGTACGAAAGAGAATTTGACAGAAAAGTATGATAGCAGTCATATAGCTTTCGGGAACCGGCCACTTTCTTTTTTTGTCAATACACCAAATGGTATAAAAATGACTGGAAACTGGACTTTTCTGCGAATAACTCATATAGTAATTTCCCTTGCACTGCTTATTGCGGCCTTTATGTACGGGCACAATGTTTTCCTGTACATTCTGGGTGGTGGTTTTCTGGCTCAGGCATTACTTAATTCCGGATGCAGCAACGGTAGCTGTCAGAAACCCACCAGATTCAATTACCGCAGACGCCACTAAGCAAAAAAGAAATACCCGGTGAGAATTGCGGCCACTATGCCGACAAAATCTGCCAGAAGCCCGTACTGAATAGCATATCGAACCTTTGTTACGCCTACAGAACCAAAGTATAGTGCAACTACATAGAATGTTGTATCTGTAGCCCCCTGGAATATACATCCCAGCCGGCCTACGAAGGAGTCTGGTCCAAAATTCTCTGGTTTCATGGCATCGATCATCAATCCACGTGCTCCGCTGCCAGACAAAGGCCGCATAATGGCCACCGGAAGGGCGTCAACGAAACGCGTGTCAAAACCAAAAAAAGAGAAGAAAAATTTGATACCATCAGTAATGTAATTGAGTACTCCGGAGTCTCTGAGCATACTGATTGCCACCAGCATACCCACAAGATAGGGGATAATCTTTACGGCCACATGAAAGCCTTCTTTAGCACCCTGAATGAATGTATCGAAAACGTCCACTTTTTTATAGAGTCCTCCGCCCACAAAACCCACGATAACCAGGAGCATAATGAGATTACTGTAAACTTTAGAAAAGGATTCGATTTCCTGCTGTGATTTATTTGAAAGGAACCAGATAAGAGCTATTATCAATGCGGTAACTCCGCCCAGCCAGCTTAATATGGTCTTGTCAAACAGCTTGATGCGTTGCTTAAGCATTACTGCGATAAGAGCAATTAGCGTGGCAAAATAGGTGCTGATGAGAAGAGGCAAAAATACATCTGACGGATCTGCCGCACCCATACTTGCCCTGTAGGTCATAATATTGATGGGGATCAGTGTAAGGCCGGAGGTTTGAATTACCAGGAACATTATCTGGGAGTTCGATGCGGTATCCTTACTCGGATTAAGCTCCTGAAGACTTTCCATAGCTTTTAAGCCAAATGGGGTGGCTGCATTGTCAAGATTCAGCATATTGGCTGAAAAATTCATCATCATCTGGCCATGAGCCGGATGACTAGCGGGAATCTCGGGAAAAAGCTTACGGAAAAACGGTCCTATAATTCGGCTAAGAAGACGGATGGCACCCGCTTCTTCTCCGATTTTAAGAATTCCCAAAAAGAACGTCATGACTCCTGTCAAGGCCAAAGAAATCTCAAACCCACTTTTGGCAGAGTCAAATACCCCACGTACCATGGTCTCAAAAATAACCTCATCCTGAAAAAACAGGTATTTGAGAAGTCCAACAAACAGAGCAATCAGGAAAAAGCCAGCCCAAACGTAATTTAAAACCATCTGATATTATTTTTCTGCCGATCTTTCGCAGCACAATTCCGAAATATAGTGAGATCACGAATAATTTTAAAAGTATGGCCTTTAATTCTGTTGATGGTGTATTCCTGCACCAGCGAACACAATTCCAATGAAACGGAGGATATTTCTGAAAAACCCCTGGTAGTTTCTCATTCAGAGCCAAGTGAACCGGGAGTGCTGGAACTAAGTCTTCAGAAACAAGGATTGATCAATATCCAAATGGTGGATAGTAGTATTCTCGTAGATCTCAAATATTCCACTACCGAGAACTTCTTTGGAGCCGATGTTTATGGGGACCTCACAAATGCCTATTTACCCGAAGATGTGGCAATCAAACTAAAAAGGGCCAATGATCTGTTAAAATCTGATTTTCCTGGTTATCGCCTTTTGGTTTTTGATGCAGTAAGACCTCATGGTGTTCAACAGATTTTATGGCGAAGCCTGGATTCTATTCCGCCAATGACCCGCAAGGCCTATGTGGCTGATCCCGCAGAGGGTTCACTGCACAATTATGGCTGTGCCATCGACTTATCCATTTATGATCTGAAAGCGGATACCCTATTAGATATGGGAACCTCCTATGATTATTTTGGAGATCTGGCCTATCCGAGGAAAGAAGATGCGATGCTGGCAGCTGGTCTTCTCACTGAAAAACAGATTAATAACCGGGAACTGCTCAGGGGAGTGATGATCCGTGCCGGATTTTCACCCATTACAAGCGAATGGTGGCATTTTAACAGCACTTCTCTTGCAGCCGCCAAAAGAAATTACCCGAGAATTGAATAAAAAAGCAGCAAATCATAGATTCACTGCTTTCCGTTTACCTAACCACTAAAGTATTACATTAGAATACTAGTATGGATTTATTGAGCGTATAACTTCCTTTAATCTTCTTCTTGAGATGGTAAGCGATTCTCCTGTTTTCAGAATAATACTTTTATTTTCTTTGGAGAAATCAATACCTGCAATGAGCCTTTTATTGACCAGATGACTTTTATGAATTCGTATGAAAAGGTCCGGATCGAGCTGTTCTTCCACTTTTTTAAGTGTTTTTGCAATAATAAAGTTGTCGGTAGCGGTGAAAAGGCTGGTGTAGTTCACTTCGGCTTCGAGTCTGATTATTTCCTGAGGGTATAATTGAAACCGGTTACTGTTTTTGAGAATGCGTATCACATTCTCACCTTGGTGCTTTACTGTAATCATTTGGTAGTAATTAGTGTTAGGTTCGTTCTGCAAAGTAAATTCTCAATTCCTTTTCGGGCAATTGCAGATAGGAAATTCAATTTTATTAAGTATCAAGAAATCAACTGTTTGCTCTGAAATTGATAAGAAAAATGAGGGAATTCCCGCATGGTATTACGTAGAAATACCTAATACAAAACCAAGAAAAAACTGCATTTATCCTATTCAACTTAATGGGTGTTAAGAATATGTCAATTTTTTAAAATCTGGTTATCTTTGTGGCTGCTTATACAAAGAGGCCACTGGTGAAAGAAAAAATACAGGAATTAAAGGAAAAGGCACAAAGCTGGAAAGATCAGGATGCTGAAGCATTCCGGTTGTATTTCTTGAGTAAAAAAGGAAAGCTTAATGAGCTTTTTGACAATTTCAAAGAAGTATCGGTAGATCTTAAGAGAGAAGTAGGAAAGGAGCTGAATCTCTTAAAAGTGCAATTGGAAGAGAAGTTTGCAGAGTTGTCGACCTCACAAAGTTCTGCAAAGGGTAGCTCAGAAATTCCGGATTTGTTTCTGCCGGTCATTCCAGATCAGGAAGGCTCGCTTCATCCGCTCACGCTTGTACGTAAGAGGATTACCGAGATTTTTGCCCGTATGGGGTTCAGTTCAGAGGATGGTCCCGAAATTGAGACTGACTGGTACAATTTCACAGCACTTAATTTCCCCGAGAATCATCCGGCACGTGAAATGCAGGACACCTTTTTTGTAGAGAAAGCGGCACGCCAGCAGGATGATGTGTTGCTAAGAACCCATACGTCCAATGTGCAAATTCGGCTCATGGAGCACAAAAAACCTCCTCTTCGCTCTATTATGATTGGGAGAGTTTACCGAAACGAAGCCATTTCTGCCCGGGCTCACTGTCAGTTCCATCAGGTTGAAGGCCTATATGTAGACCGGAATGTGAGCTTCAAAGATCTCAAAGATACGCTCTATCATTTCGCCAAGGAAATGTTCGGACAGGATACAAAAATAAGGCTGAGACCCAGCTATTTCCCTTTTACAGAACCAAGTGCTGAAATTGATATCTCCTGCTTTATTTGTAAAGGCAAGGGATGTAATATCTGTAAGAAAACAGGCTGGGTTGAAATCGCCGGGTCTGGAATGGTAGATCCGAATGTACTGGCTAATTGCGGGATAGATCCGGAAGAATTCACGGGTTTTGCCTTTGGTATGGGAATAGAACGTATTACCATGTTGAAGTACGACATAAATGACATCCGCCTCTTCTTTGACAATGATGTTCGTTTTTTAAAACAATTTGCGGGAGTTTGATAACTTCATGTTGACGGTTCGAAATCTAATACTGGTTGTATTAACCTTGGCCCCTGGTCTGCTTGTACGGGCACAGGTTTCTGTTGTTTTTCCTTCTGAAAGGGCTGTTTTTCAGCGTGATAACTTTAATAGGGGGAGTGTTCCGGTGACTGGCCTGGCAGCAAAAGAGGCAGATAAAATCGAGGCCAGGCTTGTGCCGATGGTGGTAAATCAGGGAACTCAAACCGAGTGGCAGGTAATTGATTCAGACTTGCTGGCGGGTACCTATTCAGGAAAAGTTACCGGAGAAGCAGGCTGGTACAGGCTGGAAGTGAGAGCCCTTTTAGGGGCAAATGTAATTGCTTTAACTTCGGTGGATAAAATTGGTATAGGTGAGGTTTTCGTAATAGCTGGTCAGTCAAATGCACAGGGATTTCTTCGATTTAATCCAAATGGTAGCCAGGATGATCGTGTAAACGGATATGCCTATTATCAGGAAAAGTATATCGAAGAAAATCCAACGCTTACGTCATTCAGCCATATTTCCCGGGAACTTAATGTGGGTCCGCACGGCCAAAGTGCCTGGGCATGGGGCGAACTCGGAGATCTTATTGCCCGTAATGAAAATGTTCCGGTGATGTTCTTTAATGCAGCTTTTGAAGGCACAAGAATCGAGAACTGGGTAAAAAGTATAAAAGGAGAGGTTACCTATCTGGATGGTGGAACATTTCAGACGCTTTTTGAAAATGGAGCACCTTATTCGATACTTCGTATAATTCTTCAGAATCATATTTCCATGTATGGTATGAGAAGTATCATCTGGATTCAGGGAGAAAGTGATTTTGCTCTGGATAGCCAGACGTATTATGAGGGTTTGAAATTTGTCATTAATCGGGTTTCGCAGGATATAGGCTCTGTGCCTACCTGGATGGTAACCCGCACTTCACGAAATCTGGGCTTTTCTTTTGACCAGATTATCGCTGCACAAAACAGAGTTATTGACGAATTGCCTAATGTTTATGCAGGGCCCAATACCGATAATATTCAACCGGGGAGAATTGACGGTACCCATTTGTCAGGAATTGGAATTACTGAGCTTGCGGCTCAGATTTATGGATTTCTGCAGGCAAATTTCCTGATGAAAACACCCACCCTTACTTCCGGTAGCATTGCAGAGCTTAAAGCAGAATGTAGTTCGGCTTCCGGAGTGACGGTAAGCCTGAAAACTCCTCAGCCTAAAGTAGTTTGGAATAATGTCTTTCAGAATTCGAGCTTTAATACACAGGGTGGGGTAGCTTCTGCGAGAGTGAGAGATGCTAAAAATAATTATTACATCAGCGAAACTCTGAATGTTCAGAATTTGATACCTCCAACTCCAGAGGTAGTGTTAGTAGGGAATCTACAGATATGTGAGGGTGATTCTGTGGAGTATCGCACTTTCAACCGTTCTTTCACCACCAGATGGTCTGATGGAAGAACAGGTAATGTAATTAAGGTGGGAGATAATCGGGAAGTTTTTGCTGTGTATGTCAACGAAAAAGGATGTGCATCTGCTCAATCTGATAAAAAGCGAGTAACCGTTCTTCCAACTCCCCCTGTGCCCAATATCATTTCAAATACAGGCACTTTCGGGGCATGTGAGGGAGGTGCAGTTTCGCTTTCTGTGGATGCTTCCGCTAATACGTTTGTCTGGAGTACGGGCGAAGTAAAACATGACATATTTGTTACTAAGCCGGGGGAATCTGAGTACAGGGTTCGTGCGGTTTCTTCTTCAGGCTGTAGTTCTGCTTTTTCAGAAACCCGGAAAGTGATTATACATCCGAAGCCAGCGGCCCCTACGATTGAGCAGACCGGGCCCTATAGTATTTCTGTTTCAAATGCCTCAAACTATCTGACTTTTGACTGGTTTTTTGAAGGAGAAAGGATCAAGGGTATTTCGGATTCCCGTATTCAGGCTAAAAACGAAGGCGTTTATTCTGTTCAGGGGTATAAAACTTTTGAGGCCCCTTATCAGGCTACTTGTCCTTCCGTAATTTCAGGACTTTTGATTTATGAGTCAAATGGTCTCAGCGGCCTTCAGGTTTACCCCAATCCCGTATCAAACGGTTTGGTGAATCTGGCCTCAGATGCTCCTATTAATTCCCTGCAAATACGTCTTATCAACTCCAAAGGTCAGGAAGTGTCCCGCAGAA
This sequence comes from uncultured Cytophagaceae bacterium, assembly GCA_966250325.1. GTDB lineage: Bacteria > Bacteroidota > Bacteroidia > Cytophagales > Spirosomataceae > Jiulongibacter. The sequence continues at coordinate 83,867 of CBINGY010000009.1, read as the reverse complement.
CGGTACTTGCTAACGTTGGGCTGCCCGTAACCTTACAGTTTGATAATGACAAACTTCATGGAACGTACATTCTTGTGGCATCCTATGAGGGATTTGAAAAAAGATTCAAGCTTGTTTTCAGGTAGTAATCCCAGATGACAATTCCCGCCGTAACGCTCACATTCAGTGAGTGTTTTGTGCCCGACTGAGGTATTTCCAGAATTAAATCGGAAAGTTCCAGAATGCTGTCATTTACCCCGAAAACCTCATTCCCGAATACATAAGCTATCTTCTCCTCTTTGCCTGGTCTGAACTCATGCAGCATTCTACTTTGGTTAGTTTGCTCCAACGAGATAATCCGGTATCCGTTTCGCTGAAGTGAGAGGACTGCTTCTTCAGTTTCGGAGAAATACTCCCACTCCATACTTTCAGTGGCACCGAGTGCCGTTTTATCAATTTCCCGATTCGGGGGAGTTCCTGTTATTCCACAAAGAAGAATTTTCTCCAGAGAAAAGGCATCAGCGGTTCGGAAGAAAGAACCTACATTTTGCAGACTGCGGATATTATCAAGGACCAGACAAACCGTTCTTTTTTGACTTGAATGAAATTCTTCATGACTCATCCTTCCAAGACCTTCCATACTTGTTTTCTGAATTCCGGATACTGGCATATTATTTGAGATTGTATTAGCTAAGACTATAATTGTCAGGAAATGCGTGTTTCAAAATTAATTCTATTCCTGCTTTCCAGCAGTATTGCGGTAGCACAAAGTAACAAGTCTCCTCAAATAGCCGGTGCAAACGCTGAGAATTCGGTCAACGGAGTCACCTTGCAGATTTCTGAGTTTTATGGCAGCACAGATTGTGTTACAAAGGAAGCGGATGAGATCCAGGTTATAAATGCGGCCGTTGACGGTGCAAATAATTCGTGCCTTCAACTCAGAGCTACTGGTGTAGTGGATATTAACGATTATTTTGAAGCTGGTAGCGGTAGCGAATTTGATGTACAGATTGTTGGTGAAATCGGAGGAGGAGGTGAATCGGGTGGAGGAACTGGTGGAGGGGAGACACCGCCACCAAGCACAGGCGGCTGGATTGATCAAACACCAGACAGTGAGAAACAATGCGAAAATTTCTCAAATCACGGATCGGCAAATCCACACCTGTACGCTCATGCCTCATCCAATTCTTTTACGGGTGATCTCATGGCTAAATACGCACCTGAGTACATGATTGAAGGTCTTACCGGCTGGAAAGATATGTACACCGCCGGGAAAATAGCACAAAGTACAGATCTCAACTATTACTTCTTTCATGAACCAAGTGACGGAGCCCCAAGAAACATCATTCTCAGAACCAAAGCGGGATGCCCGGAGTACCGTGATGTAAGAAATACACTGTTATACACCAATACACTCGAAGAGTGGTACGGATTACCCGGATCAATGCCGGCTTTGCCGAATCCGACCCCGATTGACGTCAACTTTATGGTAAATTCTGAACTGGAGGCAAGAGGACTTTATGAAGAAATAGCCGTTTATAATTTATTTGCTGATCGGGTGGTCAATAACCTCGGAATGCGTGTGAATGGGTATAACTACATTCCTTTCAGATTTTACGACTATCATTTATTCCTGATTCGTGGAAATCACAACCTCATGGATACTCCACCGATTTTCGTGAATAAAGATTTTTACATGGATATTTCTACTGATGGTTTTAATTCAGCAGCCAGATATACGGTTCATAGAAATTATCAGGGCGGGCATTGGTCTGTGGTTACCACCGCTACCCGTCATGACGGCCGTGTTACTGTAACCGCTCAGGGAATTTCCTGGGAAATGGATCAGCTTTTGGTAGATCAGAATACGGGGCAGACCTACCGTAACATTTCAACTTTTGGTAATGTCTTTGACCTGGGCTATTTGCCGGATGGCGACTATGTTTTTGCCCTCAAAACCTACCATGGAGTTACCATCAATAACCGTATTCTGGTACGCGTTAAAAGACCTCCTATTAATTAATTGGTTTGCAGTTTGTAATATCTTACGTAATCAACTAGCATACGTTGCGGAAAAATAGAAGTATCAATTCCTTGCTGGCCACCCCAGTTGCCTCCAATGGCTATATTTAGAAGTAAATGCTGTGGTTTATCAAAAGGCCACTCGGCAAATGTGTAGTTCTCTTGTTTATCAAACTGAAACAGCAGTTCTTCATCTACGAAAAACTGCACAGAATCTGGAAACCAGTCAAGCCTGTAAATATGGAAATCTTCTGATACTCCTTCGATAACCTTATTGTTACCTTTATTAGTACCTTTTACATGATTGAATGATTGGGTATGGATATTGGCGTGAATGCGGTTCTGATCCATGCCTACATGCTCCATCATATCCATTTCTCCATTATCAGGCCAGAAGTTGTCCCCGTATTCATGCTGACTGCCCAGTGTCCAGATGGCAGGCCAAGTTCCACGCCCAACAGGTAGTTTTGCACGCACCTCCAGGCGTCCGTATAAGAAATCTTTCTTGCCTTTTGTAACCAATCTGGCAGAACTGAAAGAATTCAAATCCTGACTTTTTTGTGCCTCAATAATCAGAGATCCGTTTTCTACCCGCACATTTTCAGGGTTATTGGTATAAATCTGCTTTTCATTATTTCCCCAGCCACCTCCGCCGAGATCGTAGCTCCAAAAAGACGGATCGGGCTTCCCGTCTGTGATAAACTCATCAGACCAGGTAGGGGTAGGGCTGAATGTATATTCTTTGGCCTCGACTTTCTGAGCCTGTGCCTGAGAGCTTAAACCGAATGAAACCAAGATTGTTGCAATAAGATGAGTATGAATTCTTTTCATGGGGAGGTCATATATTTGATGCGAATTTATTAGTTTCGAAAACCTATTGATGAAAAAAAATATGTTTCAAGGAAATAAGTCAAGAAGATCTGCAATAAAATCACTTACCTCGGTGGCAGGATTAACTTTGGCGGCAGGACTGGAAACCCGTATTCAGGCCTCAGAATACATCATGCCTCAAACCTTAAAGGGGAAAGTTAATCACTCTGTTTGCAGATGGTGTTACAATGACATCCAGTTTGAAGATTTATGTAAGGCAGCTGTGGAAATCGGTTTGGAATCCATCGAGCTACTGAGTGTGAAAGACTTTCCTCTGCTAAAACAATATGGACTTACCTGTGCCATGGTATCTGGTGGAGGAGGGAAGTATGGTATCAACAATGGGTGGAATAAAAGAGAAAACCATGAAGGAATGCTGGAGCAGTATAAGCGGGATATAGATGACACTGCCAATGCGGGGTTTACTAACCTGATTGTATTCTCGGGAAATCGTGAGAATGGCAAGATAAGTGATGAACAGGGATTGGAGGTCTGTGCCGAGGGTCTAAAACAACTCATAAGCTATGCCGAGAAAAAAAAGGTAACACTGGTTATGGAACTACTAAACAGTAAAGTGAATCATCCTGATTATATGTGTGATCATACGAACTGGGGAGTTGAATTATGCAAAAGGGTAGGTTCAGATAACTTCAAGCTCTTGTACGATATATACCACATGCAAATTATGGAAGGCGATGTTATCCGAACAATCAGGGAAAATCATACGTATATAGCCCACTACCATACAGGCGGTGTGCCTGGACGTAATGAAATTGATGAAACTCAGGAATTAAACTATCCGGCTATAATGAAAGCGATTTTGGATACAGGCTTCAAAGGTTTCGTAGCTCAGGAGTTTATACCCAAAAGACCCGATAAACTTGCCTCTTTAAAACAGGGAGTAACCTTGTGCGATATATGATTTGACAAAAAAACTCCACACATGAAAAATCTTTTTAAAATCTTGTTTCTCCTGATCAGTTATCAGGTTTCGGGCAATGAATTTTCGATCATCATTACTGAAATCATGGCAGACCCTACTCCCAGCCGTGGTCTGCCCGAACGGGAGTTTATTGAACTTTATAATAATTCCGGGAATTCGGTAAACCTCAAAGGATATGTCCTGAAATACGGCACATTTTCCGTAACGCTAGGTTCAATGGAAATCCGACCGGGAGAGTACATTATTCTATGCAGAGACAATAATGTCTCTTTTTTTGAACCTTACGGCAAGGTGCTTGGGCTTGAAAGGTTTTCCTTACTCAACGAAGGTTCATTGCTCCAGTTAATCTCGTCATCCGGTCAACTACTTCATGAGGTCAATTATTCGAGTGATTGGTATGAGAAGGGAAGAGATCAGGGATATTCTCTGGAGATGATTGACATACTGGCGGCCTGCAAGCAGGAAGGCAACTGGACATCTTCTTCTGATGCTTCAGGAGGAACTCCCGGCGGACCGAATGCATCTGCAGCAGAAGTGAGCGATACCGAGGCACCAAGGCTTAGCAATTTCAGTTCTGATGATTACCGGATATTTTCCATCGTGCTCACAGAAGAACCTCTGCTTCAGCAGGATTTTCTTTCTGTGAAAGGAGAGGTAGAACTTGCGGGGTACTCTGTGAGCGGTCGTGTAATTACGTTGGAGCTCGTAACAGCCCTGAAAGAAGGAGAATCTTTTTCAGTTATTCTAACCGGACTCTCCGATTGCATCGGGAATTCTCTTCAGGAGCCTTTGGAATTTGTGATTTCAAACATCAGAGATGCTTCCCCGGGTGAGGTAGTTCTGTCAGAGATACTTTTCAATCCCAGGGGTACCGGAAAAGATTTTGTGGAAATCGCCAATATTTCAGATAACGTACTGAGCCTTCGAAATGTAAAACTGGCAAGAAGGAATGCTTCCGGTGAGATAGAATCGGTACGAGCCCTCACCTCTGCAAATCTTGAAATTTTTCCCGGTCAGGTTATTTGCTTTACAGAAGACAAGGAGTCACTTCTGTATATTTACCCGATGGGAGTTGCTGATAACATTGTTCAAATTCCCTCTCTTCCTTCCTACACAAATGAAGGAGGTACGGTGGTGCTTCTAGGCAAGGATTCAGTAATTTTTGAGACTTTTAGCTATATGGAATCGCAACACTATTGGTCTGTGGATGATCCCGATGGTATAAGCCTGGAACGTATCAATCTCACCGCAGAAGCTGACCGGGCTGATAACTGGCGAAGCGTATCGTCGCTTTACGGGTTCGCAAGTCCCGGTTTCAGGCCCGCGATGGAGGGGGATAATGACAACTTTCTGAAAGTTGATCCTGTGGTTTTTAATCCTGCCGCGAAGGGAGGTCTGGAACAATCAACTACTATTGAAATTGGGTCAAAAGATGCAGGAAACCTCAGTGTCTGGGTGTTTGACGTCAATGGTACTCCGGTACATCAATTAATTTCCAACCAATATATTTCAGGGAATTCCCGGATTCAATGGTCTGGAAATGACACTTCGGGTAAACTTATGCCTGTAGGTTACTATCTGGTTTATGCTGAACTGACTACCTCTGAAGACACTCGGCGGGGAATGGTTAAAGTACTTCTGGTGCCGTAACGAAAGTTCAAAATTTACACCGTTAAATCATATTTTCTGATTATATTATTTGTCAGAATAGTGCAATTGTATAACTTGCGGCCTCCTGTAATGTAGCAGGAATGTGATTAATTATTTAACCTATTTAACCATTTATTCTATGAAAGTAAAGCTTTACGCGAAAGGCTTGCTTTTGACTCTTCTGGGGACGTGCTTCGCTTTAAGCACGGCTTTGGCTCAGGGTCGGAACGTGAGCGGTAAGGTGGTCGGGTCAGAAGATGGTCTCGGTATTCCGGGTGCTTCTGTAGTAATCAAAGGAACCACTACTGGTGTAACCACAGATGTGGATGGTAACTATTCCATCCGTGTTCGTGGTGCAGAAGATGTGTTAGTTTTCAGCTTTGTGGGTTACAACAATCAGGAAGTTACTGTTGGCAATCAGTCAGTAGTAAACGTTTCCATGGTAACCAACGCAGCTGCTTTGGAAGAAGTAATCGTAACTGGTTACTCAATCACTAACAAGAAAGAGTCTACTGCAGCGGTTTCTATTGTAAAAGCAAAGGATTTGCAGGCAATTCCTTCAGGTAACGTTGAGCAGCAGTTGGCCGGTCGTGTGGCGGGTGTAACTGTAATCACTAACGGTCAGCCTGGAACAAACTCTCAGATTCGTGTTCGTGGTTTTGGTGCGTTTGGTGGTAACCAGCCGCTAATTATCGTTGACGGGGTACCTACAGACAATACTAACTTCTTGTCTCCTGACGATATCGAAACTACTACGGTTCTTAAAGATGCAGCTGCGGCTTCTATCTATGGAGCTCGTGCTGCTAACGGTGTGATCGTTTACACCACTAAAAAGGGTTCAAACAGAAAAGGTATCCAGATTTCATACAACGGTATGTACGGTGGTACTGACCCTAACGTAAACGGAGCTCCAAAAATGCTAACTCCTCAGGAGCAAGCGGACTGGACTCACATTGCGTATCGCAATAATGCGGCCGTTACAGGAACTACTCCTCAGTACACTCACCCTCAGTATGGAACTCAGGCTCAGGCTACTTTGCCAGATTATCTTCATGCTAACGGACAAAATGGTGTAAGAGGATCTGTTGACCTTGCAGCGATTGAGGCAGCTTATGCAGCTAATCCTGATCTGGTATTCCTTATCAAGCCAAATCTTGCCGGTACAAACTGGTACGATGAAATGACTCGTTTCGGTAATCTTAGCCGTCATAATCTAGGCTTTAGCGGTGGTTCTGATAACGGTAGATTTTATCTTGGTCTGAACATGCAGGATCAGCAGGGTATTGTTTTGAACAACGACTTCAAACGTTACACTTTGAGAATGAACTCAGAATATAACCTGGGTAAGCATGTTCGTTTTGGAGAAAACCTTCAATTTACCTATTTGAGTATTGTTGGTCAGTCTGGTGGCGGTGGTGGATTGGGCTCTGCTGATGACGAGTCTGAGCTTCTTTCTGCTTATAGAATGCCAACAATCATCCCTGTATACGATGAATTCGGAAGTTTTGCTTCAACCAAAGCCGCGGGCTTTAACAACCCTCGTAACCCTGTAAGACAGCGTGTTCTTAACGCAGGTAATGATGATAGCTTCTCTCTAAGTGCCTTTGGTAATGTTTATCTGGAAGCAGATATCATCAAAAATCTTACTCTGAGAACCAGCCTTGGTGGAGGTTTGAGCTCTGGCTATTTTGTGGATTACAACTACAGATATATGGGTGACTCTGAGCCTGAGGCCTCAAGTGCCTTCTCTGAAGGAGGTAATTTTGGTCGCAGCTGGGTAATAACCAATACGTTGAATTACAAATTGGAGAAAGGTATTCACAGAGCAAATATCCTTCTTGGTCAGGAAGCTCTTAATACAGGTAAATCAAGAAACGTAAGTGGACGTGGTATTAATCCATTTACTATGGATTTGGATTACGTAAACTTATTACTTGTTAATAGCCCAACCGTTCAGTCTGGTTTGAACAGCGGTGTTAATTTCTACTCGCTATTCGGTAAACTTGATTATACCCTGAATGACAAATATTTTGTAACAGGTTTGTTGCGTCGTGATGGTTCTTCCAGATTTGGAGCCAATAGCCGTTATGGGGTTTTCCCTGCATTTTCTGCCGGCTGGAGAGTTAGTTCAGAAGAATTCATGAAAGATCTTTCTTTTGTAACAGATCTGAAAATTCGTGGGGGATGGGGTATTATGGGTAACTCCAATAACGTAGACCCTGCTAACCAATATTCTTTGTATGCTCAGGGTTTAGGAACTTCTTTGTATCCTATTGCTGGTCAGAATTCAGGTGCTAACGCAGGTTACTACAAATCAAGAATCGGTAACCCGAACGCGAAATGGGAGTCTTCTGTTACAAGTAACATTGGTATAGATGCGACTTTCGCGAATGGTAAGTACGAAGCAGTAGTTGACTTCTGGAGAAAAGATACCCGTGATCTTTTGTATCAGGTGCCTTTACCTGCTGTAGTGGGACCTAACTCTGCAGCTCCATCTGTAAATGTGGCCTCAATGATGAACCAAGGTATCGATATCCAATTAATTAACAGAGGGAACCTTACTTCTAAAATCAAGTATGACCTTACTGTTAACGGTTCATTCCTGAAAAACGAGATTACCAAACTTGCGGATGGTGTACCTTATTTTGATGGTGCAAACTACCGGGGTAACTCTCCAATCAGAAACACAGTTGGTCAAACTATCTCTGCTTTCTTTGGATACAACGTTCTTGGATACTTCAATTCTCAGGAAGATGTAAACAGCTCACCTACTCAGCCGAATGCTGCCGTGGGACGTTTCAAATATGAAGATGTTGATGGAGATGGATCAATTACACCTGCTGACAGAACTTTCATAGGATCTCCGGTACCTGATTTCACTGGTGGTATTAACTTCGGTTTGACCATGGGTAACTGGGATTTGAACACCTATTTCAATGCGTTCCTGGGCAATGATATCTACAATCAGTCTAAGTGGTTTACTGATTTCTTCGGTACTTTTGAAGGATCTGGTAAAGGTGAAAGAGCGAAACAGTCTTGGACTCCTGAGCTAGGTGATAACGCCAAAGCTCCTATCTGGGAATCAGCTGCAAACTTCTCAACTTCTGCGGTAGCTAACAGCTGGTATGTAGAGAACGGTAGCTATTTCAGAATGCAGAACCTTTCATTGGGTTACAGCCTTGATCCTTCCGTAGCGGCTAAATTTGGTGCAACCCGTGCCAGAATTGCTCTTTCTACAAACAACATCTTTACACTTACAAAATATCAGGGTCTTGATCCGGGTGTAGGTGGTGATGTAGATACCAACTTTGGTATTGATGTTGGTAACTTCCCGGTTACGAGAGGTTTTAACGTTGTGGTTAACCTTGGATTTTAATTAACAATCATTTTAAAAAAATAATATAAGATGATGAAAACAACTCATTTAAAGAAAGGGTTGCTTACAGCCATGGCTGTAACTACGCTTACCTTCTCTTGTAAGGATTCGTTTCTGGAGGTTCTTCCTACAGGATCGTTGGGTGAGAGCCAGCTTTACACAGCCGCCGGCCTTGAAGGTGCGTTGGTTGGAGCTTATTCCATGCTGAATGGTAAAGGGTTTGACAGACAGTCTGGTCCGAATAACTGGGCAGGTCAAATGCTTGGCGGTATTTCTAACAAGGGTACTGACCCCGGTGATGGTGCTACCTGGAACCCGGTTCAGCGTTTCGAAGCTGATCCCACCAATGGTAACTACCGTAACATCTGGTTAGGAAAGTACGAAGGTGTGGCCAGAGCTAACTCGGTAATCAGATTGGCTACGGCATCTGATCAGGTGAGTGATGCAACCAAAACACGTATTATTGCTGAAGCCAGAACCCTTCGTGGTCACTACTATTTCTGGTTAAAATCATGGTTTAATAGCATTCCATGGTTTGATGAAACTGTGGCTGATGCCGATATCCCTGCGGTACCTAACACCCCGGATGTATGGAGCAAAATTGAAGCTGACTTCAAATTTGGTATGGACAATCTACCTGAAACATCAGGTGATGCCGGTCGTGTAAACAAATGGGCAGCGGCTTCTTACCTCGCTAAAACGTATCTGTACCAGAAAAAATACAGCGAGGCCAAAGCAATTTTTGATCAGGTTATTGCCAATGGTCAGACAACCAATGGCAAGAAGTATGAACTGGTTCCGAAGTTCGCTCAGATTTTCAATGCCGAAAACGACAACCACGAGGAAGCGGTTTGGGCTGTTCAATCTGCCAATAACACAGGTAACGTGAACAACGCGAACTGGTTTGATGATCTGAACTATCCGTACAATACAGGAGCGGCGGGTCCAGGTAACTGCTGTGGTTTTAACCAGCCATCATTCACTACTGTGAACATGTTCCGCACTAAGAACGGTCTTCCTCTTCTGGATGATTCGTACAATGCAGCGGCGAATGAAGTAAAGAATGACTATGGTGTAGAATCTTCAGATCCATTTGTTGAAGACAATGGTCCGCTTGACCCACGTCTTGATCACACTGTAGGTCGTAGAGGTATTCCTTACCTTGACTGGCAAGAGCACCCGGGTAAGGCCTGGATTCGTTCTCAGCCTTATGCTGGTCCCAACTCTCCTAAGAAGTTTGTTTATTACAAAACTCAGGAGAACAGCTTCACTGATGGTAGCTCATGGACTCGTGGTTATGCGACTATGAACGTACCTATCATTCGTTTTGCTGATGTTCTTTTGATGGCTGCAGAAGCAGAAATTGGACTAGGTAATCTGGAAGCAGGTCGTGCATTAATCAATCGTGTACGTGCCCGTGCTGCAGATCCTGCCGGATGGGTGATGGAGTATGATGGTAGCGGTCCTGCTGCTAATTACCAAATATCGCTTTATCCCGCATTTGCAAACGCAGATGAAGCATGGAAAGCTCTGAAAATCGAGAGAGTTCTTGAGCTTGCTCAGGAAGGACATCGTTTCTGGGATCTGGTAAGATGGGGTGATGCTGCTAACTTCCTGAACAATATCTACTTCCCTTACGAAGGTAAGAAGCTGGTAGCTATGTTTGGTGGATCTAAGTTCACAGCTGGCAAAAATGAATACATGCCTATTCCTCAGGATCAGTTGGATCTTCAGCCTTCGCTGACACAGAACCCTGGTTACTAAGAATTTTATTCAACCCTTAAGGTGGTGGAGAGTTTTACTCTTCACCACTTTTTTTTTAAGTGGTGTCTGGATTAAAACAGTTCATCATTCGAATAGTGCTAAAGGGAATGGCTAAATTTGTAATTGCTCTGTTATTAATTAGAAAAGCTATAAGAAAACTGAATACCTCTCACCATGCTTTATAGACTTGTTATTCTTGGATTTTCCATCTTGATTTTGTGCGGCTGCCAAACTGAGAAAATGTTTGATTTGCTTCCGGCTAATGAAACGGGAATCACTTTTTCAAACCGGATTATTGAAAATGACTCTATCAATATCCTGTCTTTTGACTATGTATATAATGGTGCCGGGGTGGGTGTGGCAGACTTCAATAATGATGGATTGCAGGATTTATTCTTTAGCGGAAATCAAACATTCAATAAGCTCTATTTGAATGAACGAGGATTTAAATTCAAAGACATAACTGATCTGGCCGGAGTTGATGGTGGTGAAAAGTGGCACTCTGGTGTCGCTGTTGTAGATATCAATCAGGATGGGTTGATGGATATTTACGTCACTGCTACGTCTACAAACAACAGTAATTCTTCCCTAAGAGAGAATACGCTTTACGTCAATCAGGGTCTTCGGGACGGCGTTCCGTACTTCAAGGATTTAGCAGTAGAATATGGAGTTAATGATAACGGTCACTCTGAGAATGCAGCCTTTTTTGATTATGATAACGATGGTGATCTCGACTTATATGTGCTCACAAATCGGATTGACCAGTACCCGAATATTTTCAGAGATAAACAGATAGACGGGGAGAATCTGAATACAGATCGCCTCTACAGAAATGATTTTTCCGATAGCCTCGGGCATCCCGTTTTTACTAATGTTTCAAAAGAGGCTGGTATTCTTATAGAGGGTCATGGTCTTGGGTTAAATATTTCTGATTTCAATCACGATGGTTGGAAGGATATTTATGTATGTAATGATTATGTAAGCAATGATCTGATTTACATCAATAATCAGGATGGTACGTTCAGTAATAAGGCTCAGGATTACCTGAAACACATGAGTTATTCCTCGATGGGAAATGATGTAGCGGATATCAACAATGATGGTCTGGATGAGATAGTGACTTTGGATATGGTTCCGAGAGATAATCAGCGAAAGAAGATGTTCACCTCTCCGAATGATGTACAGTTTTTCAGATATACCGACCGGTATAACTATGAGTATCAGTACGGAAGAAATATGCTACAGCTGAATAACGGACCAGGCAGAAAATTCAGCGATATCAGCCTTATGGCTGATGTGGCCGAAACAGACTGGAGCTGGAGCCCGTCACTGGCCGATTTTGACAACGACGGTTACCGTGATCTTTTTATTACCAATGGTTTTCCAAAGGATGTAACCGATAAAGATTTTATGGCTTACCGTACCGAAGCAGAATCTTTATTGCCACGTAAAGAAATTCTGAAGCAAATACCGGAAGTTAAAATCAGTAATTACGCTTTCAGAAACAATGGGAACCTTGGATTTGATGATGTCACGGCTGATTGGGGTCTTGAAATACCCTCTTTCAGCAATGGTGCTGTATATGCTGATCTTGACAATGACGGAGATCTGGATTATGTAGTTAATAACATTAATGATTCAGCCTTTGTGTATCGGAATAATCTTCGAATCCTTAATCCTGACAAGTCGAATTATATCAGAGTTAGGCTAATTGGTTCGGAAAGAAACCGCAATGGCATTGGAGCCCGAGTAGAAGCTGAATATACTCATGGAGGTAAATTCTCTTATGAGTTTACTCCTTATCGGGGCTACAAATCATCGGTAGAGCCTGTAACGCATATTGGTCTTGGAGCCGACTCCATTCTTTCTGTTTTGCGGGTAATCTGGCCTAACGGGAAGATGCAGGAGTTGAAAAATGTCAAGAGTAATCAGGTGATAGAGCTTACTATCTCTGATGCGGATAAAGATTATTTATTTCAATCGGAGGCGGGTCAAAAACTCTTTGAGGCTTTCGATGTGGGCTATACTCACAATGAACTAGATTATCTTGATTATAATGTCCAGAATCTTATTCCCATGAGATTATCTCAAATGGGGCCCGCTCTGGCCGTTGGAGATGTGAATGGAGATGGCCTCGAGGATGTTTTTGTGGGAGGGCCTGTTTTTAAAAATGGCAGGTTCCTGATTCAGAAAACCGGGGGAGAGTTTATGAACGCTGATCTCTTGCCTGCCATCGACTCGGCCAATAAAATATCTGAAGATATTGGTGTATTGCTTTTTGATGCCGAAGGTGACGGTGATAATGACCTCTATGTGGTTAGCGGAGGGAATGAACGGCTTAACAAACCAGGCCAATTCAAAGACCGGCTATATGTTAATGACGGGAAAGGAAACTTTACAGAGAATACTCAGGCGTTACCCAATCTGGAATCTGCTGGTTCTTGCGTGAGAGCTGCCGATTATGACGGAGATGGTGATCTTGATTTGTTTGTATCTGGTAGAAATGTGCCTCATCAATATCCTAAACCTACCAGTAGTTATATTTTAAGGAATGAGTCTTCAAAAGGGAGTCCCCGGTTTGTGGAAATCAGTTCTTCTATCGCCGGTGATCTCATAGACATCGGTTTGGTTTGTGATGCCTTGTGGACAGATTTTGACAACGATGGTGACCCAGATCTCATTCTTGCAGGCGATTTTATGGAGATTACAGTCTTTCGGAATGACAAAGGTAAATTTAGCAAATTGAAAGATACTGGCCTGGAAGGTATGAAAGGCATGTGGAATAGTCTTCAGGGAGCCGATTTCGACCTTGATGGTGATATTGATTACATAGCCGGAAATCTTGGACAGAACGCTCTTTTCAAAGGAACCAAAGAATATCCTGCTGTTATTTACTCAGAAGATTTTGATGGAAACGGGAATTATGACGTGATTCCCTTTGTACACTTCAGTGATAAGAATGGCCAGAAGGTGCTTGTCCCTTTCAATGCCAAAGAGGATGTGCACAAGCAATTGAATTCTACACGTGCCAGGTTTACGACTTTCAAGGAATTCTCTGAGGCCACGCCAGAGAAAGTTTTGACAGAAGAGGAAAGAGCGAAAGCGAGAATTGATGAGCTTAATTTCGTGAGTCACGCCTACATCGAAAATCTTGGAGGAGGGAAGTTCAGAGCTAAAGAGCTACCTATGCTCGCCCAGGTCTCTACCCTGAACGGGATGCTTGCAGAAGACTTTACGGGTGATGGGTACCCCGATTTACTGGGAATTGGGAATAATTATGGAAACGAGTTGCATGTAGGTAGATACGACGCCCAAAATGGAATACTGCTGGTTAATGATAAAAATGGAGGTTTCTACGTGGACCCTAACAATGGATTTTATGTACCAGGAGATGCAAAAGCCCTGGTATCATTGCATGGAGCTGCAAATAAAATGACGGTGCTGGCCAGCCAGAACAGATCAGAAATAAAGGGTTACACAACCAATATCCCTCTTGCGGTTCCGCCCGTTAGTGCAACGAAAGTACGTTATAAGGTTAATGGTAAAGAAACCATACAAGAGCTTTACAGAGGGGCCTCCTATTTGTCACAGAAGGGTAGGGGAGTGCATATTCCTGCTTCTGCCATAGAAATTAAATGGGAGTAATCTAAAACTTCCAGCCTTCTGGTCTGGTAGGAGTACGATAATCAGATTCCAGACATGGAGCAAGCGGTGGTCTGTCAACGCCAATCATTCCAAAACCGTAATAGCCTACCTCTGGACGTGGAATGCGACCATTCAAAACACCTATAGGAGAAAACCCTGCGGCAGCATCTGTTCTATCCAACCAGTACATACGTTTATCGGCAGAGGCCACTACAAAATATCCGGCAATTACATGATCAGAATCTTCCAGATTCTCTATGTTGCCATAAAGCGTTACCGGTGGTGTATCTGCCAGGCCTCCAGTTTCCTGGGTCTGTTTTTTTACCAGGTCCAGATAGTGATGAAACTCCTTGCTTATTCCAAGTTGAATGATGTCTACCAAGGCTGCCTTTCTCTGGATAAAGGGGATTTCAGCGACAAGTATATGTTCTAACATTCCTCCGTTTGAGTATTCATCGCTGAAGGTTAAAATGTCGCGGGAAGGATAAATATCCCAGCATGGACCCGAGCACTGATAATCAAATGAAGGTATAGTGATGTCATTGCCCAGATATACACATTCTCCCGGTTCTTTGGGATTAGGATCAGGAAAGTACAGTGTATTCGGGGGACAATTCAAGCACCAGTTTTGAGTTTCATAAAGTCTCCAGTTCCACTGATAAAAGTTCACAGAATCGGGGTTGTCACGGGTATTAATAAAGATTTCATGACCGGGAGAAGTTTTACCAAACTCATTGATTGCTTCATCATTCCAGATATGAAAAACTGAATCGATTTTTACCTCAGAAGGCATAACCTGAGTAATTGATCTGAATTTACCACGTTGATCAATATCAAAATGTAGAGTATATGGTCTTCCGGGCTGTCCTTTGAAGTTATCGGGAAACAGATATAATCCCGGTCTGTATTCATGAAGGGTTACGTTTTCGTCCTTAGATGCTATCCAGACTTGTGCATTCTCCAGTGGTTTGAAGTCACTTGTTGTAGAGCCATTCGGAAGGGCTTCCATAATTCTGACATAATTTTCTGAGGCAACGTTTGTAAGCAAACCATCAACAATAAAGACCGTTTTTTTTGCTCTGATTACCCGATCGTAGGGAGTAACACAAGATTGCCAGAGTAGAATACCAGATACCAATATGAAAAAAACCAACTTCAAATCTTCATGGAAATATCTAATAGTTGAAAGTAAATTTATAGGATAGTGACAATATAGGGGCTCCGAATATAGTCAATTTGTAGGGCTTAAGCAAATTGCCTTCCGACCTGAAGAATACAGAGTAAGCATTCTTTCGCCCGTAAAGGTTATATACAGAGAACGCAAAATTGCCTTTGAACTTCTTTCTGCGAAGCTGTGGGTTATATATATTCCACGCAAAATCAAGTCGATGATAATCTGGTAAGCGAACATCGTTCCGGTTAAAGTAGAACGGAAGCACCTGATTGGCATAGCGGATATATCCCTGAGGAGAAGTGAATGGTCTACCACTGGAATAGGTGAAATTGAAGGAGAAGTCATGATGCTCTCCCTGATTAATAACCACGGAGGCGTTTATCGTATGCGGGCGATCGTAATTGGAGGCATACCAATTGCCAAAATTTATTCTCTGCTCCGGAAAAGGACCTTCGTCTATTTTATTGAGAGTTCTTGCATAGGTATAATTAAGCCAACCGGTCACTTCGCCTTTTTTCTTTGAAAACATGAGTTCTGCCCCGTAAGACTTATTAACTCCCTGAAGAATCTCGGTTTCTGGTGTAGCATTCAGGAGAAAATCTGCTCCTGGTTTGTAATCGATGATGTGGTTGGTTGATCGATAGTACAATTCACCTGAAAACTCAACGATACTTCCCCGCGTATCTCTGAAAAAACCTGCCGAGATAAGCTGGCTTACCTGAGGCTGAATATTCTGATCGGATAATTTCCAGCGGGAGGTAGGTATGGGTGTGGTGGTGTTTGACACAATCTGTAAATATTGACGTGCCATATTATAGCCTAATTTGAGACTAGTCAGATTATTCAGAGAATAACTTATTCCCAGACGCGGTTCAGGTCCGCCGTAGCTTTGGGCAATCTCTCCTTTTGAAAAATTCAGTGTATTTAAAACCGAAGATTCACTTTTCGGTTCGGCGGTATCGTAAATACGTACTTCTCCGGGGCCGAGAGAAAGAAATTGCGAATACCGAAGGCCGGCCGCAATATTCAGACGATCTGAAAGCTCTATAACATCTTCAACCGAAAATCCGAGCTCAATACCTTGCTCGAGTGGGGTTTCGAAAGGCAGTACATTGGGGCTGGTTCCAGGATCAATATAGCCCGGATTGATATCGTACCTTATGGCATCTATGCCTGCTTCAAGATTGTGTTTGCCCAGGTAGAGATTCAGGTTTGATTTTGCCTGTAAATAATCAATAGACTGACCTATACGCACCCTATTTGTGCTGTTAACCTCTGGTAACAAGGTGTTTGGCTGATAGAAAGATTTGACCAGAGTAGTTTGTAAATTGGCTTTATCACTAAAGGAGTGAAACCACTTACCTGTATGATTCAAAGTAGAGTATTCAAATTGCGAAGAGGTGGCATTGATGTTATTGATGGTTCCGAGAAGCTCTGTCTGGAAAAAATCATAACTGTAATAAGACGAAAGGCTGAGCGTATTCTTTGTATTAATCTGATAAAAAAGCTTGGCAGCACCATCTCCGAACCTCGCCTTTAAATCCCGTAATTGTTTGGATATTAAGGGGAAAAGAAAATCATTGAAAGAGCCCCTTCCTGCGACCATAATACCCATTTTGTTTTTTATAATCGGAACATCCAGTTTGATCTTATTTGAAACCAGACTGATTCCCCCTGACATCTTAAATTTTGACAGGTCGGGATTGGCAAGCTTAACATCAAGCACAGCAGCAGCCCTTCCTCCAAACCTCGCGGGCACATTTCCCTTGTATAAGTCAAAGCTACTTACAGCTTCAGAGGGGAAAGCAGAAAAGAGCCCAAACATGTGCGTTGGATTGAAAATAGGACCATCTTCAAGTAAAAAAAGATTCTGATCGGTGGTACCACCCCGAACATTCACGCCATTGGAAGCCTCACCTACACTAGATACTCCGGGAAGCATTTGCAAGCCTTTGAGAATATCTACTTCACCCAGGGCTGTAGGCAACTTTTCAATGGTTTTAATACTCAACGTACTGACACCTAAAACGGGCCTCTTTACTGTTTCGGTACCAAGACCACTCACTATCACCTCCTGTAATTCATTTTCTACCCGCTGTAGAGAAACAATGAAATTCTCCTGAGGAAGTGAAATGGTTTGCCTGTAAGGAACATAGCCTACAAACCTAACAACAATGGCCACTGATGGTTTTGATAATACGAAAGCAAATTTTCCGTCAGCATCCGTAAAATCTGTCTGATCTCCGTAATCTATAGTAACAGTAGCACCTGTAAGTGGTTGATTATCAATGCTGTCTTTTATATAGCCCTTCAAAACGTAGGTCTGCTGTGCAAGAGTGCAAAAAGGTAGAAGAAGTAGTAAAAAACAGGTGAAAGTAAAGTTCTTCATTCGGTCATTCTAGTTTTGATTACTGCCGAAGTCATACCATCCTTCGGGTTTGAGGGCTGTTCTGGAATTACTTTCTACGCATGGAGCCAACGGTGGGCGGGTAAGATCCATTTCCATGGGTTCAGGATTTGGTCTTCGGCCATCAAGTAAACCGATTGAAGGTGTTTCTACCGGCACCTCTTTGCGATCGAGCCAGAAAAGCCTGCGTGAGGCAGAGCCAACAATAAAGTAACCTGCCACGGGTTGATCGGGATTCGTGAGACTGGTTACATTTCCGGCCAGACTTGCCGGTGGTGTATCGGCCAGACCTCCGGTGTTCTGTCCCTGAGACTGCACCAGATTCAGATAGTCGTATGCGGCCTTGTTTATGGCATATTGTCGTATGTCAATGAGTGCTCCAATAAACTGATAGATGGGAAGATTTGCGACTTCCCGTGCCGCAATCGTTTTGCCATTAACAAAATCATCTTTAAGGATGTTAACTTCATTTGCCTTGAAAATATCCCAGCAACGGGAGTCACACTGGTAATCGAGATATCCCCGTCTGAACCGCTCTTGTCTGCATTCCCCAAGAGGGCCAGATGCAGCATCCCTGAAATACCTGCCGTTTTCACAACTTTTACACCAGAACTGTTCTTCATAAAGCGTCCAGTCCCACATATAATAGTTTTTTTGATCTGAAGGATCGCGGGTATCCAAATAAACTTTTTGTGAAGCGGAAACATTGCCTTTCAGGTCCTTTAGTCCTGATTTGTCAAACTGAACAAATACGTTCTCAATACCGGGACCTGCCTCGATCACTTCCTTTTTTGAAATAAGATTCTGGCCTTGTGCATTAATTTTTAGTTGATAGGAGGAACCAATTTTGCCTGAGAACCCTCCCGGAAAATGGAAATATCCTTTAGAACTTTCAGTCAACGAAATATTTTCAGAATCATCAACTACTACTTCCACAGAGGCATTTTCTACAGGCAAATAACTTGTATTACTTCCACTCGATGGAATCGCCTGATAGATGTAAACGTAATTGGAAGAGGGATCGGTGGTAAGTTTGGCATCAATGAGAATAATCCTTGTATCACTCGCAAAAGAACGATCAAATGGCTCAACACAGGCAAGTGTTACAAAGAGAATTGATAGGATTCCTTGAAGCAGAAATCGGGAGTAATTTTTAAACATCAATAGGTACAGCTTCGAAAATAGTCGTGAAAGATAACTATTAAATAACGGAATATGTCAATCAGGCTTGATTTACTCGTCTATGATGGATTTTTTTTCCAAAGAATAAAATCAAAAAAGCCGTCAGACTCATTGAGAGCTGACGGCCTTCATTACTTCGATATGGTCTGATCAGGAGTGAATAGATCGCTTGTCTGTAGCATCCAACGCCGCTTCTTTTACAGCCTCCATGTAGGTGGGATGTGCATGAGAAATGCGTCCCAAATCTTCGGCACTTGCTCTGAATTCCATCGCTGTTACCCCTTCGGCAATCATATCGGCGGCTCTTGCACCGATAATATGCATTCCTAATATTTCGTCGGTCTCTTTATCGGCCAGAACTTTCACAAGGCCGTCTGTATCACCGCTGGCTGTTGCTCTTCCCAAAGCTTTGAATATAAATTTACCCGCCTTGTAAGGTTTTCCACTGGCTTTTAATTCCTCCTCCGTGGCTCCTACAGAGGCCACTTCTGGCCAGGTATATACCACACCAGGAATAAGGTTATAATGGATATGTGGTTTTTGCCCGGCAATTACTTCAGCAACAAGAACACCTTCTTCTTCTGCTTTGTGAGCCAGCATGGCACCACGAATAACATCGCCAATGGCATAGATTCCTGAAACGGAAGTTTGAAGGGTATGCTCATCCACAGGAATTCTTCCCCGTTCATCGGCTTTAAGTCCCGCAGCTTCCAGATTCAGATTATCTGTGTAGGCCCTCCGTCCAATGGAGACCAGGCAGTAGTCACCCGAAAAAGTAACCGTTTCGCCGGCTTTGTTCTCTGCGGTTACCTGTACTTCTTTGCCTGTATTTTTGATATTCGTTACCTTGGTGTTGAATTCAAAAGAGGCATCAAACTGCTTTTTCAATACCTTTTGAAGTTCTTTCCCGAGGGAGCCGTCCATGGTGGGAATCATACCACCGGCATATTCGATGAAGGTTACTTTTGAACCCAGGCGGGCATAAACAGAGCCCAGTTCAGCACCAATCACACCGGCACCAATCACCAGCAGATGTTTGGGGATTTCCTTTAGATTTAAGGCCTCTGTGGAAGTAATAATTCTCTCTTTATCATAATTCATGAAAGGGAGAATCATAGGTTTTGATCCCGTGGCAATTACGATATTCTTTCCTTTTATCTGTTCTTCAGAACCATCCGATTTTGAAATCTTTATGGTTTTTTTATCAACGAATGATCCGAAACCGTTGAAAACAGTGATCTTGTTTTTTTTCATCAGAAAATCCACACCGGCATTCATTTTCTGAACCACTTCATTTTTACGTGAAATCATGGTTCCCAGATCAACTTTCGGTTTGCCGATTTTTATGCCATGCTCCTCAAAATGATGTGAAGCATTATAAAAATGTTCGGACGAATCCAGAAGAGCTTTTGATGGGATACAGCCCACATTGAGGCAGGTGCCACCCAGCGTATTGTATTTTTCAATAAGGGCTACTTTAGCTCCAAGCTGAGCATTTCTAATGGCCGAAACGTATCCTCCGGGGCCTGAACCTATTACGATAACGTCAAATTCCATGGTCATATAATTTTAAAAAAGCCTGCACAGCAGGCTTTCGTTTAAGTGTTTTTTATACCTGAAGTAACATTCTCATCGGATCCTCCAGGAGTTGTTTAATTCTCACCAGGAAGCTTACTGAATCCTTTCCGTCAATGGTACGGTGATCGTAAGAAAGAGCCACATACATGATAGGTCTAATCTCTACCTGCCCGTTAATGGCTACCGGCCTTTCTACGATATTGTGCATTCCCAAGATTGCAGACTGCGGGGCATTAATTATCGGAGTAGAGAGCATAGATCCGAAAATACCACCATTGGTTATGGTAAAGGTACCTCCGGTCATTTCGTCAATCGTCAGTTTATTATCTCTTGCTCTGGTTGCCAGGCGTACTACTTCCGACTCAATTTCTGCAAAAGACATTTTTTCGGCGTTTCTGATTACAGGAACCACTAAACCGCGAGGGGCAGATACCGCAATAGAAATATCCGAAAAATCATTGTAAACTACTTCTTCACCATCAATATAGGCATTCACTACCGGGAATTCCTGTAAGGCGATAGCACATGCTTTTGTAAAGAATGACATAAAGCCCAACCCTACACCATGCGTTTCTTTGAACTTGTCTTTGTAGGCCTTACGAAGATCCATGATGGGCTTCATATCCACTTCATTGAAAGTAGTTAGCATAGCTGTTTCATTCTTTACAGCTACCAGACGTCGGGAAATGGTTTTACGAAGCGATGTCATTTTTTCGCGACGCTGCCCACGGTCATCGGTTACGGCTTTTGATGCTGCAGGAGCCGGAGCAGAACTTGGAGCAGTGGATGCTACAGCTACTTTTTCAGCTTTCAGTGCATCTTCTTTGGTAATTCTCCCGCCTACGCCGGAGCCGCTTACAGATGAAGCTTCAATGCCTTTTTCTGATAAGATTTTTGAGGCTGAAGGCGATGGATGCCCGCTGGCATAAGAGTCACCTGAAGCTGCGGCAGCAGGTGCGGAAGTTGCCGGTGCCGAAGAAGCTACGGGTGCCGAAGAAACAGAACCTTCACTTATTTTAGCTACAAGATCACCCACAGGAACTACCGAGCCTTCATCTACAAGTACCTGTATAACTCCAGCAGAAGGAGAGGGCAATTCAAAGGTTGCTTTATCTGATTCCAGTTCGCAGATAATTTCGTCTAATTGAACCTGATCACCTGTTTTTTTCATCCAGCTGCTCACGGTAACTTCCGTAATGGATTCACCTACGGTTGGTATTCTTACTTCAATAAGCTTACCTGTGCCGGAAGAAACTGGAGTGGATGCTTCAGGAGCGGCTTGCGGTGCAGGAGCTTTGGGAGCTGCTTCAGTTTGTTCAATTTTACAGATAGGAGCACCTATTTCCAGTGTTTCTCCTTCTGCGGCAATTATTCTCAATATTCCTGCTGCCTCAGCAGGTAGTTCAAAGGTGGCTTTGTCAGATTCCAATTCACAGATGACTTCATCCATTTGTACGAAATCGCCATCTTTTTTTACCCAGGAAGCAATGGTAACTTCGGTTACCGATTCGCCCACTGAAGGCACTTTCATTTCAATTGCCATTTTTATTTTTCTTTATTGGTCAAGTCAAACGATTTATTAACTATTTCCTGCTGTTCTTTTTGGTGATATTTGGTATAACCAGTTGCAGGAGAGGCACTTTTCTTTCTGGAAATTACTCCTTCAATTCC
This sequence comes from uncultured Cytophagaceae bacterium, assembly GCA_966250325.1. Taxonomy (GTDB): domain Bacteria; phylum Bacteroidota; class Bacteroidia; order Cytophagales; family Spirosomataceae; genus Jiulongibacter. The sequence goes on along the minus strand of CBINGY010000009.1, from coordinate 61,606 downwards.
TACCTCCGAGAATTCACGAAGAATAAATGACCAGGCACCCATATTCTTAGGCTCCTCCTGAACCCAAAGAACTTCTGCTTTCGGGAAGTTTTTCAGATGATTTTCTACCTGAGTTTTAGGGAATGGATGCAATTGTTCCACTCTTATAATGGCTACATCCTTCCGGTTATCTTCCTGTTGCTTTTGTCTCAGGTCATAATAAACTTTGCCCGAGCATAGAAGTACTCTCTTCACCTTTTTCGGATCTGCCCATTCATCACCTATGGTCTCTTTAAAGCTGCTGCCCGGAAGGAAATCATCCATCGGCGAAATAGCTTCCGGGTGACGAAGCATAGATTTTGGCGACATGTGAACGCATGGCTTTCTGAACGGCAAGGCAACCTGTCTTCTCAGCATGTGGAAGAAGTTTGCCGGTGTGGTACAGGCACATACATACATGTTATACTCTGCGGATAGCTGCAAAAATCTCTCGGGACGGGCATTGGAGTGCTCTGGCCCCTGACCCTCATAACCGTGCGGAAGAAGAAGAACCAGACCATTCATCGTTTTCCATTTCGATTCTGCAGCAGAAATAAACTGATCAATCATGGTTTGTGCTCCGTTGGCAAAATCGCCAAACTGAGCTTCCCAGATGACCAGTGCATTCGGGTTTGCCATTGCATAGCCGTATTCAAAACCCATCACCCCATATTCGGAAAGGAGGGAATTGTAAATCTCTATTTTTCCCTGACTATCACTTATATGCTGGAGATTGCAATACAGAGCATTGGTTTCAGTATCGTGAAGTACTGCATGGCGGTGAGAAAATGTACCTCTTTGTACATCCTGGCCGGTCATCCGCACCCATCTGCCATCATTAAGTACAGATCCGTAGGCCATTAATTCGGCTGCTGCCCAGTTAAATGGTTTTTCTCCGGCAAAAATCGCAGCCCGCTCTTCCAGAACTTTCTGAATCTGCTTGATGGCATTGAAGTCTGAGGGAACATTGCTAAGTGCTTTTCCAATCTTCTGAATCTGTTCGTTGTCGATTCCTGTAGACGGTGAACTCTCAAAATCTTCTGCTTTTGATTTTCTCAACTGCTGCCAGTCTCTTTCCAGCTTAGGAATTTCATAAGGCAGCTGACGTTGTTTTACTTTGGCCAGAAGCTCCTGAAGATTATCGTCAAAAGACTCTTTAAGCTGTTTTGCCAGATCCTGATTATCATCACCCTGTGCTTTCAACTGCTCCAGGTAAAGATCACGCGGGTTTTTGTGTTTATTAATGATCTCATACATGGTAGGCTGGGTGAAACGAGGCTCATCGGCTTCGTTATGACCATACTTCCGGTAGCAGATCATATCCACAAATACATCCCGGTTGAATTCCTGACGGAATTCAATGGCCAGTTTCATGGCATAGACCACGGCTTCCGGGTCATCCCCATTTACGTGGAAAATGGGAGTGTCAAGGATTTTGGCTATGTCTGAGCAATATAAACTTGAACGGGCGTCGTCGTTATCTGTGGTAAAACCCACCTGGTTATTTATGATAAAATGGATAGAACCACCCACATAATATCCAGGCAGATTTGACATTTGGGTTACTTCATAGACAATTCCCTGACCAGCAAGTGAAGCATCGCCATGAATGATTATCGGAAGAATCTTGTCATAGATATCGTCAAAGGTGTTCACCTTTCTTCCTCCGCTTTCGTAGTGGGCATCGGCTCTTGCCCGGGCATATCCCAGTACCACCGGATCTACCGCCTCAAGGTGCGAAGGGTTTGCCATCAGTTTCATACTCACCCGTTTGCCGGTTGGTGTAAGCACCTGGCTGGTATAACCCATGTGATATTTTACATCGCCGTCACTGTATTCTTCCTGCTCCACATTCTCCTCAAATTCATTGAATACCTGCTCGTATGGTTTCTGAAGAATGTTGGTAAGCACATTGAGACGTCCGCGGTGAGCCATGCCTATCACTACCTCTTCCACACCCATTTCGGCCCCTTTGCTTATCGCAGCGTCAAGGCCTGGAATGGTAGATTCACCACCTTCCAGAGAGAATCGCTTTTTGCCCAGAAACTTGGTATGCAGGAAGTTTTCAAAAGCGACAGCTTCGTTGAGTTTTTTCAGAATTCTCTTTTTCTCATCAACAGAGGGCTTTGAGTTCAGGTATTCTCCTTCAATTTTTCTGCGAAACCAGCCTTTGATTTTTCTGTCACGAATGTATTGGTATTCAAAACCAATATTACCCATGTAAACCCTTTTCAGGTGATCATTGATTTCCCGGAGTGTTGCCGGTCTTCCAAAAACCTCCATACCGGCCTCAAAAACCGTATCGAGATCAGACTCAGAAAGGTTAAAATCACTCAGCTCCAGATTTGGGTTTTTCTTTCTCACCGGGTACAGTGGGTCAATATTGGCACCCATGTGGCCACGTGCTCTGATACCCCGAATAAGGTGAACTACCTCAATTTCCTTTTGAACATGAGAGGTGCCGGCAGCTTTGCCGTTAACAGAAGGTGCTGCCCCGTTTGAGCTCCATTGCTGTGAAAATTCGAATCCTTTGAAGAAATTGTGCCAACTCTCATCTACTGATTGCGGGTTTTTCAGGTACTCCTGATAGAGAGATTCAATAGCCGAAACATCGGCATTGGCCACGTATGAATATTGATCCATTTATCTTAAATCAGACGTTTTGTTGCTCAGGTTTTAAAAAGTAGGCAAAGTTAGACGTTGCAATTCAATTCCCGAACCGATATGTCTATTTTCTATACGAAATAGGTAGATTTCTATCGGCTTGTCAAACCTTATTTCATTTTTCTGTCTACGAAAAGAAACGATTGGCAATAAATAGGATTTTACCTTGTTTTTTCAGAATTGATTCAGGAAGCTTGACTTCTCCCCAAAGTTGAAAACATCGTATCTGTAAATGAGCATAAAAATTCCGTTAGGGTTTCTGAGGTTATCGTTTACTCCCTGAAATAGCAGCGGTTTATGGTCATAACTCAAACCCACCGTGGAGCTCTCAGATATCCGAAGCTCCAGAGAAGGAATTAACTTAGAGCTGGAACTTCCCGATAATTTCTGATTTCTGAAGGAGGCACCTAATCCGATTTTACTTCCCAACCAGATTTTGGCATTGAAGTGTATCATCAACGGAGAAATATCATTCATCGGCAAGCCAGCAAGTAGGCTGAGATTTGCAGTTATGTTTTCATCATTACCTAATTTATAGCCACCCTGCAGATTAAGATTTTTTGGAGGAGAAACAAACAAATCTGATTTCCCAAATGCAGTAGGGGCAGCTATACCCATAAAATAATCAGTACCTATGGCTGTGATCCCGGGGCCGCCGTAAGGCACAAAACGCTGTGCGAAATCCTGCGTGCCCACCACATTAGGTGCTACCATGAATCCAAAATTCAAACCGGCATTAATCTGAAATCCATCCAAATTAAAGTATTGAGCATAGGTGAGAGACAGTCCATTATTCGTGAAGCCGGTTATGGTAGAACGGAAGCCCTGAAAACCGATGCCTGCATTCTGGGTGCTTCCTACTTTCCCATCGAGCACAATTACCTGAGAAACCTGATTCGGGTAAACGGTGCCGTTAAACTGCTGCCCGAGAAGACCGGTTACGCCAAAATTGCCACGCAGGCCGCTAAAAGCGGGATTAAGAGCCATGAGGTTAAACTGATACAGATCTGTAAGAGGCTGCTGAGCCCGGAGACCATGAACAGATACGAAGAGAGTCAGTAAGAAAATCTTTTTCACAAAAAAGCCGCTGATTTAGGTCAGCGGCTCTAAAATAGGAACAAAACTCTTTATTGCATACTAATGATCGTGAATTCGGAACGGCGGTTTGCCTGATGCTGAGCTGAGCTACACGGTACACCGTCAACACAGCCGTTTGTAATCCTACTTTCGCCATATCCTTTATAAGTTACTCTGTTTCTGCTAATCCCTCTGCTGAATAAATATTCAGCAGATTCTTTGGCACGGGCATCAGACAAACGCTGGTTGAAGTCCGCTGGACTACGGCTATCTGTATGAGAGCCTAATTCTATCGTCATACCTGGATACTCTCTGAGTACTTTAACAAGTTTGTCAATGCCTGCTGCTGCATCCGGCCGGATATTGTATTTGCCGTAGTCAAAGTAAATGTTTTCGATTTTAACTACATCTCCGGCTTTAAACATGTACACGCTTGCCTTTACCTCGATCTCTTCTTCGTCTTCCTCGAAACAGCTAAGTTTTGAAATGGTAGTTCCCTGAGAGGCCAGACCTGTTTTGACAGCTTCCAGGTTATAATCACAGCCAGAAGTGGCCACAAACTGGAATTTACCTTCGGCGTCGGTGTAGGCAGTTTGTTTGCTGCCATCGCATGAACTTGTGACAGTCACAAATGCTCCTTCGATAGGACTATTGTCACTTTGAGCAAGTACTCTTCCTGTAACCGTACATGAGCTTGGTTCTTCTCTTTCTCCATCTTCTTTATCACCCAATGCAGCCAGGGCATCCGGAGGGATGCTCAAAGGGATTTCCACTCTGGAAGGTCCTCCTCCGCAATTTTCCGTTACAAAATCAACTGTATTGGGAGCATATCCCTCGCGGGTAGCTCTGAATGTAAATTGGTCATTCTGTGCAAGATTGCTGAGTTTTACAAGACCTTCTTCGTCAGTAATTGCCTCTTTGATCGTTCCTGATGCATCGCTGTACGTAACTTTTACATTATCCAGCGGCATTTTGGTTTCCGCATCGTAAACGGCAATAATGAGATCACATCCCTCTTTGAGTTCACACTGTCTCTCAAAACTGTAAATGTCATCGTCATCTCCGGCACGTTTCCTGTTGGAGCTGAAGTAACCTTTTTTTCTTTCGCCATCTGTTACCAGACCGAAGTCGTCCTGGCTCGAATTGATAGGTACCCCCAAGTTAATGGCTGTTCCGTTTACCTCAGTATCTGTGAGTCTTACATAAAATATATCCAGACCTCCCAGACCGGGAATTCCGTCAGACGAGAAATAGAGATTTCCTTTTTCATCCACGAACGGGAACATTTCATTTCCTTTGCTATTTACTGACGGCCCCAGATTGATGGGCTGCGACCAGTTTCCTCCTTCGTAGCGTGAAGCATAGATATCTGTTCCTCCAAAACCACCCGGCATATCTGAGGCGAAGAATAGTAAATTTTCTTCGGCGTTTAAGGAAGGGTGACCTGTGGAATAATCATTACTGTTAAACGGAAGTTCTTCAATATCACTCCAGTTGTCATTTTTGGCAGTAGCGATATATAGTTTGAGTTTATTGATTCCGTCTGAGCCCTTTACGGCTTTACCGTTGATGAAATTGTTACGTGTGAAAATCACATGCTGTCCATCTTTAAAAAATGCGGCAGGGCCTTCGTGGTATTTGGTGTTAATCGGATTGCTCAAACGATCAGATTCCGTCTGGGGTTTGTCCCCGTATCCGTAGCCCATTAAGACATTTGTACCTGAATAAGACCCCAGCGTACGGGAGTCATTGGCAGTAGGTGCCGTATATTCATCAGAACCCACAAAACTTATTTTTTTTCCTTTCTTTGAGGAATTGGATGAGGAGCCACCCAGACTCGCCGTTGAGCTACCCAATGCCGAAAGATCTTCCAGGAAGAAAAGATCAAGAAATGGGGTTTCACTCCATTTAAAAACTCTCTTTACCCCGGTATTGCTGGTTCGGTTTGAGACAAAAATCAGTCCTTCTTTGTGATAGGCAGGGCTGAAGTCTGCCGCAGTGGTATTGATAGAAAGGTAGCTTACATTGTAACAGTCAGCATTGGCCGATAGCACCGAAATGTCGTCATACAATTGCGAAAAGCCCGATCCCCGAGGGTCATTCTGTGCTTTTTGGTTGTATTTCTCATACATCTCCTGCGACTCGGCATATTTTCCATTACTGGCTAATACCTGAGCGTATTTTAACAATACAGAGTTATTCTGATCTCCCAGCTCTGTGGAATTACTGAATAATTCCCTAAATACTCTTTCTGCGTTTTGGGTATCTTTTATTTTACAATAACTATCAGCCAGCTTTATTCTGGCCTGTGTCGCTTTATCTCCTGACAAGTTTTTGTCAAGAGCCTGCTCATACGTTTCAATGGCCTTGGCATAGGCCAGATCATCGTAATACTTATCCGCCATTTTTATGAGCGACTGCCCGTGAGCCAACAGACTCACTGCCATAGCCATAAGAGTGACCACTAGTGTATTTTTTAACCTGACAAACATCATCTCTGGTAATTTAGGCTTGTTTGACCTTCAAGCTGTGAATGTTAAAAATATCTCGGTGTTAGAATCTTGTCTTTACCGTATCCAAACTCATATCTGAGAAGGCCCTCATGAGTAGGAGTACCCGTTAGCCTGTTGGAAAAAGCACCCGATCTGTCATTCAGACGAGTGGTGTTATGGTCATAGGCATAACCCAGGCGAAGCTGTGGCGTGAGCTGAAGTTCAAACATACCAATCACTGCATCCATTAATTCCTGTCCGGAAAGAGCAGCTTGCGATTTTCTTCCGGAAACCCCGATGGCAATTTTATCTCTGAGCCAGAAGTTTACGTTCAGGTCAAAACCTAGCGGGGCACCTGCAGTATATCTCAGCATGGTTGAGGGTTTTACTTTGACATTACCCTTACCCATGACAAAGCCCATCATAGCAAACCAGTGACGTTTTTGAGTAGTTGAATACTCTACACCTTCTACTTCATAAGACGATATCTTGTTCATGATAAGCTTGGGAGCAGATATACCAATGTATGCTCTGTCATTACTGATAAAAAGACCTGCACCTACGTTAGGGTAAAGCCTGTTTACATCACTGGTGCCGTCGAAAATCGGGTCACCTAGTTCCACGTTTGCTACATTGGAAAGATTACTACTCACGTTATCCAATCCAAATTGGGCACCCAGAGACATCGTGGTGCGTGAGCCTAATCGTACTCTGTACGCATAGGGAATGTTGATCCCTGTAGTTCTGGCCACACCGATTGCGTCCGTGTATGCCATAATTCCCAGCCCCATTTTCTCATTTTTTACCGGCATATCCAGTGTAAATGAGTAGGTGGTGGGTGATCCCGGCACACCAATCCATTGGTATCTGCCCAGAGCGGTTAAACTTAGGACATCCCGGCTGCCTGCATATGCCGGGTTGATTGCCAGGGTGTTAAACATGTACTGAGAGTACATTACCTCTTGTTGGGCGTGTGATTTACCTGCGATAAGCAAGCCCACAAGTAAAACGACCGCCTTTCCTGAAAACAAATTTAGTGATCTCATTTTAATTGCATTTCGTAATTAGATTCTTTCTCCGTTCAGAAAAGTTGTATGTATATGAATTTCAATGATTTACAAAAATATTTAAACTTTCTTAATTCCAAGTCAAACGCTTATCTTTTTTAGCCGGCGGTAGCAGGTAGTAAATGTCTTTACTACTCTGTACCACTGCCTGCTATGGTTATGAAATTATAGTAAGGTTCACCTTTCAATAATTTCGGATTGTTACTTTCTGCTCTGAAGAAATAAGTTCCGTCTGGCAGTTTTGTATCTCCTTTTTCAAGTCTGATTCCACTATTGGCCGTTCCGTCCCATCCGTCATTAGCACCCGGGTAATCCCTCTTATAGTTTTCTGAGTAGAATACCAGTTCGCCCCAACGGTTGTAAATCCACATTTGCAGCGAATCTCCGGTTGACAAGCCTTCAATTACCAGGGCATCATTCAAGCCGTCGCCATTCGGGGAAATTCCCCCAGGTATCACGATGCCATTTTCACTTGGTCCGTTATCGGCACCTGGAAGAGCCACTGGTGTACTGTCGTTATCATCTCCAGGGTTATTATCACCATCTGGATCAGGATTTAGACCAGTAGTTGACATGTCGGTCACAATATCACCTCGGTATGTGGCCTCTGCATAAGCTGTATTCAGGTAGGTTTGTGCACTGCTTGCATTATTTCTTACCTTAATTTTCAGTGTAATTGTGTCAGAAGCACCTACTGCCAGACTACTGCTGTCTGCAATCAGGAGATTCAGGTCGGTAATTCCATCAAAATTCCCGTTCACCACTAGTGTACTACTATCTGATAACAATTGCGGGCCGCTTACTACACTCCAGTCTGTACTGTCAGCAAATACCGTTGATAAGGAGTCGGTTACCTGAATATTGGTCAGCAAGGTATCTCCGTAGTTTCTAACCACAAATCTGTAGGTAATGTCATAGCTGCCATCTACCACCGCCAACGTATCACTTACCTGCTTGGCAATACCAATCGGTGTGATGTTTACAGGGACAATACTGCTAAAGTCAATGACTGTCGGAATCGTATTGTTGTAAGGAGTCCCGTCTGCATCAGGATCTGGATTGTTTCCGGTAGTAGATTGATCGTCTGTTGACGTTCCGTTATGGAAACCAACAGCCAGAGCCATGTTTTCATAAATCAGGGTGTCGGCTTCTGCCAAATCTACCCGAACCATCAAGGAAACCGTTTCTGAACCGTTTCTTGGTAAGATACTCAGGCTGTCTACAAGCATGTCAATCAGGTTGCCTTTTCCGGTGAACGTCGGATTGGCCACAATGCCTGAGCTCGTATTGTAAACCCTTACGCTATCTACTGATACTTTGTCGCCAAATGTTTCGGCAATATTATCCTGTAGTTGAACACCGGTGAAATCGATGATTCCGTAGTTTTTGATAACAAATTTGAAGAATACGTCATAAACGGTTCCTCCCACAGATTCGATATCTACCAGTTCTTTGGCAAGGCCTATGATATCCGGCGGCAGATTATTGAAATTCAATACCGTAGGAGCTTCACCGGCCGGATCAGGATTCAGGCCATCATTCGAAATATCTGAGACGGTTACAGGGTCAGGAGCCAGTGCCGTACCTGTCACATTTTTTCTGAACGGACCATTAAATCCATTCAACGTGAGATTAATCGTCCACTTCACAGTGTCTACTTTATTTGGAGCCAGAGTGCTTCCCGCCTCATTGAGCATACATATATTACTTGTGCCATTGTAGGAGGTATCTACCGCCTGGGTGCTTCCAACTCCAAGTGAAGGGCCGTTCTTCAGAATAGCTACTGAAGGAGCCGGGAAATCTGGCGTCAATGAATCACACAGTGAAATATTGGTCAATGTTACATTGCCACAGTTTTTAATCAGAGCGTAGTAGGTGATATCGAATGAGCCATCCTCCAGTTTTACAGAATCTCCCACATACAAGGCCAGTCCTATACAAGGGGCTGGTTCTTCTCCAAGATCCAGAACTGTAGGGTTTTCTCCCGCGATATCCGGATTAAAGCCGTCATTCGAGATATCTCTTACCGTTTCCTGACCGCCCGAGGTTAGTGTTCCCGTTCCTTCAGCAATTGCCTGATTCGGGAATTCTCTGATTACATCAGGTTGTACATTAATGGTAAACCAGATGGTATCGCTTTTTCCTATCGGCAATATGCTGGAAATCAGGGTAAGATTGACATCGGAGGTTCCATTGTAATCCTCATTCGCGATTAATGTACTTGTACTGTTTACCTCTGGTCCGCTCACCATGGTATAGGATGCCGGAGCAAAATACGTGGCAAACAGCGAATCTGATACGATCACATTGGAGAGATTAATGGCTCCGTTGTTTTTAACAATGGCCTGATAGGTCACGTTGATAGAGCCATCTGCCCTATTAGTGGTATCAATGATAGCCAGTGCCAAACCAATACTTGGTGAATCATAAAGTTTAACTACCGTAGGAGTAGAGCTGGCTTTGATTACAAAGAGCCCGTCATTAGAAACATCATTGGCTTCAAGAGTTACTCCGGCGAAAATGGTTTCACCTTCTCCCTTGATCCGTGTATTTATTGAATATGGCCCTTCTGTACCGTTTGGCAAGAGATTAATCACCCAGGTAAGCGTGTCAATATCAGAGCCGTGAAGTACGCTGGTAGAATCAAGCAACTGAATATTGGTATCACCATTGAATGATGAATTAGGAATCAGTCCGGAGCCCGCATTTGGGGTTGGAGTCTGAACTATGGAGAAAGTTGGAGTGGTTCCAAACATTTCTGCCAGGTCTGCTTCCAGAGAAAGTTTTTCCAGATCTACATTTCCGCAATTCTGCAGAAGTGCCGTAAACCTGATATTGAATGAACCATTCTGCTGACGGATGGTGTCGGCTTTGAGCGATGTGGCTACACAAACCTCCTGACAAGTGCTGCAGAAAAGCGTGAATGAGCTGATGTTATTCGGTGCAAAGGTGTCATTCTGATCCAGATCTGTAATTCTGGCTACTGAGGTTATCTCACCATCCTCCAATACCCTCACGGTGTAGTTGAAAGAAACCTGCTGATTCACCTGTAATACCGGAATAACTGCAGATAATACATTTGCGTTTCTGGTTAAACCGGTTGGGTTACCCTGAATTGCCAGACTCGTTGGTACATCATTTTCAAAGGCAACATTGGTTGCCACCGAAGGTCCGTTGTTTTTCACTGTGATAGTGAAGGTCACCAATCCGTCAACTACGGTTTGAGCTTTGTCACCCACAATGAGAATACCTACGTCGGTTGATGAGGTGGTGTCAGAGCAGTTTGTTATTACCACCCTGATAAGAGATGGATTACTGTAACATCCTGAGGTAGTTTTCTCAAAGACATAGTAATTTCCGGCACCTACCGAGCTCACATTAGCTACCAGCGGAGATGTAGGCAATATTCCCGTATGGAACTCGAATATACCCCCTGTTGTAACCGCGTTACTGTTCAGTTGATCCAGGAGATTTACTGTGGTTGAAGGGCAAGTGTTGTTTGCAAGATCATCCACTGCTGGTGCAGGGATAGTTGCATTCGTATTAACCCGTACGGTGTCTGAGCTTATTGAAGCACATCCTGATGCATTTATGAGTTTTACCCAGAAAGATCCTGCCGCTGTTACCGAGATACTCTTTGTAGTATCTCCTGTACTCCACAAATAGGCCGGGGCATTCTGATTAACAGTTAATACGGTAGTATCACCCAGGCATATGAAGGTTGTATTGCTTGCAGAAACGGTTGGTTTTCTGGTGTCAGCATTGATTGTAACATCCATGGTAGATGCCGCGGCTGTACAAGTGCCAGTGCCATCCGGGTCATTGGTGGTCAAAGTAAAGCTTATGCTTCCATCTACGATATCCTCATGAGAGAAGTAGTATCTGGTATTTCTTTGACTTGCATTCAGGAATCTACCTGAACCATTTGTACTCCAGACAGAGCTGCTCGCTGCACCCCCAATGGTTCCGTTAAGTACGATGAAATCATCGCTGAGACAAATCGTGGTGTCGTTTCCTGCAAAGGCAGTGGCCGGGTTTGTTACACAGTCTACTGTATCGCAATCGACAATTGTAACCGCGATAGATCTGCCAGGACTGAAACATCCGGAAGTACTTCGCTCAAATACAAAGTAGGTGCCGGAGGTCACTACTGAATCAGGGTTAGATACGGCAGGAGATGCCGGTGAGCTACCAGTACGGAATACGAACGTTCCGCCTGAGGTAACCGGACTACTTGTTACCGCATCAGTCAGGTCAACATATTCTGCAGGGCACGTATTGTTTAGAGCCGTTGCAGATGGTATTGTTAACGTATTTACAGTTATCACCAGCGTGTCAGAAGTCTGACATGCTCCGCTGCCGCAGGTAACGGTATACGACTGAGTAGTGGTTGGAGTAACGGTTGTAGCATTTGATGTGGCTCCATTGCTCCAAATCAATGATGAGGTACATCCTGTGGCTGTCAAGGTAACTGACTCGCCTGCACAAATGTTATTCGTACTGGCAGTGATATTCACCGGGCTGGATGCTGAAGTAACCGAAATAATCACAGAACCGGAGGAAGCACACGCTGCGGATCCGCAGACCGCCGAGTAAGATGTGGTAGCGACTGGTGCTACATTGATATTGGCCCCGGTTTGACCTGTACTCCAGGTAACTAACTCGGTGCATCCGGTTACGGTTAGGTTTACACTTTCACCTGAACATACCGTGCTGCTGCTGGCAGTGATACTAAGTGGTGTACCTGTACCTACCACCACTGTTGCGGTGTCAGAAGTGGCACAAATGCCGGTTCCGCAAGTTACTGAATAGGACTGGGTACTATCAGGCTGAACTGTGATTTCACTTGTGGTAGCACCTGTACTCCAGACTAAACCAGAGGTACAGCCCGCCGCTGTAAGTGTAACCGACTGACCTGAGCAAATTGAATTACTGGTTTGTGCTATGGCTACTTGTCCTCCTGAGATTACGCTGATACTAATGAGGGAAGTACCTGCACATATTCCGGTGCCACAAGTTGCCGAATACAAGGTAGATGAAGTTGGGTTAACGGTAATCTGTGAGGTGGTATCACCCGTATTCCAAACAATATTTTGTGTACAGCCTGATGCCGTAATTATAACTTCAGCACCAAAGCATACTGACGTAGCTGTTGCACTAAGTACCGGTGTTTCTCCGCCATTGTTTACTGTTACCAGTACACTATTTGAGGTGGAACTGGTGCAAGAACCTGCCGTACAAATTGCGGTATATGAGGTGCTTACAGTAGGTGCAACCACAATAGAGTTTCCGGTCTGACCATTTGACCAGGTAACCAAACCAGAACATCCTGCTGCATTTAATGTGGTAGAATCGCCTCTACATACCTGATTTGATCCGGCTGCTATTGCAGGAGGATTAACCGTGGTGATGACAATAATCTGAAGAGTGGTCGAAGCCGGGCTTGTACAACTGTTCACTGTACAGGTTGCTGTATAAGAAGTATTAGTCACAGGACTTACTACAATGCTTGCTCCTGTCTGACCATTTGACCAGGTAACCGTGCCAGCACATCCCGTTGCAGTTAGAGTGGCATCATCTCCCGGACAGATCTGACTGAAATCAACAGCTACAGCTGGGGCAGGTAAGGAATTAATTACCTGAACTTCAACTGAGTTTGAAGGGGTACTTACACAAGAGCCTATGGAACATGTCGCTGTATAAGAGGTGGTAACTACCGGGCTCACCGAAATTACCGTTCCGGATTGGCCATTGCTCCAGTTAACCGTTCCGGCACAGCCTGCAGCTGTTAACAAGGCTGCATCTCCCGAGCACACTGTAGGAGAGCTCGTAGAAATAACCGGTGCAGTTACATTTACTACATTCACCGTTAGTGTATTTGACATAGGGCTGTTACAGCTTCCAACGGTACAATACGCGGTATAGCTGGTATTCGCCACCGGACTTACGGTGACTGTATTTCCGGTCTGACCATCAGACCAGGTTACGGTGCCGTTACAGCCAACTGCTGTAAGCTGCGTGCTGCCACCTGTGCAAAGTGTTGTACTGAGGGCAGCAATTGCAGGTGTAGTAGGATTACAATTATCTGAGACCGAAATATCTGCGGAGTCGGTATCATCTTCTCCGTTGGCAACACCGTTATTCGGAGTAGAATCTGAATCCTGTTGATCCGCATTAGTTACCTGAGCGTGATTGGTGAAATCACCGACACTGTCTGCAGTAGCCTGAATATCAAGACGGACTGTCTGACCTGGAGCTATGGTATTCCAGGTGGCAGTTACTGTATTATTTGCGAAACTTCTGGTTGTTCCACCTGTTGAATTAATATAAGTGAATCCTCCTGGAAGAGCATCCTGTACCTCAACGTTTGTCGCCGCAATTGCACCGCTGTTAGTAACAGCAATGGTGAAATTAATCAGATCTCCCTTAGAAGGTGTATCAAAGCTCACAAGCTTGATAAGACTAAGGTCAATAGACGGTGCCGGATTAATGAGGGTGATTACCTCATCATCGTCATCATCTTCATTGGTGGTAGCTGCGTTGCCAGGAGTTGAATCAACATCCGTTTGGTCTGCACTCATCACCTGAACCACGTTTACGATACTTCCACTGGTAGAAGTAACCCGTGTAGAGTAGGTAAATGTGATAGTTTGGCCCGCAAGAATCGTAGGGAATGTGGCAAGTAGCTCTCCTCCACCGGTCTCGGCAAAATTTGTGGAAGAAACAAATTCAAGACCTGAAGGAAGCTGATCTCTTAATACCACATTGGTTGCAGTATCTGGCCCGTCATTTTTCAATTCAATTGTGAAAGTTACGATGTCTCCAACCTCTACAAGTCTGGTATCCGCAATTTTGACAACACTCAGATCAATGAACTGTTGGCAAGTTCTTTCAATAACACGAAGAAGCGTTGGATTACTGTAGCAACCGTTTACGGAAAGTTCAAACAAGTAATAATTTCCAGCCGGAGCTGCAGTAGGGTCTGTCACCAAGGGCGAAGAAGGGCTTGGGCCCGTATGCCATTCGTGTACTCCTCCGGTAGTATATGGGCTGCTAACTATTGCATTGTTCAAGTTGGCAGTTTCAGATATACAAACTTCCACCGGGCCGTCCACAGTAGGGTCTGGTGGTATCACGTTAACCACCACAGTCACTGGTTCTCTTGTCTGAGGACATCCAGGCTGTGCGTTAGCCATGGCTGCATAATAGGTGGTGGTGGTGGTAGGGCTAACCGTAAAAGCTTCTCCACTGTTTGTATTAAAGATAGGAGACCCACCTGACGGACTGTAATACCAATTAATGGCTGAGCCATCGGTTGTGGTTGCTGTCAGATTGGTTGATTCATTCACACAAATAGAAGCGTTGGCAGAAACTGCGGTGGCAATTGACTCGCAGGTAGGGGCGAAGTAATAACCGGCGTCAACAGTCAGGTTAATTTCACCAGCTGCCAGATTTATAATCTGCGATTCTCCTGTCACTACATCTACATCACTGTCATTAGCGTCAATAGTCTGATTTGAAGGACTGGTAGTTGAACTGGCAGGGCTGTTAAATCGGACAATGTAATCTCCGGCTGGTAAACCGGCAAACAGGTAATTTCCATTTCCATCGGTTACAGTACTGGCTACAAAGGTTCCTGTTGATGTTTCCAGAGTTACATTGACACCTGAAATACCGGGTTCTCCCGGATCCTGCACACCGTCTTCATCCAGATCATTCCACACAAAATCTCCGATGGATCCTGTAATGGTAACAGGTATGGTAGTACTATCCTGATCATCTTCACTACCTATGTTATTATTCGGTGAAGAATCATTATCAGTTACGGCTTCACCTACAGGACCTGAGGCTGTTAATATCTCAGCAGTATTGGTTAAACTGGTAGATGAATACGAAGGTGAAATCTGGAAAGTAACAGGTACAATTAGAGAGTCACCCGCAGTAATAATAACAGAGTCTATTAACTGAGCATTCTGACCCACCATTTGCCAATCTGCATCAGCTAGTATTAAACCAGCAGGAACATAGTCAATGAGCGTGATGTTGGTGGCATCTTGCTGGCCCTCATTTGTAATTTGTAAATTGTATGTAATGTTTTGACCCGGTAAATAAGGGGCAGAGGATGCCACTGTTTTACTTAGTGCAAGATCAAAGATCAGATCAGGCATAACTCCCGCGTCCACCAGGTTATTGAATCTGTTCGTATCTCCGGCAAGTCTGGGGTTTCCGTTTGCATCCAATGTGCTGATAGCAACCGCAGAAGTAGTTCCCAGGTTATCGGCATCCGAGTCATTGGTGCCATTTCCTGCACCTGTAGAAGTGAACTGAAAATTTGCAGGTGCAGTAAACTGAACAATGTAATTACCGTCCTCCAATGAATCAAAAAGATAAATCCCGTTGATGTCTGTTAGTGTGGAATCCAGAAGAGCACCGCCGTCATCCCAGAGGTATACCCTTTGATTCGCTACGCCAGGCTCTCCGATATCCTGAATACCATCTCTGTTGGTGTCTTCCCAAACGAAATCTCCTATTTCGCCATAGGGACCTTGCAACATAATTATAGCACAACAGCCCGAAGCCGGGCACGTATTAACCAAGGTAGTAAAAGTATAACTCCCAGGGCTTTGGATTAGCAGGGTATCATTGGAGACACTTGCCCCCACCGTGGTTCCATCTATCTCAATACCATCCCTAAACCAGGTAATTCCTGTGCCGGGATTAAACGGTGCAGGAATGGTTACTCTGTACTCATCTCCGGGGTACCAGTAAATGGGAACAGAAAAACAGGAGCTTGCCAGATCGTCTTCACTTAAATCGCTGTTTCCGGGTTGAGAGTCATAATCTGTCTGATCAATGGCCGTAATCTCTGCGATGTTAAAAAATACCCCCCGGGCTACCACTTCCGCCACTATTTCAAGACGCAAAGAATCTCCACCGGCCAGACTGGCTATATTCCAGGTTATTTCACCGTTTGAAACATTGTAGCTCGTACTTCCGGCTTCTGCCGTAAAACTAATATTGTTTATAGCCCCAAAGGGAGTCTGATCCAGAATCTGAATCCCTGTAGCGGTAGTTACATCTTTATTGACCACATAAATCGTGTAGGTGATCTGATCGCCGACTTCCGGGGTTGAGTTACTTATCGACTTGGTAAGAGCCAGGTCCACATCCTGAGCGATGGCGGTTGAACTAAGGCCCAGAGCTGCGGTTAGAACCAGCATCCACAAGGTGATCGTTCGGGTAATTCCTTTTTTCATTCTTCTGTATGAATTGGCTCCTTCAGATTTCTCTGGTGTTCCGAAGAATTGGATGCGGTTAGTAACGGAAGAAGTTGGTGTATTCACATCTTTCGACCCATTAAGTTCATGAAGCAAATGGGAAGTCTGAATAAGACCAGTGGCCTCAGAAATCCGGCTTTGCCCGTATGCCCTTAATACACAGTTCGTAGTAGAAGTTTTTGTCATTTATCTTCGAGTTACTGCATTGAAAATTATCATGAAATAAATTCCAATGACCCCGGCATCACCGGAGCGGTTTTTTATTCGGAATTAGTAAATCGAAAACTATGCCAAAGACGCCCTTCAAATTTGTTAAGATCAGGTTGATTTTAGGTAGATTTGTAAGTAATTGTATATGAGAAACTTGCGGAGGTTCTGCGGAGATAAATTTTCTGGATGTTTTTAACGTTAATACCAAAAATGGAAGGCTTTTCCAAAAGCCGGATCAAGCGACCAAAACTGTGCCAGTTTCATTCATTTCTCACGATCGTATAGCGAGATGGTAATTTCGTATAGAGATTAAAAGTCTTGACCGAGAGAAAAGTAAAAGCGTCCGTCTCCGAATTCTTTATTCTCTCTTCCAAAGGCGTAATCGGCCTTGAGAACAAGCCCCAGAATGGTTGTCCGAAGTCCGGCACCATAGCCGCTCAGGAAAGGGTTCTTGAAGTTGGTTACTACCGCATAAAACGGGCTACCGTTACCAACTGCCTGAGTATTAAGGCTATTCTGACGACTCCATGGGCCTTTATTCCCGTTCCAGGCAGTCCCGATATCATTGAAAAGTACCAGCTGCAGATTTCTAATCACGCTGGAGGTTACCGTGTTTTTTGGGAAGTAGCTCGAAAGCGAGAGCCTAAGTTCTAAATTTGTAAGAAGGTAATTGGTGCCGTAAAGCTTGGCAAAATCAAATCCACGCAGGTTTCCAGCGTAGTTGTAAAATGCCACATCACGCAGATCTCCCGGCTCGCCTGGTATCTGGCCGGGCGTAGAGAAGACTGTTCTGTTAAGGGTATTTTCCATGCCACCCAGAAAGGTGTATTTCGGACTATTACCGTTTGATTTTCCGTAAGCCAGTCTACCTGCAAGTTGAATACCACGAACCAAGGGCTGGTAATGCCGTGCATCCAGGTTTATTCGGTTAAAATTTCTTTCAATTTCTGAAAACCCTACGTTTTTTTCGTAATTCAGGCGTGCCCGTGTGCCGGAAAGCGTGCCCGCAATTCCGTTTTTCGAGGTATTATCGTAGATTATACTGGTTCTTAGTCCGGCATATGTGCTGCTCAGAACAGGTGCATCCAGATCAAAATAATCTATGTCATTATTGAAGAAAACGGATGGAGTAAAGCTTAATCTGAGATGTTCACCGAGTGGGTAATGGATGTTTGCCCCCAGCGTATGAAGAAAAATTCTGCGACTGAGGGAGATGTCTGGCAAAAGAATCTTTAAGGGTCTGAACAGGTAAAACTGTTTTTCACTCACATCTTCAAGTAAAATAGACCTGCGATTAAAGAAGAATCCCCAATCTACACGGCTTTTGTAGTTGGTATAACTGGCTCCTATATCGTGGTTTTTTATAGAAGGTGCTATAAATAGATCAAAATTAATGACATGATTTTCAAGTAGATCGTTGATAGTTAAAGAATTGTGCATTCCGAGTCTGCGAACAGGGTCATTATAAAACTCAGTTTTCAGATCCTGTGTAACCAAAAGATTCTGATAAGTTCGCGGAGGGCTAATCTTAAGCTCCTCACTGCTCCTGCTCAGCCGATTTCTGTTAAAAGTGCTGCTCTGTTCTTCTTGAGCCAGCTTGCTATTTTCGTTGGCTGTAAGAACATTTACCTCGTCAAATTCATAATTCTCTGTGTCTATTTCTCCTTTTTTAAGATTATTTAAAGGGGCCTCCTGCCTTGTGAAGGCTTGATTAGCTGGGACTTTGGCCGGTTGCTCGGCTTTTGGAGTTGAAACAATGTTACCCCCGCTTTCGTAAAAGGCTTTCCATTCCTTTGAGAATCGGGCAAAAGAAATTCCAAGGGTGCTGGTGATACTGCTTTGTTCTGCACGAATGATTCGGGTAAGATTCAGAATATTGGAGATGTTGTCTCTGCCATACCTCACCGCAATGTAATGCCAGATGGACCTTCCTATTATTTCAGCATCTTTGCCAGTCAGGTAGGAAATTTTTTTGTTTTCGCTGCGGGCTATTGCCTCTTTTACTTCGGCAATATCCTCACCAGTAAATTCATCTTCCGCTACATAGGCCGCGATTCCAGACATAAACCACTCGGGAACCGTAAGTAAGATAGAGCTTTGAAGCACTTCTTTCAATGAGCCACCATAAAGCATATCATAAACAAAAAGCGAGGATATTTCCTTGATGAGCTGAAGTCTGAAAACGCTGTCAGAGCCGGGGTATGGAATTTCAATTCGAGATCTGCTCAGGTTAAGAATTCCCCCATCGTAGTCCAGCGGGGTAGTGAGGCCAATATTACTTTGTTCCAGCTGGGTTGGCGAATTGTAAAGGAAAATCTTCATCGTGGTGAATGGCGTGTAACCTAAAATTTCGGTTATTTTGCGGTATTCACCTTCAGCTATTTTTGCGGCTTTTTGGGCCAGCGGCTCTCCTCCGCGGTAGTAGTTAAATTCGAAGTTATTACTGTTGATTGTTCTCCAATCCAGTTTGCGTAACTGTATTCTGTTCTTTCCGAAAGTTTCCTGAGAAAGTGGATAGTAGCCTTGCGAAAAGGCCATATTTCCAGTCAAAATGAGCATTAGAGCTAAAACTATTCGCATAAGAGCACCACGGAATATGAATTTCTAATATAACGGATAAAAGCGTGTGATGGTTGTTTCAGGGTTCAATTCTTTTCCTGAAAGGATATGTTCGCTAAGTTCCCGGGCAAAATAGGGCCCTAAAGAAACCCCTTTTGTTCCCAGGCCGTTGAATAGAAAAAGATTTCGGTGCTCAGGATGAGGCCCAAGAATAGGTCTGCGGTCATTGCTCGCAGGCCGTACGCCGGCAGATTGATCAATTACTTCTATCTCTTTGGAAATCAGTAATTTTGCTTTTTGAAGCAGGTACTCCCGAGCTTCTTCAGTAGTCTGATTGTTAAGTTCGTGCCAGGAGTAGGTGGCACCCAGTTTGTAGGTATCATTGCCCACAGGCATAATCCAGATACCCTGATTAATAATCTCAGATAATTGAACCTCTGGAATACGAATGTCAAGCGTTTCTCCTTTCACAGGATTAAGAGGTAGCCAATTGAAGTAAGGATTATCCTTCTGGTGAAAACCTTCTGCAAAGACCACGTATCTCGCCTTTATATCCCGATAATACAGAGCTTTTTCTCCGATGATCAGTCTGGAGTAATCGAAGTTTTCATACGAGATTTTTCCCTCTTCCTCCCATTTTTCTGCCATTCTGTTTAAAAAAGCTGCTACATCAAGGCGGCCCGTTTGGAAGGTTTCTATGCCTCCCAGATGGTTCATGATCAGATCATTCGGATATTTGGGTGTGTCAAGTGATGAGCACCATTCCTCCAGCCCGTGTTTCTTTATGGCCAGGGTAAACTGATGTTTTTGCTGCTCATTTTTAAAGGGTCTGTACAGAGGTATTTCATAGAAGAACCGGGTTTTTAATTCTTCTTCTTTCTGTCTGTAATAGCTTTTCAGAAAAGGAAATATCTCATCCGCCTTCCAGGTTTTTGCCAGATGTTTTCCTGTAACCGGATTAATCATACCACCCGCTACTCTGGATGAACTGCTGAGTTCGGGGTCTTGAATCAGAAGTACAGAGGATTTATTTTGTTCAAGCTGATCTGCCAGAAGTGTTCCAGCAAGACCCTGCCCAATGATGAGAACATCAATATTCATGAAACGGAACTGTGACGTGTGATCACTTCTTCGGCCATGATACAGACCATTTCTATCTGATCATCCAGGGTCATTTTTGAGGTGTCAATAACCTGTGCATCAGGAACCTGAATGAGAGGGCTTTCCTTGCGGTTGGTATCAATATGATCTCTTTTGCGGATATTCTCAAGAATGTCTTCAAAAGACATCAGCTCCCCTTTTTCCATCAGTTCAATCTGCCTCCGCTGAGCTCTTATTAGCGGATCGGCGGTCATAAAAACCTTAAGCTCAGCCTCCGGAAATACGACAGATCCAATATCGCGGCCGTCCATAACCACCCCTTTTTTGTGCCCCATTTTTCGCTGCTGTGCCACCATGGCATGTCGAACTTCAGCGATTGCACTTACCTCACTTACCTTGTTGGCAATATACAGTTTACGTATTTCATCTTCTACACAGACACCGTTCAGATAGGTTTCGTTTCTTCCCTGAGGACTCCGTCTAAATTCTATGTGGATCTCCTTTAACGCATCTGTGATCTGTTTTTCGTTCGTCAGAGAAATATGTTTTTCATGAAAGAACAGAGTTACTGCCCGATACATCGCTCCCGTGTCAATATACGCATAACCAAGTCTGGCAGCGGCACCTTTGGCTGTGGTGGATTTACCGCAACTTGAAAAGCCGTCAATGGCTATGATAATTTTATTCATGAAAAGGGGTTTGGCCCAAAATTACAGTGATTCCGCCATAAATAAAAAGCCGCTCCGGGTTTCCGGAACGGCCTTCTTGTCAATTTTATAAAATCTTACTGAGCTGCTACAAGAGAGATTTGTAATTCCACGTCATCAGAAATTACCATGTCTTTCACAGGAACGTCAAAGCTTACTTCGTAATTTTTACGGTTGAAAGTAAGATCACCCTTGATATTGGTCACACCACCTACTGTATGAATTTCCACGTTCTTCACAGTTTCTTCTCGGGTAATTCCACGAATGGTAAGGTTTCCTGTTACCGTACCTTCACCAGATCCCGTGATATCAAAAGTAGCAGTCGGATGCTCAGCTACATTGAAGAAATCTGGCGACTGAAGGTGTCCAATCAGCTTATCTTTTGTCTGCTCTTCATTGTAAACGGTATCCTCCGGAGTGATCGCCGAAAGATTAACGGTGAAATGACCTCCGGAAATTTTACCATCTGTCACATCAACTTCTGCCTCAGAAAGTGCCACTTTACCAAAGTGTTCTTTAACACCAAGCATTACACCTTTCCAGGTAACGGTACTTGCGGCAGTATCTATGGCTAGTTTGCCATCAGGAAGCGTTCCTTCTGCAGTTTCAGTTTCTGCAGATTCAGATGATTCACTGCTATTGCATGAGGTAAATTGAAAAGCTCCGATGAGAAGCAATGCGAAAAGAGATAATTGTTTCATAATAAATAATGTAAGTTTAAATGTATGTTGATACATACAGTGGCAAACATTCATGACAGCGTCAAAGTTCGTTTGTGGCGAAAAAAATCGAAATTTATCCTTTAACAACTTTTTAGCTTCGGTCATGTCAGTTTATTTTAACCAGTTCTATCGGAATGCATATGGCTTTGGTGCAGCTTGAGCAGGCCGAAGGGGGAGTTACCGTTACGGGTAATGAGCAGCCGTTGGTATCGTCTGTAATTGTCAACAGGAATGAGCCGTCTGTGATGGTGAATGGACCAATGGCCGCACTTTGAACACCAAAGGTAAGACCGGTCTCGTTAACACCTGTTCCGGTAACACTGTAAGTGGTGCCTGACCCTCCGGCAGGATTAAGTCTGATTGTGAAGGTGTCATCTGAGGCATCTGAACTGGTACCGTTATCACTGCAGACCGAGCTCAGGTTGGAACTCAGAATACTTTGATTCACCACCACAGCAAATGTATCACGGGCGATGCACCCGGAAGCATAGGTAACTTCAAGGGTATAATTCCCGGAATTTAAAGTGGATGCCGAAGCAATACTGAATGAATTCGAGGTGCTTATGGTACCGTTAGGAGCTCGCCAGTAATAATCGGTGATTGTTTCTGAAGAACTTGCCGTAAGGTTTAACGTGCTTCCGGAACATAACTGGCTTGTTCCGGCGATGGTCACATCTGCATACGCTCCTGATACCACGATGAACGGACAACACAAACCGCTCAGGCAACTCGAACCTCCGTCAATAGATACCGTATATTCTCCGGCTTCGGTCACCCAGAAGTCTGAACTGGTTGCTCCGGATATCGGATTGCCATCCTGGAACCACTGATAGGTGCTGAAACTATCATCTACCTGTATTTGTACAGAATCTCCTATACAAAGCGTATAGGGAATACTGGTACATGTATTCGAATAATCATCCTCTGTAATTACGGAATTGCCGGGAGTGGAATCTTCATCTGTTTGATCTGAAGAAATTACCTGAGCGGCATTGGTTATAACACCTGAGCTTGCCACGGTAACTGTAACAGTGAGACCTACCGAATCTACCGAACTCATCACATTTCCGATATCCCAGATACCACTTGTAGGATCATAGGAAGTACCGGCATGTGCCGTATGGGAATTGTAAGTAACACCACCCGGAAGCTGGTCAAGCACCTGAACGCCCGTGGCGGCAATTCCTGCGTTCTGATTTTTCAGACTAATGGTATATACTAATACATCACCTATCGCTGCCAGAGAGCTGTTTACCGTTTTCAAAATTTCGAGATCAATCGGGCAAGGGTCGGGATCACAGGGATTATTCGGATCGCTTTCTCCAACATTCACCGCTCCGTTTTTATTGGAATCTTCTGCCCCGTCGGAATACCCGTCACCATCTGTATCAAATATCAGGGGGTCTGTTGTCGTAAGAGGGTCTGCATCCGGAATAAATACGGCCGTATCTGTGTAGGCTGTGGCAAATGTCAATCCGATCTCTGTACCATCCTGCACGCCATCCAGATCGCTGTCTGCCAGTAAGGGATTAGTTGGGGTAGAAAGTGGCAGCGTACCGTTGACCTCCTGGTAATCGCTGAGTCCGTCATTATCGGTATCTCCGTCAAACGGATCTGTCGAATGAAGAGTAGTCTCATCCGTATCAGAAAGAAGGTCATTATCATCATCGGGATCGCAGTCATCCGGAACACCGTCCCCATCGTTATCCATGAGGTCGTCTCCGGCACATTTATCCATACAATCATACACTCCATCTCCATCGGAGTCCAGGCGGGTAAACCCATAATACACCCGCATGTCAGAAAGAAGACTAAGGGCAGGGGTAACTGTAAGACGTACTTCATCAAAATCGAGAGAAGTTTGGAAAGCTATTTGCTGAACCCCTCCTGCACCCAGAAGGGAGACTCCCACGAGCGTATTGTTTGCCAGAATAGTCTCCTGAAGGGCTCCGGCAAGGTAAGTGGTGATACGCACATTGGAAAGAGCTGAAAGATCGAGTAATCCGCTTCCCGGAGAAAGCACGAACCCGGCTTCTGTACCCGCAGGTTTGGTACTTCCGGCATTCACAGAAACTGAACCTGATGAAAGCAGACCTATTGTTTGTGTAATTGTAGCAAAATTGGTGGTATCTGCATCCAAAAGATTGGCAGTTCCCGTTACAGAACAGCCAATACAAACCCCTGAGATGCCCGTTCTGGATCCCACAATGCTGGCACCATCTGAACCAAATAAGGGCTCTTCGCAGGAATTTGAGCAACCGACCGGTTCTTCATAGGCATAATACACCCTAAAGCCAGATAGCAGAGATAATGTGCTACTCACAATGATCTGTACTTCATCAAAATCTGAGGTAGAAGTCAGTCCTATTCGTTGAAGTCCTTCATTACCATTCAGAATCCCAACTGATGTGAGACCACTTCCTGTGGTGGCAGTCTGCACAAGAACATCATTCCGGTATAAATTAATGGTAATTTCTGCGAGTACATCTGCATTCAGAATGCCTCCTATGGGTTCTATTACGAAACCTACTTCGTTCCCTGAGGGATAATAATTTACAGAATCTGCGATAGACAATGCAGAACCTCCACCAATCAAAGATACTCCGAGCTGCATATCGGCATAGGTAGAGAGGTCTCCGTCAATTGCATATTGTTCTGAAGCCACTCCACCGAGCAGATTAATACCCGCCGTGCGTGCCTCATTAATGTAAGTGCCTGCCCCTACAATTGGATCATGGCATATGGCATTGTTTTCCAGAGTCTGACCATTTCCGCGAATGGAGATGAAAAGTGTTGTTAAGATTAGGGTCGATTTGAAGAAAGCTTTTAGCATGCCAGTGTTTGTTTGTTGTCAAATACACCTCCTCAAAGCCAATACCTTTATTGAAAAGCCGTCCGAATTCCTGAACGATCTGGATATAAATCTGAACGATCTGGAAAATATGACGGTGCTCATAATTTGTTGCCGAAAAAATCTACATATGTCGGTACTTTATAGTTTTGCAAAGCAAAAAAATCGTATATTAGTGATTGTGTAGGGCCCTGTGATTTGAACCAACTTGCACAGGCCAACTTACGGATGGTAGGGTTTTTCCCACGCAAGAGTACAACTTATGAGAACCATTAATTTCCGGTCCAATAAACCCTCAGCTCTCTGGTTAGAGTTGCTGGAATATTTTGGCGAAAAAAAGGATGACCAGTCATTCTTTTATCTTCCGGAAGCCGTAGGTACAGGTTCAGTTTCTTTTAACAAAGTCGGTTTGGATCTCAAGCATTTCGAGTTCAGGATGAAACTGAGGGAGGAGATAAGATTTAATTTTGAGTCTAAGTTGCTTACAGAAGATTACCAGATTCTGGTTTTCTTCCACGGCTCTTCTCGTGCCATCAAATTTAACAGTCCTTCCGTTTCCTTTGCAGCTAAACGTCTTGTTCACAAACAAGGAGAATCCGCGGAGGTCTTCTTGTCTTTACTTAATTCATTTGAGCACCTCCCTGAGATTCATTTTATTGATAATCAGAAATTTAAATGTAATCTACTATTTATAAGAAAGAAATGGTTGGAAGAGGTACTGCCAGAAAACATTGTACCCCAAACGAATACGCCTTTTCTTTCTGAAAGCGAAAGCCCGATGGTATTCTCTGATACGCATCGCATTGATTTTAATGAATTGTTTTATCTTCTGAAACGATTTAACGAAACCCGCTCTACCGAAAGACTGATTATTCTGGGTCAGCTTTATCAAATGCTCGGTGACTATTTTTCTCTCATTCAGTTTCTTCGATTGGATTCTTCCTCTAAGTGCAGAGAGTTTAATGATCAGGATATCAGAAAAGTGGAAGGTCTGGCTGTTTATCTCAAAACCATTACTACAGAGTCTCTGCCTTCACTGGATGATCTGGCGAGAAGAACAGGGCTCAGTAAAACAAAAATGTGTCTGCTTTTCAGAAAGGTGTTTGGAGAGAGTATTGCGGGGTATCATACCCGACTGAAACTTGAAAAAGCAAAGGAATTTCTGGTCGATTCTGCTCAGAATGTTGGCCAGATTGGCAATAACCTAGCCATAGGCAATAATAGCTATTTCACCCGCTGGTTTAAAAACCTTACCGGAGTTTCGCCCACTTCTTTCAGAGAGAATTCAGTGAGCAGAAGGTGAGATTTTTTCTATGTATTGAATGGACAGTTCCAGATCGTTGGGGGAGAACCAGGTAAAATCATCCTGATTACGAAACCAGGTCAGCTGCCGCTTGGCATACCTTCGGGTATTTCTTTTAATAAGTTCCGTCATTTCTGTTAGGTCTACCTGTCCGTCCAGGTAATCGAATACTTCTTTGTATCCCACCGTTTTTAAGGCATTTTTGTTTCTGTACGGCACAAGATTTTTTACCTCATCAATCAGACCACTCTGTACCATTTCATCGACACGCTGGTTTATTCGGTCATAAAGTATCTCACGCGGTAGATCCAAACCTATTTTGATCAATTCGTAAGCCGGTTTCTTCGATGGTTTATTATGCCACAATGAAAAGGGTTTACCGGTGTGAAGACATACTTCAAGGGCTCTTACCACCCGCTGTGTATTATTCAGGTCTGCTTTTGACGCATATTCGGGGTCTAGTTGGCGAAGTTGTTCGGTAAGATTATGGAGTCCGATAGTTTCCACTTCTTTCATCAGTTGATCTCTCAACTCCTGCGGTACACCTGGCATATCGTCTAAACCATGAGTTACAGCCTTCATAAATAAACCGGAGCCTCCTGTGAGTATCGCAGTGTCATGGGTTTGAAAGTAGATTTCCAAAGCCTCTGTAATTTCTCTTTCATAGTCTCCTGCGGAGTAATCTTCTCCTATGGAAAGAGAATTAATAAAGTGATGCTTTACGAGTGAAAGTTCTTCCGGAGTTGGTTTTGCGGTTCCAATTGAAAGTTCACGATAGAACTGTCTGGAATCACAGCTGAAGATTTCTGCCTGCATACATGAGGCCAGTTGTATGCAGAAAGCGGTCTTCCCTACGGCCGTGGGGCCGGCTACCAGAATGAGCTTCTTTGGTGTCAAATGACTGGAATTGGTTAATTTGCTCACAAATTTAGGAAATAGCTCTATGGAATCTATCTTGTTTATTTTGGCTCTGGCTATCGGAGGACTTGCCACCTGGCAGGTTTTTGCGTGGAGGTATGGAGTGGGTAAACGCAGAAAGGCAGAACTCCTGAAATCTGAATCCACTGTATTACTGGAACGTATTGAGAAGGTTTTTAAGGTGGTTTTGGCCGAAGGCTATTTCTCCGAAATCTATGATCACAATTCACGAAAACTTTTTTGGGGAGTTTTTGAAGCAAATAAAAAGGTTCTTATTGTGGCCAAGGCCAAAGTAGCGGTGGGGTATGATTTTTCGAAACTGAAATGGAGCCGTGACCCCTCCTCCAGAAAGATTTATATTGACCATTTTCCCGAGCCTGAGATACTTTCTGTTGATCCCGAGTATCGGTTCTATGACATTAATCAGGGGCTTCTGCATAAATTTAATACGGAAGATTATACCCGAATTCTTAATGAAGCCCGAGACCTTATGAAGGTCAAAGCCATGGAATCTGACCTTTCGGGAATTGCCCTCAAACAAATTACCCTGATGATGCAGCAACTTGCGGCCTCCATGAACTGGGAACTCACCGAAAAGGAAGAGCCGAAATCTCAGAAGACATTGAAAGAATCACTCAAAGGCTTTTTGAAATAAAGGACTACCTTTGTGGCCAATTTTTAAAGATATTGAATGGCTCTTCAGGAAGAATTGCGGTCACAGGGTGATTTCCTTTTCAGAAACAGAAGTTATTTTCCTTTACTTTTTTTGCTGGTAAGTCTACTGGCCTATGTGGCCGAAGTACGCTCAGGTAATCAGCTTATCCAAAACGATACCTACTGGTTTTTCTCTCTGGCAGTGGGTGTTCTGGGGCTTTTGATCCGCGTAGTAACAGTCGGTTTCACTCCCAGAAATACGTCTGGCAGAAACACTTCTGAGGGCCAAGTGGCCGATGAGCTCAATGAAACCGGCATTTACTCAGTGGTGCGTCATCCGCTTTATCTGGGAAATTTCTTTATGTGGCTTGGAGTAGGTATGCTCGTGGGGAATATCTGGTTCATTCTTGCATTTACATTTATTTACTGGATTTATTATGAGCGTATTATGTTTGCCGAAGAGGCCTTTTTACGTGATAAGTTCGGTGGGAAATATTTGGAATGGGCTGCAGATAAACCTGCCTTTATTCCTGCATTGAAAACGCCGCTTAAGCCACGCTATCCATTCAGTTTGAAAAAAGTATTAAAGAAAGAGAAAAATGGCATTACGGCGTTAGCCGGACTTTTCTGGATTTTTGATTTGATCAGGACCTGGGTTATTACGGGTGATCTTCAGTTTCAAAAGAACATATGGTTCTGGATTTTTCTGGGAAGTCTGGCCTTTTACGTGGTGTTTAAAGCATTAAAAGAAGCTCCTTTTATGCGTCATGGGCGTTAAGTAAAATAATCAAAAACCACTTCAGTTCCGCTCTCATCGGGTAGGTCGATAATCTCTAAATGTATTTGTTCACGGTTCGTACTGTTGAATAATTCCAGTCTTCGAAGAGTAATTTCATAACCCAGTGAAACCCGCTCATAGTTCTCCTTTGATTTTAGCTCGTTGGCTTTTTTTCGTCCTATTCCATTGTCAATCAGGCTTATACGAAGGTGTGTTTCGTTGACCTGCCTCAGCGTAAGAAGAATTTTTTTGTCAGCTCGACCAGAGGGCTGCAGCCCATGCCAGATGGCATTTTCGGCTGCGGGTTGTAAGATCATAGGAGGGAAAAGGATTTCATCCGTAGCGATCTCTTTATCGGTTATGATTTCAAATTCAATAGGACCATCCAGACGATCAGACTCCGATTGTACATAAAGTCGAAGCAATTCCAGTTCTTCTTCCAGGGTGATTTTTTGTCGGCGGGTTTGCTGCAGGATAAGCCTCACCAGTTTTGAAAATCTTGAAAGGTATTCAATGGCCTTTTCTCTCTCATTTTTTATGACCAGATTTCTGATGCTGCTCAGGCTGTTGAATATAAAGTGTGGATTCATCTGGCTTCGAAGAGCGAGCATTTCGGTTTCTGCGACACGTTTTTCCATGTCGTTTTTCTCCCGGTCGCTTATTTTTTGCTTAGTTACTAAAGCAAAACTGAATACCACCACCTCTGATAAAACAGCGAGAGGGAGTGTGAAAAGGTTGTTTAAAATTCCTGGCCAGGCAGGGCCGTGCTGCACATCTTTTACCCACGCTACACAGGCGAGTATCACGAGAAGCAGATTACCCATAAAAATATATTTCAGTAAGGGCGATTTGATATACCTGAACAGGTACCAGAAAAACCAGAAATAGAAGAGAAGCAAAGGAATACGCGTGTACACTTTTACCCATTCTCTGAAAAAATTGTCATTGTGAGCCCACTGATAGAGGTAGTAGATTAGTGCGAAGCAAATACCGCCAGCCATTATTTTTCGTAGTTTTTGGTAAATGGCTGGTTTTTGACTGGGTAAATCGAGCAGATGCGACGAAAAGCCCACGTATCCGGCTATTCCTGTCCAGAGGAAGATTTCGTTTCCATATTTTTTGAAATAGGGCCATTCCTGAAAAAACTGCCCGATGTAGGTATAGCCTCTGCTTTGAAGTAAAGAATAGAACAAAGCACTGTTAACATACAGAAAATAATACAGGTAGACGCGGTCACCACCATTTTGTATCAAAAAGAACAGGCTTACAAGACTTACCAGTAAAAGGGCTCCCTGGTACAGGTTTCTTATCTGAATTTCATAGGTTTGAAATTGAAAGTATCGGGTAAGGTAATGTTCCTTTTTGGTATTATTTCCGAATGTAATTGCGGTTTCAACAGGCTTTATTGGCATTATCCGGGCAAATGGAAAGGCTCCGGCCACCGGTGGGATTTCTATAAAAATTTCCCTGGTACTTTTGTAGGGAAACGGATAATTGACATAACCGATACCCTCTTCCAGGTCAAAATGCCGTCTTTTTACCAGGGCTCCACTCTCCTGTATGGAGATTTTATTTCTGTCAATTACATAAAATAGGGCCTTATCAAGGCTGTTTCTCGTAAAAAAGAGGAGGGAGTCTACCGGATTCTTGTTTTTAATAAAAAAATGAATCCAGAGGGTTTGTCCGCTACCGGTTTTTACATTTGAATTAAAAGGCTTCCAGTTTTCCAGACTTTTCGTCCGTATTTCCTGAAAGGTTTCTCCATGATTGGTTAAAAGATAATGTCCTTTGTTTCTCAAATTCTGATTGGAATAATCCTCAGTAAAATGAAGGGTATCTGGTGGCGTGGCAGTAACTGAAACGGCTATGAAGAGCTGAACGATAAGAAGTATGGCTCTTGTACTTTTCATGTTTCAAGGTGGGTAGTTCCAGGGTTTGAAAGGCTTTATTTTATAGTTGATACATAACAAACAAGTATCTTCTCAGGAGATGAGGTCATCAAGAAGATTGTCTTTTCTGGTTCGCGAAAGGGGAATGTTTCGACCATCGTTCATGATCAGGTATCCGCCATCTGCCTTTACCAGAGATTTTACGGCGTCTTTGTTTACTGCGAATGAATTGTGGACACGAATAAAGCGGGGATCGTCCAGGGTTTCCAGCAATACTTTCAGGCTTTTGCTGCTCACGTATTCTTTGGCATCGGAGCATTTTATGGTAGAGTAATTCCCGCTGGCTTCTATCCACAAAATTTCCTGAAGATGAATAAAGACATATCCGGTGGCCGTTGGCAGACAGACTCTCTCCAGGTTTTTGGGTCTTTCTCCGATAATTTCTTTCAGGTCATCAAAGAATCGGGCTTGCAGTTCGCGTTTCTTTTTCTCCTTGATTTCGGTCAGTACTGCTTTAAGATCTTCCGGGTCTACCGGTTTCTGAATATAATCGAGTGCAGCATATTTAATCGCTTTTATGGCGTAGTGATCAAAGGCCGTAACAAACACCACTTTAAAATCAACAGGAGAAAGCTTATTGAGAAGATCAAAGCCATTGAGTACGGGCATTTGAATATCGAGAAATAACAAGTCAATCTCCTGATGACTAAGGAAGTTAAATGCTTTCAAAGGGTCCTCAAATGTTCCCAGCAGGTTAATCTCTTCCCCAGACTTCTGAAGGAAATAGGCCAGAGTTTCATTGCAGTGCCTTTCGTCGTCAATCAGAACGGTTCGTATCATTTCAGGCTGTCTCTTCTTTTCTTTACTTCTCTCCAGGTGGTTAATATAATCTTGTTTTCGCTGAGGTATTTCTTCAAAGCCGGATCGGTCATTGCCAGCATATCGCCTTTTCGGGTTTGACCTGAGCCTGAGATATGTTCAAAAACCTCGGTAGGCCAGGTGCAATGCATGATGACCATGGTTAACCCTGGTTTTAGGGCTTCAATGGTTTTGATGTAGTTTTCGGTTTTATAGGCCTGCAGTTCTTTGTCTGTAAATCCTTTTTCGCCTGTCCAGGCGTAGGATATATTGTGAAGGTCATCAAGTACAGGTAAACCGGCGTTCCAAAGTTTTTTACCAAGGGCCGTAGTCATATCTAAAGTCAGTCCGGTACTTTTTACTGTTTCCATGATAAGCGTGTTATGTCCACCGGGAAACATCACAGGGATATTCTCTTCTATGCCTACTTTCAGGTAACGTTCCAGATAATCTGCCCGGGCAAAAAGGGTACCCATGTGACTGTCGAGGTGGGTGGGCTCCCAGCCCATGGTACGACTGCGGTCAAGTTGAGCTCGTATTTCCTGTTCTATTTCATCAGCACAGGCATGAGTGGCCGTTTCCTCTACCGAGGGCCACATAGCTCCCTGAACATCAACCAGACCGGGCACTGCAGGCTTTCCGCTTAGCGGTCCCCATCGGTAATGATCCCATTCAGAAGTTAGTGTAAGATGCAGACCCGCATCAGTATCCGGGTGAGCTTTAAGATAATCGAAAAAACCAGGAATCCAGCCACAGGGCATCATCATACTCAGGCTGTTTGCCACCCCATCTTCCATGGCTTTTATGGCTCCCAGATTGGAGTCGTAACTCATGCCCACATCATCAATGTGCAGAATAAGGACTTTGGAATCTTTGGGATAACCGAGGAGCTCGGCATAGGTTTGACCAAAGGCCAATGAAGAGGGAAAAACCAGTAAAAAAAGGAAGAGAATTCTCATGGGATAGGGTTTCGATATCTCCAAATGTAAGAATTCTCTTCCGGAAGTTCCTATCAGGCCTTTACGAAAACAATTCGTATCTGGGTAGAAAGATCGCTGGGATCTACGGTAACAATGGTCGCCGTATTGGCATCAAACGAAATACTTGCGGGTAACACACTGCCGTTAATATTCACGGCAAGTGTCGACTGATCCAGGGTATAGGTTCCTGTGTTTGACTGAAAAAGTATGCCAATAGCTCCCAATGTCTCTGCAGCTTCGGTGGCACAGCCGGTGGGAGCAGTTGATTTAAATTCTCCTCCATCAAAACTGTAACGGATTTCAGTTACGCACGGATAAAGTAACTGAGCAAAAACCCAGAAATCGGTCTCTACACCATCCGCATCTTTCAATACCAGGTTCTGAATTTTCCAGGTGCCTTCTATCTGGTCTTTTGGCTCTGCAGGCTCTTTGTCTTTACAGGAAAAAAGCACAATAAGAAATAAAAAGGGAAGCAATTTCGCTTTCATCATATCTATAGTTTTTTTAAAATCTGTTAAATATATCTCTGCTAAAACGCTGATTCTGTTCCTTTCTTGAAAAAGTACAGTCATTTATTACTTTCAGTCAGCAATTTGTTGAAGGTACTTACCTGGGATGGGCTGTTTCAAAAATGGTTTTGAATAGTGAGAATTCATCTGTGGTATCGTGACTCATTTCCCAAACCATCACTCCTCCCAGATTTTTATCTTTGGCCAGTCTGGTTTTATTGGCAATTGTGATGGTTCCGTTGTAATAGTGTCCGTTCCAGTAATCGTCATAATGACTGGCTCCCTCTGCAAGTAATTGTTTATACGAGTAGCCGAAGTTGCCATGCCCTTTTTTGGCATAAAATGGCAAACCTAAAATACATTTTTCTGAAGGTAAATGACGCTCATTCAGCCAGAAATCCACGCATCTTACGGCCATAGAATAGGGTGAATGATGGCGTATTTCCTGCGGACCATAATCTCCGTCATAGACCATAATATTCAGCCAGTCCATATACGGATAAACTTCCTCTTTGATTCCATACGCCTGATCACCGGCAGAAACCACCGCAGCAGTAAGTTGTTTGTTCTGAGCGTGTAGTCTGGTATAAAGGTCTTTGCAAAGTGTTACATAATCCTCTGCAGATTGGTGATTGGGGTCGGGGTACTCCCAGTCCAGATCTACCCCGTCAAGCCCATACTTGTTCACCATGGTCATGGTGCTGTTGATAAAACGCTCCCGGCCTGCGGGGGATTCAGACATTTTGTGGAAACGTGTATCATCTCCTCCACCATCACCAATTCCCCATCCTCCGATGGAAAGGAACACTTTTACTCCGTTTTTGTGAGATTGCTCCACCAGACTTTTCAGATAAGAATCATCACTGATCGGAATAAGTGTATCGCCCGTTTTTGCCGGGATGGCAAAGGAATAATTAATGTGAGTAAGGTACTTAAACGGAATTTCTTCAATGGGCGTACGCGGAACGCAATACGCAATTACCTTAAATTCCTGCTGGGCAGAAAGTTTGACCAGAGGCATCAGAATAAAAAGTAGAATGCTAAGTAATGAAGTTAATTGACGGTTCATTTGAATTCTTTAGTGAGTTTCTAAGTTAATTCAAATAGCCCGAAGCCCCAGCATAGCTTTGATAAAAGTAGCTTTTCATCCCCTTTACTGCCATCCATTGCCCGAAGGTCATCGATTTCCGATGATCAAATATGAGCTTATACCTGAACAGCTAATCTATGAGGGCAGTTATAGTCAAACCGATTTTTTTGAACCGGGAGTGTTATCAGAAGAGTATGCCCTCAAAGTTCATGATGCCACGTATATCCGTTCTTTAAAGGAACTAACCGTTTCGGCAAAGGATCAGCGGAGAATCGGCTTTCCTGTTACGCAAAGGTTGGTGGAGAGAGAGTTTATCATTACACAGGGAACCGTTCAATGTGGTGATTTTGCTTTGCAACATGGCATTTCGCTCAATGTGGCCGGTGGCACGCACCATGCCTTTTCCGATCACGGTGAAGGTTTCTGCCTTCTGAATGATGTAGCTGTGGCAGCCAGGTATCTCCTCGATAGCGGAAAGGCCGGCAAGATTCTGGTCATCGATCTGGATGTGCATCAGGGAAATGGTACGGCACAGATTTTTACCGATGAACCCTCAGTTTTCACGTTTTCTATGCATGGCAAAGACAATTACCCGCACCATAAAGAGAAGTCTGATCTGGATATTGAGCTCCCTACAGGCACCACGGATGCCACTTACCTTTCAATTCTGAAGGATACGCTCAAAGATTTGATACAGCTGGTACGTCCTGATTTTCTCTTTTATGTGGCCGGAGTCGATATTCTTGCCGGTGATAAGCTTGGAAAACTAAGCGTTTCTGCAGAGGGGTGCAGGGAACGCGACCGTCTGGTTATCAGCTGTGCCCGCCAGTACGATATTCCGCTGGTAATCACCATGGGTGGAGGTTATGCTCCCAGAATTGCCACGATTGTGGATGCTCATTGCACTACTTTCAGACTGGCCAAAGAAATTTTTGAATGAAGCGTCAAAATGGCACTTTTCTTGGAGGAATAATCTGACTACAAGTAAAGTATCCCAAGTTATGCGTTACCTAATTTTTCTTTTCCTTTCTGGTCTCTTCATATCATGTGAAGATCTGAGTCCAGAAGAGCAGACGCAGCTGATCGGTTCCTGGAAAATTGAACGGGTGAATGTGCTGGTCAACGGCGAGTCCCACAAGGCCTCTGACCGTAAAATGAGCGAGATGGGACTTAATCAACTGAAATGGGTACTGAACGCCGACCTCACTCTGGAGGAATACTTTTCTTCTGCCCGATACAGCCAAAAATATGTTTTTGACAATTCGGGAAACCTGATCACGGTTACCGGCTTCTATGTGTATCCCAGACAGTTCTTTTTACAGCTAAATGCGAATCAACTTCGAGCTATTACACCAGAGATACGCCCGGCGGGAGGAAGCTACACCACCGAAAGCTGGCAAAAACAGGTGATTACAGATGCCACCTACCT
This sequence comes from uncultured Cytophagaceae bacterium, assembly GCA_966250325.1. Classification (GTDB taxonomy): domain Bacteria; phylum Bacteroidota; class Bacteroidia; order Cytophagales; family Spirosomataceae; genus Jiulongibacter. The sequence continues at coordinate 26,452 of CBINGY010000009.1, read as the reverse complement.
GCTCGATGGCGTTATCACCCGCGAGAAAGTTCAGAAAGCAGAAGGTCTTCAGATTCAATACATTTTCAGGAAACTGATTCAGTAGGATTACATTCTTTCGGGCACCTCAATACCCAGTAAACTCATTCCTTTTTTCAGAGTTACTGCTACCGTCTCTAGCAGGGCCAGCCTGAATTCTCTCTTTTTCGTATCGGGTTCATTCAGCACACTAAACTCTGCATAGAATGAATTGAAGGTTTTGGCAACCTCGTAGCAATAGTTGGCAATCACAGAAGGAGCGTAATCCTGAGCGGCTTTGGCGAGCTGATTGGGGTAATCTCTCAGAAGATAGATCAGATCCTTTTCTACCGATTCATAGTTTAGTTCCGAAACTTCCCCAGGAATGGATAGAGATTCTGCCTCTGCTTTCCGTAAAATTGACCGGATACGGGCATGGGTATATTGGATAAATGGTCCTGTATTTCCTTGAAAATCAATGGATTCTGCCGGGTTAAACAGCATTCTTTTTTTAGGCTCTACCTTAAGCAGGAAATATTTGAGAGCACCTAACGCCAGCATTCTGAAAAGCTCCTCTTTTTCTTCCGCACTGAAACTGTCAATTTTTCCCCGCTCCTCCGTGGTGGCTTTGGCAGTTTCTATCATTTCAGCTACCAGGTCATCGGCATCTACTACGGTGCCTTCCCTCGACTTCATTTTTCCGCTGGGTAAGTCCACCATCCCGTAGCTCAGATGATAGCATCCGTTGGCGTAGGGTCTTCCCAGTTTCTTTAAAATAGCAAACAAGACCTGGAAATGGTAATCCTGTTCATTGCCAACCACCCAAACCGATTTTTCTGCCTGGAAATCCTGAAATTTGAGTTCAGTAGTGCCCAGATCCTGCGTTATATACACCGACGTTCCGTCTCCTCGTAATACCAGCTTTTCGTCCAGTCCTTCTTCCTTTAGATCAATCCATACCGAGCCATCTTCTTTTCTGAAGAAAACTCCTTTTTCCAGTCCTTCTTCTACAATGTCTTTACCGAGCAGGTAGGTGTCAGACTCGTAATACGTTTTGTCAAAATCAACTCCGATCTGTTTATACGTGGCATTAAAGCCTTCATACACCCAGCCATTCATTTTTTTCCAGAGCTCTACAGTCTCCTCATCGCCATTTTCCCACTTGAGGAGCATTTCCTGAGCTGCCTTCATCAGCGGAGCATTCTTTTTGGCTTCTTCTTCGGTTTCACCGGCTTCCACTAAGGCCTTTATTTCTTCTTTGTAAGCGATATCAAACTGAACGTAGTACTTACCTGCCAGGTGATCTCCTTTTATGCCGGAAGACCCGGGAGTTTCGCACTGGGCAAATCGCTGATAGGCAATCATCGACTTACAGATATGGATTCCACGGTCATTGACCAGGCAGGCTTTGGTTACCCTGAATCCGTTTGCTTTAAGAATTTCAGCAATGGAATACCCCAGAAAATTATTTCTCAGGTGTCCCAGATGGAGCGGCTTATTGGTATTTGGAGAAGAGTATTCCACAAGCAAAGAAGAACCCTTCGCTGCAGACTCTTTCAGTTTTTGATCAGAAATCAGGCGATTGAATTCATCGGACCAGAAGGTCTCTTTCAGGGAAATGTTAAGAAAGCCTTGTACCACATTGTAGCCGGAAACCAGGCCGGAGTGGCTCTTCAGGTACTCTCCAATGGCATTTCCGAGATCTGCCGGGCTCTTTTTGAGCAGCTTCACCAGAGGGAAAACCACGTAGGTGTAGCTGCCTTCAAATTCTTTACGTGTGGGCTGCAACACCACATTTTCTTCCAGGTCAAACAAACTTTTGAGGGCTTTCTGAATATCCTGCTGTAATTGCTCCATGAAACGGTTTCTGTATGAGGCCGCAAAATTAGGTAATTTGGGAAAGGTATTCTCTGCCTTAATGACTAATTTTGGCCGGGTCTGCAGGTAAAACCCATGCTGTGTGCCCCACATTTAATCTTAACTCCTATGTTGCAATCCATGACGGGCTTTGGCTCGGCTACCTTTGAAAATGATAAAATCGCCATCACGGCAGATGTAAAGACCCTGAACTCTAAGTTTACGGATATTTTTTGCCGCATGCCCAAAACCTACTCCGATAAGGAGGTGGAGTTGAGAAATCTGCTGTCCAAAGAATTGGGCCGAGGAAAAGTGGAACTGAGCTTAACGGTAGTTCCCAAAGACGCCTCATCTGCCGGAACCGCCATTAACAGACCGGTGGTGAAGGCTTATTTCAAAGACTTAATGGAAACTGCCGCTGAGCTGGGCTTTGAAGGTAAGCCTACTGAGGTACTCAGAATGGCCACCATGATGCCCAATGCCTTTTTTACCGACTCACTTGATGAAGCCGAAGCCGAGGAGGAGTGGAGTCTGATAGCAGGCACCGTGCAAAAGGCCATTGATAAATGTATCGAATTCAGGAGGCAGGAGGGCGAGGCCACCAAACGCAAGTTTATCGAATACATCGAAAAAATTGACGAGCTGCTGCAGAAAGTGGCTGAGCAGGACCCAAAACGCATTCCTGTCATTCGGGAACGTCTTGAGAAAGCAGTTTCTGACTGGATTCAAAATGAGAACTTTAACAAGGATCGGTTTGAACAGGAATTGATTTATTACGTTGAAAAATTTGACATCTCAGAAGAAAAAGTGCGTTTAAAGAATCACCTGGATTACTTTATCAAAGAATTAGACAAAGTGGATAACGGTAAGCGACTGAACTTTATCTCGCAGGAAATAGGTCGGGAAATAAACACCATTGGTTCAAAAGCCAATGATGCCGAGATTCAACGAATGGTGGTACAGATGAAAGACGAATTGGAGAAGATCAAAGAACAGACAATGAACATCGTTTAAAATAGCTCAGTTTGGATTACTCTTTTACAGAAATATCCCGGTTTTTCCCTCCGCTAATGCTGGGAATAGCTCTGAGTGCCGCTTCGGGCTTCCGTATTTTTGTGCCTTTGCTGGTGGCAAATCTCGCCGGTAAATTCGGGGTGATCGGGCTGGCAGATAATATGGCCTGGATGGCAGGCACACCGGCCACCATCGTGCTGGTAATCGCTGTAATTTTTGAACTGGCGGCCTATTACGTGCCGATACTGGATAATTTTCTGGATACCCTGGCAACACCTGCCGCTGTAGTGGCCGGTACCTTACTCACCACTTCTTTTTTGCAGATAAATGACCCTCTCGTGCAATGGGGTCTCGGGCTGGTAGCCGGTGGTAGTGTGGCAGGTACGTTTCAGGCCGGAACTTCTCTGCTGCGGCTTGGGAGCACCAAGTTTACCGGTGGTCTGGGAAACAATATTCTTACTTCGGTAGAAAATGGTATTTCTGTTTTTATCTCTCTTTTTGCCGTGGTTTTGCCGGTTTTTATCGGTGCTATTATCCTTTATTTTGTGTTTCTTATCTGGAGACGCCTATACAGACGTAGTAAAACTGGTGCTACCAGTTAGCCACATAATGTAGGGTATCTGCCAGAAACCATTTTGCATCCCCCTTTTTGTTAAAAATAACCAGTCCCGGCTTGTAGTGATCTTCCGGCAGAGCCGAGGTGAAATAGCGGCTGTCAATCGTATAGGTTAGATAGGTTTCAGGTGAATTTCGGATCTTTTTCAAAGGATTGACCGCAATCTCCTTCACTCCAAAAAAATAAGTACGACCCGTATTTTCGCTTCGCAACACACCATATTTTTCCGACGGTTTGCTACTTTCATTCACTTCAGAGCTTTTGAGTCTTACGTGTGTTCGATCTGTCTGTTCTTCTCTGACCAATTCCAGACTTTCCAGTTTTTGAGGCGAAATGCCATGATGCAGAGAAGGGGCAAGCCTGCTATGAGGCCGGTAGAGTTCTTTTTCATGGAGTGAGCGACTCAGATCATTGTAGTTTTCATAATTCTCCAGACCAATCTGTGCCGGCAGAAACGTCCAGTAGCCGTTATTCTTAAAGTTATAGAGATCTGCCTGCAGACTGGAGCTGAGCTCCTCGATACTGGGCCGGTACAGGTAATTGGATACCGCCCAGAAGAGAATGGAGACAGGATACGCCGCCAAAAGTACTCTTCTTCGTTCCTTTGCTCTGATATAGAGGATAATAAGGGAAAGCATTAGAAACAACGTGGAGTAGTTTTTATACCAGGAAGGAATGTCAATATGATGGATAGCACGCACCAGAGCTGTCATGGCTGCCGTGCCCAAAACAAAAAGCAGGATGCCCTTGAGTAGTAAAAAAGCAAACCGGTTATCATTTCTGCTGCTCACGAGCCAGTGTAGATTAAAAATGAGCAGGAGTAGGGTGAATACAAAGGCAAGTGTGCTGTTCTGTGCATTGAGTGTGGCCCCCAAAAAATTTACGAAATACTGAAAGGCGTAGAAATTAATCTGCACCTCTGAGTAGTCCATTCTGAAATTCAGAAAGTACAGACCCAGAAGCAGGACAAAAAGGGCATAGACCAGCCCAAAGGTTTTCCATTGTTTAACAGACAGAAAGATCAAAGCGGTGATGGGCAAAACCAGCAGGCCATTTCCGTTGCTGAACATGGCTAGCGAGCCAAAAAACAAGGAAAGGGCTACGTAGTATTTTTTTCTTTGACTGGCGGCAAAATAAAAAGAGAGAATACCAAAGAAAATGACCGAGACATTGGGGATCCCGTAACTGAGTATGCTGTTGTGAAAATACTGAAACTGAAACCATAGGAAAGCGACAGGTACGAAATACCAGGCACTTAGTCCGATTTTACGGATAAGAATGGCAAAGACTACTCCCAGACCCAGTACCGAGACATTGCCCAGAAGGCTGATCAACTTAAAGTCCAGATGACCGAATGCATGATGAAGAAAGGCCAGAAGAAGTTTGAAAGGGACTATCCGGTGCTGATTATGTTGTTCAAATACGAGAGTGGCTCTTTCTGACCAGCTACCGGTTTTCTCATACGCATGCACAAAGTCATAGGCCCAGAAAAAATCGTCAAAGTAGGGTACATTGACTGTGTTATGCCAAACCACCCAGAGATAATAGAACACCGGTATAGCCGCTGCTACCCACGCCATTCTGTGGTTCACTTTCTCCGAAGATTCTGTGAAGACGCTGGTCATGTTTTTAGTGGTTTTTTTAAAGGCACAGGTGTAATCCTGGTTACGTGTCTGGTAACCACAAAATAGGAAAATGAAAGCCTCACAGTCAAACCTGTGGGATTAGAAATGTATTAAAATTATAGTACCTGCGATTTCAACCAGGTTCCTGATCCCTGCCCCGGTTATCTTTTACCACAAGGAAAAAATCATTGTCGAGCTCCAGGTAACCATAATCATACACAAAATGGTACGTGCTGCCTTTTTTGGTGGTACGGATACTCGTTATCAGATTGAAGTCAAAGCCTTTCTCGAGGAGCGATGATCGGGTGGTTTTGGCCTTATCATCCCGGCAAATGTTTTCCAGGATGGTGTAGTTCTTTTTCAGAGAGTAGTTTGTATTTCGTATAAGGCTGGTAGATGCCGCATTTTGCTTGTTGTTATGGGTGTTACGGCACATATCCGAGCAGAATTTTTTGTCTGCTCTACCGTATATTGGTTTCCCGCATTCGGGGCATCCTCTTTCCATGTGACTGATTATGTGGTACTCGTCCCAAATATAGAAAGAATTCTGAAAGCAAGTAATGAACAACCGGTATGATCAAAATCATCGGTGAAAATTCCTTCGGTCGTCTCAAAAACGGTAGATTTGAACTCAAAAAACTACCTGTTGATGAAAAATAGTTTATTTTCTCTGATTCTTTTACTTGTAGCAACGAGCCTTTTTGCCCAGCGTGATTTTTATGAACTTCGTACCTATGAGCTGAAATCAGGAGCACCAGTAGGAACGCTTCATTCTTACCTCAAAAATGCCCTGATGCCTGCTTTGAGTCGATACGGGGTAACTAATGTGGGCGTTTTTGAAGAATATGGTCTCTCACAACCCGGCAAAATTTATCTGCTGCTTCCCTATGAAGGTATGGAACATTTTGAGCAGGTTCACGGCTCTTTGGAGTCAGATAAGTTGTTCCAGGAACAGTCGGCCGCCTACCGTTCGGTTTCTCCGGATAAAGTGCCGTTTACCAGATACACCACCTCCCTGTTTACTGCATTTAGTGGTCTGCCAAAACTTATGAAACCTGCTTCAGGCTCAGGGTTATTTGAACTGCGAACCTATGAAGGCTATATAGAAGATGCTGTAACAAGAAAGGTGCGGATGTTTAACGAAGGAGAGCTGGCCATTTTTGAAAAGACCGGGCTTCATTCGGTGTTTTTCGGAGAGCGTATTGCCGGACCAGATATGCCTTGCCTCTCCTACCTGCTGGCCTTTAAAGATATGGAGGAGCGGGATGCCAACTGGGCGAAGTTCAGTGCAGATCCCGACTGGAAAGCCATTAAAGATCTGCCCGAATACGCAAATACAGTTTCAAATATTCAACGCGTATTTCTGAAACCTCTCAGTTATTCTCAACTTTAAATACAGAAACTGGACTTGTGATTGATAACAGTTAAATGACTTGTCCGAAAGCTTGTTTTCCTTTATTTTTAAACTGCGTTTTACACGGGTTCATCCGTAATAGAAACCGAAAATTGTGAATAAGCTAACTGCAGAAAACTCAGGATCGATGGTATGGGCAAATCCCTTTTCTTCGAGTCTTTCATTTGAGGAAAAACTCTTTTTCTGGCTCCGTTTTGGTGTTTTGGGTTGTTTTGTGGGGCATGGCTCCTGGGGAATCATCACTAAAACCGGCTGGCTTCCTTTCTTTGAGGTGTATTTCATTAATGCCCAAACCGCTTTCTCTTTTATGCCGATTATTGGTGTAATGGATATCCTGGTGGGGATTCTGGTCTTTCTTTTTCCCAACAGACCGCTGCTTATCTGGGCGGCTTTCTGGACCCTCTTTACGGCTTTGCTGCGGCCATCCGCCGGTATGGGGATGTCGGAGTTTTTTGAGCGGGCCGGCAACTACGGCGTGCCCATCGCATTTCTTGCACTCTATGGCATGCCTCGTAAAAAGGAAGACTGGTTTGAGATATTGAGACCGCTCTCGTCCGTTTCAGCTCCTTCTTTACGGACTTTTGAGCTCATTCTGCGTTTAAGTCTTTTCAGTTTGCTGGCAGGGCATGGCAGTCTGGCGTTGTTTAAGATGAGTCCGCTCATTCATACGCATCTCAATTATCTGGGCTTTGATATAACCCTTTCCCAGTTGCAGTTATTCGGGCTTTTTGAAATAGGTTTGGGCTTGCTTGTGCTTCTATGGCCGCGACTTACGGGCCTGTTGATCTTTATTCTGGTTTGGAAATTAAGCACTGAACTTATCTTTCCTTTTGCAGGAAAACCCATTGACATTCTGGAAACCATAGAACGTATGGGGGATTATGTGATTCCGGTAATCCTCATGCTCGTTTATTCCAGAGAGAGGAAATTGATTTAACCTTACCAGCTGGTATCTACACAAAATCCCCGGTTTCTGACCGGGGATTTTCGGTTAAAGACGATCATAGACTTTCTCAGTCAACAGATTCAGCCATCCCCAGATTTCTGTTTTGGCCTTTTCTGGTTTTTACGGTGTTGAAAATATGCTGACCTATTTTTATGCCACATTTCTGGCCTTCTTCCACTCCCGAACGGTAATGGATTCCGCCATACATGCGGCTGTAGGAGCAGTCGGTGGCTGCCTCGCGGAACGAAGGGAAGGTCCGAACTCCATGCCCGTATTCCAGCTCGGTTGAATCTACGAAAGCAACGTTATCCCCCAGCAGACCAGTGAGAATCTCAGCGGAAGCTGCGGAAATGGTGCTGTGACCACTGGTGTATTCAGGGAAAGGGGGCGTTTGTAAAAACGGGGTGGCGTCTGCATCCATCTCTGCATTGATCATCGTCTCGGGACGAATCTTCTCTGTTTTGTATTTCTCGTTCCAGCACGTGATAAACCCATCATGAAGTGCTGCGGAGGTGAGGAGGTAAGTTTCTGCCGATTCCAGCAGGTTCTTATTTTCCTTTTTAAGTACGGTACCCGCGATTGCCAGCCAGTGGCCGCCCGGTGTCATTTTTTTATTGGCAAACATCACATGGCCCTGCACATTCATCACAAAGGCGTTGTCGTCCCAGAACCAGGCGGCTTCTTTTTGCTCTTCGGTAAGCGTGCTGTGAATTTTGTACACTTCCTCCACTTCTTTCCAGAAGGCACTGTTTTTATCCAGCGTGTAAGTTGGGCAGGGGGGAGCTGGAAACTGATTGACAGAATCCAGAACGGATAATCGAATGGTGTGCCAGTAAGGCTCCATGGCGTCTGCATATTGCGGAGGGGTAGGAACCCAGAAACCCGGCTCATTTTTTACGGTGTATCGCAGGCCGCGGGTTTGGGCATAATTATCGCCTTTGGCATAGGTGATCACATGCTCTGCCACCGCATCTCCAAATTCCATGGAGCGGTCATATACATCAGAGGGTACACCGGCATCCTTAAACGTCTGGTAAACACCGTTTTCAAAATCGTCGTATTTCTCCACGGTGAAGGTCTGGCTGCGGGCTACTTTCAGCATGGCATGAATACTCGCCAGCGGAAAACAATATTCTTCACCTGCCTCGGGTTTTGGGCCTTCTGTAAGACCAATATACTGTCCTGCCATGCTCACATAGCTGGAGTCCATGGGTATGAGGGCTTCATAGCCGGCCAAAGTGGCATAGGAATAGATTCTACTGGCCACCGGGGGCGAAAATATGTCGTGAATGATTACCTCTGTGATCTGATTCACCGCATCGTGGTAATAGACCGGGTTATTGGTGATTGTGCCGTATTCTTCCGGAGTTTTTCTGCTACATGAGCTGAAAATAAAGGCAATAAGCATGAGGGAGGCGAATCCGCCAATTGCATTAAAATGCTTTTTCATTGGGTTAAAGAAATTTAAAACAGGGTCAAAGCTAAGAAAATCGGTGGAGAGATGAAGCTTTTTCAAACAAGAATGCGAACTCTCATAAAAGTGATTTCACCTGTACGATTCTCCGGTACTCGTCTTTGGAAAAGAGCCTGAAGAAGAGATTTTTAATTGCATTCGTCGAAAAAAATAGGCGTACCAGTTAATTATCCTTAACTTTTTTCAAATCTAGCTGGAAATGAAGACTTTATTTGTACTTCTATGTCTGCTTCCCGCCTTGCAGGTCAAAGCCAACAGGGTCTTTGTAACAATGGGAGAGCTACAGACTGACCATCTGAAGGCCTACGGGGTAGCCTACTGGGAATTACTTCGTGACCGCGAAGTGAAATGGCTGGTCAATTACGAGGGCGGCAGCTTTCTGATGGATTATTCGGCAGATCTGGTAACCGAATGTCAGCTACGGCGGGTGAGTTTTCGGGTGATTTCTGAGGCAGAGGCCGGTTTACTGGAAAATAAGCTGAGACACCCCGACGTGAATATGGATGTGATTCCGCTCAATAAAGCGGCCCGAATAGCGGTGTACTCTCCTAAAAAAATCAGTACGGCAGATTACGAAGATACCGATGCCGTGATGCTGGTACTTGACTATGCCGAAATCCCCTATACGCTGGTTTACGATGAAGAGATTATGCATCAGGAACTGGCTTTGTATGATTGGCTACATCTCCATCACGAAGATTTTACCGGGCAATATGGCAAAAACCTGAGACGCATCACCCGGGAAGATGTGCAGCTTCAGCAGCAGATTGCCACGCAGTTTAATTTCAGGAAAGTCTCCGATCTCAAGTTAGAGATTGCCCGACGTATACGTGCCTTCTGTGCCGGTGGAGGTTACCTGTTTGCCATGTGCTCGGGAGCCGAAAGTCTCGATGTGGCTCTGGCCGCCGAAGGTCTCGATATTGTGCCTGCCTACTGGGATGGCGACCCGGTAGATGCCGGCATTGACAAAAAACTGGATTACTCCCGTACCCTGGCCTTCGGGAATTTCAGTGTGGAAGAAACCTTTCAGGATAACGAGCTGGGCTTCAGAGGAAGGCATTCGTTTTCAACGATCAATTCGGGTTTTGGCGATGGCTGGGGAGATGAAACGGTGTCGTACTTTCATTTATTTGAGTTTTCGGCCAAATGGGATGTGATACCCGCCTTGCTCACGCAGAATCATCAAAGCGAAATCAGAGAGTTTATTGGGCAGACCACCGCGTTTAGTCGTGAAACCGTGAAGCCCAATGTGCTGGTGATGGGCAAAAGCCAGAGTACCGACCGTTATATTTACGGGGAGTTGCAGTATGGTCAATTCGCTTTTTACGGAGGCCATGACCCAGAGGGCCGCCGGGGTTTTCACCGCATTCCCACCGATCTCAGTCTGTTCCCCAATTCCCCCGGTTACCGGCTCATCCTCAATAATGTGCTGTTTCCTTCTGCCAATAAGAAGAAGCGGAAGACGTAAGTTTGAATTTCCCCAAGCAGAGTCTCCGTAAGGGACTCTGCCGACTCCCTCATGCATCCACATGGCCAGAGTCTCTGCGGCTTCAAATCAAATCCAAATAACTCGTAAGCTCAACCTTTTCATGCGGTTCGTTAAACTCATAAAACCTCGCTGAGGAATGAGAATACTGATCAAAACTACCTGCCAAATTCCACTTCTTTTGAACGGGATTCTGATGCATATAATCCAATTTGGTTTTGGTGAAATCCAATGAAATACAAAGCTGGGCATCAAAAGAAGACTCAAAAACCTGATGAAGCTTTCCATTTTTAGCCTCCCTTCGGCTCACACCTTTGGCCAGGGTTTCCAGAAGATCATACTCCTTCTGAATTCTCAACCTTTTAACTATTTCATAAGCCATAAAACGTTTTCCATTACCTACCACAATATCGAGATCTTTTGACTCCGCAGGAAGATAGATCATACAATGCAGGTGATTTGGCATGATCACAAAACCGGCAGTTTTTATGTTTTGGGTCGATAGATACGCAAGCCACTTGTACACAGCATTATAGGTCTCCGTTATTTCAAACAGATTCATCCATTTGTAACAGGTGAATGTTATAAAGAACAGAGCTTCTCTTTCGGTGCGTTTAATATTTATTGCCAATGCTGATTCAGTAGTTTGGGTCTAAATTAGTAATAGTATTTGGTTGGCAAAATATGTGCTTCGCAGAGTCCCTGACGCCTGCTAGTCGGCAGACTGGGAGACTCTGCGGGAGGAAAACGTATTTGGTGGATTAACTAGGTGCTTCGCAGAGTCCCTTAAGGAGACTTTGCGAGAGCAAGATTAACTGTGTGCTTCGCCGAGTCCCTGACGCCTGCTAGTCGGCAGACGGGGAGACTCTGCGTAAGGAAAGCGTATTTGGTGGATTAACGAACAGCTTCGCCGAGTCCCTTACGCCTGCTAGTCGGCAGACTGGGAGACTCTGGGAGAGGAATATGGGCGGGCGTTTTACTCAACCCCTCTCCTCCAGACACAGCGTATGAATAAAATTCAGCTTTTGCTCAATGTTTCCGGTGAGCTGAAAGGGGTAGAGCGGGGGCAGACCCATGCCGCTGTTCAGGGAATTGGCAAACACAAAAACGGGGATGGCAGAAGCCAGAATTTTTGAAAAATCCCGAATCTCATACACCTCGCTGAAAAGCCGCATATCGGTTTTTACGGCTCTGTCCAGATTTACGCCGTAGGAGCTGGCCGTATCTGCAGTATCCATGATATGCAGATAATGAGCCCAGGTTTCGGCCCAGTCTTCCCAGGGATGGGCAGCGGCGTACACACTCACAAAGTCCTCCTGCCGGTACTGCTGCGGGCCGTTTTGGTAGTAGTGCTGCAGGGCAGTGGTGTAATCTGACCGCTCATCGCCAAACAATTCCCGGCAGGCAGCGAGTCTGTCGGGGTAGGGTGCCACCAGCGTTTCCCAATAATAATGCCCCAGCTCATGCCTGAAATGCCCGATAAGGCTGCGGTATTTTTCGTTCAGATCCTGTTTGACTTTGGTCTGTTCCACGGGGTCTGCCTCGTTGATATTCAGGGTGATGAGCCCGTGGCTGTGGCCGGTGAGGATATGCTCGTGGGGTTTCGACTGCAGAAACTCAAACTGAAGGGGCACCCACTGCCCCCATACCTCGTAGGAAAACCGCAAACCGAGTTTCAGCAGGTTATAGAAAACCCGGTGTTTGGCGATTTCTATGCGTTTCCATTTCTCCGGAGTGCCGGGTTCGGCGAGATTGGGGATGGTCTTATTGGTGGAGCAGGAAACACAAAAGGTCTCCGGCGAAGAAGCCGGCAAAAGCCAGTTACACACGCCATGAGCCTGATTGCCGCAGTATCGGTGCGAATCCTCCACGGTAATCATACGCATATGCTCCGGGTCAAACCCGAGTGGGCTGCCACAGGAAAGACATTGCGTATTCTCAAAAAACACCTCGTTTCCACAGGAAGTACACAGAAAGATTCGCATGCATGCATGGTTTGGCTGTGGAAATATACTGATTTGGTGGGGTTTGAGTTGATTGAAGGGGGGGAAGTGGGTGTGCTTTCTCTATTTACCACAATTGTCATCATTGAAGTTGTCAAAAAGTTTCATCTGAGAATTGTCCGCCTCCTTCCTCTGTCTGTACTTTTTACCTTGAGATGTTTCAATTGAAATTCCTTCATCATGCTGTCTCAATACGGTTAGTACGGAATAATTCGAATTGTAAACATTTCCTAAGTCGTCAATTTTTCTTGTAATTTCAAGTACACAGTCAATGAAAGTGCCGGTTTTAAATGAAATTCTATCTTGAATAATATCCTCTTTAAATTCTTTGTCATTCATTGAAAACTCAATCGGTTGAGCCAATTTATTGTATATACCTCTCCATTTATATTTACCTTTTTTTAAAACTGGAGAAATGATTTCAATTGTAGCTGTGTCGTCTGTAATTGGCAGTAAATTGTCGCTCTCTAATATGAACTTATCAAAGTCACTCCTCTCAACAAATCTTGGTTCTTCAATTGGTTTTCTATTTTCATCTAGTTTTACTGTTGAAAGTCGTTTAACTTTTGGATAGTTGTAAAGTGCCTTATAAAAATTCGATTTATGCTTTAAAATTTTAATGTTATTTGTAATTATGTAATCAATTTTTTCAATGTTTGCATTGGTAGTTTGAATGTTTTTCAATTCGAGTTCCTTTTTGAGTAATTCAATGTTTATTCTTAGGGCTTCGATGTTAAGTTTTTTCTCCTCTATGCTCATTTGCTGTTCTTGTTTATCAAGCTTTGATTTTTTTAAAGGTATTCTTGACAGTAAAACTGCCAATGACGCAACTGCTAGATTAGCAAGAGTCATAATGGCTTGTCCTTCTGCTGTCCCAATAAATGTGTAGAATTCTTTTAATCCGCCTTCATCATAGGCCTCTGTTTCAGTTTTTATTTGAACATTAAGCTCTTTAGAAATTGTGCTTACAATTTGTAGCAGTTCGTGTTCGCATTTATTTCTTATTACAGCGTCCATTGAGTGCGTCTTGTCGTCATTACTGAAATAGTAATGTAATTCAAGTCGGTTTATCATTGTTTCGTCTGTCATTTTCTAGGGTTCATAGCCTTGCTGCTAACGGTTTGGTGATATGGAGCGGATTTGGCGATAGCCAATCTGATCTCATATCACTTGTTATGGGTAGTTTGCTCTTTTTCGATTTCGTTTATAAGTAATATTGCTTTTCTGTGACCTAGTATATCAGCAATTTTTAAATACTTCGATGCTTCTTTCAGATCATTATTTACGTGTAATATTTCGATAGCTAGATTATAAGGAATGCTTGGATCTGTTTTGTCAAGTTTATAGGCCTTAACCAAATCTTGCAATGCTTCTTCATGACGACCTAATTGGATTAGAGAGCATGATTTTTGATACCATGCTTGCCCACTTTCAGGATAAAGTTCACAATACTTTGAATAACATTCTAAAGCTTTTTCTGGCTGATTGGATAAGCCATGTGCGACTCCTTTAAAGTGAAGTAAGGTTGGAGAGTTTGGATTTGTCTTTAAATTTTCTTCTGTTTGGAATATTACTTCTCCATATCTTTCTTGTTGAAGAAGTCTTTCTAGTTTGGCTTCAAATTCTTCCGTTGTAAATTGTGTTTTAGGTGTTTTTACTTTTGATTTAATTTTTTCTAAATCAGGCTTAGAGATTGGTTTGTCGTGTTCAATTCTCTTTAGTCTATTTGTGCCTTGAGATTTTACTATCCTGTAGAGTCTTACTTCATTTAGGACGTTTTCTTCAATCAGATTAATATAGTGATTAATACGATTATCTGGACATCTTAAGCCAAAGGTTACCTCTTCAATTTGACCTGGCCAATTGTAGAGCCCTTTAAAGGGTTCAACGTATCTCCATTCTTTTTCATAACTCCAGCAAGAAGGTTTTGTACTAATTGCCTTTTTAAAAGTTTCATCTTCGAATGATATTTTATAACTAGAAGAATACAATCGACCATATTCATCACTACTAAAAGTCATTTGAGTCTTAAATCCATCCTTTGACATTTCAGGTAGTTCGTCTGAATATATTACTGGTAAAAAGTGATTTTCATTATTTAATTTTGAATCTGGTTGCTTTCTAAATCCAATATTTAAACCGTAGTGATCTCCACCATAATGTGCCCACATTAATGGATGGTCATGAATACTTGACAAACTAAAGATTCCAACATCTAGTAATTGGGCATCTATTTGTGAAAATAATTTGTCAGGATTACTAGGTGGATTACCATTGATTTTCTTCATCGTAGAATAATAGTAATCAAACTTTTCTTCAAGTGTTTCTAAAGTTTTTAGTGGTGCAAGTGAATCTTCAATTTCATTCGAATTTAGACCAAAGAACATTCCATCTTTTTTTCCTTTTATTGCAGCCATAACGAAGCCAGAAACTGCTGCTGATTTCATTTGCTTTATTTGTTCTGATATCCAATCTTTCCCAATATCTTGAAGAGAACATTCAAAAGGATCATTTAGTCCATTAGCATTAGAAAGAAACACTTTTCCGGAAGTAAATATTTCTTCAGTATATTTTGTATCTGATTTGTATTTGTAATAGATCATAGCTTCTAAATTTTTTAATTACCCATAACGGCTATGCTTTGCGACGGTTTTTGGCGAAAGCCAAATCTGTCGTCAAAGCACAGCCGTTTTGTAGCGGTTAATCATTTACTAACTTTTTTAAAAATTCCGATATGTCTTCAAAACTATTTACCCAAATTACATTTAAACCTAATTTCCTGGCGTCTTGCTCTTCCAGCAACTCAGTCATATAAATGAGGTTTTTAGTAAGGAATTTTTTATCTTGCTTCAATTCTGAGTCGCTCAATTTTTTAAGTATTTCATCTGCGTTATATCTTTTTTTGAATATGTAATGTCTTAATTGTTTATCAGGGTTCTTCCGCATTGACACATCTAATAATCTTCTTAGGTTTGGATCTGTCAGACTGATACCAGCTAATAGACATGTGGTATTACTGAGTTGATTAAGTTGTACCAAATTCGACCAGCTGAACGGATCAATAAATTGAGAATGATATGCATCTTCAGAAAATACAATTTCATTATCTATTGTTAATTCTTTATTTCTAGGAAGGTAACCATGAGGGTGATAAATTGGAATTTCTGAGTTTGTTGCACGATGCCCTTCTGAAAATATGGATTTATATTTTATTCGCTGGTTATCCAGATTTACTTCTATTAAATCATCAAAATTAAAAGTTATAATTGCATTTAAACTCTTTTTTTCCCTTTGTGGTCTACAAAGTTCAACAATGGCATCCAACATATCGCTTGTTTGAGGATTGTTGACATAAAGAGCATCCCTAACGTCAGTTAAAAATGTTTCATTTAAACCATTTTTTAGGTATTGGCCAACTATGAGAGATGAAACACCAAATTCATCATAATAAAATTCTGCAAGATCTTTTTGTCGTTTAGGATCTAGACTTAATGACCCAAGTTGTTTATCAACTAAGTTTTGTAAAAGCCCCTTTAATAGAAGGCTCCAATTTGGAATACCTGCTTTTATTGAAATTCCAGCCCCAGCGAAAAGACATAAATTACCTTTTGTAAATTCCTTTTTAAGCTCTCTTAAATGGTCATCATTGATTTTCTTTATTTCATTTGGGTCTGCTTCTTTTATATATATTTTGGGTTTATTCGCTTGGTTTAACTTTAGTAATAGTGATTTCAAACCAGAATCCCAATCTTTACTGAAATTAATTATTTCTCTTCTGCTTATTTCTGGTAGTATAGGAAATTCATAAGCATATTCGTCAACGGCTATCGGAATTATTGTTTGCCTTTCACTTTTTATTTCTTCAAATATAAATCTATCCAATTCAATTCTTAGATATTTTGACTTAATGGAATATCTAGAAAGAATAATGATAAAATAATCAGAATCAATAATTTTATGGCGAATTCTATTCCTTAATTCTCGGCCAAATTCAAATTCATCTTCATCAGTTATTATAATATCAATGTCATTTTGCATTGAAAGGTTGTCTCTCAATTTCAGGGCAAAATCCCTATCTTTTTGCGAAAATGAAATGAAAACTCTCATTGATTTATATTTTTTATACTGCTACATAATATTAGTATTCACGCAATTATACCCGTATAGCGTCCCGATAACTATCGGGATCGTTATTAACCAGAACTCCTTTATATTCTTGTAAAGAATTAGTAGTCAGTAACAAAAACATTGCTAAGCGTTTACTGTCGGATATATGCAAAACAATTCCGTATCCAGGATTGAGAAAAAGGAAAGTTACTGGTTCAGAACTCATGCGGGTTAAATTAGATTTTCTGAGGCTAACAAGCTGTGCTATTGCGGGCTATCTGTAGCATCTTTTCAAATATAGGTTTTTTGGCATTTAGCACAAATGTATTTTGTGTGTGTTTTTCTTTTGGGCTTTTTATTTGGAACGGCGGGCTCTCATTAGTCCCCCATTAATCTTCCATTATCAGATTTTTCTATCTTCGGGCATCTAAGCATTAACCCTATGGAACTATTAGAAACTCTCTGGAAAGAAATCTGGCTGTTTTTTGGGCTGGAGGGGCTCATTAACTTCATCAAGGCCGGGGATTACAGCGTCTTTAAAACCTATGAAGGCATTACCAGTATTCTGGTGCCTGTGGTGCCGCTGCTGGTGGTGGTGGAGCTGCTGGCCGGTATCATTCACAAAAAACCGCAGACGCGGGTATATCAGACCAACTTCCTCATTTATGTGCTCAATCGCGTCATCGGGCGGTTTGTGGCTATCGGCGTGGTGGGTTTTATGATCGCTCATGTGCAGCAGTATGCTCCGTTTCAGACCCACTTCACCTGGTATTGGTTTATTTATGGCTACATCGTCTGGGAGTTTTCGCACTTCATTTACCACTATTTCGGGCATAAGGTGCGGCTGTTCTGGTGTTTTCACAGCACACACCACACCCCTGAAGACATGAATCTTTCAGTCACCTACGCCCACTTTTTTCTGGAAGGTGCCTATGCCGATACCATCCGGGCAGGTATCTGTATTCTGGCGGGCATAGAGCCGGCCATGCTCTTTACCATCATGTTTATTGATGGCTTCTGGGGGGCTCTCATCCATCTGGGAGAAAACGTGATCAAAGACGCCCGGCTGGGTTTTCTGGGGAAGTTTATTCTTACGCCCTCGCATCACCGCGTACACCACGCCCGCAATCCCCTGTACATGGATACCAATTTCTGTAACCTGCTCAATATCTGGGATCGGGTATTTAAAACCTACCAGGAAGAAGACCTGAGTGTGCCCATCGAATACGGCATCACCCGGCGTATCAACTCGGCCAATCTCTACGATGTGTATTTCAGTGAGTTTGTGGAGCTGGCCAAAGACGTCTGGAATGCCCCGGGTATCAAAAACAAGATCCTGTATCTTTTCATGCCGCCGGGCTGGAGCCACACCGGCCACCACAAAACCGCCAAGGTGGTGAAGGAGATTTATGCGGTGCAGCAGTCGCAGGGCTTTGTGGGAGAATCGTTACCGATGAACTAAAAAAAGCAACAGCCGGAATCTCCTGCTGTTGCCTTTTGTCAAAGAATTCTTTCTCTTATTTGGCTTTCAGAAATCCGTTCACATCCAGCCAGTGGGTGAAGGAGTCAAACCAGATATTGCTGGTGCGGTTGGGGTTTCCCAGCCCGAAACCGTGCCCGCCGTTCTGGTAGAGGTGAAATTCTACGGGTTTCCCTGCTTTATACCAGGAATCAATCACTCCAAACTGTCCTCTGAACAGGAAGTCGTCACTGGCAATCACATTAAACATGGGCGGGGCGTTTGCCGGCACTTCTACCGGTCCCATACCCCCATAAATCGGTCCGATAAAGGCCAGTTTCATGGTTTTGGAATGTAAGGTAGAGTGCATCGTGAGCCCGGCACCGGCAGAGAAACCGATCATACCGATGCGGTCAGTATCCACGCCCCATTCTTTCGCGTTTTTGATGATCATCGCGTAGGCTGCCTCGGCATCTTCCAGCTGATTGGAGAGATCGAGTTGCATGGCGGCGGGCGGAGCGGGAGGAGTCTCTTTTTTGCCATCGGCCGCCGCAGGCGGTGGGGTAGGGGCTGTGCGTGGGCGGTTCATCCAGGCGGTGAAATCCTCCAGCTTATCCGGCGTGGGGTGCAGGCGGTATTTCAACACAAAAGCTGCAATGCCCTGCTTTCTGAGGGCCTCGGCTACTTCCCAGCCCTCATTACCCAGCGAAAGCCAGCGGTAGCCACCACCAGGGGCCACTATCACCGCCGCACCATTGCCTTTGCCCGGCTCCGGTAAAAAGGGTGTCAGCGTGGCTGTGGTGATATTACGGGCCATGGGATCACCCCACTGCCTGAACCACGACTCAGAGGCCGGTTGATCTTCTACACCACCGGTGCCGAGTAGAATGGCATTAGGCTCAGCGGGGGCATCCAGCGGATAAATGGTGCCATCCTGTGCCAAAACGTTTTCTGAAAGAGCGAGTAGGGCTGCCAGAGAGCATATTCTGGCCAATTTTTGAATTTTCATAAGGTTGAATTGAAATTTGCGAATTTAAAAATAGTGTATTTTTGACACATTTCAATTTTTTGATGGGATTTGAAGGAGAGAGGTATCCTTAAAGCGTAAGCGGGACGTTTTAATTTGGTGCCATAGTATGGTGGATTGAACCCAAAAAAGAAAAGCCGATGGCGATCCATCGGCTTTCTTGAATTTTGGGAAAAGTCTCTTACAAATCCTTCGCCCCTGCAATAATCTCATCCACTATGGCCGGGTCAAGCAGCGTACTGGTGTCTCCCAGACTGGAGGTATCACCCTCCGCCACTTTCCGCAGAATGCGACGCATGATTTTACCCGAACGGGTTTTGGGCAAACCACTCACAAACTGTATCTTATCCGGTTTGGCTATGGGCCCGATGATGCGGGTAACCGTAGCCAGAATATCCTGACGGGTCAATGACTCCTCATGAGCCTGACTCTCCATGATGATGTAGGCATAAATTCCCTGTCCTTTGATCTCATGCGGGTAGCCTACCACGGCAGATTCCACCACGCCGGTATGGGAGTTCAGTGCATCTTCAACTTCGGCGGTGCCTATGCGGTGGCCGGAGACATTGATCACGTCATCTACGCGTCCGGTGATGCGGTAATAGCCGTCTTCATCCCGCATACAGCCGTCGCCGGTAAAGTATTTGCCTTTGTAGGCAGAAAAATACGTGCTTTTGCATCGCTCATGATCTCCCCAGGTGGTACGGATAATGGATGGCCACGGAAATTTGATCACCAGGTTTCCGTTTACGCCGTTGCCTTCAATGGTCTCTCCTTTCTCATCTACCAGCTCGGGCTGCACTCCGGGAAGTGGCAGCGAAGCGTAGGCAGGTTTGGTTTTGGTGATGCCCGAGAGCGGAGAAATCATTATTCCGCCGGTTTCTGTCTGCCACCAGGTATCGCAAATAGTACATTTCCCTTTTCCGATATTGAGGTTATACCAGTGCCAGGCTTCTTCGTTGATAGGTTCACCTACCGAGCCCAGGGTTTTCAGGGAGCTGAGGTCTTTGTCTCTCCAAAATTCTGACCCAAAGCCCATCAGCGAGCGAATGGCCGTGGGGGCCGTATAGAAAATAGTTACCCGGTGACGTTCTATGATATCCCAGAAACGGCCGGCATCGGGGTAGGTGGGTACCCCCTCAAACATCAGCGTGGTGGCTCCGGCAGTGAGCGGCCCATAAATGATGTAAGAGTGCCCGGTGATCCAGCCCACATCGGCGGTACAGAAATAGATATCGCCGGGGTCATATTGGAATACATTCTGGAACGTGTACGTAGAATAAATCATGTAGCCGCCGGTGGTGTGAACCACGCCTTTAGGTTTACCCGTTGACCCGGAAGTGTACAGAATAAACAGCGGGTCTTCTGAGTCCATCACTTCGGCAGGGCAGTCGGCACTCACTTTTTTGGTTTCTTCTTCCCACCAGTAGTCGCGGCCTTTGATCATAGAAACCGGGGTGCGGGTACGGGTGGCCACGATCACTTTTTTGACCGTAGGGCAGCCGATAAGGGCGTCGTCCACGGTTTCTTTCATCGGGATTTTCTTTTGACCTCTGAAAGCCCCGTCGGTAGTGATGATCATTTTGCAGTCGGCATCATTTACCCGATCGGCTATCGCCTTGGCAGAAAAACCGCCAAATACCACTGAGTGAATAGCTCCTATACGGGCACAGGCCAGCACGGCAATGGCCAGCTCGGGAATCATGGGCATATAAATACAAACCCGGTCACCTTTTTCGATGCCGTGATTTTTGAGCACATTGGAAAAACGGCTTACCCGCTCGTGAAGTACCTTGTAGGTAAGGGTTACGGCATCGTCGTCTTTTTCGTTAGGTTCCCAGATGATGGCCGGCTGATTGGGCCGCTCGCGTACGTGGCGGTCGAGTGCGTTTTCGGTGATATTGAGTTTGCCACCTACAAACCATTTTACTTTGGGTTCTTCAAAATTCCAGTCCAGAACCCTGGTCCAGGGCTTTTTCCACTCAAATTCCTGGGCCACTTCACCCCAGAAACCTTCGGGGTCTTCTACACTTTTCTTGTAATGTTCCTGATATTCTTCAAAGGTTCTGATCCTCATATCGGTCTGTTTAGTTCAATAGTTTTGTTCGATTCCTCAGAAAATCATCCCGCTAACCACACGTTTGACCTGCTGCCTGCGTTGGCCGAAATGTCTGTTTCCTGATTAAGGTTAAAAAGTAGGCGGTGAATTTAGGAAACTCCCGCTTCAGGGCAAAGGATTGCTGAAATTTGGTAGGATAGTTAAACAAAATTCAAGGATTTGACAGATTCCTTCACTTCCCGGAAAGACAAAAAAAAACGCCCCGGCATCGGGGCGTTCCATGTTACTTCGCACCGGGCGGGCAGTGCTCTTTCAGATATTTTGTAAATAAGGTATTCAGATGTTTGCGGGTGCCTTCTCCTTCAAAAATCCCGTGTGTACGGTTGGGGTAGGCCATAAACTGAAATTGCTTGTTGTATTTAATGAGCTCATTCAGCAGCATCTCGGCATTCTGATAGTGCACGTTATCGTCACCGGTTCCGTGAATGTACAGGAGGTTTCCTTTGAACCCTTGCACGTGGTTGATAGGCGAGCCTTCCTGAAATGCCGCAAGATCGGCCGGGGGCACGCCCATGTACCGCTCCTGATAAATGTTGTCGTAAGTAAGTTGATTGGCTACTGCGGCCACGGCAATACCCGTCTGGTAGATTTCGGGGTATTTGAAGAGGAGATTCAGCGTGGTGCTACCGCCCCCGCTCCAGCCGTGTACGGCCACGCGTTCTTTGTCTATATACGGATATTGCTGCATCAAAGCCTCCGCTGCCTCTGCCTGATCTTTAATGTTGATAATGCCGATATTTTTGTAAATCGATTTACGCCATTCTCTGCCTTTGGGGGCCGGGGAGCCTCTGCCATCTACAGAGATGTAGATGTAGCCGTCGTTTGCCATGCTGCCGTTATACAGTTGGTTTTTGCCGGCATTGAAATTATCCAGAGCGGTTTGCGAAGCGGGTTCTCCGTACACATAAAAGACGGTGGCGTATTTTTTTGAAGGGTCAAAATTATAGGGAAGGGCCATCCATCCGTCAATGCTCACTCCGCTCCTGGTGGTCACCTGAATAAACCGAACGTTACTTGTGGCCTTTTTGGCAGGGTCAATTTTGGTGTCAATGGATGTTTTCGGGTCCAGCGGCTTGTGGTCTGGCAGGGTAATCCATTCCTTGGAGTTAGGCGTGTAATGATTAGAGAAGGTGTGTATGGCAAAGGCTCCGTTCTCCGAAATCATGTACCGGTGAAAACCTTCCTGATTCAGCGGCGTTAGTCGTTCTGCATCCCCTTTGATTCCTACCGGGACCCGGTACAGGTATTTTTGCATGGAATTATCCGGGGAGGCCGTGAAATAGACGTGGTCGGTCTTTTCGTCATACATCAGCGGGTCTATGATGTCGTAATTTCCATCGGTCACCAGCCTCATCTCTTTTCCGTCCGCTGAGATGCGGTACAGATGATTCCAGCCATCTTTTTCGCTCACCCAGAGAAACTCCCGGCCGTCATTGATCCACTCCCAGCCAGCGGGATTATCCTCATGCCAGATGGTACGCACATCCACCCAGGCCTTGTCGGTTTCTTCAAAAATGGTTCTTGCTTCCCCCGTTTTACTGTTTGCATACATGAGCTTAGAGACCTGCTGTTTACGATCCAGTTGCTGAAGCATGATTTCGGTGGAGTTACTCAGCCATTCCATGCGGGGAATGTAATGCTGCTGCGGATCACCCGGAATATTCATCCATTTGGTTTTGGCCGTTTTAAGGTCAATCACCCCGATCTTACAAACTGATGGATTTTCACCCACCTTGGGATATTCGATCGGGATCACCTGTGAATAAATGTCATCGGTATAATTGATGATATCAAAGTTTTTAATGCCGCTGGCGTCAATCTGCCAGTAGGCGATGGATTTACTATCGGGGCTCCAGCGAAAACCATCGTAGCAGCCAAATTCTTCTTCATAGGCCCAGTCAAACGTGCCATTGATGACCCTCCCCCGGCTGTCGGAATGTGTCAGTTGGCGTATTTTTCCGGTATTCAAATCTTCCACATAGATATTTCGAAGACTTACGTAAGCGGCTTGTTTTCCATCCGGAGAAATCTTGGCAAACATGAGGGTTGATTCGGGAAGGTTTTTCCCGAGTTGTCTTAGTTTTTTTGTTTTGAGATCAAGCCACCAGTAATCGCCCCGGGTATTGTATCGCCAAACCCGTTTGGAGTTGGTGAAAATCAGCAGTTTTGACTGATCTGGAGTGAATACAAAATTTTCCGGGATGAGCGGTTGACTCTGACCTTCGGGGGTGAAAGCGTCTGCTGCAATGACGGTTTCGTAGTGCTGTGAGTTCAGATCAAATTTTACAATGGCACCGTTTTGTTCTTCGTAATAGCCTTTACCGTCGGGAGTCCACTTGGTGCCGGTGCCAGGCTGGGCACTGAGTTTAGACAGTGAAAAAAGGAAAAGTAAGACAATGGCAGTGATTCTGTTCATAGGGGCAACACCTCTTTGTTTATTGATGAGAGGCAAATCTAATAAAATCCGACCCATTTTTAGGCCGATCATTGCATGGCGGTTTTTTATTGAGGCAGAATATCTAATTTTGAGCCCGTTACAACAGGATCATTCATAAGGAAATTTAATGCAAGTAGCAGTTTTAAAGGAAACAAAAGACTACGAAAAACGGGTGGCTCTTACCCCGGATGTGGTCAAACAATTAATCAAAAAAGGTTTTGAGGTACTTGTGGAAGCAGGTGCGGGGCTTCAGTCGTCTATTTCAGACGAGGACTATACTGCTGCCGGAGCCACAGTGGTGTCCGATCTGGCCTCGGCCTGTAAGGCGGATGTGATTCTCAAAGTAAACGCGTTTAGTGTTGCGGAGGTGTCGCAAATGAAAGAAGGTGCTGTCTGTATCTCTTTCATGTATGCCTACACCATTCCCGAGGTGCTGGAAGCCATGAATCAGAAGAAAATCTCTTCTTTCTCGATGGATGCCGTGCCGCGTATCTCGCGTGCCCAGAAAATGGACGCACTAAGTTCTCAGGCAAACCTGGCCGGATACAAAACGGTATTATTGGGTGCCAATGCTTTGGGTAAAATTTTTCCGCTCATGATGACCGCCGCGGGTACGGTTACTCCGGCCAAAGTGCTCATCTTTGGGGCCGGGGTGGCTGGTTTACAGGCCATAGCCACTGCCAAACGCCTGGGAGCGGTGGTGGAAGTGACCGATGTACGCCCCGAAACCAAGGAACAGGTGGAATCGCTTGGCGGAAGGTTTTTGACAGTGGAAGGTGCCGAAGGTGTCAAAATTGAAGGAGGCTATGCCAAAGAAGTTTCGGCCGAATTCCTTCAGAAGCAAAAGGAACTGGTGCAGGAACGTATCAAAGAAGCCGATCTGGTTATTACCACAGCTCTTGTGATTGGAAAGAAAGCTCCGGTATTGGTGACCGAAGAAATGGTGAAAAGCATGAAAACCGGTTCGGTAATCGTGGACATGGCCGTGGAGTCGGGTGGCAATTGTGAACTATCAGAAATGCATAAAACAGTGGTGAAGCATGGGGTTACCCTTATTGGGGAAGCGAATTTACCTTCTCTTTTGCCGGTGAATGCCAGCCAGTTGTATGCCACCAATATCAGTACGCTGCTGTTTCATCTGGCAGATAAAGAGGGCTTCAAATGGGAGATGGAAGAGGAGATCACCAAGGGATCTCTCATCACCCATGGCGGGCAGACCGTCCATGAGTTTACCTTAAGCATTCTGGCAAAAAAATAAAGGGGTAAGGCCCGGTATCGGAAAGGAATGGGTGCCGGGGTCAAATGCCTTTAAATTCTAACTATAACACAGTTCTAACATGTCACTCGAATCATTAATTATTCTCTTATACGTGCTGGTAATCGCCAGCTATCTGGGTTTTGAGCTAATTGCCAAAGTGCCGCCTACATTGCATACTCCGCTTATGTCTGGCTCCAATGCCATTTCGGGAATCACCATCGTGGGTGCTCTTCTGGCCTGTAATGAGCTGGGCTACACCACCGTGAGCAAATGGCTGGGGATGCTGGCACTTATTCTGGCAACTATCAACGTGGTGGGTGGCTATGCGGTTACCGACCGCATGCTGAAAATGTTTAAAAAGAAGTGATGAAGTTAGAAGTGGGAAGTACAAAATGAAAAATTTTATCAAAACTTCCCTCTTCCAACTTCCCTTTAATAATACTTTTTTCGAATCGAAGAATCATTCAAAATGAATATAGCAGTACAATTTGCTTATCTGATAGCCTCGGTACTTTTTATCGTGGGCATCAAAAAAATGAATAAAACCAAGGAGGCCCGTCTTGGTAACCAGCTTTCTGCTCTGGGAATGCTGGTGGCTATTCTGGCCACCGTGGTGCAGGTACAGGGCATTTCTCTGGTGGAGATACTGATATGTATCGTAATCGGCTCGGCCATCGGATTGTACATTTCTGTGAAAGTGGAAATGACACAAATGCCCGAGATGGTGGCTTTGTTCAATGGTTTCGGTGGATTGGCTTCCCTGGCGGTAGCACTCTCAGATTACTGGCTCAAAACCCAGGAACTTGGCGAGCACGTGGGGCACATTATCGGAACTTCGGCAGCTCTCAGTATTTTCATTGGTGGGCTCACCTTTACCGGGTCGCTTATCGCATATCTAAAACTTAACGGTAAAATTTCAGGAAAACCCATCATGTTTGGCGGCCAGCACCTGCTGAATCTGGTACTGCTGGTAGCGGCTGTTACGGCCGCGGTAATTGCCCTGATGAATCAGGCAGATCCGGTGTATGTGCTTGTACTCGTGGCTATTTCTTTGCTACTTGGAGTGCTTACGGTGATCCCTATCGGCGGTGCAGACATGCCGGTGGTGATCTCTTTGCTTAACTCGTATTCGGGTATGGCGGCTTGTACCACCGGTTTTGTTTTGAATAACAACGTTCTCATTGTTTCGGGAGCTTTGGTAGGGGCATCGGGCATCATTCTTACACAAATTATGTGTAAGGCCATGAACCGTTCGCTGATGAATGTTTTGCTGGGTGGATTCGGCCAGACCGCCTCTTCAGGCGGAGCAGATGCTGGTGAGATTGTGGTGAAAGAGGTTGGCGTGGAAGAAGCCGCCATGTTGTTTGATTCGGCGTCATCTATCATCGTGGTGCCCGGTTACGGTATGGCTGTGGCTCAGGCCCAGCATTCCATCAGAGAATTAGCAGAACAATGTGAAAAGCGGGGAATTGATTTCCGGTTTGCTATACACCCGGTGGCAGGTCGTATGCCAGGCCACATGAACGTACTTCTGGCCGAAGCCAATATTTCGTACGACAAGCTCATTGAGATGGAAGAAATCAATGATGATTTTTCCAATACCGATCTGGTTT
>CBINGY010000008.1:0-112025 GCA_966250325.1 uncultured Cytophagaceae bacterium | reverse complement strand
ATTTCCAAACTGTTCTATGTACTGCTCGGCCACCTGCAATTGCACTGCTTCAACTCCACCTTTTTCATTGATAGAGGCGGCTACTTTACGAATACTTTCTGCAGTTGCTTCAGCTACATTTTTAATAGCTTCGGCCTCTCCCTCCGCTTTATTGATTTGCTGAAGCTTAAATGCTTCAGATTCAAGCACGACACGTTGTTTTTCACCTTCGGCTACGTTAATCGCATATTGCTTTTTACCTTCAGACTCCAGTACCACGGCTCGTTTCTCACGCTCTGCCTGCATCTGTTTTTCCATGGCCATGAGTACGGTTTGCGGAGGTGTAATGTTTTTGATTTCGTAACGAAGCACCTTTACACCCCATCCGATGGCGGCCTCATCAATTGAAGCTACTACGGCCTGATTTATAGCCATCCTTTCTACAAAAGTCTTATCCAGATCTATTTTACCAATCTCTGAACGCATAGTGGTTTGGGCAAGCTGAGTTACCGCAAAAACGTAATCATTGATCCCGTATGACGCCTTGTTGGGGTCAATAACCTGAAGGAAAATAACACCATCTACCCGAACCTGAACGTTGTCTTTCGTGATACAGATCTGCTCATGAATATCATAAGCTTGCTCTTTCAGACTATGACGATATGCGAGACGGTCAAAAAACGGAATGATGAAGTTGATACCCGGCTGAAGCGTGGCATAATATTTCCCAAGACGCTCCACAATAAATGCACGCTGCTGAGGGACAACCTTAACGCCCATTGAAACCAGCAAAGCTACCAGAACGACGATTGCAATAAGTAAATACATAATAGTTTTAGTTTAGACCGGTAAAACACAGATTTTCACCGGGTTGTTTGACATTTGACTCTACTAAATTACTCCAATGCCCTGCAAGCCTCAATATAAATCGGATGAAATCGTGCGGGGAATGAAGAAATATTGAAATTGCCTGATAAACGGTAAACCTTATCCTTTAGCATTATATCTGTTCCCGATAGGACGAAACAGGGTCTTGCAGAATATTATTTGCCTTTTCAAATGGTGTGGTTCAAAAATGAATTACCTTTGCGTAAGATTCATTAAATCAATTTATTACAGTAGAGATACTGCAAGTGTATGGCAAAAAACGAAGAAGGACGCCGCGGGCGACCTGCAAAACCTCAGGATAGTGAGAAAAACTCCTCATCCAGAGAAAAGAAAAGTTTTATCCCCGGAAAACCTGCTTCCAAACCGGGCTTCAGAAAATCAGAAAAATCAGACGAGCCAACCTTCAAAAAGTCATTTGGAGAGAAAAAGAGTTACGGAAAACCCGAAGGTGACCGAAAGAGATCGGATAAGCCGTTTGGTGAGAAACGTTCATTTGGCGGTAAAAGTAACTCTGAAAGGTCTTTCGGAGATAACAGGAAAGAAGGGTTTGGAGAGAAAAGAGGTTTTGGGAAGCCCTTTGGTGATAAAAGAAACTCAGACAAGCCTTACGGAGAAAGAAAAGAGTCTGATAGACCCTATGGTGAGCGAAGGGGCCCAGGAAAGCCCTTCGGAGATAAGAAGAATTTTGATAAACCATTTGGTGAGAAAAAGTCTTTTGGGCGAGGCAATGACGATCGGAGAGGAAACGACAGGCCCTACGGTGAGAGAAGAGATCAGGAAAGGTCATTTGGCGAAAGGAGGTCTGAAAGTAAGTCGTATGGAGATAGGCGTTCGTCTGAAAGGCCAGCCCGGGATAGCCGGAGTTTTGATAAACCTGCAGGAGGGCGTTTTCCCAGAGAGAGAGGAGATTCAGGAAGATCACGCTTCGGTGCAGAAAGAGGTGATCGCAGTAAATTTGGACGGAATGATGAACGCGAAAATGAGCAGCGTGAAACCGGAAGATTTCCGCGTAGCACAAAGCCCTTTGGCAGAACCACCGAAGATCGGGAAGAAAAGCCGGGTTTCAGGAAATTTTCGAAATCCAGCGAAAGACCAGAGAATAACGAAAGGCAGGTAGGGATGAAACGCCCGCCGCGTTACGATAAAGAGCATCTGGAGAAGAAAGCCCCCTACAAGGCAAAAGATAAAATTGCCAAGGAGGTTAGAAAAGATGATAACGAAGAAATTCGCCTCAACAGATACATTGCCAATGCCGGTTTGTGCAGTCGCCGCGAAGCCGATGAACTCATTGCCTCAGGTATGATACGTGTGAATGGCAAAGTGGTGACCGAGATGGGCTATAAAGTAAAAGACAGCGATACGGTCAAATACGGTAAAGATGTACTAAGCCGGGAGCGGATGATGTATATACTTTTGAACAAACCCAAAGATTACATCACCACCATGGATGATCCGGATGAGCGTCGCACGGTAATGGATCTCATCGAAGGTGCCTGTAAAGAACGGGTTTATCCTGTGGGACGATTAGATAGGAATACTACAGGATTATTGCTTCTCACAAACGATGGTGAACTTACCGAGAAGCTTACTCATCCTTCTCAGGAGGTGAAGAAAATTTATCAGGCCGAGCTGAACAAGCCTTTTGCCGAAGAGCATTTTGAGGCTTTGAAGGAAGGTATTGAGCTGGAAGATGGTTTTATTAAGCCCGATCAGCTGGCCTATGTTACACCCGATGCCGAGGTCGTAGGCATTGAAATCCACTCGGGTAAAAACCGGATTGTACGCCGTATTTTTGAGCACTTTGGCTACGAAGTCACCAAGCTTGACCGTACCACCTTTGCAGGCCTTACCAAAAAAGAATTGCCCCGTGGCAAATGGCGTTTCCTGAGCGAGAAAGAAGTAATTATGCTAAAATACCTACTCTGAGAATAACGATAAAGAAAAAATGAAAGGCACCTCCCGTGAGGTGCCTTTCATTTTTTAACGAGTTTGAACGAGGCGAAAGCAGCTTCTGCCTTCTGCTGGTCCATAAAATAATTGTAAATGCGGATCAAAGACACCGCCCCACCTGAGGTAATCACTCCCTCCTGAGCAAAGAAGGTAATGTTTGAATTTTCATTCATTGCCAACTGATTCTGTGTGTCAAAAAACTCAAGTGACTTCAGTCCGTCCAGATACACAATGACGCGTTGGGTCTGAGCATCGCGGCTTACCGCCAGATGCACATATTCCCCCTGCCGGTCTTTGACCTGCTCACCCAGCAGCTGATTGTAGATCAAAAGCTCTCCGTCCGTATATCTGAAATACATTTCAATGGTGTAGGAATCGGTGATGAATTTTTCCATATCGTGGTTTTTGAAAACCAGGCCCGAACTATTCGGAAATGTATATACGTAACTCTCATTTCCTTTTATCAACGATACTTTTTCCTGTACAAAATTACCTTTGGTGCCTACAAACTCCAAAGCAGGGAAGCTACTGAGGGTGGCGTCAAGGGAATTGTTAAAGCGGTAGGTGGCCACCGATTGCGACCAGACACAATGGGTGACAAGCAAAGCTGCCAGAACCAGAATTTTCTTCACGATTAACATGCGTTTTAATTAAACTGACGAAAGCTGATCAGTTGGTGATTGGACAAAAAAACGTTTGGTGATTAGGACTTACTGGCATAAAAATAGGCAATAACTTTTTCTGCTTGTTTATGTTGAGGACAAAATTTATCTCTGGAAGCTTCTGTGGGTTCTTTGAACGGGAACCATTTCCAGACAAAACCACCGGCCATCCAGGGTTTATTCCAAACTTCTTCATAGAATGATTGATAGGCTTTGGCCTGAAGTTTTTCGTTATCGGGTAGGCTGTAATCGGTTTCCCAGGGCTTGTGTGTAGAATAGTCGCAGCTTCTGTATCCATACTCTGTAAAAAGAATGGGTTTCTGATACCTTGCAGCAAGCCTGTCCATTTTTTTGAGATGCTTCTGCCAACCTTTCCTGAGCTGCTCCGCCGAAGGGTCTCGTTCTTCAGAAAGCGGGAAATAGCCATCAATTCCCAGATAATCAAGGTCTTTCCAGAAGAAAACCTGTTCTATGCGGTCCCAGTTTTCGGCGTAGGTTAGTTTTCCGGAATATACTTTTCTGATTTCAGCAATGATTTTCTTCCAAAACGCCGGTCTTTCCTCGACCATCTGATTCATTTCTGTGGCGATGCAGTAGATTTCAACGTTTTTTTCTTCGGCAATGCGGGCATATTGGAGCAGATAATCTCCGTAACTTTTCTCGAAAATCTGCCAGTCATTTTCGGTCTTCAGAGTAAAATTTCCGGTAAAATTTCCCCGACCCCACCACATATGCGGTTTTAACATCACCTTCTTTCCGGCTGCGTGTGCCATATCTATGCAGGCACGTATGCCTTGCGGGTGTTCTCCCCACCATTGGTGTTGGGTTTCGGTAAGAGGGCCATCCGGGGCAAAATGGAACTCCGGGTTGTCTTCCCTCACAAATCCGTACGGCATAAGAGCCAGCCACTCCGCATTGACACGATTGGTGGCCGTAAAGTGTTGGTCTGTGGCTGGTTTATGCGGAGCCACATAGGAAAGCCCTGTTATTTTTTCTCCCTTGTAAACAAAAGGAGTATCTGACTCGCTGAATGCAAAATAGCCTGCAATAAGCAGGAGGATACAAAAAGAAGTCAATAGTTTTGTTTGCATAAGCGTTACAGGCACAAAATACGAAGTTACGAATGAAAGAGGAAAAACTGGAAGATGCCCCCAAATTCAGGTTATGGAAAAGCCATCTGGAGGCCAATGGATTGAAAATAAATGGGGTAGAGGAGGTTTATACCCGAAGAAGATACAATGGAGAAGTGCTTTTTTCAACCCTCATGCTGGACGCCGATACGCCGGAAGGCGACAAAATTCCACCTATTTGCTTTTTGAAAGGCGAAGTGGTTTGTGTTCTTGTGTGCCTAATTGACAAAAATACCCGAGAAAAATACCTGCTGCTTGTCAAACAACGTCGTATTGCCGAAGGTGGTTTTACCTGGGAGCACCCTGCGGGAATGGTAGATGCGGGTCAAACACCCCTTGCAATTGCGGTTCAGGAAGTACGCGAAGAGACCGGAATTGAAATTAACTCCAGCCAACTAATCAACTTATCCGGCGGAAAACGGCTTTTTCCGAGTACAGGCACCAGTGACGAAAGTATGTATCTGTTTTCCTGCGAAATAGAGCTGGATTTGCAGGAAATTACGGCGTTTGAAAACAAAGAGATGGGCTCTACCTATGAGTTTGAGCGTATTACCACCCATGTTTATCCGTTTGCCGAAGGGCACAGGCTTATGAACAACACCAACGGCCTCCTGCTGAATTACCTGTATCTGGCCCATTGTGGTGATTTTGACCTGCTAAAGCGATTGCGAATAGATTAATCTTTCACAAACCTGAACGACTGGGAGCCTTCTTTCAGCTTGATTTTGAGAATATAGGAGCCCGAACTCATCGATTGAAGAGATTTGTTTACCTGGTTTTTCAGGCGTTTCCAGTGATCATTTCCCTGCAAAATTAGTCTTCCATGTGTGTCAAAAAGATATACCTGGGCGTTAGTTTCATCGAGATTGTCACGGCCTTTCAGGTTAATCTGCCACTTCACGGGATTAGGGAAGAGTTCTAAGCCCAAAACGGGTTCATCTCCTTCACAAAGCGGCTGTATGGATTGGGTGTAGGTAGTACCCAGTCCTTCTCCGTCCTGAACAAAAAGACGTATTTCATAATAATAGAACTGCTCATCGCACGGAATAGGTGCCAGGGTGAATTGTGCCTCTTTGGTCTTCATAGAGGAAATGAGATGCGTATGGTCTTCGTGATGAAGTACCACCGACCATTCATAAAAAAGCTCTTCGGCCGGATTATGATTGGATACCTCAGCGGTCAGATTCAGAGAGAGGCCGTCTTCATTTTTGAAGGATTTAATTTGGTCAACCGATGTACTCCTGATCACCGGAGGAGAATTATTGACATATACTTTGAATGTTTTAACCGAAGTTTTTCCCGCTTCATCTTTTACCGTAAGAATGGGGGAGAAGGTAGATTGTTTATCACTGATATAATTGGTTTGGCCCAGCAGAAAATCTATGCTCATTCCATTACCAAAATTCCATTGAAAGCTAAGCGTACCTCCCTCAGGATCGGTGGTGCCGGTGGCATCAAGATTGACCCGAAGCGGGCTGTTTCCGTATACGGGCTCTACCCGTGCTTCAATAACCGGAGGGTAATTTGGATTTGGCTCATTGTAAAGATGTCTTATTTCGTGAACTGAAGGGTAAAACAAATTGACATAATAAATGCTGCCATCGGTGGGGTCTTCAGCAAAGCAGGTCGGGAATACGTTCTCTTTGATTGAAACCACTTCGTACGGAAATCCCCTGAAATCGAATTTGAAGATTTTTATCCAACCCAGATAGTCGCCCTGTAAATAGGTGCCCTGGAAACCAGGAAAATGATCTGTGGTAAGCTCCAGACCACCTATTGAACTGTTTCCTGTGAACGATTCTCCGATAAATTCGGGTGAACCCACGCCATAGGCCTCGTCATCTATAAGTGCTTGAGCGATATCTCCCCGCCATTCAATGTAAGGCGGCTCGTGTTTTTCAG
Organism: uncultured Cytophagaceae bacterium; assembly: GCA_966250325.1. Taxonomy (GTDB): domain Bacteria; phylum Bacteroidota; class Bacteroidia; order Cytophagales; family Spirosomataceae; genus Jiulongibacter. The sequence continues at coordinate 105,514 of CBINGY010000008.1, read as the reverse complement.
GGAACCAGGTGAGATCGGTGAATAGCGGATTCTGATGCAGAATACCTTCATAATACGGCCAGCCGTAATTCAGCCCGCCTTCTGAAATGACATTGATTTCCTCCCGGCTGGCCCAGCCTACATCGGCTACAAAAAAGGTTCCCGGGTTTCCTGTTGCGGGATCGGTACTGCCCGTGTGAGGTTTCAGCGAAAAACGGAAAGGATTTCGAAGTCCGTAAGACCAGACCCGCGATTTGGCACTGTTTGGCTTCTCAGGGTCAAAAAAGGGATTGGAGGGTACTCCGCCACCGGTTTCCGCATCAATTCTCAGGAGTTTGCCGTTCATTGAGTTCAGATACTGCGAACGGTAAGGGCCGATATTCTGGTCTTCGGTGATTATTCCATCAGCGATAGGCGTGGTCACCAGCTCAAAATAAAATGGATCTGACGGGTTAAAAGGAGGATCTTTGGCAATAGCTCCATCACCTACAGAAACTAACAAAGTGCCATCTGCACCAAAAACCAACGAGCCCACGCCGTGGTTATCCATTAAAATGGGAATGGCGTCTGTATGATCTTCGCCCAGAATAATTTTTCGGGTTGCCGGATCTACTTCACCTTCTGAAAGTGTGTACCGGGTAATTCTGCCAATAGTTGCCGAGAATTTATCGTTGTTAGCTACCGAATAAGTGGGCGTATCTTTGAAAAAGAGGTAGTTACGGTCAACCGTATACAACAGATACATGTACCCGTTATTTTCAAAATCGGGATGAAGAACGAAGCCGTTGAGTCCGTGATCCAGATAGTCATATACTTCCACGTTTATATCCAGAAGTAATTCTTTGATGCCGGTTTCTTTATCCACCTGAAAGATTCTTCCTGCTTTTTCCCAGACATACAGCTGCCCTGATTTATCAAATGCAAGACCGGTTGGGGTTTCAAAATTATCTGTGAGCAATTCGTCAACAAAACCGGGTGGCTGAGCAGAGATGGCAAAAGGAAGAAAAAGTGTTGTCAAAAATAGCAATCGGATCATTCGCGTCAGATTATTCGTTCAGTCGGATGGTTTTCCTGCAAGAAAACAAAAAGTTGCCGGAAAGGCCTGCAGAAATTCAAATGGATAGTTCACGAAAAGATCAACGAACCAAATCTGCGGATATTGATCAGAAAATTACTTTCCCTGGTTCTGAATCATTTTTTTCAACAGTCCAACGGATATTTCCAGCTCCTGCTCGTTAGATGAGGCAAATCCCAGGCGTGTGGCATTTACGTGTGGTTGGTAGACTTCTCCATTGTAGAAATACAAATCCTTTTTTGAAGCTTCTGCAGAAAGCCTTACCAGGTCAATGCCTTTGTCAAATTCTGTCCAGACCGACATTCCACCTTCAGGGATCCGGAATTGAATAAATTGACTTAGCTGGTCGGTTAGCAGTTCACAAAAATGATTTCTTCGGGACTCATAAATCCGCTTGTTTTTTCTCAAATAACGTTGAAGAATGCCCAGTTCCAGTAGTTCGGCAAGGGCAATTTCAAGCAAGGTATCTCCCTGCCGGTCAATGACCCTTCGGTAATGGGCCATAAGATGTATTTGTTCTTCCGAAGCCACCAGATAACCCACCCGAAATGCCGGTGAAATGGCCTTGGTGAAAGAGCCCGTGTACAGCACATGATTGCCTTGTGCAGCAGAAGCCAGAGGCATGAGTGGCTGACTGGTGTAATGGAAATCATAATCGTAGTCGTCTTCAAAAATCAGAAAACCGTATTGTCTGGCCAGCTGATTGAGTTTAATTCTCCGATGGGCCGGCATAATCACCGTGGTAGGGTATTGGTGGTGCGGAGTCACATACACCAGTTTGATCTTATGCTGCTGCAGCAGATTTTCCAGATGATCGGTATTCATACCAAATTCATCTATCTGAACCTGCACAAGTTCTATTCCGTGATGCCTGAAATTGACATTCCCGCTTTCCCAATTTAGCTCAGAAACGGCCACTTTGTCGCCTGGTTTCAGGAAACTCTGGATGCTCAGATAAAGAGCCTGAGTTACTCCCCGGGTGATGAGGATATTTTCAGGCCCTATGTTCAGATTGCGGCTGTGCTTCAGATGCTTACAAAGTACCTCCCGAAGCCGCTCATGGCCTTTGGTGTCGGCATATCCGTACCGCGAGTACAGATTCCCCGAGGTGAGGGCTGTTTTATAGGCACGTGCCAGCTCATGGGCAGGGGCCAGCCGCGGGTCTGGCAGGCCGTCATCGAGCCGATAGGTTTCCCGGGCGTACACCAGCCTTCGGTTCAGATGGTCGGGAATTTCGGGTATTTCCAGAAATCCTGAGGCAGGGAGATTGTATTCTATTTGCTGCGGTTGCCCGGTTTCTATTTTTTCACTTACAAAGGTGCCTTTTCCGGCTACGGCTTTCAGCCAGCCCTGGGCCAGCAGTTCATCCAATGCCGCTATGACGGTTTTGCGATGCAGCTGCCAGTTTTCTGCCAGTTTTCGGGAGCCGGGTAATTTACTGCCCGCCGGAAGGGTGCCATCCAGAATTTGTTCACGCAGCTGATCTGCCAGCTGAAGAAATACAGCTTTGCTGCTCTTTTTGTCAATTTTTACCAATGCCTGAAACATAACCGGACTATCTTTTTTCTCATTACCGGACTACCTGAATGATCCGATAAATGTAGAATTTTGTACAAAAGAGCAAAAGTAAACCATGATAAAAACAGCCTCTACCCCCGAAGATCTGCGTCATTGCTACCCTGCCATTCATGCATTACGTACTCAACTGAGTCTGGAAACATTTTTGGAGCGTGTGCCCGAAATGTGGAAGGAGAATTACCAGATCATCTATCTGGAAGAGGAAGGTGAGGCCGTGGCAGCTTGCGGTTTCCGGTATGTAACCAGTTTATATGAAGGCCCGTTTATTTACATTGACGATCTCTCTACCGTGCCAGCTTATCAGGGGAAAGGGTATGGCGATCAATTATTCAATTATGTGGTGAATCTGGCCAAAAGCAAAGGTCTGAATGCCGTACATCTGGACTCAGGCCATCACCGCTACGATGCCCACCGGTTTTATCTCAAACATGGTATGCAGATTGTGTATCATCATTTCAGATTGGGGCTGGGGTAGGATATGGAAGGTTTTAGGGAACCTATTTCTTTTGAAGTAGTAGTCCTTAGGTAACGTTTATTTGGGATTGGGAGGACTCTTTCGCTGCTTCGTAGTTGGGGACTTCGGAGAACCGGTTCCATGTTTTATTTGTCATCGAGGGTAGCCATGGGAAAATTTTATTCGCTTAATCTGTTTTAAATGCCTGTCTGTATGAGCAAAATGTACTACCATCAGACCATGAATACTTCTTCTCTGCTCCTCTCCCCAGCGGTATGTGTAGTATTTTTTTAAATCGTAGTTAGTACGCTGTATGTAGGAAATGAGGTGATTTCGTCCAAAGAGAAAAAAAGTCAGATTATCTGAACCTTTCATTAAACCCAAAGGCTCAGCATTCCACTCAGCGTGGTGAGGATTTGGATCATTCATCCAATTGATATAAACGGTGTCTGGCTGGTCGAAACGGGCCAGTTGTGGATCAGGTGTTGCACTCAACATAATATCAGCTTCCTGAATAAACAGACGTTCATATAAACCGAGATGCTCCAATACCTGGGCAATAGACCAATGCAAACTATCTTCTTTATAGGACCACTGATTGTCGGTAAGATTGGTTGTTTCTTTGATGACTTCTTCTCTGGTTCGCTTCAGGTTTTCCAGAAGAAATTCCCTGTCCTGTTCTGCCCAGGAAGGTAAACTTTGAGCTTTGCCAGCGGTACTTGCTACAAATAAAAGAGCGAAAATGAATGCTTGTTTCATAAGAAATAGAGTTCAGGCAAAACGTGAGGTAGTCTATTGATTTTCAGAAAGAACTGATACAAATCATACCAAAAGGTATGGGATTTTACGATCAAAAGAATCGGGAATGAGAAGATTTTTCTTTTGCGGAGGTTTCAGAAGGGTAACAGTAGATTAATCACCGGAATAAACACCCACAAATGAAGTAGTTCGGAAATTCCGAATTACTGTATTTTAAGGCATGTAGGTCTGATTTTTACTCTTAAGTAGACATACATGTCTGTTTTCGTAAACTTTTAGGTTGACCAAATTTGGGAAAAGTAAGCTTGGAGGTTTATTTCCTGCTATAGAAAATCAACTTCATTTAGCGTTTTTACTAGTTGTAAATTGATTTACTGGTCAGAATATATGTAAAGGCCTGAAAAGATAAACATAAAGGGAGGTGCTATGGGAGTTAATTGACCCTCTAAGGTCTGGAGACCTCTTCCACGTTTCTTAGAAGTAAGGGACTTCAAAGAACGAGGGGTCGTTATTCGCAAGGGATTATGTTTGCCTGAAAGTATACATCATGGTTAGTTTCAAAACCAGGGTTGAGTGTTATCGATTTTCCAGATTCATAAATAGTCATAGATGAATGATGTAGGGTGCTTATAGAGTTTATGTAGTCTTTGCCACTTAATTCTATAATATGGCCGGGAAAAACATCTTCTGTGATACTCAAATCTTCCCCTTCCTGGCAATTATTGAATTTATACAATTCGTGTCCATCCATTCTGTCATTTGCCGAAAAATAAAAAATGCCGTTTGAAATGAAAAAATTCTGGGGATAAGAACCTCTCCAGTTTTCAGAGATGTTTTTTACCAATACTGCAGTCTCACCGTCCGTTTTCCAAAGTTCCGTTCCAATGCCTGAAGCACTGGCAGAAAAATACAGGTAATTTTTAAATTGTTTTCCTTCAATAATACCTGAGAACTTCGTGTTTCCCGTCAGCGTGATTTGGGAGATATGATCATTCGTTGTATTGAACCTATAAAGTGTCTGAACGCCATCATCAGAATACGTACTGAAAACGAGACTATGGTTTAGTTGAAAAAAAAGACCTGTTAAGGGTGTCAGCAGTGGGTCAAAAGGCAAGTTTATTTTGTAGGTACCCATGGGAGTACCGTCTGATCTATAAAGCTGATTAGTGCCGTTTTCCAAACTTAAGTAGAAAATAAGACCATTTACTTCAAAAATATTTTTTTTGGTCTGGTTATAAAATGGCGTATCGTACACAACAACCGTTCCTGAAGGGGTTCCATCTGACTTCCAAAGTTCATAATCATAAAATTCGGTATTACTGAAACCTGCAATGAAATATAGCTTACCGTTTGATATAACCATCGGCTCTTCAATCCGGATGTTATTCCTGAGTATAATAGTGCCAGAGGGTGTTCCATCCGTTCTCCATAGTTCTGAACCATTTCTCACCGTAAAGTATATGAGTCCTTCGTGTTGAACTACGTTATCGAAATAAATTTCCTCTCCCGGGTATAAATCTTTTATTAGTGTAGCACTGGAAGGCGTCCCATCCGATTTGTATAATTTGTTGTAATGGCTGACGTCATCAAAAGCGGAAAATATCAGATAATCGGGAAAGTCTGTCGATAAGAATTTTGTTATTGATGGATTACCCAGGCTGTAATTCCAGATATCTGTGGTAGTGGTTCCATCGAAAGAATTTACCGTAGACCCGGCTACGAAAAAGAGGTAATTATTGGTTTTGGAAAACTTAGCATAGAATACCTTTTCATGAACAAGATTTGTGCCGTTTTCTGTACCATCTGTTCTCCATAAATTCTCTGAGGCAGAAAAGTAGGTTAAACCCTTAAAGGTTAAGAATCCTCTGGGGTTAGAGTAATTGTTTTCGGTCTTATTTTGAACATACATATCTGTGGTTAGAGCATTACCTGCTGATTTCCATCCATTAAATTCTTCATCGAAAAAGTATAATGTGCCATTATGCTCAAATAAGGCATGAGGCAAAAGACTTTTGGGGCCATTCAATGTCTCCTTTAAAATTTGCGTCTGCTGAGCTGTTCCATTTGTCCTCCAAACTTCTCTGCCGCTAGATTCGGTAAGAGCAGTAAAGTACAATTTATCGTCAAAAATTATGGGATCATATATGTAAGATGATTGGTAGCCCGGTTGGATGTCCTTTACCAAAAAGGTGCCCGATTCCGTGCCGTCAGAACGCCATAATTCTGCACCTTCCACATTCGAGTTATTATAATTAAAGTAAAGTAGGTTTGAGGATTTTTTAAAGAATGATTCTTCCAGAAAGGCATTCGCATGAAAAGTTTTTACCATATGCGTGCCTCCTTCCTTGCCGTCTGTTTTCCATAAATTATTGGAGTAAAAGAAGTAAGCATCTCCCTTGAATTCAATGATTCCCCGGTATGTCCACACTTCTTGTTCCGAAATCCGTATAGTGCCGTTAGTGGTGCCGTCTGTTTTCCATATGCCAATCAGTGGATCTATCCGCGAGGCAAAATAAAGCTCATCATTCAGTGAGAAAAACTTAATTGTATGAAATGAAAATGGACTAATTTGCCACTCTTTAAAGGGGGTGGCTTCGTACGGGGTTCCGTTTGTGGAATAAATTTGAAATATTCCATTAGAAAAGTAACGAGAATAATACAGCTTTCCTTTAAAGAAATATAAATCTCCAAAGTCTAATGATGAGCTATCGGATGGGTCAATATTTTCGATGATTTCTGTTCCAGATTCGGTACCATTCGATTTCCAAAGTGACACTCCACCACTTGATAATTCCACACGAAAGTAGAAGTTCTCTTCACCACTTAATATCCTGCTTAGGATGAAATCACTGGAATCAAATTTCTGTATTACAAATGTTCCTTCTTCCGTTCCATCAGATCGCCAAAGAAACCTTCCGGCCTCTGTTCGTGCTGTGAAATATAAGATACCCTGATGTGATAAAAACTGATCTGGGAAGGAATCATAATCACCAGGAAAGATGTCTTTTACCATATAGGTGCCAGATGCTGTCCCATTTGAACGCCACAGCTCCGTTCCATATTTTTTATTACCCATGGCAAAGAAAAAGACACTGTCAATGGAGGCAATTTGTACGCCTGTAGGGGAGTGTTCTGTTGAATATTGCGAAGAAACCCGCTTATTGATGTTTTTTATTTTTTTAACTCTTTGGCCAATTGCTGATGGTATAAAAGCCCAACATATCATCCATAAAATAAGAATCACCTTGGGTTTGTTTGCCAATATCCTATGCATGAAGCTGTTTGTAATTTTAACTTTTTGAGATGACCAGGTCGGAACTGGTATTTTTCAAAACGAGTGGTTTGCCTATTGAGATGTTGCTTAACATTAGGATTAAAATGAATCATGAAGCAAAAATGAACAAAAGGGTTAGTTTGACATGGGTCCCTTGATAACTAAGCTAACTTGTACTCAAAATTACGCTAAGAAATCAATCCGAATGTGATTTTAACATCTCACCCATCCGAAGACCTCTTCCACAAATTAATCCCGCCATCCTGAGCGTATTTGTCAATTTCCCGTAGCTCGGTGTCTGAGAATTCGAGATTGTCCAAAGCTCCTACGCAGTCGATAATCTGCTGAGCTTTACTGGCTCCTATGAGGGCGGAGGTCACACGGCCTTTTCGCAGTGTCCACGCGATGGCCATTTGGGCCAGGGTTTGGTTTCGTTTGGCAGCTATTTCATTCAGACTGCGTATTCGACTCAGGTTCTCATCACTCAGGAAACCATACAGCAGTGATTTACCCTGACTGGCCCGGCTGTCTTCAGGAATGTCTTTCAGGTATTTGTTGGTGAGCATGCCCTGAGCCAGAGGCGAGAAAACGATGGATCCTATGCCCGTATTTTCCAGTGTATCCAAAAGGCCATCTGTTTCCACCCAACGGTTTAGCATCGAGTAGCTGGGCTGATGAATGATGAAGGGCGTGCCTAATGATTTCAATATCTCGTAAGCTTCCCGGGTTCGTTGCGAATTATACGAGGAAATGCCCACGTAAAGTGCTTTACCTGAGCGTACCAACTGGTCCAGTGCCATCATGGTTTCTTCCAGAGGTGTGTTGGGGTCAAAACGGTGCGAATAGAAAATATCCACGTAATCTATGCCCATGCGTTTGAGCGATTGCTCGCAGCTGGAGATCACGTATTTGCGGCTTCCCCACTCGCCATACGGACCCGGCCACATCAGATAACCGGCTTTGGAAGAGATAATTAGTTCATCCCGCAGTCCTTGAAATTCTTCCTTCAGAATTCTTCCAAACGCTTTTTCAGCACTACCGGGAGGCGGCCCGTAGTTATTGGCCAGATCAAAATGCGTAATACCCAGATCAAAGGCGGTGGTACACATGTCTACTTTACGGCCATGAGGCGTATCGTCTCCGAAATTATGCCATAGCCCCAGCGAAATAGCCGGGAGTTTCAGGCCGCTGTTTCCGCAGCGGTTGTAAATCATTTTGTCGTATCGGGCTTCGTTGGGTTGGTAGGGCATTGTTTGAGTTAATTTATTAATACCTCAGCAATTTAATAAAAGATCACCTCTATTGGGATTAAGGTTAGTCAGGTTGAATGAAGTTTCCATTGATGTCTACACTGAACCGATGAAAAGGATCTGCCAACTTATCCAAAAGAACAGCAAATTCCCTCCGGGTTATTTGTGTGCTTTGGTTCTTCAAGACATTGGCTGGTGGAGTTTTAATTTCCATTTCATCACCTATTTGACTTAAGAGTCTTGCGATTTCATGGGCTTCTTTTTGCGTAAGGTTACGCTGATCCGGATTAAACGAAATGCCGAATGCATTCAAATTTTTGACAAGCTCGTTGGCATTAACCGTCGAATCCGGAAAAAATCGAGTCACATTTTCCCAACCGATGGTTTCTCCTTTGCCTCGTAAAATTCCGGTGGCACCTATTCTTTGAATTGCCTCAAAAGATGGATTATCGGGTGAAACATCCCGGTACGGCATCAGAAAAGCCCTGGATTTCAGCAATTCATCCTGGACCTCACGCACCGGTACTTCATCGGGTGATACATTCTTCTTTACAGCAAGGGCTGCCAATGCACCTGCGGCCTGCCCCAACAGCATACAAACGGGTTGAAGACGAGTGGTGCCATTCACCAGATTGGTGACAGAAATGGATTTCTCTGCCACAATGAAATTTCGGGTATTTTGTGGTACCAAAGTTCCTAAAGGTAAAGAGTAGGAGGGAACCGGATAGAAATGCAGGTCGGGCAAATCTATTTGGTCGGGATAAGCGGCGTGGTGATGATCTACTGGGTAATCACCCACCGCTATACCGGTGCGATACAGGGCGTTAGATTGTTCAAAAGGTTTGGCCAGATCATTCAGGTCAAAACGTACTTTGCCATGCATCCTTCGTGATTCCCGATGATAGGGTATAAAAGGCAGGCGGTCTGCGGTAGAAAAAACATCTTCTGCCAGTCCCAGGTGTTTGAAACCCAGATGCTGCTGCAGGTAATAAACGTAGTTCAGCGTATGATTTTTGGCTTGTTGAATTAACTTCTTTCGCTGCTTGGGAGTGGCTTCTAAAAGATTGGCATAAAAGTCATTTCCAAAGATTGGCCAGTTGATCATATAATAGCCATCAGGCAATTTGCCATAGGTCATCATTTGCTCACAGGGCCAGAGGGTACGTGAAATCGTATCCGGATCGCAGATTCCGGCACAGGTACATAAAAAAGGTTTCGGGTCAAAATTTTTGGGGCGTGGGATAGTCTTGTCTGCTCCCGGGCCATAATCTTTCAAAATGGCCACGTAGGTAAGATCCTGAATGATGTCATTGGCTTTTTCGGGAGCAATGGACTCCCCGGTTTCGGCCCGACTGTCCATTCCTACATCAAAAGGGATTCGGGCCATCGGCAGTAAGTCTCCCAGTTCTGTGGCATCAATGAGAATTCGACAGTCAATCGTTTGTTTATCTGATGTTTTTACCAGCCAGCCGGTCGATGTTTGTCTGATACTTTTGACAGAACAATTCAGCCTAAGGTCTACTCCGGCTTCCTGAAGCATTTCAGTGAGAATCTGTTTTGCCACCTGCGGTTCAAAGAGCACGTTACTTACCCAGCCGGTTTTCAGCGAGTCGGCTCCGCCATAATGCTGTTCAAGTTTTTGCCGGAACTCCTGCCACAGGCCACTGGGAAGTTTATTATTGCCGTCAATAGCACTCACGCCTGCAGAGGTAAGCATACCTCCAGGCCATGGAGTTTCTTCGAGAAGAATAACTTTTACTCCGGAGCGGGCTGCCTGAATGGCCGCCATGGTACCGCTGGCCTCGGCACCGGCAATGAGTACGTCGGTATTCTGACCTGGCGATAATCGTGGTAAAAGGACGACAAAAAGAAGGAAAAGTATTCTCATACGACAAGTATACTCAGAAAAGGATTCAGACAGAAAATTTTTGTCGGTGATAATGGCGGAAGCTTAGTGAGGGAATTCAGATCAGGTATTTAAACCTTAAAATGATTTTCAGAATCTTTTTATTCGGAAAAGTCAGTTCTGTTTGTATCTTGGAAAAAGTCAAAAGAACACTAATTTATGCAATCATGAGTCTTTTTGAGAAAATAAAGTGGATACTGGGTATACTCTTGATCTTCGTGGTGGTTTTGACCACCAATCTGATTGATCGCGGTAATTTTAACCGGATCAGAAATTCGGTGGTCACCATTTATGAGGATCGTATTGTGGCCAATGACCTCATTTTTGAGATGACTTCTGCCATTCACGAAAAGGAAGTGGCTTTCAGAACCTCGGATACTGGCTTTTTAACTGGCCGAAATAAGGACCTGAATTCCAATCTGGTTACAATCATTGAACGGTATCAGCAAACCAAACTAACTCCGGTTGAGGTTCGTGTGTTTGAGAATCTGAAATCTGATCTGAAAGACCTGGAGCAGCTGGAAAGTTCTGCCGAAGGGCCTGGCCAGACTCCAAAGACCTTGCAAAAACTGCAAACCATAAAATCGGATTTGAAGGAATTGTCCAAAATTCAGTTAAGTGAGGCTAAGCGAGAAGTTTCGTTGACAGAAACTACGTTTAAGACGATTGACCTCTTTACCAAAATTGAAATTATTTTTCTGGTCTTACTGGCTGTTATTGTGCAGATTATCATTCTGTTTAATCCTAAACAGAAGTAAATTGACCGTTAAATTCCTTATTTGGGCATACATTCCACCATCTCTCCACTATCTGAACCATGGAGATGCGGAGTGGGTGCCTGTAAGCCCCGGTAAATAAGCCAGATGGCCAGGAAGGCATAGGTAAGAGGAATGAGTTTACGGATCTGACCGCTAAAATGGCGTTTGAGCCAGCCGCTCCCAAGTGAAATACTGAGCATCATGGGTAAGGTGCCCAATCCGAAGAGAGCCATATACGCTCCGCCTTTCAGCGTATCTAACTGAATAAATGAACCCGCCAACGCTGCGTAAACGAGTCCGCAGGGTAAGAGTCCGTTAAAGAATCCAAATACCAGCTGACCTGTGTAGTAATTGGTTTCGAAATTTCTCTTAAAGCCAGCTTTCAGTTTTCCGGTGGTGCGGGCTATGATTTGGTAGACATTAATTTCACTGAGCCATTTATCGGGAAGCAGAACGAAAACCAGAATAAGAACTCCTACTGTTACAGAGATGATCTCTCTGGATACGAAAAGTGTGCTCTGCTGCCCCACCAGCCCCACCAGAAGACCCAACAGGGCATAGGTGGCTATTCTCCCCAGATTATAAAGCAGGCGACCGGCAATAAAACGGGAGGAAGTGGATTTACCCGAGGGCAGTAAAAGCGTGAGTGGCCCACACATTCCGGCACAGTGCAGGCTGCCCACCAATCCCATCAAAAAGGCCGTCCAAAGCATTTTACAGGGTGAGTTTCTGTTCCAGGTAGTAGTTCTTGTTGTTTTGTTTCCAGTCTACTTTCAGTATCCAGAGTCCGCGGTCGAGATCTGCTGACGCGATAGGTAAAGCCGGACTGGCTGTTAAGCGAAAAGGTATGTTTACGTCTTTATCTGCATCTGAAGGTCTGTAAAGTACCGCTTGACCAGTGGCTCCCAGACATTCATCGGGAAACTTCACCAGAATGCCCTCCGGAGTATAGTCTATGCCTACCTCAGCCGACAATCCATGAACATTCTTCATGGCGTCGATCTTGTCCTGGTACGCCAGTTCTTCTTTATAATATTCTTTAGTCACCAGAAAAATGTCTTTCTGCTGCAGGCAGAGATATACCAACCCTACCATGAAGACTACGAAGCCTCCGTATGCCAATGCGATTTTTCTTCCCCAGTTCATATTTCTTCTGTTTTTGGTTTCTTCTTCAAGTTCATGTGTGCGGAAATTTCAGAAACAGCTTAACAAATATCATTTTGCCGGGCCAAAGAAGCTGGTTTTTACCTCTTCTACCACTTCACCGTTTTCAAGAATTCTTAATTTGAGTTTGGTGGATCTCACTTTGACGTCTTCTTCAGGAATTTCAATGAAAAACACCACATCCTGTTTCGCCTCAGGTTTTAAATGCAATACCCCATGATCTGATCCCACCACATTCAAAACACTTCCTTCCATGCCGTCTATCTCCATTTTAACGTCCATTGCTTCCTGTGACTTATTGACCAGCTGAGCATTGTACAAATTGGTAATGGTTCCCTTATCGGTTCGTTGATAGAGTTGACCCGGCACCCGCATAACGGTAGTTTCAATGTCTGATCTTCCCATAACCAGTACCGCCTCAATGCCAATAAGCACTAGCAATACGGCAGAATAGGCCCAGGAACGTACCGGAAATTTGTAAGGAACTCCTTTCTCAACCGATTCAACTGAGGCATATCGGATAAGTCTCTTTGGCTTACCTACCTTCTCCATAACATCATCGCAGGCATCTATACAGGCCGTGCAGTTAACGCATTCCAGCTGAATCCCGTTTCTGATGTCAATACCTGTAGGACAAACCTGTACACAAAGCCCGCAGTCCACACAGTCACCTTTCAATGATTTCTCAGGTGTAACTGCTTTTGTAATTTTTCCCCGGGGCTCGCCGCGTTTGTCGTCGTAGATTACGCTGATGGTATCTCTGTTGACCAAAACTCCCTGTAACCTTCCATACGGACAAATGGCGATACAAACCTGCTCTCTCAGTTTGCTGAAAACAAAATAGAACAATCCTGTAAAAACGACCAGTCCTATAAATCCAGACAGATTTTCTGACGGGGGACTGGTAATTAAGTCTTTCACCTTTTCAATACCTATCAGATAGGCCATGGTGATGTGAGCAATGAAAATTGAAAAGCTGATGTAAATAATGTGTTTAAGCGTTTTACGCCAGATTTTGTCAAAATTCCAGGGACCCTCGTCAAATTTCTTCTGTTTTCTGAAGTCACCCTCCAGCCAGTTTTCAACCGGTCTGAAAATCATCTCCATAAATACTGTTTGAGGGCAAAACCAACCGCACCAGATGCGTCCAAACGCAACGGTGAACAGGGCAATGAATACCACAAAAGTGATCATGCCAAGGCCAAAAAGGACAAAGTCCTGAGGCAGAAACAAACGACCAAATATGACGAACTTCCGCTCAAAAATGTTCATCATGAGCAGAGGCTGTCCCCCAATTTTTATGAAAGGCCCCGAAATGAAAATGGCCAGAAATACGACGGTAGCCAGAATCCGCTTATTGAAAAAAGGCCCTCTGGCTTTTTTAGGATACAGCCAGATTCTTTTCCCATCTTTATCTACCGTGGCCAGACTGTCACGAAACTCCTCTTCGTCCTGATATAACTCTTCAAAATTTACTTCTGTTGCCATTTTAATTTGGTCTTTTAGGCCGGAATTATCCAGCTTTCATGTACGATTTGTTAGGTCTAAGGTAGGATAGAGGAGGTGGATTTTTTGGTGACAAATGTTATTGAAATTACCGTTGTTACTTTCTTAAGTTTTAAGAATCGGGGAGCCGTAGGCTCCCCGTTCTGTTTGAAAAAGGTAGTGGTTTATAAAGTGGCTACTTCTTCGGAAGCAGATTCTTCTGCTTCTGCCGCAGGGGTTTCGGCTTCTGTGGCAGGGGCTTCCGGCACATACTTTTCTCCCTGAGGTGCTTTCGCATTCGGTGGGTTGCTACCCAGCAACGAGTTAATGTAGCTGCTCACCTGTTGAATATCGGTGGGCTTCAGGGTGCCTTCCCAGGCAATCATACCCTTTTCTGTTACCCCATATTTGATAGTTTTAAAAATGGAGCTGGAACTACCACCATGAAGCCAGAATTCGTCGGTAAGGTTTGGACCCACACCACCTTCTCCGGCCTGACCGTGGCATACGGCACAGTTTCCGGCGTAGATGATTTTTCCCCGTTCAATATCCGAGGCGTCTGTAAGGAAGGTTACCGTATTTTCGTCGATCTCATCCACCGCCAAATCCTTATTGGCAGCCTTCATTTCCTCCGCTTCGGCCATGGCGATCTCATACTCTTCTCCACTGAGCGGGCTCCAGTGCCACACGTGGTAATTGAGCAGGTAAACCACTCCAAAGATGATTCCGCCATAGAACATCCCCAGCCACCACGGTGGAAGGTGGTTGTCCAGTTCCTTTATTCCATCATAATCATGATCAAGAAGTAGGGCCTCTTCCTGAGCCATAGGTTTCAGGTTATTGAATCTGTCCCAGAAATTGGCCATGGAAAACGGCTCGGTTTTGATTCCGGCTTTTTCGTTTAACACGGCTTTCAGGGTCATGAAAATATTGATGACTACAATCAGCAGAATCAGCGTAAAGAGGATCAGAATCCCCAGCATGATCGTCTGAAAGAGCTCATCGCCGGTTTTAAAATTAAAGTCCATTGTCTCTGCAGTTTAAAATGTGATGATTTGATGGCCGGATCGGGCTTCAGCACCGATCCGCCCCGGGTTTTACTCGTGGTCTTCCAACGGAAGGTTTTCCATGTAATTGATGTACCTGCGGTCTGCTTTGAAGACAAAGAAGCCTAGCAGTACAAAAAATGCCACAAAAATTACGAGGGAGATGATCGGGTAAACACTTACGCCATCAATTCCGGATAAATAGTTTTTAAACATAAGTGAAACCTAGTTTTGTGCTTTGATATCTGTTCCCAATCGTTGCAGATAAGCGATGAGAGCTATAATCTCCTTATTCTCGCTCACCTCAATTCCTGCTTCTGCGAGTCTGCCCTGAATTTCTGAGGCCTGTTTTATCATATCTCCCGCAGCTTTTTCTTCGTAGCCTTCGGCATACGGAACGCCCAGGGTACGCATGGCAGATACTTTTTTGCCAATCAGATCGGTGGTGTAGTCATCATCGACCAGCCATGGATAGGCGGGCATGATAGAACCTGGTGACATACTCGCCGGCTCCAGCATGTGGTTATAATGCCAGCTGTCGGGGTATTTACCTCCCAAACGGTGCAGATCGGGGCCGGTACGTTTTGATCCGAAAAGGTGCGGGTGATCATAGACAAATTCACCGGCCTTCGAATATTCACCGTACCGCTCGGTCTCTGATCTGAACGGACGAATCATCTGCGAGTGACAGTTGTTACAGCCTTCTCTGATGTAAATGTCGCGTCCTTCTATTTCAAGTGGCGTATACGGTTTTACCGATGAAATAGTAGGGATATTGGAATCTACCACCCAGGTAGGTACAAATTCTATAACACCACCAATAAGAACTGCAACAAAAGCCAGTACGGTGAACATGACAGGTTTACGCTCCAGCACAGAGTGCCAGTGGCCTCCTGTGATCCGCACATTCTTCACCAGAGCAGGTGCTTCAGCGTATTCTTCTGCCTCAAATTCACCACTTTTGGCTGTTTTTATAAGGTTGTATACCATTATAAGGGCACCAATCAGATACATACTACCTCCAAGTGCACGCATTACGTACATTGGGATAATCTGGGTAACGGTTTCCAGGAAGTTTGGATAGGCCAGGAAGCCTTCTACATTGAACTCTTTCCACATCAAAGACTGAGTGAATCCTGCCCAGTACATAGGAAGTGCATAGAAAAGGATTCCAAGGGTGGCAATCCAGAAGTGGGTGTTCGCCAGTTTGGTAGAGTATAATTTTGTCCTCCACATTTTAGGGAAGAGGTAATAAAGCATACCAAAGGTCATGAAACCATTCCATCCCAGACCACCAATGTGCACGTGAGCCACGGTCCAGTCGGTATAGTGCGAAATGGCATTCACGTTTTTCAACGAGAGCATAGGGCCCTCAAAAGTGCTCATACCGTAGGCAGTAACTGCCACTACAAAGAACTTGAGAACGGGATTTTCACGCACGCGGTCCCAGGCACCACGCAGGGTGAGCAGACCATTCAGCATACCGCCCCAGGATGGAGCAATGAGCATAATGGAAAATACGGTACCTAAACTTTGAGCCCAATCTGGAAGAGCGGTATACAAAAGGTGGTGCGGTCCAGCCCAGATATAGATGAAAATGAGCGACCAAAAGTGGATAATCGAAAGTTTGTAGGAGTAAACAGGTCTGTTGGCTGCTTTTGGCAGAAAATAATACATGAGACCCAGAATGGGTGTGGTAAGGAAAAATGCCACTGCATTATGGCCGTACCACCATTGAACCAGGGCATCCTGTACCCCCGCATAAAGCGAGTAGCTTTTGGTAAGGCTTACGGGTAACTCCAGGGAGTTCACAATGTGAAGCATTGCGATGGTCACCGCTGTAGCAATGTAAAACCAGATAGCCACATACATGTGTCGCTCTCTGCGTTTTACCAGCGTACCGATCAGGTTGATGGTGAACACCACCCAGATGAGTGCAATGGCAATGTCAATGGGCCACTCCAGTTCAGCATATTCTTTGGAAGTGGTAAAACCGAGTGGCAAAGTGATGGCCGCGGCCAGGATGATCAGCTGCCAGCCCCAGAAGTGAATCCAGCTGAGCGTTTTGCTGAAAATGGCCGATTTTGTGAGCCTCGGCAGTGAATAATACACACCGGCAAACATCCCGTTTCCAACGAACGCAAAGATGATGGCATTGGTGTGAAGCGGTCTTAAACGACCAAAGGTGGTGTAGGGCAAATTCATATTCGCCGCCGGCCAGAAAAGCTGGATGGCCGCTGTGAGCCCGGCCAGCATACCCACAATTCCAAAAGCAATCGTGGCAATAATGAATGCTCTTACGATGGCGTTATCGTAATAGAAGCCTTCAAGATTACCACCAGAACTCTCAGAGTGTGTTGAAAAGGAAGGTTTTCTTAAAAAATGCATATCTAGAGGTGTTTAATACAAAACCGACGTAAAAGTAGATTTTGACTTTTGCTGGAAACATGATCAATTCCGTGAGAAAATATGATCTGGATCATGCTGCAGGGGAGTTCTTGTAATCAAAGTCAGCGATGAATGCCCGGAACTTATACTTGTATTCTTTGTAATTGCTGGCAAAGTCTTTCATCTCTCCTTTGAAATAGCGGATATCTCCAAACGTCTCGTTATCCATCTGGCTTTGCTCACGCACATCATCCGCCATATCGTGATTCAGGTCGGTGATTTCTCCGAGCATCCGTTTGATGAGTCGCTGAAAATGATGGAACTCCTGAACAAAACGGGCTACTTTCAGGCTTTTCTGGCTATCTCCCAGCGTCTTAATCTTCAGGTCATTAAGTACATCCAGGAAATAGTCTACTTCATACTGGGCCTGCTCCAGTTCACTTTTATGCTCTTTGAGAGCTTTGGCCGTATTGGTCAGCCTCTTGTTTTGGTCAATCGTTCTCATAACGTGCTTTATTTATTATCACGAAGGTAGAGCCAGCACTATCTCCAAAATATGAGACGCTTTACACTGAAAAGTGATCGATGTCAGGTAATGGGCCAACGTCTATTTTTTGTCTGAAGCAGGCGTGTCTTCGTTGAGAATCCGTATGGCGGGTGTGCTGGTATCGTCAAACTGACCGTCATCTGTGGCCCAGAAAAATGCTACCAGAAAACCTCCAGCAAACAGGAGGGCAGCAATTACAAGCAGAATGATGATTGACATGACTTTATGGGTTTAGAAGTTTGGCTTTATAGGCAGCGATATAGGTCATGCTTACGGCAAATAATACCACTGAAATAGAACTTAAAGGCATAAAAATGGCGGCCACCACCGGGCTCAGCGTTCCCGTAACCGCCCAGCTTATACAAATGAAATTATAGACCAGAGATAATAAAAAGCTTAACTGAACCAGCTTTACAGCTTTACGACTAAACTGAATGTAATCGGGTAGGCGATCAAAATGGGTGGCATCCAGAATCGCATCTGAGGCTGGTGTAAACGACTGTGCCTGTTCTGAAAGAGCAATCCCGATATCACTTTTCCAGAGTGCACCTGCATCGTTTAGGCCGTCACCTATCATTAATACACTTGCCCTCTTAGCTTGTAATTCGTTGATGAAGTTCAGTTTGTCCTGGGGTTTCTGATCAAAATAAAGATTTTTTTCTTCCAGCACCGGTGAAAGCAGGCCCTTGTCTGTGGGCCTGTCTCCCGATACTACATACAGCTTATAGGATGAGGTAAGTTCTTGTATCACCTGTTCAAAACCTGTCCTGAAAACCGGTTTTGAGGTGTAATACCCTTTCAGTTGACCATTGATTTTGATATAAACCCTTGCCTGAGCATGCTGTTCAGATGGCTGAAGCTCCAGAAATCCTGCATGGCCTATCTGAACGCTATTGTTACCAAAGTTTCCCTGAAGACCTGCACCTTCAATCTCCCGTAAATTATCAGGTGCCAATGTTTCAAAGGGTTCGTACGTTTTGATGAGTTCCCGACTCACGGGATGCGTAGAGGTGGCCGCCAGTGATTTTATCCATTGTTTTTCTGAATCAGTAAGTGGTTTGCCATTGTATTCCAAGGCCGCCTTGTTGTTCTGAGTCAATGTGCCCGTTTTGTCAAAAACGATGTCGGTGATTTCATTGAGCTTTTGCAACACTCGCTGGTTTTTAACATAGAATTTATTTCTTCCCAGTATTCCCATTACGGTGCCCATCGTAAATGGCATGGATAGCGTTAGGGCACAGGGGCAGGCCACCATGAGCACGGCAGTAAAGGCAGGCCAGACCATGGACGTATCGTTGAAATACCAGTAAATGGCGGTAATGAATGAGATCCCTAGCGTGATATACGTGAAGTATTTGCTGAAATTATCGGCCATTCGGGTATTGGCCACCTCTTTTTCTTTGCTGATGTTGTTCTGATTCCAAAGCTGTGTGAGGTAACTTTTTGAAACTTCTTTACTTACCTCCAGGGTCAAAACTTGTCCTTTTTGCCGCCCACCAGCAAAAATTTGCTGCTCATTACCGATACTCTGGGGCTCACTTTCTCCGGTAACAAAACTGTAATCGATAAACGCTTTACCAGAGAGAAGTCTGGAGTCTGCGGGTATCAGTTCATTATTGTGAATTCTGATCTTATCGCCGGGGGCCAGAGTTTCGACGTTCCGGTAATCAAATTTACCATCTGGCAGCTCCACTTCCACAGCCAGAGGGAAATACGACTTGTAATTTCTTTCAAAAGAGAGGAAATCAAAGGTCTTTTTCTGTACCCATTTACCGGCCAGAAGAAAAAATACCAGACCGGCCATGCTATCCCAATAGGCTCCTCCTCCATGAACAAATGTTTCGTACAGACTTCTTATAAATAAGGCAGTTACTCCCAAAGCAATGGGGATGTCAACACTAAGTACGTTGCTTCGCTTTTGCCACAATTCTTTAAGGGAAATCCAGGCACCTTTGAGGTAATCTGCCGATCCATAGAAATAGACCGGCAAGGCGAGCAATACGTTGAGATAGAGAAAAAACTTCTGGTATTGGGCGTCAACGGCATTTTGCAGATCCAGTTTAAAGTACTCGGGAAAGCTCATGAGCATGATATTTCCCATACAAAAACCTGTTACGGCAATCTGACGGATCAATCGGTTACAGCTTTTGTCTTTAACAGGGGCGTTTTTATCTGAACTCTCCAGTGAAATCTGAGGCTCATAGCCAAGCGTGGCCAGTAATTCTACAATTTCTTTGAGGTTTACTTTCTGTGGCTGGTAGGTTATGCTTAGCTCTTTTCGCAGAAAGTTCAGGCGGGCGTGAAGCACTCCTGACTTTATTTTGTGAAAGTTTTCAAGCAGCCATACGCAGGATGAACAATGAACGTCTGGCAAAAACAGGGTGACTTTATAAAGCGTATCTGAGTGGAAATCAAGTAAAGAAGCTTCTATTTCCCGATTTCTTAGGTAGTCAAATTTGCCATCAAAGTTTTTACTTTTCAGACTTACACCGGCGTGGTCGTTCAGGTCGTAGTATCCGCATAAATTGTTATCCTGAAGTAATTCATATACCGTCTGGCAGCCCGTACAGCAGAAATATTTATCGTCAATGACATGAAGATCGGTTTTGCACTCTTCTCCGCAGTGATGACATAACACAACTTCGCTTACTTCGGCCATATCGCTTTTTTAGGTGATGCAAAGTTGCCGCTCAGTCAAGGGAGATTGTGTGAACTAGCTCACCTCGAAACCTGATTAATATCAGTTTTTTGTGTTACTTCTGCAGTCGATAATGGTCTTCCGTGGTTTGCCATTGTCCGGTTCCATCGATGTAATCAGTAAAATACATGATGAATACGGGCACGGGACTGGTTAATTCGATCGTTTCTGGTTTTTGATTTTTCAAACAATAGGTCATCAGCTGATCGTCAATTTTTTTGACCGGCTGAAGCAGATTTACCAACTCCAAAGGCTTTTGCAGACGAATACAGCCATGGCTGAAGTAGCGGTGTTCCCGTTCGAAAAGAGATTGACTTGCTTGCGTATGCGGTGTGTCATGCATATAAACAGAGTAGGGATTTCTGATATTAATTTTCAGGAGCCCAAGTGAGTTTTCGCAGCCAGTTCCCTGTCTGAAACGATAGCTGAAATTGGTGGAATTCTGGTCAGCCCAATTAATTGAATAAGGGTCCAGGATCTGCCCTTTGGCGTTAAGTACCTCAAAATGGTTACGTTCCAGGTAATTGATATCTGCTTTTACTTTTGGTAAAATTTCATTCACAGCTATATTTCGGGTGGCTGTCCAGTAGGGATAAACCACCGCGGCATCGGCTACGGTGGCCATAGTAGGGGTTTTATGCTGCCGGGTACCTACAATAACCCGCATGTGAGAAACAGGAATATTTTGTTCATAAACGGTTAAGGTCTGAGCAGCTATGTTAATCAGGACAAAACGATGGGTGGTATATCGCCTTACCCACCGAAAGAAATTCTGGAATTCCCGGAGGCGTTCGTAGTCTGGATGAAATTTATACGTCAGACTGGCCATAAATTCAGGAAAGTCGGGATCCAGATAGTTCAGGTCTGGTTCTTCTGCCGATTGCTTCAGAAATCTCTTTACATAGAGACTGTCTATGTTTTCGGTGAGTGCATTAAACTCCAGATGGGCTGGCTTCTTCCCGTAATATCTTGCAAATGCCTGTCTTTCCTGCTCCGTTAGTTCCTGAGCCTGTAAAATGAAAGGTAGCAGAAAAAATACACTAAATATTCGTTTCATGGGCTAATCTTACGATGTAACTGAGTCAAAATATATGATTTTTCTCAGTTGAAGTTATCATCCGCGTAAAACAGTTTAAGTTTACCAGTCACCAGTTAGGTAGTTTGCCTGCGAAATAATTGTAGTCATGCTTTTGCCCGATTTGCTCTTTTATTTTCTTACCCTTCTGGCAGAAATTCTGGGAACGGTGGGCGGTTTTGGCTCATCCGTTTTTTTTGTGCCAATGGCCGGTTTTTTCTATGATTTCCAGGCTGTGCTCGGGCTCACGGCTTTTTATCATTTGTTTAGCAATGTTTCCAAGATTGTTCTCTTCTTCAAAGGTATTGACCTTCGTATCTTTCTCACTATAGGAGTGCCCAGTATTCTTATGGTAATAACCGGAGCTTATTTCTCTCAGTTTCTTTCCGGTAATCTTGGAGAATTGCTGCTGGGTGCATTTCTGACCCTTTTTGCGGCTTTACTACTTCTTCAACCTCAGTTTGTATTAAAACAGTCATTGATCAATTCGGTAACTGGGGGCGGACTCTCCGGACTTGCCGCTGGCTTGCTGGGTACCGGCGGAGCTATCCGGGGGCTTACGCTGGCCTCTTTTGATGTGCCCAAGGCCACGTTTCTGGCTACCTCGGCACTCATTGATTTTGCCGTAGATGCCAGCCGCTTCGTTGTGTATTTTTCGCAGGATTATATCAGTAAAGATATGCTGATCAAGGCTCCCGTTTTATTGCTCATTTCGTTTGCCGGAACCTGGATGGGTAAGAGGCTTCTTCAGCGAATCTCGCAGGAAAATTTCCGAAAGATATCTCTTTGGCTTATTCTCTTTGTGGGCCTTATTAGTATGGCAAAGTGGTGGTTTTAAGATTCTCCCATCTTATAGCGAATAAAACCTCCTTGCATTTTCTCCGAAAATCTTTCGCTGTTCGGCTTCGCTAAGTCCCGAGAAATAGGTTTGAAGAATGTCCAGCTGTTCGCCATAATCGGCTGCCACCAGACATACCGGCCAGTCTGAACCATACACCAGCCGATCGGTTCCGAAATACTCCAGCACATGGTCCAGATAAACGTAAAAATCTTCCTTTTTCCAGTCGGTGTAATCGGCTTCCGTGACCATTCCCGATACTTTTACATATACCTTCTCGTGTTTTGAAATTTCTTTCATGTAATTGCTCCAGCGGGTAATCGACTTGTTTTTAATATCCGGCTTGGCTATATGGTCAATAATCAATTTATTGTCAGGTAATTGTCTGATAAAATGAAGGGCTTCTTTCAATTGACGCTCCTTAATAAGAATGTCATAGGTGTAGTTGTATTTTTCAAGCAGTTTGACACCTCTAATAAATTCAGTCCGGAGCAGAAAGCCGTCTGGCTCTCCCTGAACAATGTGTCTTAAACCTTTCAGTTTGGTCTCAGTAACGTACTTTTCCAGACTTTTTTCTAATGAATCATCCCGCAGGTCAATCCAGCCCACCACGCCTTTTATAAAGTCATTTTCACGTGCATACTTCAGGAAAGTTTCATTCTCCTCTTCATTCTGATTCACCTGAACCAGCACAGAACCTTCAAAACCAAAGTAGTGCAGAAGAGATCCGAAATCTGCAGGTAAAAAGTCCTTTTGGATGGCCTTCATTGAATCGTCTATCCAGGCATAATCTTCTGAATTATAGCTCCAGAAATGGTGATGAGCGTCTATCATAGTTGAATGTTTAATCGGGAGACCGAAAATTACAAGGCCGGGTCTCAATTGTCAAATATTCCTTTTCTTAATCAGATGAATCCTTTCTTTCAAAGGCGTAGGAAAGTGATCTGGTCGCAAATTCATTCAGGTCGAACTGATTGACAAATTCTTCCCAATGTCTGGTACTTTTTTGGGGATCAGGAAAAAGGGATTCAGGTTCAAATGTTTGAGCAGGTAAGTCCCCGATTTTCTGTAACGTATACTCTTCAATGGCCCGGGCCTGGAGGTGGGCCTCCTGTAGCATTTGCAGCTCAATCAGCGACTCGTAAAAAGCAATTACGTATTCGTTTTTATGCCAGATAAACCGGAATAAATTCCCCTTTCTTTTCGCTTTCTCCAGTTCGGCAGCAAGAAAAATAATAAGCTCCTGTTTACTGCTGAGATTTCCGCGATCCGACTTACGATAAACCATTTTTATCTGGTTCAGCGTTGAATCATGATTGTTCAGCTCCTTTGGCTGTATGATAGGCTCGTATACGTAATCCTTGAGAGAAATATAGGATTTAGGTATCTCACTTCTCTTTTTTCTACCGGCATAAAGCAGTCTGAGCCCCAGAGCAAGTAGTAAAAGCAGTTTAAAGAAAAGAGGCGTTTTCAAGTGCCCTAAGGTTTCATGGGTACAAAATCATAACCTATTTTCATGGAATCGTTGGAAATGATGGCCCGGATACCATCGGATGATTTCTCGTATCGGATAAGTTTGGGAAATTCATTGGCTTCATTGCCCGCCTCAAAAGAAGCTGAGTCGATTTGTGATATCCAAAAGTTTGTAGGCTGTTCGTTCACTCCCGTTACTTCGTACACCCAGAGTGAATCGGTTTTAACCATTCTAAGATATTCCTTAAAAATGGTATCTCCTTCACTCAACGTAAATCCTACTCCACTAAATTCTTTCTCACTTATTTTCTCCCAGCTTTCGAAAGTCTCATTTCCTTCCTGGTCGTTGGTTCGCTGCCATTCTCCTTCCAGCCAGTCTGGAGAGAGTTGAGCCTTTTGATTTTTCTCAGATTGACAGCTTATCGCAAGTATGCTAATTGTAAATAAAACTATTCCCCGTTTCATAGGCCTAAAGTTTCTCTTTTAAGAATTTGGCGGTGTAATTGTCCTCCAGATCAACCATACCTTCCGGTGTGCCTTCAAAACACAAATACCCTCCTTCCTCACCACCTTCAGGCCCCAGGTCAATGATCCAGTCGGCAGATTTGATTACTTCCATGTTGTGCTCAATGATAATCACGGAGTCGCCTTGCTCAATTAAGGCATTCAAAGCTTTCAATAATTTCTGAATGTCGTGAAAGTGAAGCCCGGTAGTGGGTTCATCAAAGATGAAAAGCGTTTTGCCTTTGTCAGAATTGCCTTTGCCCAGAAAAAACGCCAGTTTCACCCGCTGTGCCTCACCGCCCGAAAGCGTGCTTGAAGATTGACCCAAGCGAATATATCCCAGTCCCACCTCCTGCAGCGGCAACAGTTTTTCATAAAGCTTGGGCTGATCATCCCGGAAAAACTCCACGGCATCATCCACCGTCATGTTCAGAATATCCGAAATGTCTTTTTCCTTGTATTTGACCTCCAGTACCTCCTGTTTGAAACGTTTGCCTTTGCAGCTTTCACAGGTGAGCTTCACATCGGCCATAAACTGCATTTCTATGGTCTGCTCGCCTTCTCCGGCACACGCTTCACATCGGCCTCCGTCCACATTAAACGAGAAAAAGGCCGGTTTATAATCCCGCTGTTTGGCCAGCGGCTGATCCGACATCAGAGCTCGTATGGCATCATAGGCTTTGATGTAAGTCACAGGATTGGACCGGCTTGATTTGCCAATGGGGTCCTGATCCACCATCTCAATCTGATTGATACGACTCAAACTTCCTGTAATCTCAGCGTGCTTCCCGGCCTCCTGTGCATATTCGCCTTTCAAACGGGCCAGAGCCGGGTAGAGAATTTTTCGTACCAGCGTGGATTTTCCTGAACCGCTCACCCCGGTTACCACACAGAGCACTCCCAGCGGGAATTTCACATCGAGACTCTTCAGGTTGTTCTCGCAGGCTCCCAACACCCGAATAAAATCTGAGGGTTTTCTTCTACGTTTCGGTATCCGTATCTTATCTTCTCCATTCAGAAAGCGTACGGTATGCGACCTGTCGCTATCTTTTGGAAGAGGAAAGCTTCCCTGAAAAACCAGCTCTCCACCCAGATTTCCGGCATCTGGTCCTATATCAATAATTTCATCGGCGGCCTGCATTACTTCTTCTTCGTGCTCCACCACAATCACCGTGTTTCCAATGTCACGCAAGGAAAGCAGCACCGAAACCAGTTTTTGGGTATCTCTGGGGTGTAATCCAATACTCGGCTCATCGAGAATGTACATGGAACCTACCAAAGCCGATCCCAGCGAGGTGGCCAGTTTGATCCGTTGAAATTCTCCGCCGGAAAGCGTGGAGGTTAAGCGATTTAATGTTAGATAGCCCAGACCCACCCGATCCAGGTATTCCAGACGGTTTCTGATCTCAATGAGGATTCGTTTGGCTACTGTCTCCTGATGCTCGTCCAGCTGAATCTGCTCAAAAAATTCCCGGGATTGTTTCACCGGCATCAGTACCAGATCAGTGATCGACTTTCCGTTGATTTTTACATAGGAAGCGTCTTTTCTGAGCCGTGTGCCGCGGCAATCCGGACAGGTGGTTCGGCCCCGGTATCTGCTCAGCAGTACCCGGTACTGTACCTTATAGGTTTGCTTTTCCAGATCTTCGAAAAATGCATTCAGACCAGCGAAATGGGCGTTTCCGGTCCAGAGGAGTTCCTGTTCTGCCTCAGAAAGATCTTTGTACGCCCGGTGTATCGGGAAATCAAAACGGATGCCATTTCTGAGCAAGGGAGCCAGCCACTCACTCATACGTTCAGACCTCCAGGGAGCAATGGCTCCTTCAAAAACCGACAGATTTTTATCCGGAATCACCAGGTCAATGTCAATTCCTAACACCTTCCCGAAGCCGTCGCAGCGTTTACAGGCTCCGTAGGGGTTATTAAACGTAAACAGATTGACGGATGGCTCTTCAAAACTAATGCCGTCGAGTTCAAAGCGATCGGAGAAGTTCCGGGTTTCCTGTCCGATCACTTCCACCTGACAATCGCCCAGTCCTTCGAAAAAGGCCGTTTGAATGGAGTCTGAAATGCGGAACAGCGTGTCTTCATCAGGTAGATTTTGTTCATCAAAATGAACTACGGCCCGGTCTATGAGTATATAAATGGTACCTGCCGATACTTTCTCGAGCTCCGCCTTACTTTCCAGCACTTCTTCAATCTGATGAATCTCCTGATTCACCGAAATGCGGTTAAAGCCCTTTTTGAGTAGCAGATCAAGTTCTTTTTTAACGGTGCGGCCCTCAGCTATATGCAGCGGAGCCAGGATCATTACCTTTTGACCCTCTTCAAAACTAAAAATGTAATCACTTACATCGGTGACGGTATCTTTTTTGACCTCTTTGCCAGATACCGGCGAGTAGGTTTTTCCCACCCTGGCAAAAAGCAGTTTGAGGTAATCGTAAATCTCGGTGGTGGTACCTACGGTAGATCTCGGGTTTTTGGTACTCACTCGCTGTTCAATGGCAATGGCCGGTGAAACGCCCTTGATGTAATCCACTTCGGGTTTTTCCATTCTTCCCAGAAACTGACGGGCATAGCTGCTGAGGCTTTCCACATACATACGCTGACCCTCTGCATACAGGGTATCAAAGGCCAGAGACGACTTACCGCTGCCCGAAAGCCCGGTAATTACCGTCATGCTATTTCTTTTGATAGCAACATCAATATTCTTGAGGTTGTTTACTCGGGCACCTTTGATGATGATGTATTTTTTGGGATCAAGCCCCGAAACATCCGGCGTTTTCTGGTTTTCAGACATGCTTTCTGTGAAGCGTTTTGGATAATCGGCAAATATACAAAACCGCGGTGCGGGATTACAGGGCTTGCTAAAAATCTCGTCAAATTGAGTGGTCGCTGAAGCTGGAAATCCTACTTTTGCCCCATGAGTCAGAAAGCCGTTATTTTTGATATGGATGGGGTGATTTGTCATACCAATCCGTATCACTCGCAAGCCTTCCGAATTTTCTTTGAGAAGCGGGGTTTAAATCCCACCGATGAGGAGTTTGCCCTGCATATGTTCGGGAAAAGCAACAGCTACATTTTGAAGCATTTTCTGGGCAGAGAGATATTAGGAGAGGAGTTCCTTCAACTGGAAGACGAAAAGGAAAGTTTATTCCGTGAAATTTATGCCGACGTGGTTACTCCTATTGCGGGTTTTCCAGGCTGGTTGAAAGATCTGAAGCAGGCAAATTTTCTTACCGGCGTTGCTACCTCTGCACCGCGTGCTAATCTCGATCTGATTATGGGTAAGTTAGGTTTTGAGTCACACATGGAATCCATCATGGCTTCTGAAGATGTAACCCGTCACAAGCCCGACCCGCAGGTGTATTTGAAATCTGCGGAAAATCTGGGTGTGCAGTCGCGGCATTGTGTGGTTTTTGAGGATTCATTCTCGGGTGTTACCGCCGCTCTGAATGCAGGAATGAAGGTGGTGGGCGTACTTAGCAGCCACACGCGTGAAGAATTGCCTCCTTGCGATCATTATATTAAAACCTATTCCGATATTGACCTAAAGATATTGGCCCGTTTACTCGACTAATTTTACCTCTTTAATCTAACCCGATTCCTTGAAACATCTTACGGAAGACTTCCTGAAGAACCGTCAGAGCCGTGCATTGGGGCTGGCTTTTTTTTCGGTTGGACTTCTCTTTGGCACCTGGGCTACTTTCATTCCATTTGTAAAGGAACGTTTTGAGCTGAACGATGCAGATCTCGGGTTGCTTCTGCTAAGTATGCCGGTGGGAGCTCTTACCGCCAACATGCTCGGGGCCTGGCTGGTTTCCCGAATAGGTATGAAAGCGACCACCATTGGCGGTATGATGGGCATGGCCCTGGCCTTTCTTATTCCGATTAATGCTCCTTTTATATGGTTGCTACCACCCGGTTTGTATCTCTGTGGTGCGGGTATTTCGGTTACCAATATTGCCATGAACATGGGGGTAACCAGTATTGAAAGTCATCAGAAAGTCCATATTATGAGTACCTGCCATGGCATGTTTAGTTTGGGACTTATGGCGGGCTCGCTCACGGCCAGCATTGCCAGGGGTGCCGGGGTGGTGCCCGGATATTATATGGTGGCCATGTCGTTTCTAATCATCGTTTTTGCGTTGATTATTAAACCGACTATTTTTAGAATAAGGGAGGAAGAAAGTGCTTCACATGGTAAAAACCGCTTTTTTCTGCCCACAGGAAGCTTTCTTCTCATGATTCTGATCGGCATATGTGGCAATATTGCCGAAGGTACTATGGCCGACTGGACCTCCGTGTACATGCGTGATGTGGTGAAGAGCAGTCCGTATTTTGTGGGTTGGGGTTTATCTGGATATTCATTGCTTATGGCCTTGGGAAGACTTTATGGTGATAGTCTGATACCGAAAATCGGGGCAAATAAGATTCTGATCTACGGAGGTATTCTGGCCGCCACGGGTTTGGGTCTGGCGGTTCTTATTCCGGCGGTCATTACCAGTATTGTGGGTTTTGCTCTGGTGGGGGCAGGGGTTTCCTGTGCCGCTCCCATTCTTTATGGAAGTGCAGCCCGTGTGCCGGGAGTTTCAAAAAGTAACGGACTGGCCATTATGAATACCTTTGCCATGGCAGGTTTCATGGCTGGGCCCGTGCTAATTGGTTTCATTTCCGAAGCTACCAGTCTTTCTTTTGCCTTTGGCGTGGTGCTTCTGCTGGCTCTTATCTGGTCGTTTCTTTCGGCTCGGGTAAAGCTGTTTTAATTAATGAAGCTCGGTATAGGCATGCTGATACCCTTGTTTGATAATCTCTCGGATATCTTCTGTATTGAAATCGGTCAGATTAATTTTGACCGGCTCTTTAGGCCTGATTACTTTCAGATTGATTTTTTTGTTGAGGGTAAATCCACCGATTGAAACCAGATTTTCATTGTAGTTTTCAGCCCAGCTGATGTCATTGTTTTCAAACTGACTTACCGAAATGTCTTTGATGCGTTCAATGAGAGCAAAAAATGAGCGGTAATTGATGGGATCCAGTTCGCGGTGTTTGGGGTGGGTAGCGATGGCATAAATCTCTGTAGCTCCGTCTTCAATCGCCTTTTTCAAAGGAACCACTTCGCGTAGTCCGCCGTCAAGATATGCCTGGCGGTGATCTCCTCCAATCTGAATGGTGGGCATAATGATGGGCAGTGAGCTGCTGGCTCTTAAAAAATCCAGAAAGTGCTGTTCCAGAGGATCGGCATAATGCATCTGCCCGGTGTTGATATTTACAGCACCCACTTTTAATCGGATGGGGCTTCTGCGTAACTTAGTAAGATCTAGATGAGCTTTTAACTTTTCGTGAAGGGGATTGGTATCGAGTAGCCCGTCAAATCGACTGAGAATGGTGTCAATACCCAGTTTCCAGCGGGAGCGAAGTATGCCAATATCGTGAGGCCGGGTGATATTTTCTATCCAGAAACTAATCAGTTTTTTGTTAAGCAAGTCCCAGTCAACAGAGCCGTTCTGGATGTATTGGCGACCGGCTTCATTCACCATATAACTGCTGTTCAGGGCTCCTGCAGAGATTCCGTAAATCATGTCGGGTTTAAATCCGGTTTCCAGAACGGCCTGTATGGCCCCTACCTGCCAGGCTCCTTTGAGCGAACCGCCGCCCAGAACTAATGCTTTCATCCGATGGGTTTTCTTATTTTCAAAATTGACTTATTTTTATTCGGAATTGCACAAAAACGTCACGAAAGTTTTAAATAAATCAGCTGCCTGCAAAAATAGATTTTTGAGTCGTAAAATTGCAGCCGACTTCACCACGGTTTAAGATTCGCGGCGTTCATGCCAATAAGCATCAAAGACATACAGGCTCCTATTGATAAAGAAATGAAGGAATTTGAGCACAAATTCCGGAGTTCTATGAAAACCGACGTGATGCTGCTGGATCAGATCATGCGGTATATCATTCACCGCAAAGGCAAGCAGGTGAGGCCCATGTTTGTTTTTCTTTCCGCCGGTATTAACAACGGAATTACCGAATCTACCTATCGGGCGGCTTCGCTTATTGAGCTTATTCATACCGCTACGCTGGTGCATGATGACGTGGTGGATGACTCCAATTACCGTCGGGGGTTTTTCTCGGTAAACGCCCTCTGGAAAAACAAGATCGCGGTATTGGTAGGTGACTTTTTACTATCCCGGGGTTTTGACCTCAGCGTGAAAAATAAAGAGTTTGATCTGCTCAGAATCATTAACCGGTCGGTGACAGAAATGGCAGAAGGTGAATTGCTCCAGATAGAGAAAGCCCGGAAACTCAATATTTCAGAAGAAATCTATTACGACATCATCCGGAAAAAAACAGCGTCTCTCATAGCCACCTGCTGTGCCGCCGGTGCGGCCTCCTCCGGCGTTTCTGAGGAAATTATTGAGCAGAATCGGATTCTGGGAGAGAAAATCGGGATGGCCTTTCAGATCAAAGACGACCTGTTTGATTACGGAGACGAAGAAATCGGCAAGCCTACAGGAATAGATATCAAAGAGAAAAAGATGACGCTTCCGCTTATTTATGCCTTAAATAATTCGGGAAGATCAGATCGTAATCATATCATTCATCTGGTGAAAAAATATTCGGATAAACCAGCCAAAGTGAATGAAGTAATTGATTTTGTAAAGAAATCGGGAGGAATTACCTACACCAAAGAGGTGATGATACGCTACGTGAATGAGGCCTATGAACTCTTAAAAATGTTTCCTGATTCACCCTACAAGAGATCACTGAAAGATTTGATTCAATATACTATTGAAAGAACTAAATAAACTGAAAGGCTTATATGTTTTGAACTTTCAATATTAAGTGAAAATTTATTTCTCCATTTTATTAATCCTTCATCTTTCCAACGCTTTAAGTACCTTTACTCAAAAAAGTATTCTGTGAAAAAACTGCTAGTTATACTGTCAACTTTTCTTTTTTCCGGGTGCCTGGCACAGGCTCCCCTCAGCAAAAATCAGGATGGAACTGCCAAACCCAAACTTGTGGTGGGTATTATCGTGGACCAGATGAGAAATGAATACCTGTTCAGGTTTCAGGAGAAATATGGAGAAGGAGGCTTTAAACGTATGATGCGGGAAGGTTTTACCTGCAAAAACCATCATTATCATTATGCAAGCACGGTAACCGGCCCCGGCCACGCACATGTGTATACCGGTTCTGTACCTGCTGTAACGGGTATTGTAGGCAACGAATGGTACGATAAGGTGATCGATAAAAGTATGTATGTGGCTTCTGATAGCACTGCAAGTACCATCGGTGAAGGCTCGGCCAATGCCGGCAAAATGTCACCAGCAAATCTCAAGACCACCGGGATAGGAGATCAGTTACGTATAGCCACACAATTTGGAGGAAAAGTAATCGGGGTAGCCATTAAGGACCGCGGTGCTATTATGCCTGCAGGACACACAGGCACGGCCTACTGGTTTGATTCTTCTACAGGAAACTGGATCAGCAGCACACATTACATGAATCAGTTACCAGCATGGCTGCAGACCTTCAATGATAAAAATGTAGCAGAAACTTACGCTGCTCAGGTCTGGAATCCGCTTTATGATATCAACACGTACACGGAAAGTGAAGAAGATGATCAACCCTACGAAAATTCCATTTCTGGTAACGGGAAGTCTACTTTCCCCCATCAGGTAAAAGTTGGTTCCATTGCCGCCACACCTTTTGGAAACACTCTTACATTAGATGTGGCCCTTGAAGCTTTGAAGAATGAGCAGCTGGGCAAAGATGAAATAACTGATCTGCTGGCTATAAGTTTCAGCTCGCCCGATTATGTGGGTCATGCAGTAGGACCCCAGGCCAAAGAACTGGAAGATGTCTATCTTCGGCTCGATAAAGAAATGGAGCGTCTTCTCAGCCAGCTGGATAAAGAAGTAGGAAAAGGAAATTACACCGTTTTCCTAACGGCAGATCATGCGGTGGCCGAAATTCCCGCATTCCTCAGAAAGCATGATATCCCGGGTGGCTTGTTTATCGGTTCTGAATTTGAGAAGAAAATTAACTCGGTGCTCACAGAAAAATTTGGCGATGGTAAATGGCTGCTGGCTTCAGACAATTACCAGCTTTATCTGAACCGTCCTTTCATGTCCTCCAAAGGAGTAAGTGTTTCGCAGATATTTGAGGTTCTGTATCCGGTTATTTCACGCCTCGAAGGTGTCTATCAGTTTATTAATCTGGAAGAAGGTAAAGTGAGTGCCCTGCCCGTGGTCTATCAGGAAATGGTTCAGAATCTGTACAACCCTAAACGTAGCGGTGAACTTATGATTTTGGTGGAACCGGGTTGGTTTCATGGAGGCACCAAGGGA
Source organism: uncultured Cytophagaceae bacterium (assembly GCA_966250325.1). Lineage (GTDB taxonomy): Bacteria > Bacteroidota > Bacteroidia > Cytophagales > Spirosomataceae > Jiulongibacter. The sequence goes on along the minus strand of CBINGY010000008.1, from coordinate 72,909 downwards.
ACAACCCATGGTACCATGTGGACCTACGATACGCACGTACCTATGCTTTGGTTTGGAAATGGAGTGCCGCAGGGAAGTACCGTACGCACCACCTATATTTCTGATATTGCCCCTACAGTGAGTTCCATGCTGGATATTCTTGAACCAAACGGATCCATAGGGAAGCCTATTCCGGAGCTATTCAAATAATCCGATGTTACCGGGTCGCTGAATAATTTTCTTATCGGTGACCCGGTTTTCATGTTGAAGAAGAAAATCGGCAAACTCTTCCAGCTCCAGGAGAAAAGGTTCAAAATCCAGGGTTTCGGCCAGATACACCTCGTGGTAAATATCTTTGAAATCGCAGATCACGTACTCCATTGTTTTAAAGCCGGCATCCAGTAAAGCATATAAATAGAGATTCTGGAAGTTAAAGTCATGTCTTCCCGGACGGTGATTAGAAGTTGATTTGAGGTCAATTACCCGACCATTGCCAAGTATATCGGCATAGCCATAAAACCGGATATTTTTGTGCCGGAACTCCACCAGTTGCTGGGTTTTTCTTTTGGCAGGAAGCAGGTTTCGGGCCTTCTGAACCAGGCTTTCGTCTAATTTAAAGGATTTGTCTTTGACCACTGCATCTTCTAAAGAAATCCCCCTTCTGAATTTTGCCAGCACTTCGGGGTCTGTTTCCGGTATGCGGTTAATCCGGTCAAAGAGCCGTTTTTCGTTCTCATTGACCGGATTCTGAAGAAAACGATGATATTCATTGAGCAGGGTAGGGTAAAACTGAAATACGGGAGTTTGCATCACCGCACCAGTTCGGCTGCACCAAAAACCCCGGCACTGTCTCCCAGTTTCGGTTTCAGAAAAACCGTTTCCACCTTACGGTTGTTGAAAATATGATTTTCAAGCTCTTTCTTTCCTTCAGTATAAACTTCGTCGATATTACTTACTCCACCGCCCAGCACCACCACATCAGGATCGAGCACATTGACAATGTAATGCAGAGCTTTGCCAAAAGATTTAAACAAACGCTCCATGGTAGCTGTAGCATGAGGGTCGGTACCCGCCCGGTAGAGGTCGGCTATTTCTTTCATTTTTTTCTTTTCCCCAGAGATTCGGGCATAATATCTTTCCAGAGCAGGGCCGGCAAAAACTTTCTCGTTACAGCCCTTTTTGCCGCAATAGCAGTCTTCGCCATCTTCTTCCAGTACATTATGTCCCCACTCGCCGCCAATGCCATGTTTCCCGCTGATAATCTTCCCATTCACAACCACGCCTCCACCCACGCCGGTGCCCATAATAACACCGAAAACGACCTGGGCGTCTGGATATTTTTCGGGCACTGCACCCATGGTAGCCTCTGCCAGAGCAAAGCAGTTGGCGTCATTTGCCATAACTACTTTTACCCCAAGTTTACGTTCCAGATCGGTATGCATAGGCTGAGCATTCATGCAAGTCGTATTCGAATTTTTCATCAAACCGGTGCCAGGATCAATCGTTCCCGGGGTGCTGAATCCGATGGCTTCGGGTTCCAGGCCGGTTTTTTCTTTGAGCTGGTCAATGAGTTTTTTGATCTGATCCAATATGTGTTCATATCCTTCTGCAGCCTCTGTAGGAATACGCTCTCTGATGAGAATCTGGCCGCTATCAGCCCCAATGATTAATCCTTCTACTTTTGTTCCGCCCAGGTCTACTCCCCAGAGGTATCTTTCTGTCATAGGTAAAGGTTTCGTTAAAGTACGGCTACAAACATATCCGATATACTTGATTACTCAAAGTTCTTTTGGCCTGTGGCAGAACTTTGCTTTTGAAAACCACGAAAACCTTTCAATCTTTACCGTCAACTAGTCAACCTACCATGAGCAAGATTGCTTTTTTTCCGGGTTCTTTTGACCCCTTTACCAAAGGCCACGCAGATATTGTCAAGCGAGGTCTGGAGCTTTTTGATAAGGTAATTATCGGAATCGGAACCAATACCAGTAAGAAAAGGTATTTCCCGCTGGAATTAATGGAGCAGGTAATCAGGGGGGCTTTCAATAACGATTCAAGAGTAGAAGTTGTCAATTACAATGATCTTACCGCCAAAGTGGCCAAAGAGCACGGGGCCAATATTCTACTTAGAGGATTAAGAAATACCACGGATTTTGAATACGAAAATACCATTGCTCAGGTAAACCGACAGATTTCACAGGGTCTGGAGACCGTGTTTCTCATCACTTCACCAGATCTGGCTCCCATTAGCAGTACCATTGTGCGTGAACTGCATAGTTATGGCGTAGATATCAGCGAATATCTGCCGTATCCGCTGGAGCAATTAAAAAAATAATCCCGGCTATACACCGGGATTATCTATACTCCTGAAATTCGGATTTCTTATTTCGCTACTTCAATGGTAGCCTCACGGGCATTAATGGTTTTACCTTTCATGCCACGAATTACCTTCTGAACATCACGCTCAGGTACTTCTACGAAGCTGTATTTGTCATACATGTCGATCTGGCCGATTACTCTTCCGGGAATTCTGGATTCTGAAGCGATAGCTCCCACAATGTGATTGGGCGACACCTGATCCTTTCTTCCCAGACTGATGAACAGACGAACCATGCCTGGCTCACCAGAACTTACTCCATTTCCTCTGCCTGCTCCTCTGCGAGGTGCTCCTCCGCGACGGTCATCACCACCACGGCGAGGTTCGAAAGAGCCGCGGGCTCCGCGTTCTGTACGGATTCCTTTTTTTACATCAGAAAGATCATCTGATCCAAATCTGGAGGCGTTCGACAATGAACCCAGTTGCATACGCATCAGTGAGGTAATAATATCGTAAGTAGCTACACCTTCGGTCTTTAACTCATCCACAATCTGCTCAAAAAGCTTATTGTCTTCGTTGCTTACGTTTTCTTTGATCTGCTCTTTAAACTTCTGAAGTTTGATAGCTTTCAGATCTTCAGCCGTAGGAATTTTTCCTTCCTCTATACGTACTTTGGTGTAATTTTCAAGTTCACGAAGTTTTGATCTGTCGCGGTTTGGAACCAGCATAAAGGCTCTTCCTTTTTTACCTGCACGACCTGTCCTTCCAATTCGGTGAACATAATATTCAATATCCAGGGGTACATCGTAATTAAATACCGCATCCACTCCGTTTACGTCAATTCCACGGGCGGCTACATCGGTGGCCACGAGTATGTTGGTATTTCCGTTACGAAACTTATTCATCACCTGATTACGTGCTCCCTGACGCAGGTCGCCGTGGAGTCCTTCAGCGGCATAGCCTCTTTCCTGAAGTTCCATCACCACCTCGTCAACTTTGCTTTTGGTATTACAGAAAACGAGCATGAGTTTCAGATCATGAAAATCGATCAGACGACTCATTGCTTCCGTTTTGGCGTCTTTTCGGACGTTGAAGTAAAGCTGTTCAATGTTGTCGTTGGTTACCTCTTCACGCGTAACTTTGATCAGTTTAGGATTTTTCTGAAAACGCTTGGTGATACTCAGAATTTCCTTAGACATAGTGGCTGAGAAAAGTACCGTTTGGCGTTCTTCCGGCGAGAAGCTCAGTATTTGTTCGATGTCTTCGCGGAATCCCATATTCAGCATTTCGTCGGCTTCATCAAGTACCAGCATTTTTAAATCACCCAGATTAAGCGTTTTCCGCTCAATATGGTCCATGATTCTTCCCGGAGTACCTACCACAATCTGCGAGCCTCTTTTGAGGTCACGAAACTGTCTTTCGTAAGATTCGCCACCGAAGATAGAGGTTACAAGAAGTCCTTTTTTATATTTCGAGAGTAGGTAAATCTGCTCTTTCACCTGAAGTGCCAGCTCACGGGTAGGGCACATAATAAGCACCTGCGTGCTTTTATCACTAACATCTACCGATTCGATGGCTGGAATACCAAAAGCGGCTGTTTTGCCGGTACCGGTCTGTGCCTGACCAATCACATCCTGGCCCGTCATTACTGCCGGAATGGCCTGAGCCTGAATAGGCGAAGCATCTACCCAATTCATTTCTTCTACCGCCTGCAGGATGTAATCGGACACAGGCATTTCATTAAACTTTACAGTTTGCATACAAATTCTCTCACAGATACTCAGCTTGTATCTGTTCATTTTTTCAATTTTTTGGAAGGCGATTGCGACACGCCTTTTCGTGAACATCACGGTCTCCCGTTGCCTGCTCTGAAAAGGAATTGGACTTTAAGATGCTTGTCCTAAAATGACGATTGCCGCTGTCAGAGAACCCGAACGGGGTTAAATTCGGGTGCAAAAGTAAGTTAATTACTTGAATATAAAAAGTATGGAAAGAAAATATTTGTACTTTTCGAAGAATGGGCTCTTACTAGTTTCAATTGTCTTATTCGCAGAATATTCTTTTGAAAATTGAAAATTTCCGGGATTACGTTATTTCTTGATCCAATGAAAGCCGTCTGGAGGGATATTGGAGAAGCTGGCATTTTCCATACTCGCCGCTTTCAGGGTAAAGTTTTTAAGTACCATGGCCTCACTATTGAAATGTGTGTCTTCATTCAGGTCAACAAAGAGCTGCTCAAAATAATTATTACCATCCAGGTGAATGTTATTCAGGCCAGTATTCTCAATGGAAAGATTCTGGATCCGGCAATTATACAAACGGAGTCCATTGCTATGGTTCACTATCCTCATATCCCGGGATTCATAATTCTGAATGGTAATCTGGCTTACGTCACTTTCCAGATAGCGGAGTTCGGGTAGGTATAGATTAATGTACTTCTGAACTTTCACCTGCCCGGTATTTCTTGGTGTTCCGTTGATGTAGACAAATAGGGTATCATTTGCTGGTTCCAGTCGCACATATTTCTGATAAGTTTTGTGAATCTCAATTTTCGGGACCTCATATTGCCTGGCCGTAAGTTTCATACGACCGAGATCACATTTGATCACTACGGATTTGTAATTGTCAATCGAAAAGCTGGTAAACCGGGCTTCGTGATCCAGCCGTTCTTTTTTGGCCGGATTGTTCCGCTCCCCGTTTTGACAGGCATCAAGAAGTAGAGTCAGAAGTAGCAGATGAAATACTTTCATAAATTAAAGGACTTGTCAAAACTAAGAAATAAACCGAAGATCAGTACTTTTGCCCGAAACTTGATTCAGATAAGTGCATGCAAAAAATCCTCTTTATTGACAGAGACGGTACCATTATTAAAGAACCAGCCGTTGATTTTCAGGTAGATTCCCTGGAGAAACTGGAGTTTGTTCCACGGGCTCTTTCCAATCTTCGAAAAATTGCCACAGAGTTAGATTTTAAGCTGGTTATGGTGACAAATCAGGATGGTCTGGGCACCAGTTCTTTTCCTGAGGAAACCTTCTGGCCCGCTCATCAAAGGATGATGTCAACACTTGAGGGTGAAGATATTTTTTTCTCGGAAGTTCTCATTGACCGCACCTTTGAGCATGAAAACGCTGAAACACGCAAGCCTCGCACCGGCCTTCTCACCGGCTATCTCTCAAATTCCGATATGGATCTCACAAATAGTTTTGTGATAGGAGACAGGCTTACGGATATACAACTGGCTGTAAATCTGGGAAGCAAAGGCATACTGATCTCTGAAAATCAAAAACCGGAAGCTACCGATGAACAATCGGCGGCCACGGCTCTGGTTACGGCAAATTGGGACGAAATCTATGAATTCCTGAAACTTCCTCCGCGGATTGCCGAAGTGCAGCGGGATACCAAAGAGACTCAGATATATGTCAAAGTGAATCTGGATGGCACCGGGAAATCTCAGATAAACACAGGACTTGGCTTTTTTGATCATATGCTCGATCAGCTGGCCAAGCATTCGGGTGCCGACCTGGAAATCAGGGTTTCTGGTGATCTCCATATTGATGAACATCACACAATTGAAGATACCGCTCTGGCACTTGGAGAAGCCTACCTGAAAGCCCTCGGTGACAAAAAAGGGACGAATAGATACGGGTTTCTATTGCCTATGGACGAAGCCTTGGCTCAGGTAGCCATTGATTTCAGTGGCCGGCCCTGGCTGGTTTGGGATGCCTCCTTTAAACGCGAAAAAGTAGGGGAGATGCCTACCGAGATGTTTATGCATTTTTTCAAATCGTTTTCAGATACCTCAAAATGCAATCTGAATATCAAATGCGAAGGTGAGAACGAGCATCATAAAATAGAAGCCATCTTTAAAGCCTGGGCAAAGGCGATAAAAATGGCCGTAAAAAGGGATATAAAAGCCATGGATTCTCTTCCGAGTACGAAAGGCGTTTTGTAATCAGTCGAGTGTCTCAATCACAAAATTGTGGTTGGTATAAATGCAGATGTCTGCTGCTATGGTGAGGCCTTCACGAACCATCTCCTCTGCAGAAAGCTCGGTGGCATGTCTTTTCAGGGCTACCGCGGCTGCCTGAGCATACATGCTGCCAGAACCTATAGAAGCAATTTGGTTATCAGGTTCAATAACATCTCCGTTGCCTGAAATAATCAGAATCTCGGTTTCGTTGGCCACAATCATCATGGCTTCCAGTTTTCTCAGGTATCGGTCAGTACGCCAGTCTTTTGCCAGTTCAATGGCCGCCCGTTTCATGTTTCCGCTGTAGGCTCCCAGTTTCTCTTCAAATTTTTCGATGAGTGTAAAAGCATCTGCGGTTCCTCCTGCAAATCCCGCAAGTATTTTCCCGTTAGCCAGCTTACGCACTTTCCGTACGTTCGATTTGGCAATGGTATTTCCCATAGTCGCCTGACCATCAGCTCCCAGAGCTACCTTTCCGTTGTGCTTTATCCCGAGTACGGTTGTCGATTTGATCAATGTCATCTTCTTGTTTTCCAGTTTAACAGTCTGGCAAAATTATTAATTCCGTGAAATTTTGTAAGTTGGTGCTTACAACTGGCCGCAAGCAATGAGTAACAAAACCCGAAGAAATAAATTCAAATGGCTGAAGAGAACCCTGGTTGCCCTGGGCGTACTGGTAATTCTTCTGGCATCTGCACTTGGAATTTTTATCTATAAAGTCAGGTATGGCTTTCCATTTTATGAAGATGAGATACCCGAAATCGAGCTTCCGGCAGGTAAAAAACACATTCTTTTCTTTTCAAAGGCAAACGGCTTTGTGCACGGCGATGCCATAGAAGCGGCAAAACCTGCTTTGAGGAATCTGGCAGAAAAGAATGGCTGGTTTCTGCTGGAATTTGACGAGGGGGGTATTTTTAATGAGGAACAACTCAAAGAATTTGATCTTGTTATCTGGAACAATGTTTCCGGAAGGGTACTCACCAATGAACAGCGGGCAGCTTTTCAGCATTATATGGAAGAGGGCGGTAGCTTTATCGGTTTGCATGCGGCAGGTGACGCCTCGCAGCATTGGGACTGGTACACGCAAAACCTTATCGGTGTAGAGTTTTCTCACCATCCCATTGAACATCAGATTCAGGAAGCTACCCTTTTCCTTCAGTCTGGAATGTCAGATTCTCTGAGTTCAGGTATTTTCCCTCTTCGAATCTCCCACAGCGATGAATGGTATATTTTTAAGGAAAATCCTGCGAAGAAAGGTTTTCAGGTTTTATATGAAATGAACGGAGAGAAAATTGACCCGAGTGGTAATATGCTTTGGATCAAGGACAAATCATTCGGAATGGGCAAAAAGCATCCGAACATGTGGTTTAAGCAGGTAGGGAAGGGGAAAACCTTTTATTCAGCCCTGGGTCACAATGCCGCAGCATACAGCAATAAAGAGTACCTTAGCGTGCTTGAAAACATGATGAAGTGGGCCGTAAAATAATGCAAAGATTTGAGGGTAAAGTAGCTATAGTTACGGGTGCCGGCCAGGGTATAGGTCTGGAGATAGCTCGTCAACTGATTTCTGAAGGAGCAAGTGTGGTTGTTAATGATGCCGATGAATCACTGAGAGAGGTGGTGCAGAAAACATTAGGCGATAAAGGTGTTTTTGTGACCGGAGACGCCGGCAAAACCGATCACATTGAGTTATTGATTGAAACGGCCCTGGGTCAGTTTGGTCGACTTGATCTGGCCATTGCAAACGCCGGAATAACTACCTTTGGTAGTTTTCTCGACTACACCGAAGAGTCTCTGGACAAACTTCTGCAGTTGAATATCAAAGGCACGTTTTTTCTCTTGCAACGCGTGGCCAGACATTTGACCGAACAGAAGAAATCCGGGGTAGTTTTACTTGTTTCATCGACCACCAGCCTTATGCCTCATCCTGATCTGGAGGCTTATGGAATGACCAAGGCGGCTATCAGGTATCTGGCAAAGGCATTAGGTACCCATCTGGCCCCTATGGGAATTCGTGTAAATGCTGTGGTGCCCGGTGCCACAGCCACAGAGCGTACCGTAAGTGTACCCGATTATGAAGAGGGATGGGCGGCACTCATTCCCACCCGCCGTGTGGCACAGACCACCGACATTGCCGAGGCTGCCTTGTTTTTGCTTTCAGAGCAGGCGAAACATATTACAGGGCAATATTTGACAGTGGATGGCGGCTGGAGCAATCTGGGGCCAATGCCCGAGTCTGTATGATTGTAGGGATGATTTGCCGTTTATCCTTCCCCTTCTCTTTATATCAGAATTTACTTCGGCAGCCACTTTTTTTTTACGAGTTTTGCGGAAATTTTTGACAAGCAAAACTCCTGAATGGAAAAATTCGATAAAAATTACATCATTGGCTTTGTTCTCCTCTTTGTCATGTATGGTTCATACATGTATTTCTACCCGGCCACTCCTCCGGCAGAACAAACCCAGGAAAAGGTAGTATCCTCTGATAAACAAGCCTTAAAGGAAAATACAAAATCAATAAGCACGGTAGCTCCACTCGATTCATCTGCGGCGGCATCGCGTTTTGGAGTATTAGCTTCAGCAGCCAACGGAACCGCAAGTGATGTGGTTTTGGAGAATAAAAACCTGAAGGTGACCCTCAGTACCAAAGGTGGAAGGATCAAAGAGGTAGTCTTGAAAAACTATCGCACGTATCAGGATTTTTCTACGGGTGCGGAAACTCCCATGAAACTTATTGATGAGGCCAATTCGGATTTCAGACTTGAGGTTAGCACAAATACAGGGATTGTAGATTTTTCAAATCTTTATTTTACTGCTTCAGAAGCCAATGCCAATTCGGCACTACTCGTTATTGATCTTGGAAATGGCTCTGTGATTAAGCAGAAGTATTCATTACCTGAAGAGGGATTTGCCCTTGATTATGAATTGGGTTTTGACGGAACAGATCAGTTCATTAAGAAAGAGCCGGTCAGGTTTTATTGGGAGAATAAGTTAAAGGTACTGGAAAACGACCTTGACGAAAACCGAAAAGCTGCTCAGATTAACCTTGTGGAATCTGATGGTGATTTTGATGACTTTGGTTTAGGAAGTACAGGTGATTTGGTTGAAGAAATTGAAAGCCCGGTTAGCTGGTTTTCTTTTAAGCAAAAGTATTTCACGAGTGGTTTTGTGAGTGAGAAGAATCCATTTACCAAAATGGCTGTTTCGCTGGAAACACCTGAAGAAGATTCCACTATAGTAAAAGATGGGGTAGTCAAAGGACAATTTGAGTATCAGGCTCAAAACCAGTTCAAATTTTATTTTGGACCCAACGAAATGAAAGAGCTGAAGCCAGTTGCTGAAGGCTTCCACAAAAATCTCTATCTGGGATATGATATTGTGAAACCGATCAACCGATTCCTGTTTGTACCTCTGTTCAACTGGATGGAAAAATTCTTCGGAAATTATGGGTTTCTGATTATCGGAGTGGTTTTATTGATCAAGCTGGTGCTCACACCACTTCTTTATAAATCGTATGTCAGCTCGGCCAAAATGCGGATTCTGGCTCCGGATATCGCAGAGATCAAGGAGAAGGTAGGCGATGACCAGGTGAAAGTTCAGCAGGAAACGATGAAATTGTATCAACAGGTTGGGGTGAGTCCTTTAAGTGGCTGTGTTCCGATGTTGCTTCAGATGCCGATTCTGATGTCTGTCTTTTTCCTTTTTCCCAATATGGAAATGTTTCGTCAGCAGGGCTTCCTTTGGGCCAGCGATCTTTCCACCTACGATGCACCTATTCAATGGGGTTTCAGTTTACCACTTCTGGGGAATCATATTAGTATGTTTGTGGTGTTGATGACACTTTCCAGCCTTGCATTTACCTATTATAATAATCAGGTAACGCCAGACCAGCCCGGGCCTATTGACATGAAGAAAATTTCCTACATTTTCCCATTGGTATTTTTCTTTGTGTTAAACAGCTTTCCTGCGGCACTAAGTTTTTATTATCTGGTATCTAACCTGGTTACTATTGCTCAGCAGTTAATTGTAAAGCGTTTTGTTGATGAGGATAAGATCAGAGGTATTCTGGAAGAAAATAAGCGGAATTATGCCACCAAGCCTAAGAAGAAAAACAAGTTTGCCGATTATCTTCAAAAGCAGCTTGAGGCACAGGAAGAGGCTAACAAGCAAAAAGCCAAAGAGTTAAAAGAGCGTAAGAAAAAATAAAAGGGTTGGATCACTGCCTTTAGTTTTGTTTTTTTACAACCTATATTTCCATTACTGACATACATGAAGTATTTCACTCTCCTGATAGTTCTGATTGCGTACAGTGCCAGTGCACAGTGGAATGATCAGGAATATCTGCTTGAGTATAAGAAGGCTGTACAACTTTATGCTTCGGGAAAGGGAGCTGAGAGTCTGGAAAAACTGGTGCCTCTAACCGGTAGAAATTATTCCAATGCAGTGGTTCCTTATGCCATGTATCATTTTGCATTGATTTCGGATGAAGGCGGAAGGGGTGCAGATACCAGATCAATGCTCCGTGATTTATTTCAGCGTTTTCCGGATTGGGAAAAAATGGATGAGGCTTATTATTTGTATGGCTTGTCAAACCTTAAAGACAAGTACTTTGAAGAAGGGCTCAGTTACATGGAAAGAATCAGTTCCGGGGAACTTAAAGAAAACAAGGAAGACGCTAGCCGGTTTTACATTTCTGCCATAGAGAATATAACCCTTCTGAAAGATCTTAACAGGAAATTTCCGCTTAATAATGTAATTGCAGAGACTCTTGTAAGGCGAATACAGTCACGTAGCTATAATACAAAGGCAGATCTGGAGCTGAGTGATCAATTGACAAATCGATTTAAAATCAAGTCACCAGGTGAAAGCCAGAAAAATTCAGGTAAAAACGTTAACTATCAGCGATCTTTTGACGATGGCGTCATTGACTTCGGAGTATTGTTGCCTTTCGGACTGGATAAATTTAACCTGAGAGAAGCATCTACTGATCAGCGTTTTGTTTACGACCTCTATTATGGAATGAGCAAGGCTACTGAACGACTTAAGGAAGAAAAAATAAATGTTCGTCTGCTAGGTTTTGATGTAGGCAATTCATCAGAGTCGATGAAAAAATACCTGGATCGGGCAGATTTTAAACAGCTTGATGTGGTGGTGGGGCCTTTGTACGGAGGTCCGAATAAGCTACTTGAAGAGTATGCTGCCAAAAACCGGATTTATCAGATTCATCCGATGTCAAATAATTCAGAGCTTTTGGTCGGATCGGACGCCAGGTTCTTGGTTCAGCCCTCAAATATTACACAGGCAAATGCGTCTCTTGATTTTGTGGAAGAGCAGACCCGCAAAAAGGATGTGAGTATTTATTACGGAGAAAGTAAAAAGGACTCGATACTTGCAGCGGTTTATGGGGCAGAGGCTAGAAAACGGGGGTTTAAAGTGAATGAATTAAAACGATTCAGAAGTCTTGAATCGATAAGCACTGCCTACAGGCCCGGTCATGTTTTTTTCAGTACGGAGGCATCTGCAGGACCGGGAGTAGTACGGGCTCTCAGCCAACGGAGAGCAGATTCGTTGCTCATTGCCACATCTTCGTCTTTCAATCTGGAATCAGGCTCCAGAGGAGTTTTTAACCGACGTCTTTTTCTTATTTCCCCTGAATTCACTGATTCCGAATCACAGACCCTTAGGGAGTTTAAGATGAAATACATTGAGGAAATGAATGCCTTACCTTCTTACTATGCGTATATGGGGTATGATCTTGTGCTGTTTTATGGCAGAATGCTGAAAGATGGGAAGGATATATTCCGACTTAATCTCAATGAAAGCCCACGCATGGATGATCTTCTGCTTTCAGGTTTTGACTATTCAGAAAATAGTCAGGAGAATAAGATTGTGCCCGTGATCAGGTATAGCGATGGCATTTTTGAACTTGTCAATTAGGATTAATTCAGGAAAATAATGAAAACAAAGAGTGCCAGGCTTTTCGAAAAAGCTCAGCAATTTATACCTGGCGGGGTAAATTCTCCCGTACGGGCTTTTAAAGCGGTAGGTGGGAACCCGGTATTTATAAAAAAAGCAAAGGGTGCGTTCCTTACAGATGTAGATGGTAACAAATACATCGAATTAATAAATAGCTGGGGACCTATGCTTTTTGGCCATGCCTTCCAACCCGTAGAGGAGGCTGTAGGTAAAGCCATAAAAAAGTCTTTTTCCTTTGGTGCCCCCACCAGTCTGGAAATTGACATGGCCCAAATGATTGCCGAAATGGTTCCGTCGGTGGAAAAAGTACGAATGGTGAACTCAGGTACCGAGGCCACTATGTCTGCCATACGGGCAGCGAGGGGCTATACCGGGAGGGATAAAATCATCAAGTTTGAGGGTTGCTATCATGGTCATGGAGATTCTTTCCTGATAGCAGCAGGTAGCGGAGCCATTACCATGGGGGCTCCCGATAGCCCCGGAGTAACTTCTGGTACCGCAAAAGACACCCTTCTGGCTCCTTATAATAATCTGGAGGCTGTAGAAACGCTGATTAGAAATAATTCCGGTGAAATAGCTGCACTTATTCTGGAGCCGGTGGTGGGTAACATGGGGTGTGTGCTTCCCCGGGAGGGTTATCTGCAAGGGCTGAGAGATATTTGTACCCGCGAAGGCATAATACTTATTTTTGATGAGGTCATGACAGGCTTCAGACTGGCGGCAGGGGGAGCTCAGGAACGATTTGGTGTGGTGCCCGATATGACCACACTTGGTAAGATTATCGGCGGCGGAATGCCAGTGGGAGCCTATGGGGGTAAAGCAGAAATCATGAACATGGTAAGCCCTGCAGGGCCGGTTTATCAGGCGGGTACACTTAGTGGAAACCCGATTGCGATGTCGGCGGGATTCGCCATGTTGAAACAGATTCAAAAAAGACCAGACCTGTACAAAGAACTGGATGAAATTGGGGAGGAATTAGTAAATGGCCTTGGATCACCTCTTGAAAAGGCCGGGATTCCTTATTCGATAAACCACGTTGGGTCCATGTATAGCTTGTTTTTTACCGAAAAGCAGGTGGTGGACTTCGAAACAGCGAAGACCTCCGACATGGCTTTGTTTGGTCTGTATTTCAATGCGATGCTGAAGCGGGGTATCTATTTGGCCCCATCTCAATTTGAAAGTCTTTTCCTTTCACTTGCCATGAAACCGTCACTTATCAGGAAGGTCTTAAAGGCCCACAAAGAAAGTATCAGGGAGATCAGCAACAATTTCTGAGATGTTTTGTCTTTCAGATTGGATAGCAGATCGATTCAGGTAAAGAACCAGAACGACAACGCCTTTTATTAGGTTTATTAAATTTAACCTTGGCTCTTTTGAAAGAAGAAAAGATAAGTGGACGAATTTTTGACCGCGAAGTTCTAAGCAGACTGGTAAAGTTTATTGGCCCATATCGGGGGAAGTTTATTCTTCTGATTATCATTATACTTGCAAGTGCAGTATTGTCTCCCTTATTACCTCTTCTGATAAAATATACGATAGATGTTCCTATAGCTCAGGGCGATTTTGCAGGCCTTACCCGAATGCTTATTGGGATGATTGCCCTACTTTTTTTCACATCTGTGCTGGCTTTCTGGAATACCTATTTGGCCGGATGGCTCGGTCAGAATATCATTCGTGATATACGTATCCAGCTTTACGAAAGAATTCTTGAGCTCAAACTCCGTTTTTTTGATGAGACTCCTATTGGCCGGCTCGTAACTCGTACTATTTCAGATATTGAAACCTTATCCAATGTATTCAGCGAGGGTTTTGCAGCGATTGCCGGTGATGTGCTTCAGCTAGTGCTCATTATAGCCGTGATGTTTTACACAGACTGGAGATTATCCCTAATCAGCCTTTGTACCATTCCGCTGATGCTGGTAAGCACCTACGTATTCAAAGAAAAAATCAAGAAGTCGTTTAATGAAGTGCGTAACGCGGTTTCAAACCTGAATAGTTTTGTGCAGGAGCAGATTACGGGAATGAGTCTTGTTCAGATATTCAATTCAGAGGATATTTCATACCGAAAATTTCTGGGTATTAATAAAGATCACCGGGATGCTAACATTCGGTCTATTCTTTATTATTCTATTTATTATCCGGTGGCAGAAGTAATCTCGGCACTGGGTACTGGTCTTGTGGTCTGGTATGGAGCCAAGCAGGTGATTGACCCTCAGATGGATGTCACCTTTGGTACGATTACCGCATTCATCATGTTTATCAACCAGTTTTTCAGGCCCATACGAATGATTGCCGATCGGGTGAATACGCTTCAGATGGGCATAGTAAGCACCGACAGAATAATTAAGCTGCTGGATAGTGACGAGATTATTCCCAATACAGGTAAAATAAAGGATGAGATTAAAGGAGAGGTAGAATTTAAGAACGTATGGTTTGCCTACAAGGATGAAAACTATGTTCTGAAAGATATTTCCTTTAAAGTGAATCAGGGTGAAACGCTCGCTTTCGTAGGGGCAACCGGGGCAGGGAAAAGCTCAATCATAAATTTGCTCACCCGTTTCTATGAAATCAATAAAGGCGAGATCCTCATAGATGGTATAAATAACAAGGAGTTTGAGCTTTCCCATCTCAGAAGCAGGGTCGGTATGGTTCTTCAGGATGTGTTTCTTTATTCAGATACCATCAGAAACAATATAACTCTGGGAGATGATAGTATCTCTGATGAGCAGGTGATTGAAGCCGCAAAAATGGTAGGGGTTCACGATTTCATCATGCAGCTTCCAGGTAATTATGATTATAATGTAATGGAACGTGGTGCCACGCTTTCTGTGGGTCAAAGGCAATTGCTTTCTTTTGTTCGGGCGATGGTTCAGAATCCGCACATTATAATCCTGGATGAAGCTACCTCATCCATTGACTCCGAATCAGAGGAACTTATTCAGAAAGCCATTGAGAAACTTATGAAAGGACGTACAGCCATAGTTATTGCCCACCGGCTAAGTACCATACAAAATGCCGATAAAATTGTGGTCATGGATAAAGGGGCAGTTGTAGAAAGCGGAACCCACGATCAACTCCTTAAAAAAGGAGGATTCTATTCAAATTTGTATGAAATGCAGTACGCAGATCATGTGGCATAGTTTTTTGTTATCTTCCTGAAGGATTTATTTGACAACGAGTATAGTATTGTTGGTACCTTGACCAGGTTTCTTCGCACCTACACAAAGTGAGTTCGGCACATTTTCGGGAAGTGCACTACGTTTTGGCATGAGATTTGCAACTTCATAACTATCAGGAAAAAGAAAAGTTATGAACACCGCTAAACTCATTAAAACCTTCATCTGCCTCGCAATTGCTTTGCCGGTGATTGCCTTTGCAAACCCTACTTCAGAAAACATTTCAGGTCCGTCTCCACTGAAAGCAAGCTATTCCTTCAATGATGGCCTTGCCAGGGTGAAAGTCAACGGAAAATATGGTTATCTAAATCGCGATGGCCGTCTTCAGATCCCTTGTATTTACGATTATGCAGCAGACTTTGAGAATGGTTATGCCCTCGTAAGAAAAGGTGAAGGCTATGGCATCATCAAGAAAAACGGGGTGTCTGCTACAAAAATGCAGTACGAGTACCTTGAAAATTTCAGCTCAAACAAAGCATTGTTTAAATCGGGTGGAAAGTTTGGTTATGTGGATGTAACCGGAAAAGAGGTTATTCCCGCTCAGTTTGAATTTGCCATGACCTTCGAAGGAGAATATGCCGTATTTAAACAAAATGGTCTTTCAGGATTTATTAATTCTTCGGGCGAAATGGTAGTGCCTGCTAAATATAATTTTGCTTTGAACTTCACTGAGGGGCTTGCACCGGTGATGCACAACGGCAAATGGGGTTATATCAACATTGAGGATAAAGTAGTAATCGATTTTCAGTTTGATTTTGTTTCGAACTTCAAGGAAGAAAGAGCTACCGTTCGTCAAAATGGAAAAACACTTGTTATCAATACTCAGGGTAAGGCTCTTACCGGAGATGAATTTGAAAACGTTTCTGAATATAAAGATGGAAATGCCTTGTTTGTTCAGGCAGGTAAATTCGGGATTCTGAATAAAAAAGGTAAAACTACCACAGCTGGCTATGATCAGATCAGAATGAAAAGCGAGGGTTTCTTTGCTTTCAGCCGTAACAGTCTGTGGGGATTCATGGATGAGAACGGTAAGGAACTGGTAGCTCCTGTTTATGACTACGTAGGTGACTTCAGTGAAGGACTTGCTTTAGTGAAGAAAAATGGCAAATACGGTTACATTAACCTGAAAGGCAGTGTGGTTATTCCCATTATATATGAAGCTGGCGAGAGCTTTTCGGAGGGAATGGCAGCAGTTTCAAACGACGGCGAATTTATTTTCCTGGATAATCTGGGAGGAGAAAAACTGGCCCTTAGCATTGACAGTTCATCTATGCCGGAAAGGGTAGTGGTGGTGGTGAATGAAAAGCAAATGCTTTTCAACGAGGGAATGCTGATTATGGCAAGTATGAAATAAAAGAGTAGTAATAATTAGATATTAGATAAATCACGTTCAGACAGTTGGAAAAGGCCTACATATTGATAGGCCTTTTTTTGTTATATTCGGTGTAAAATTCGCTTATGAGGAAAGCATTAATTGCGGGTTCTTCGGGCCTGGTTGGGAAATTCTTACTGGAACTTTTGTTGGCTTCAGAAGCCTATGAGGAGGTTTATGTGCTTGTGAGGAGACGCACCTCCCTGAACCATGCCAAACTTCGGGAGATACTTTTCAATTTCGATGAGGCAGAATACACTCTCCCTGCAGTAAACGATGTTTTTTGTGTGTTGGGCACCACCATTAAAAAGGCGGGAAGCAAAGAGTCTTTCCAAAAAGTGGACCTCGAGTATCCTTGGAGAATTGCACGTGCAGCTTCGGAAAACGGAGCGGATTCCTTTGCAGTTGTGACAGCAATGGGATCTGACCCCCGTTCATTTTTTTTCTATAACCGAGTAAAAGGGCAACTGGAAGAATGTCTCAGATCTTTACCTTTTAGAGCTCTCGGGATTTTCAGGCCATCTTTACTGCTTGGAGCCAGAAAGGAAAAACGATTGGGTGAATCTATAGGTCAGCGGATAATGGAAGTTTTGGAGCCTGTGATTCCCCTCAGATACAGGGCCATTGAAGGAGAGAGGGTTGCCATGTCGATGGTCAATTGGGCGGTTAACTGTCCCGCTGGCGTACATGTAATCACTTCTGATGAAATGAATAAACCATAAAAAAAGGGCTTTAGAGCCCTTTTTTTATTCCCATTTCAGATCCGTATTCGAATAAGACTCTCCACTTTTCTCGGCGGGTGCCTCTGAATCGTCGATACCGTCTTCTTCACGGTCGTACTGGTCGAAGTCAAAATCGGGGAGTAATTCCTGCTTAATGTGGTTTACAGTTTCCTGAAGTGCGTCTACAAACTTGTTGAAGTCTTCCTTATAGATGAACATCTTACTCTTTTCATAGATGAAGTCACCATCTTTCTGCTGTCGGCGGCTTTCAGTTACAGTGAGATAGTAATCGTTGGATCTGGTTGACCTTACATCGAAAAAATAGGTGCGTTTACCTGCACGTACTCGCTTGGAGTAAATCATTTCTCTCTCTTCTCTTTGCACTTTGTATTAGGGGTTTAGAGTTTGACATTGTCCCAAAAATAGGTTTTTATTGATTGAAAAAAAATAAATGAAAAAAAATATACCTCAATGAAGAATACTTGAATTTTAACATAATTTATTGCTTATCTTCAAAACTCCCAACGAGTATTGCCGTAAATTTGAACACCGAATTAAAGTATATTTTGATCCGAATATTAATTGTTTCACTTACCTGGATTCTGCTGATTAATTATGGTCTGCAGAAAGAACTTGAAGAAAACCCTCTGCTGGGTACACGTTTCAGTGGCAGAGCTTCGTACTACGGAAGCAAGTTTCACGGAAGAACCACGGCAAACGGTGAAAAAATGGACAAAAATAAACTTACATGTGCTCATCGTACGCTGCCGTTTAACACGATGATTGAAGTTACCAGTCGGGATAACGGACGTAAAGTAGTTGTAAGAGTGAATGACAGAGGCCCCTTCAGTGATAGCAGGGTGATCGATCTCTCCTCCGCAGCCGCAGATTCTCTCCAAATGAAACAAAAAGGAGTAATTTATATTGACGCCCTGATTGTAGGATCAAACGGTGAGGTTTATGCAAGCTCAGTGGCACCTATTATTTTTGGTATCCGAGAAAAAAACGGAAGCGACTCCCTGCAAATAGCGAATGAATAAACTCAAGCTCGATCTTTCAAAAGTAAGGGAATATGGTTCTCTGGAATTGCTGGCCAGGCAGCTGGTAGAGGGTTTTATAACTGGTTTACACAAATCTCCATTTCACGGGTTTTCTGTGGAATTTGCTGAACACCAGCTTTATAATACGGGTGAAAGTACCCGGTATATTGACTGGAAAGTATACGGGAAAACAGACCGCCTGTTTACCAAACGATTTGAAGAAGAAACCAATCTGAGATGTCAGCTGCTTATTGACACATCTTCATCGATGTATTATCCGGCAGACACTAACGGTAAACTGGTTTTTAGTTGTCTTGCCGCTGCTACTCTGGCCAACCTCATGCAAAAGCAACGGGATGCTGTGGGTCTTACTACCTTCTCGGATGAAATTGAGGTTCAGACACAGGTGAAATCAACCCCAGGGCATATTCACCAGATCTATCTGGAGCTGGAAAAACAGATGAACCAGCATATGCCAAACAAAAAAACCACGGTTGCCGAAACTCTGCACCTTATAGCTGATAAGATTCACAAGCGTTCGTTGGTGGTAATCTTCAGCGATATGTTTGAAAATATGGCTGATCTCAATGAATTGTTTTCTGCACTCCAGCACCTCAAACATCGCAAGCATGAAATTCTACTTTTTCATGTGACAGACCACAAGACTGAGAAAGAGTTTGAGTTTGAAGAAAGACCCTATGAATTCATCGATCTGGAAAGTGGTCAGCGAATAAACGCTCAGCCTTCGCAGGTGAGAGAAAAGTATAAAGAGGCAGTATCCTCCTTTTATCGCGATCTCAAGCTGCGATGCGGGCAATACAAAATCGACTTTATAGAAGTGGATATTAATCAGGGATTTGATCCGGTGATGTCGGCTTTTCTGGCTCGAAGAAGTAAGATGCGGTAGAGCTACCGTATGTCCTTTATCCTCCTTGTGTCAACCAGTTCTTACTCCATTTATCCCAATTCATCTTTCTCTATAACAAAGAGCTGCTAGTTTTGTTTTGAACTAAACAGAACTACCATGATTTTATCTACAACCCCGACGCTTGAGGGAAAACGTATAGTGGAATACAAAGGACTTGTAACCGGAGAAACCATCATCGGAGCCAATATTTTTAAAGACTTCTTTGCCGGAATAAGGGACATCGTAGGCGGAAGGTCTGGGTCCTACGAAAAAGTACTGAGCGAGGCAAAAAATACGGCGATTTCGGAAATGGCCGAGCGAGCCAAACGATTGGGGGCCAATGCGATTGTGGGTATTGATCTGGATTATGAGACTTTGGGGCAAAGTAATGGAATGCTGATGGTTACGGCATCCGGTACTGCCGTCATTATTCAGGAGTAAAGCCTGGGAGGTGAATTACTTTTCAATTAGTATTTAAAGGGATGCCGGGTACTACTATCTCCGTCATCCCTTTTTGCCTCACGAAAGAGATGGGCTTGCCAGTTTAATGTCTTCCTATTTCATTGAAAAATTAAGACAAAACCTGTTAACGTATGTTTGGACGAAACAATTATTAGCTTGATTTTCAGGGATGGGTACGAAGAAAAGCTGGTTTGCTTTTCATTTTTCCCCGTTCTCGAATAATTATTGCAAAAATTCCTTTTGACTCGTTGGCCCAGCTAATTGAACTTTGAGGGGTTATAGCCAGTAGGTTTGCCGGGTCTCCAAGATTTATATTTTGCCCTTCTTCGAAAAAATACACAAGGTTCAGGGAATTTTGCGGTGAATTCCATCCAAGAACGTATCCTGAACTGTTTTTAGTTATCCGCAGGCCTGTGGCAGCAGAGGAATGGGAAGTAGCAATGGATTTGATTTCAGGAGTAAGAGCGGGAAACTGAAAGAGTTGTTTTAAAGAATCAGTGAGTCCAAGACGGTTTTTATAGAGGGCGTTGGAAGAATAAAAAATACTGCCATCTACCCTGTGAGAGAGGCGGTTGTATTCAATTTGACGCGGTATCTGGTTAGGGTCTTTCCAGGCATCAAGATCAGAGTTTTGGTCAACCCTGTAAATTCCATGACCGATATATAGCCGGGTATTCCCTGCGTTTTTTGCCCACCAATCGGTAAGGACCCCATATGGAACCAGTTTATGCTCGAAAGGAAAATAAATCTGAGGGGTGATGTAATCGATCCAACCTTCTCTGGCCCATTTCCTGGTATCAGCAAACATATAATCATAGGATGGCTGGCCCCCACGGGTTGCCGATCCCTCAGGCGAATCGCTTTTATTTCTCCAGACTCCAAACGGGCTTATTCCAAATACCACCCAGGACTTTTCCTTCTTGATTTCTTTGGCAATCTGCCTGATGAGTAAATCAATATTGTTTCTCCGCCAATCTTCAATAGTTTTAAATCCAGCTGAATATTTTCTGAAAGTGTCGCGATCGTTAAGTTCTTCACCCGCAACTTTATAGGGATAGAAATAGTCGTCAAAATGGATGCCATCCACATCGTAATTCCGAACAATATTAACAACCACCGAGGCAATGTAATCCCTTACCTCTGGTAAGCCGAAATTGTACAACGTATATCCGTCGTATTTAAGAAACCATTCAGGTTTGGTATAAATAAGGTGACCCGGTATTACAGATGTAGCATTTTTGTGACGACCACGGTTCAAATTCAGCCAGGCATGAAATTCCATACCTCGGCCATGTGTCTCAGAAATCATAAACTCCAGGGGGTCATAAGGAGGAGAAGGTGGGAGCCCCTGCTCGCCCATGAGCCATTCTGCCCAGGGTTCATTTCCTTTGGCATAAAAGGCATCAGAGGCGGCCCTCACCTGAACCAGCAAGGCGTTTATTCCGGTGGATCTGGCTGTTTCTGCCAGATTTCTAAATTCAGATTGCTGGTTCTCAGAACTCAAACCACGCCTACTTGGCCAGTCGATGTTCGCTATAGAGGCTACCCAGAGCCCTCTGAACTCTTCCAAAGGAGAACCTGGTATTTCCTCATAGACATAGTTTGGTGTGGTGCTTGTCTGCGAAGGTGCCCGGGTAATAAATACGGGTGGTTTAGGTTTACAGGAGATTACCAGAAGAAGTAATAATGCGAATACAGCTAGCGTTTTAAGCATTCGGAAAGCCCGGTTGAAATTGCGTAAATTTAACGATGTTGGTTTGTTTTTTTGTTACCTTTGCCACGTTTTAAAGGTGGTTTTCCTCTTAACTTCACTGCATAGTCAGGACTTCGCCTTAAGCATTTCCAAAAATTTATGAAAGAATACGGAAGTAATATCCAAAAGCTGGTAGAGCACGTAGTATCTGTACCTGATAAAGAACGTCGTACCAAACACGCCCACATACTCATCGAATTAATGCGTCAGATTCACCCTCAGATGCGTGACGGTCTTGATTATTCCAAAAAACTTTGGGATGACCTGTATGTAATGGCAAACTTTCAGCTTGATGTTGACAGTCCTTTTCCACCGCCACCTAAAGAGGCTCTGGGTAAGAAGCCCATGCGGGTGCCTTACAGTCAGTCCAGACTCAAGCACAAGTTTTACGGACGAAACCTGGAACTTCTGGTACTTAAGGCCACAGTGGCTTCCACAAAGGATGAACGTAAGGCGTTTATTTCGTATCTGGTTAAGCTCATGCAAAGCTTTTATCTTCAATGGAATAAGGATACGGTTGAAGTAAACAACTGCCTGGATACCATTCTGGAAATGTCGGGATTCAAACTTCAGGAAGAGGTGGATGAATTACGGAGAGATGGCATAATTCAGGAAGCCAATCCAAAAGACGGGAATCGCATGCCAAACAGATTTAATAACGCCAATACGCCGAATAGCTTCAACCCGAATGGTGGAGGCAATGGTAACCGAAAATTCAATAAAAACAGAAGTAACGGAAACAGCAATAATAACCGCAATAACCGATTCAAACGAAGAAGAAATAACTAATTCACTTTCCTGATCCTATTACATGTCATCATTTAAAATTACCGGAGGCAAAAAACTAAGCGGAGAGTTGATTCCGCAGGGTGCCAAGAACGAAGCCTTACAGATTCTTTGTGCTGTTTTACTCACCAAAGAGGAGGTTACCATCAGCAATATTCCAGACATACGGGATGTAAATAAGCTCATGGAGTTACTGGAAGATATGGGCGTGAAACGTACCAAATTGTATGAAGGCTGCTACAAATTTGAGGCTGGCGATGTTAATTTCGAGTATTTTGAAAGTAATAGTTACAAAGAGAAAGCCGCTGCATTAAGAGGTTCAATCATGCTTTTAGGACCCATGCTGGGCCGTTTTGGCAAAGGAAAAGCTCCCCGCCCTGGTGGAGACAAGATAGGTCGCAGACCTCTGGATACTCATTTTACGGGCTTTGCCAAGCTAGGAGCTACGTTTGATTATGAGCCGGGAGATGCCTTCTATACGGTGGAAGGTGGCCAAATGAAAGGGGCGTATGTCTGGATGGACGAAATCTCTGTGACAGGTACGGCCAATGTAGTTATGGCTGCCGTTCTTACACCGGGAATAACTACTATATACAATGCTGCCTGTGAGCCCTATCTGCAGCAACTATGCAAAATGTTGAACCGAATGGGTGCCAAAATCGGTGGAGTAGGCTCTAATTTACTTACCATTGAAGGTGTGGAAGCCCTGGGCGGATGCGAGCATGAAATGCTGCCTGATATGATTGAAATCGGTTCATTCATAGGGTTGGCCGCTATGACTCAGTCTGAGATCACGATCAAGAATTGTAAGATTGCAGAGCTGGGAATAATCCCGGATACGTTTAAAAAACTGGGTATACATATGGAGTTCAGAGGAGACGACATTTATATCCCTTCTCAGACCAACTATGAAATCAGTACATTAATTGATGGCTCCATTTTAACTATCTATGACGCACCCTGGCCAGGATTCACCCCCGATCTTATTTCCATTATTCTGGTAACGGCAATTCAGGCCAAGGGTACGCTACTGGTTCATCAGAAAATGTTTGAAAGCCGGCTTTTCTTTGTTGATAAGCTAATTGACATGGGTGCCCAGATTATTTTGTGTGACCCTCACCGGGCAACGGTGGTAGGTCTTGACCGCCAGCATAATCTTCGTGGAATAAGGATGTCTTCTCCAGATATTCGTGCAGGCGTGGCTTTACTTATTGCAGCTCTTTCTGCCAATGGGACCAGCATCATCGATAATATTGAGCAAATAGATCGCGGGTATCAGTTTATTGATAAAAGGTTGAATGCCATTGGGGCCGAGATAATTCGGCTTTAACTTAGAAATACGGATGTATTAAAAGAGGCTTCAAGCCTCTTTTTTTATGCGTAAGCTTCTGATAGGATGAATGTCAACTTCGATTAATCAAGTAAATTCTTGTAAAAGTTATCCGAATTTATTACCTTAACCATGTGAAAATAAATCTTTTACTATCTAAAGCTACTTATGATGAAAAACTCTACTTTGAAAAATTTGTCATTTAATGAATTAAGGTCAAAACACCGCTTCTTAAGCCGGATGTTGTATGTGGTAGGAGCAGCTACCTTGGTTTGTATCCTTGTAATGCTGTATTCCATTCTTAATACGGCGGGGGTAAGCTTTTTGAATATACTCTTCGGAGGGCTTGCCATCGCACTAACCATTTACCTGTATAAACTCTCAAACAGAGATACCGAGATTCATGAAGAAATGTGGATGAGAAAATTCCACATGTAAGGTTCAGTATGTATTTGAAATCCGGACTTTCCACAGTCCATTTAATTAATTGGGTAATCCCGGTTAGCAGGAAATTATTTTTGCTTACGGTTGTTTTCTTGTACATATGCGATTCGAATGGTCAATCGGTTGCTGAATCAAGAAGTTCGAACTTTCCTCAAAAGCAAACCAAAGTAATTGGAAGTTTTCCAAAAGAGGATGTCTGGATATTCATAATGGCCGGTCAGTCAAATATGGCAGGTCGTGGATCGGTGGAACCTACGGATACATTAATCAATTCACGTGTTTTTACCCTGAACTCTTCGGGAGAACTTATTTATGCACAGGAACCCCTGCACTGGTATGAGCCAGATCTTACAGGGCTGGATTGCGGAATGTCTTTTGCCAGGACCTTACTTGATGGTATTCCTGAAGACAAAAAAATACTTTTGGTTCCTACGGCGATAGGAGGAAGTAGTATGAATCAATGGCTACTGGATCAAACACACAGAGGAGTGCCTTTACTAACTAATTTCAGAAAACAGGTTCATAGTGCCAGGCAATATGGTATAATCAAAGGAATCCTTTGGCATCAGGGGGAGTCGGATGCTTCTACTGAAGGAATTGCCGGTCATTACCTAAATTTAAAACAACTTTTCGGAATATTCCGTGAGGAAGTTAATGACCTGGCACTTCCAGTTTTTATCGCTGAATTGGGTTCTTTTTCTGAGCATGATGAATTGTGGCAAGGAATTAATAAGGTCTTTTCTCAGTATGTGAATTCTGATGCAAATTCCTATTTGATTAAAACCGGTGACCTTAGTTGCAAAGAAGATCTCATTCATTTTGATTCAAAATCTCAGCGTGAGATGGGGCGGCGGTTTGCTGAAAAATTTCTAAGCCAACAGTAAAACCGGGACCAGTACAGGCCCCGGTTTTGGACAAATCTAGCGAAGAAATAAGAATTCTACGCGGAGCAGATTAGATCCACTGAGATCCCACAAAACTACATGTTGCCGCCGCTTCAGAAATTGGAACGGCATCGTGATCTACCGGAATGAGTATTTTCCGGTCGCAGTTTTAATGGAATTATCAGGCACGTAATCGTAGTCAATGATAAATGCTTTGACGTTAATTCCGAAACTATTTACACCAACGCATCTTATTTCTATACCAATTTCTGTTTATGCCGTATTAATTCTTTCAATTTTTGAAGGGTACTTCAAGAGGCATTTCTAACTAATTCCAGGCTTTTTTGACTAATTTTGAGAAAGTGAATCGATAAGAAAAAAGCTACCGCTGCATACGAATGGCAAAAACGAAAAGCCCCTCTGAAACACCCTTAAATAAGCAATACAATCAGATTAAATCGAAATATCCGGGAGCACTTCTACTGTTCAGGGTAGGTGATTTTTATGAAACATTCGGTGAAGATGCTATTCTGGCGTCTAAAATTCTGGGTATAGTTTTAACCAAACGAAACAATGGCGGGGCCAATCAGGAGCTTGCTGGTTTCCCCCATCACTCTCTGGATACCTATCTGCCAAAACTGGTGCGAGCCGGGCAAAGGGTGGCCATCTGTGATCAGCTAGAGGATCCAAAAACAGTTAAGGGAATAGTAAAACGCGGGGTTACCGAATTGGTTACTCCGGGCGTCTCCTACAACGACAATGTATTGGATACCAAACAAAACAACTACCTGGCTTCTGTTCATTTCGGAGAAAAAGATAATCTTGGGATTTCTTTTCTGGATATTTCTACCGGAGAATTTATTTGTACAGAGGGATCAGCCGCGTATATCGATAAACTACTTCAGGGATTTGGTCCGGCCGAGGTTCTCTTTTGTCGTCACTACAGTAAACAGTTTAATCTGCTTTTCGGAGATAAATTTAATACGTTTACGTTTGAAGACTGGGCTTACACCTATGATCATGCCTACCCACTCCTTACTCAGCACTTCAAAACCAACACACTCAAAGGATTTGGAATTGAAAACCTTCGCGACGGAATTACTGCAGCGGGTGTCATTCTCCAATACCTCTCTGATACCGAACATCGCGACATCAGTCATATCTCCTCTTTGACCCGCCTGGATCAGGAGCGGTATGTCTGGCTTGATCGGTTTACCATCAGAAATCTGGAGCTGGTTTCTGCTCAGAACGAGGGTGGGGTGCCACTCATTGATATTTTGGATGAAACCGTTACCCCCATGGGTGCACGTACCCTGCGGCGGTGGATGGTACTTCCATTGAAAGATCAAAAGCCGATACAGGAAAGACTGGATACCGTAGATTTTTTCGTCAAAAATCCTGAAAAACTTGAAGATCTCAGAAATACACTCAAACCGGTTGGTGATCTTGAAAGACTGATCTCTAAAGTGGCAGTGGGAAGGATCAGCCCACGGGAAATGATTCAACTAAACCGGGCTCTCCGGCAAATAACTCCGCTTCGGGAGCTTATTCAGAAGACTATTCCCGTCAATCCTGTTTTTGAAAAATACCTGAGTCAGCTGGCCGATTGTAGCTTCATTGTTGATAAGATTGGAAGAGAAGTGAAAGAAGACGCTCCTCATGTGGCCAATCAGGGTGGAATTATAAAAAGTGGGGTAGACCCGGAGTTGGATCAACTTCATAAAATAGCTTTCTCGGGAAAAGATTACCTGATTGAAATTCAGCAACGGGAGGCCGAAAAAACCAGAATTCCATCTCTGAAAATTGCTTATAACAAGGTGTTTGGGTATTATCTGGAGGTGTCCAATGCTCATAAGGATAAGGTCCCGGCTGAATGGATAAGGAAACAAACGCTCGTGAATGCAGAGCGATATATTACTGAAGAACTCAAAGTGTACGAGGAGAAAATTCTCACGGCAGAAAGTAAGATTTTTGAAATAGAAAGCCGATTGTACACCGATCTTGTATTGGCCGTTTCTGAGTTTGTGAGTCAGATTCAGCAAAACGCCCGAGTGATTTCTCAGTTGGATGCCCTGGCAAGCTTTGCCCTGGTGGCAGTAGCCAATAAATACCAGAAACCTGTTCTCAATGATTCGCATCAGATTCTTATTCAGGCCGGGCGGCATCCGGTCATAGAGAAACAACTTCCTACAGGAGAAAGTTATGTGCCCAATGACTTACTATTGAATGATAGCGACCAGCAAATCATTATTGTTACGGGGCCAAACATGGCAGGTAAATCGGCTTTGCTAAGACAAACCGCACTGATTGTGCTCATGGCTCAGGTGGGGTCTTTTGTGCCGGCTGAAACGGCGGAGATCGGGCTGGTAGACAAGATTTTTACAAGGGTAGGAGCCAGTGATAACCTTTCACGAGGAGAATCCACTTTCATGGTAGAAATGACAGAAACGGCTTCTATTCTGAATAACCTGAGTGAGCGAAGTCTTGTAATTATGGATGAAATCGGCCGCGGAACCAGTACCTATGATGGCGTTAGCATTGCCTGGAGTATTTCTGAATATCTTCATAATCACCCAAAATTTAAACCCAGAACACTTTTTGCTACCCATTACCATGAACTAAATCAACTCACAGAGGATTTCTCCAGAATAAAAAACTTCAATGTAGCGGTCAAAGAAGTGAATGGCAAGGTGGTGTTTCTCAGGAAACTGAAAGCCGGTGGCAGTGAGCACAGTTTTGGTATCCATGTGGCTCAGCTTGCTGGTATGCCGCAGTCTATAGTTTTGAGAGCCAATGAAATACTTCATCATCTGGAGGCAGATCATCTACGGGAAAAGAATAAAGAAAAAATCAAGGAGGCTCCAAAAAATAACTATCAGCTCAGCTTTTTTGATGCACCAGACCCCAAACTTGTAGAATTGAAAGAGAAGCTTACAAAACTTGATCTGGACACCATGTCACCCATCGAAGCTCTCCTTAAACTCAACGAGTTTAAGGGGCTTGTCAAATGAAAATCAGCTAAAGCTGATAGGTTCTTCTCCCGGCTTCTCTTTTTTATGGTTAATCTCGGCTATGAGATCCGCAACCAGGCCTGTCCAGCCCGTCTGATGTGCCGCTCCGCAGCCTGTGCCATTATCACCATGGAAATATTCATGAAAGAGGTAGTGATCCCTGAAGTGCTCCAGCTCATATTCCGGGTAATTTTGTAAGGCGGGACGTTTACCAGTGGAATCTCTCATAAAAATATGAATCAGACGTTCAGATAGGGCAGTGGCAGTACCTGAGATGGTAGTTATCTCACCAGATCCTGTCGGATATTCCACTTCATAATCTTCGCCGTAATACTGCGAGTATTTATGAAGTGCATCAATAATCAGGTAATTCAGAGGAAACCAGATGGGGCCTCGCCAGTTACTGTTTCCTCCCATGATTGAGGTGTCAGATTCTGCAGGTGTGTAAACCACCGTGAGATCCTCTCCGTTCAGATTGAAAGAGAATGGGTTTTTAAGATGATATTTTGACAACGAACGAATCCCGTAATCCGAAAGAAATTCACTTTCATCAAATAATCTACGTAATACCATTTTCATTCGGTGACCTCTCAGTAGAGATAATAAGTGTGTCTCCCCTTTACCAGGCTCATGCCATCTTGATATCAAAGAAGCCAGATCGGGTCGGTTATTGAGAATCCACTCCAGACGCTGCCTGAAATCGGGTAGTTTTTCCAGTAGGTCTTCATGAATAACTTCCACTGCACAGAGAGGAATGAGACCAACCAGAGATCTGATTTTTAAAAAGATTGTTCGGGAGTCTGGCGTATGAATTTTATCGTAATAAAACTGGTCAATCTCATCCCAAAGGCCTTTATTTCCATGCTCCAGATTATTATTGATAGCCGAAGCAATATGCATAAAATGCTCAAAGAATTTGGAGGCCATATCCTGATAAACCGGTCGTTCCAGAGCAATTTCCAGGGATATACGCAGCATATTTAGGGTGAAAATAGCCATCCAGCCCGTGGCATCTGCCTGCTGAAGTTTCACACCTGGGATCTGGGCGTTTCTGTCAAATACCCCGATATTATCCAAACCAAGAAAACCACCACCGAAAATGTTATTACCTTCTTCGTCTTTTTGATTTACCCACCAGGTAAAATTCAGAAGGAGCTTGTGAAATATCCGCTCCAGAAATTTGATATCTCCTTTTCCGCCACGCTGTTCTTTATCAATCTCATATACTTTCCAGGTAGCCCA
Source organism: uncultured Cytophagaceae bacterium (assembly GCA_966250325.1). Taxonomy (GTDB): domain Bacteria; phylum Bacteroidota; class Bacteroidia; order Cytophagales; family Spirosomataceae; genus Jiulongibacter. The sequence goes on along the minus strand of CBINGY010000008.1, from coordinate 43,541 downwards.
GGCGTGTACGGGTGGATTAACATCTGAAAAATTCCATTCATAGGCCGGAATCTGCCCGTTCGGATGCATGTAGTATTCCCTGAGAATTACCGCAAGCTGCCTTTTGGCAAAATCAGAATCAATTCTGGCGAGGGTAACGGTATGAAAGGCCAGGTCCCATGCAGCAAACCACGGATACTCCCATTTATCCGGCATGCTCAGGATGTTGTGCATGTAGGCGTGTTTCCAGGTAGAATTTCTTTCAAAGTTTCGCCCGGTGAATTTGAAAGGCATTCGGGGATCACCGTTTGCCCATTGGTTCACGTTATAGTAGTAAAACTGTTTATTCCACATCATGCCCGCGAATGCCTGACGTTGAATTTTACGTTGTTCTTCCGAGGTAATTTCTTTTTGAACTTCTTCGTAGAATTCATCGGCAATTTCCATCGCCTGTTCAAAAGAATCATCGAAATCAGCAAACGGATCCTCCATATTCGTCCGATCCGTAAATCTCAACCTGATTTCATAGCTTTCACCGGGCTCAATGGTACGTTCATACAGACCAGCCATTTTGGTACCAATCTGATTTTTATTGACCGCGTTCTTATTTTTATTGATGAGGTACTCATAGAAACCATCCTTCAGGAAAAGACTGGTATTTGGCCGGCCAAATACCCGCTCCATGTTGGTTTCATTTTCGGTAAACAGCAGGCTGTCGGCATCTTTGAGGTACAGCTTCATTTTTTTGAATAATCTGTGATGCACCTCTACCTGTTTATTGGCAATGCCCGTTAGCATAGGTTTGTTGGAGAATTCATCGTATCCCCATGCCCACGTATTCCGAAACCAAAGGGTCGGTAAAACAGCTAGCTTAGCTTTATTCTTTGACCTGTTGAAAGCGGTCAGTTTTACCAGAATATCATTCTCTTCCGCCTTGGCGTACTCTATGAAAATATCAAAGTAATTGTTGTTTTTAAACGCTTCTGTATCAAGAACTTCAAATTCCTGATCCAGTTTTCCCCGTTCTCTGTTCCCGGCCAGAATTTCCTCGTAAGGGTAGGGGCCAATCGGGTACTTGTACAGCATTTTCATGTAGGAGTGGGTAGGCGTGCTGTCCAGATAGTAGTACAGTTCTTTTACATCCTCCCCATGATTACCCTCTTTCCCGGTTAAGCCGAAAAACCTTTCCTTAAGGATGGGATCTTTATAGTTCCAGAAGGCAAAGGCCAGACAAATGTGCTGTTTGTTGTCTGAGATACCTCCAATTCCATCTTCACCCCAGCGATACACCCGACTGCGGGCCAGATCATGACTTGTATATTCCCAGCTGTCTCCGTAAACACTGTAATCTTCACGAACTGTTCCCCATTGGCGTTCAGAGAGATAAGGGCCCCATTTTTTCCATCCGCGGTTGTCGGGACGTTCGTCAAGTCTTTTCTTCTCTTTGTTTTCCTTCATGTTTACACGTCGTGAAAGTTGGCAAAAATATTTATTTCGCCTTACCCTGACAGACTTTTGCTCCTTTTTTAAATCAGATATTCAAATTCTTTATTCTCAAATTGATTAAGTCCAAATTCTGTCTCAATAAGTAACTGACCAAACTTTGTGATTCCTTTAATTCTTCCCCGGAACTCCTCGTTGTCTTTCCTGAAGGAATGCCATTCTTCTCGGCGAAAGAGGTTTGCTTCAAATTGATTTTTGAGATTGGTCCATTCCTCAAAAGGAAGCTTAAGGTATCGGTTTTCCAGGTTTTCGCAGAACTTTTCCAGAAGGAAACCCCGGTCTAATTCCTTTTGATCCAGAACCACGCAAAGCGAGGTGGCCGAGGGAATATCAAATTCACGCTGATTTACGTTTAGTCCTATTCCGATAAGTGCCGAGCCAATTTTGTTTCCGGTGAGCACATTCTCAATTAACACGCCGCCAATTTTGTTATTGCCCACAAAAATGTCATTCGGCCACTTCACCGAGAGAGCAGGAACATTCAATGCCGCCAAAGTGTCATAAATGCTTAAAGAAACAGCAATATTCAGTCTGAAAAGGTCTATGGCCGTAAGAAAAGAAGGCTTGAGCAAAATAGTGAACATCAGGTTCTTAGCTTGCTCTGAGCTCCATTTAGCTCCACGCTGTCCCTTACCATGCGTCTGAAAATCGGTAGTTACCAAAAAACCTTCTTCCACCTCCTCGTTTTGAATTTTTTCAAGAAGGTAGTCGTTAGTAGAATGACAAGATGGCAGATAAATTGATTTTTTGCCTGTAAAACGTGTTTTGGGCTGAATTTTGATCAAAATGTCCTAACTTCGCTGTTCTGAATAATCTCCTTACAGCGTATAAAAACACTGCATTTCAAATGCAAAACTATTGTAAAACATACTGAATGAAAAGAAGAAAGCAACTTTCAAGTACCGAACTTAGCCAATTTATTATTGAAGGTATGCACGAAAAAAAAGCAAACTCTGTTGTATTAATGGATTTGCGAAAGGTGAATAAAGCTATTGCCGATTTCTTTGTGATTTGTTCAGGTAATTCGGATACGCACATTGATGCCATCTCAAAGTCTGTGGAAGAGGTGGTCTACAAGAATTCGGGAGAAGACCCATGGAATCGGGAAGGACGTCAAAACCGTGAATGGATTTTGCTGGATTACGTGGATGTGGTAGTTCATATATTTACCAACGAAAAGCGTGCATTTTACGATATCGAGTCTCTTTGGGGAGATGCAGAATTTACCTATTTCGGAGAGGATCTGAAGCCATCTAAGGTGGCACTTAATTAAATTTGAAAAACCAGTAATAACCATATGTCTGACGAAAATAAACCGTCTTCAAAACCCAAAAAAAAGGCACCTGTAGGTAGCGGTCCGGGTTTTCAGGGATGGATCATCGTTGCCCTGATTCTGGGCATCATCGGTGTTATGATTTTTTCCAACAATAAAAGTCTTACCCCGATAAAATATAAGCAACTGGAGCAGATGGCTCTGGAGGGTGAAGTGGAAAAAGTGGCTGTAGTAAGTGAGGCTAACGTGGTGGAAGTAACTCTCACCAAGGACGCCTTGCAAAAGCCGGAGTATAAAAAAATGCTCGGGAATAATCGGTACACCTCTGGCCCTCACATGAAAGTAGACATTGTTTCAGACAATGCTTTCATGCAGGAATTTACCCGATTTGTTGAAACCTCTGATCTTTCAGATATTCAGAAAGAAGCTTTATATCCTGAGCCAATCCATCGCGAAGACCTGATGAACACACTCATCAACTGGCTTCCACTTATCCTGTTTTTCGGTATTATGTATTTCATGTTTACCCGAATGGCCGGAGGTGGCGGTCCGGGTGGAGCGTTGTTCAACATTGGAAAATCCCGTGCAGCACTGTTTGATGCTGATAACAAGGTGAAAATAACCTTTAAAGATGTGGCGGGCCTCGATGAAGCTAAAGAAGAACTCACAGAGATCGTGGAGTTCCTGAGAAAGCCCAAGAAGTATACCGAACTAGGTGGGAAAATTCCCAAAGGGGCGTTACTTGTGGGCCCTCCGGGTACAGGTAAAACCTTGATGGCCAAGGCAGTCGCTGGAGAGGCCAGTGTTCCTTTCTTTTCACTTTCCGGCTCTGATTTCGTCGAAATGTTCGTTGGAGTAGGGGCGGCACGTGTACGTGATTTATTCAAGCAAGCCAAAGAAAAAGCACCATGTATCATTTTTATTGATGAAATTGATGCAGTAGGTCGATTACGCGGACGCGGTGCAATGCCTGGTGGTAATGATGAACGCGAAAATACCTTAAACTCATTACTTGTAGAGATGGACGGATTTGGTTCAGAGGCTGGAATTATTATTCTGGCTGCTACCAACCGACCTGATGTTCTTGACCCAGCACTGTTAAGACCCGGCCGTTTTGACCGTCAGATTAGCGTGGATGCACCAGATATTAACGGACGCGAGGCGATCTTTAAGGTTCATATGCGTCCCTTGAAACTTGCTGCGGAAGTGGATGCCAAAAAACTTGCCACTCAAACTCCGGGATTTGCAGGTGCAGAAATTGCAAACGTTTGTAATGAAGCGGCTCTTTTGGCTGCACGTCGTGAAAAAACGGCGGTCGATATGAAAGATTTTCAGGATGCAATTGACCGTGAAATAGGAGGTCTTGAAAAGAAAAATAAGCTAATCTCCCCCGAAGAGAAGGAGATAGTTGCTTTCCACGAAGCGGGCCATGCGGTAACCGGCTGGTTTCTGGAACATGCCAATCCTTTGGTTAAGGTCAGCATTGTTCCTCGTGGAATTGCGGCTCTCGGTTATGCTCAGTATCTACCGAAAGAGCAATATTTGTATCGTACCGAGCAGTTTTTCGATGAGATGTGTATGGCTTTGGGTGGCAGAGCGGCAGAAGATGTGGTTTTTGGAAAGATATCTACCGGTGCTTTAAGTGATCTGGAGAAAATCACCAAAATGGCCTACAGCATGGTTACCATTTACGGTATGAATAAAGAAATCGGTAACCTGTCTTTTTATGATTCCAAAGGGCAGTCGGAATACTCCTTTACCAAACCCTATTCTGAAGCTACGGCTCAAAAGATTGACGCTGAAGCAAAGAAACTGGTGGAGGAAGCTTACGAGCGAACCAAAAGTCTCCTGGAAGAAAAAAGAGAGGAACTTGATAAGTTAGCTCAGGAACTTCTCAAACGCGAGATTATCTATCAAAGTGATCTGGTAGAGTTAATCGGAGAACGTCCTTTTGATAAACCCACAGCTTATCAGGAGTATATGGATAAGAAGGAGGAAACTGTGGAAGTAGAGGTGTCAGGCAACGAGTCAGAGGCCTCTCAAACTTCAGAAGAAGATAAAATTACAGATATAGGTTAAATGCCTGATCAGAAAGTGATAAACAAGAAAGCCGGCCCATGGGCCGGCTTTCTTGTTTCTTATTACACGATAATATTCTATTTTTTCCCTCCGAACATACCTCCAAGGATACTACCCAGAAGGCCTCCACCGCCAGATTTGTTACCCGCAGAACCACCGTTCATAACCATTCCTGCTACATCGTCCAGTATGCTTCCATCGCCATCTGCATCCAGAAAAGACTCAATAAGTGATTGTTGACGACTCCCGCTTCCACCGCCAAGAAGGCTGCCCAGAATACTTGAAATGTCACCCCCACTTTGTGCTCCTGTCTGACGGGCCTGCTTTCCAAGCACTCCCATTAGTATGGGTGCAGCCACTTTCAGAATGGAAGCCACTGTATTCATATCAAGGCCACTTTTCTGACTTAATGCGGCTTCTACACCGGTCTGTTTGCTTCCGAGAACATGCCCCAGAATACCTGCACCATCCTGCTTGACCGATTGATCCACACCACCCTGAAAAAGCCCTCCGAGATTATCGAGGATGCTGCCGTCATGTTTGTTCATTACGGCACCAAGAAGTCCTTCAGCTCCGCTGCTGGTAGAAGCATTTTTTTGCATGGCTCCCATAAGTACGGGTAAAGCCATTCCCAAAAGATCAGCGGTTTTGTTTTGAGGAGCACCCGTTTCCTGGCTCACTCCCGATATGATCTGCTTACCAAGATCACTGTTTAATAGGTCTAGTATACCTGCCATTGAATTTGATTATAAGGTTATTAGGATGGAAAGTTGAAGAAAAAAAACGGAACTTTAAGCTTTATCTAAACTTTCTTTGGGTCAGGATTAACCGACAAATCAGATACAAGGATATACGAAAGTGGGCTTAAGTTGCTTACTTTAAGATTCCTAAAGAGAAAATGAATTGATCTGTTGTAAATGAAAAAGGTTTTGGCGAATTGGCAGGCCCAATACTGGTTTCTGCATAATTTCCTATTCCATTTTCATATCTAAGATCAAAGAAGAATGACTTAAACTGAAAGCCAAGGCCTACAATCGTATTTAAAACCGGCTTTTTGAAAAAATCACTGTTAAAATCGGAGGTTGTATATGGATGCAGAGAGGTTTCAAAGGCTTCATTTTTCTGCATGGCGTAGGAAAGTTGAGGACCCGCAAAAATCCGGGCATTCCTGAATCTTACACCGAGAAGCAATGGTATATCAATAGCCTTAAATTTTGCATCCACCCGATTGAGGAGGTTTCCTTCCCGATCAAGGAAGTCGAATTTTCCGCCTTTTGTGGCATAAGTCAGCTCTGGCTGAAGAAAAAAGGAGCCCCGTGTTATTCTAATGAAAGCAGATGCCTGATAACCAGTACCAAATGCCGAGTTTGAGACAATCTGATCACGGGTAAATCCACCGTTTGTTATTACCGGAAGACCATTCGGTGAAATTCTGATAACGTCCCCTGAAGAGGTGTTTATCTGTGTTTTACTTACTCCAATACGCAGACCAAAGGAGGTTCTGAATCTGTCTTTCCGATATTCTTCTGCATAACTATCTTCGTTAACCACTACGGGGATGGCCTCCAAACCCGTGCCCAGGGTGTCAGTGGGTACAGATGGAGGAGGGGGAGATGTTTGGTTTGGTGTGGTAACTCTCTGACCTAAGGAAGAAAGACCCGATAGTATTCCAAGAGCAAACAGCAATTTATTCATAGGTTTCAATACACTTAAACAGAGTTTTGCAAAAACTAAGCCACATTCAAACCCAATTTACCGGTAGAGAGTTTTTCCGGCTAGATAGAAATGATGCATGTCTTTAACGATATCTTAACGGCTTAAATTGAAGGTTCTATATCATTTACCATTCGATTGGTTTACCTTTGTGCGATTTTTCAGAAAAGTAGTATTTGGGTATTACAAGTGTTATGAGTAAGAAAACAATTTATTTGATTCGTCACGGAGAGACCGACTATAATCTCAGAGGGGTTGTTCAGGGAAGTGGGATTGATGCACATCTGAACGAAACAGGAAGAAAACAGGCCGATTCATTCTTCGAAATGTATGGCGATTTACCTTTCGATACCGTATATACTTCAGCACTGATCAGGACTCATCAGAGCGTGAAGCGTTTTCTGGATGCGGGTAGGCCTCATATCGTATTGCCGGGTTTAAATGAGATTTCCTGGGGTCATAAAGAAGGGAAAGTTCCCAACTCGGAAGATGATCATTTTTATAATCAATTGATGGCAAAATGGAGAAATGGCGAGACGCACGTTCCGGTAGAAGGTGGCGAAAGCCCGGAGGATGTGGCTTTCAGGCAAAAAGAAGCTCTGGAATTTATTCTTTCCAGAGAAGATGAATCACTCATTCTGGTGGCTATGCATGGAAGAGCCATGAGAATATTGCTTACTCAGCTTACCAATCTGCCGTTATCAGAGATGGATACCTTTGAACATAGAAATCTTTGTTTGTATAAAATTGAATATTGTTACCGCGATAAAAGGTTTGAGATTCTTGAAAGTAACAATACCCGACATCTTCTAGAAATTCCCGTTATATAGTTAAAGCTATTTCCAACCTTTTATTCGATGCATGAACCAATAATGTAGAATTAAAGCCACTTTTGTACAGATGCGTTAAATTCGGGCAAATTTCCTGAATGGGTAACAAAAGGGCATATTGGTTTTATCAGATTGCGGGGTGGTCGGTCTATTTTCTATCAGACCTGTTAAACTACTTTGCGGTTTTTACGTTCAATTTTGAGGAAATTAACCGATTGATAGGTAGTTCTATGGTCAACATTGCTGCCGGTATTTCTCTAACCCATATTTTCCGGATTATTTTTAAGCGATACAACTGGGTAAAACTTCCTGTTGGTCAGCTCGTTATGAGATCAACAGTGGTGGTGGGCTTAATTACGTTCATTCTTGCGGCCATTAATATTCCCATGGACAGTGAGATCATCAATACAGAAAAGATGAACTGGGCTCTGAGGGATATCTCCTATTTGATTAATCAAACAAAGCCGGTTCTTATCTGGGTATTGGTGTATGTTTTTTACAGCTATGCCAACGAGCGTAAAAATGCGGATATCGAACGGGTAAAGCTGGAGGCATCGATGAAAGAAACCGAGGCGAAAGTGCTCCGGGCTCAAATGAATCCACATTTCGTGTTCAATGCCTTAAATAGTATCAGAGCTCTCATCACGGAAGATCCGAAAAAAGCGATGGATGGAATTACCCGTTTGTCCAACCTGCTGAGGAGTTCTCTTATCACACACCGGCACACCACGGTCTCCCTAAAGGAAGAGCTTAAAACGATTGAAGATTATCTTAGTCTTGAAAAAATCCGCTACGAGGAAAGGCTTCAGATGAAGTGGAGTATTTCACCCGAAACGCTGCGTATTCAGGTTCCACCCATGATGCTCCAGACATTGGTGGAAAATGCCATAAAGCATGGAGTTCAGAAGGCTCTGAGATGGGGTTTTATTGAAATAAGAAGCGGAATAGATCAGCAGGAGCTGGTTATCAACATCCGGAATACGGGCAAACTGACAGACCGCCCAACAGATGCCAAATCTACCGGCACCGGAGTGGAAAACACCCGCAAACGACTACAGTTACTTTACGGAAACAAGAGTAGCTTCCGGATCTTTCAGGAGGATAGTCTTACTGTAAATGCAGAAATTCGGTTGCCCATAGAAAATGTAAACAATTCGTTATGAGAACATTAATAATAGATGATGAGCGTTTGGCCAGAAATGAGCTGAAAAGACTTCTGGAGGAATTTCCCAGAATTCAGGTGATAGGCGAAGCGGCTAATGCAGATGAAGCCATTCCCATGATTGAGGAAATGCAGCCAGATCTTCTTTTTCTAGATATTCAGATGCCTGGCAAAAACGGGTTTGAGCTGCTGGATGCTCTGGAAGACAAGGTTCCGGAAGTGATTTTCACAACAGCCTACGATGAATATGCCCTTAAAGCGTTTGAGTTCAATGCGTTAGATTACATCATGAAGCCTGTTGATACAGCCCGGCTGGCAGAGGCGATTCAGCGTTTGGAATCAGATATGCAGAAATCTGAAGAGATGAAACGGACGGCCGAGGAGAATATTCTCACGGTCAATGATCAGGTTTTTGTAAAGGATGGAGAGAAATGCTGGTTTGTGCGTCTGGGTAAAGTGCGGCTGTTTGAATCTATGGGAAATTATGTTCGTTTGCATTTTGATGATCAGAAACCTATGATTCTAAAATCCCTTAATAGCCTGGAGGAACGACTTGATCAGAAAGTATATTTCAGGGCGAATCGTAAACACATTATTAATCTGAACTGGATTGATAAGATAGAACCGTGGTTTTCGGGTGGGCTTCTGGTGACTCTCAAGCCGGGTGAGATCGGGCCTGGAGGAGAAAAAATTGAGATATCGCGACGACAAGCCATTAAGTTTAAAGACCTGATGAGCTTGTAAGTTGTTGATTTTGTGGAATTAAACAGGTGAAAAGGGTTGGTAAGGAATGATATTCATATGTAATCCCGAATTTGCATTTTTAATCACAATCTGGTTTCCGAAATTCAAGAGCCTAATGAAGTAGCCAAGGTACTAAACCTTTGATTATCGAGGGCAAAGCCCAACTGTTTATGACCCGGAAATCTTACTCTTTTAGAAAATTATGTTCTGTAAAGCAAGACACCCGAAAGTATACTTTCGGGTGTCTTGCTTTTATGTACCCTTTATGGATTGGTTTTCGAGAGTCCTTTCAAAAATTCTGCTCATGCATTTAATTCAATTCAGTGGCAAGTACCATACGAATTTTATTTCTTCCGCCAATACTCATCACATCCACGAGATCCTGAATAGTAAGACTTTGTGCAGCCCTAAGAATCACCGTAGGCTCTTCCATTCCGGCGGTGGCCTCTACCAGTCTTTGCTCTACTTCAGGGAAAGGTACCGCCTGTCTGTCGATGTAAAAAACCTTGTCTTCCGTAATTGACAGCGTAATGGGTTGTTTACTTACCTCATGAGTAGAAGTGTCTGATTTAGGTAGAAGCAGCTTGATTACATTGGGACTTCCCAGCGTAGCCACAATGAGGAAGAATAATAAAAGGAAGAACATGATGTCGTTCAAAGAAGCGGTCTGAACCTCGGCCTCGAATCGACGTTGTCTTTTGAATTTCATATCAGGAAGCCGGTTCGTTTAGTGTATCCAGGAAATCCATCACAGTAGCCTGCAGGTGAATACCAAATTTATCAATCATCATATTAATGCCGTGATACGCTGAATAGGCAATTAAACCTACCACCAGACCTGAAAACGAAGCGATCATCTTCTCATAGAGGCCATTGGATATGGTTTCTATGGAAAATTCACCGGTTACAGAAATTTCGTAAAAGATACGGATGATACCGGAAATGGTACCTACGAATCCGAGAGTAGGAGCAACACCAGCAATTAGTCCCAGGTAACCCATGTTTTTTTCCATTTTGGAGATTTCAAGGTTAGATTGAATTTCCATGGCACTTTCAATATCCTTAACAGGTCTGCCAATACGTGCAATTCCTTTTTCAAGAATACGACTGATAGGCAGATTTGTGCTTTTACACATTGTAATCGCAGACCGGATATCTCCCCGTAAAATATTGTCTTTTAAAGATCTCAGGAAGCCGAAATCAATTTTTGAGGCTGCTTTGATGAATAAATACCGCTCTGCCATGAGAAAGAATGTAATAAAAAGGAGTAGCAGAATGGGATAAACCACAAATCCACCTTTCAGGAGAAGCTCGAAATAATTGATACTTTCTGTAGTGGCTGCGATTGTTGAATCTGCGGCTACAGGTGCCTGCAGTAAAATGGTGTTCAACATGTGAAAAGGATTATGCTTATTTTAATCTGGTTAACTAACTGAATGATTAGGAAAAATATTATGCAAATAAACAAAATTTAGCTGTGGTATTATCTTTTAAGGATCAATTCAAAGAGAATGTAGCCCAGATTACAGGAGATACACCTATTATTTCACTTTGGTATCACCAAACTCCTTAAAATCTTCGTCTAATTACAGGAATTGAGTTTTAAATCATGCTACTTTGTGTAGAAATTCAAACCCGTACCATGTCTGATTTTTTACCCCTTAATATCAAATTTCTCCGTAGGAAAATGGGGCTGACACAGGAAAAATTAGCGGACCTACTCGGTACCACACGTGCCTCTGTATGTGCCTATGAAGATGGCAGAGCCATGCCTCCTTATCCGAAACTCAAAGCTCTTTCGGAGGTTTTAGGTACAAATGTGGAGGAAATAACGGAGTCTGAAATAGAAAAGCAGAGTAGGGTAGCTGGCTCTGGAATGGACGAGGTGACAATCTCTGAAACTCTGCAGGCCAATAGCCAAAGATCTCTCTTTGATGAGGATTATCCCTTTATTCAGAAATCTGAAGAACCTGTCTTGCCTGAGCAGTCGGCTAATGAGCGGTGGTTCAAATCGGGAGATGATTTTCCTTTGAAAGATTGCCGAATTCTTGCCAGAAAAATTGAGATGCATGAGCTGGCAGATGGCTCCGTTTATTTGCTGGTAACCAGAAAATCGGGAGTACTCTACAGACGGGTGTATGATCAGACCGAGCTCAGGGGGGTATTGGTTTTAACACCGGAGGTTACTCATCTGAGCACCATGGATTTACCCCTGGAAGAGCTGGTAGAACTATGGGAATTTATAGTCTATGAAAGCAGTAGGCCTCCCAAGAGCTCAAAAACTAACCATCAATTGAGCCGGCTGCTGAATGAAATGAGGTCAATTATTGATCAGAATTAATCCAGATATTTCTGTACCAGAGAAGGCTGAATGAGGTAACTTTTACCCAATTCATACCATAAGCCGTCCCCGAGATTCATATAAAGAGCCTTCTTTTTGGGGTCTTTTTGAAGTGCCTGATCTGGCTGAAATTCTCCCGAGAATACATCTTTAAGGAAAGGCTGAAGTTCAGTCCAGGGAGAAGGTAGACCATTCATAAGGAATTCTCTGGATACAAAAGAAGCCTGGAAATGATATTCTTTCGAGCCTGATTCTGAAATACGAAGGAACGTAATATTCAAAGGGGCTTCGTATCCGGCGGCCTCCAGCACCGCTTGCTGCAATTCCTGGATTAAATGCTCAAAGACCTGAACATTTTCAGGATATCCTATGGCAAATTCAGTGGTGATCTGCCAGTATTCCTCTTGCTCAAGAAGCTCAGATTTGTCAGTTAGTCCCGATTTTTCCAGACAATTCTGAATATGCCTGGTCCAAATTTCTGGAAGTGTTCCTTTCCAAAAAATATCATCTTCACCTGTAAAGCCCTCTTCCAGAATTTCTTCTTCATCCAGCAAGTCCCTTTCCAGGTAGGTCAATTGAAATTGAATCTTCAAACCATCTGCCGACGGGGTGGTTTCCAGTTCAATGGCATGAGCATAAGGAGGAGGAGTAAGGCTATTGGTTTGAAACTGAATACGCATCCGTGGTCTTTCTTTTATCAATTTTTCCGGTAGCCGTTCTAAGAAAGTTTCTTAGACAAATGACTTCTTTCGGAGCCTCAAATTTAGGCATATTTGATTTCAGAAAGGGTAAAAGATGGGGAAGGTCTTCTTCTGATTCAACAAAAAGAACCAACTTTTGGCCCAATTTCTGATCAGGCAAGCCTTCACAAAAAAACGGAACGGAAAGAGAAATTAGCTCGTCAATTTTACCCTCAATCTCATCCAGGGCTAATTTTACTCCTCCTGAGTTTATAACGCGGTCTAATCTTCCCAGGATTTCGAATGAGTCATCCGGATGAATTTTTGCTCTGTCATTGGTAGTGAGCCAAAGATTGGAAGTACACGGGTTTTTGACCATCAATTGACCGCTATCACTGAGTTTGATCGCTGTACCTGGTAATGTTTTGAAGTAAAGGTCTTTGTGGTCGCCATTTATTCGTTTGAGAGCAAAATGGGTTATTGTTTCAGTCATGCCGAAGGTGGCATAAACCGGAACTCGGAGTTCATTCACGTCTTTTTGCAAGGCCGAAGGAACCGATGTGCCACCCAGGATGATTGCTGAAGCAGTGTTGAGCAGCTCCTTCCCTGTTTCGTTTTCAAGAATTTTCTGAAGCTGAAGCGGAACAAAAGCGAAGAAATTCTTCCCTGAATTTCGCAGGAAAACTGTTCGGTGGGGCATAAGTCTGCTGACCCAGTCCTCAGAGGGATGAAGCACCATGAGTTCGGCTCCCAGTTCCAGTGCCCGTATTATCTGTAACTTTCCGGCTATAAAGTCAAGGCTGAGATTACACACAAAGAGGGTTTCGCTGTTCAAATGAAACGCTTTTGCCGTTTGCTCCACCGATGCTTCTATCTGCTTTCGGCTAATTTCCATTTCTTTTGGAAGACCTGTGGAACCCGAAGTTTTCACGTGCAAGGCAGGCTTTCCTTCAAGCCATTCCACTATAAAAAGTTTGACCCGGTCGAAATAATCATCGCCGGGTCTGCTGTTAATAATATCCTGTTCTTTGGTTACAATGAGCATCTATTCAAAAATCCGGAGCGTATTTGCGGTTTGATCTAAAGATACATTATATTTCTTTAGTGGCTGTGTTGCCGGGCCTGTCTGTACGGCACCCGACGTGGTGAATACCGAGCCGTGATTTGGACATCTGAACGTATCATTTGATTGGAAAGCCACAGTGGTTCCCTGATGGGTGCAAGCCGAAGACACCGCTATGAACGTCCCTGAAGAAGTCTGTGCTGCAATTACTTTAGAGCTTGATATCACCACAAATCCTCCTTTTCTGTTCAGTGAGGCATTGGATGAAGCATTCAGATCAAGAGTAATATCCAGTTTGCCGCCGTTACCGCTTCCTGGGTCAGGGTCCGGAATTTCACTTTCTGTACAGCCCTGAAGACACTGCATTAGCATTATCGCACCGAACCCAATACCTACCTGTTTCATGAAATCTTTTCTGTCGATATATTGAACCGTGGGAGCCTCAGAGGTAATTTCTTTGTTCATAAAGGGCAAGTTAAACTATTTGGATAATGAAATTGTCTTCAAAATTACGGGAGCGATTCTTGAAAGGATGCAGTATGAATATATTTTTAGAATAATTATCTGTATTTAGGTAATATTGTAGATGTATTATCTATATTTCTAATATTTTTTGGATATTATAACTATGCAGCGGAAATTTGAAACATGGAAGATCAGGAAAATCCGATAGAAGCGTGGAAGGTAGCTGAGAACCCCGGCCTTATGGGCTATGCTCACATGGCAGGAGGGGCCGTTATTCGCCCGGAAGACATGGGGAAGGTGAAAGGTAAGGCTCAGATGGCCATGCGTCAGCAGACGTACGATCAGCTGGAGAAGATAAGAAGGCAGATGGAATTTCTGAGTGAGCAGGCACTTGCCATAAAGCAGCGGGTAGATATTTCTGAACGTATTTACGATGCTAAGATGAGTTTTGAGCCTGTAATCAATCACAGTTACTATTTATACGAAAGAAAAGACGGCACAGACCTGCTTTCTATGGTAGCCCCTGAGGAATGGGGAAGAAAGATGCCGTTCAATCGCTTTCTGGCCAGGGTATTTTTACTGGCAGATCACACCTGGAAAGTTGATTTTGTAGAAACGGAGGATTTGGAGAGTCGGATTGACCTTTAATATTTAATCGGCTGATTTTTCTTTCAGTACAAACCAGATCAGGACGGCCAGACAGAAAGTAATTAAGGAAAATGATTTCTCAAGGACTGTTTTCGCCAGGAGATTACCCACGGTATTAAGGACAAACAGGAAAAGAAAAAGTCTCAAAATAAACCTTACCATTCGCGGTGGAAGATACTCACGGATTAGTTTGGCTCTTACCAATAACACAAAGGCCAGAAAGGCATTGACAAGAAGGGAAACTGTTTCAAAAAGATACATTTCCCGGTCACTGCTTAACCTGCCTCCCCACACTGTTCCGTAAGGAATTAATCCCGCAATAACCAGAAAATGGAAGATACTGACAAGTGCGAGAATAATCAGTGCAATTCGCGTAGCCTGAACCGAGGTCATGATCATTGTTCGGCTTTAATTGACAAGGCCCCTGAAGGACATAGACTTACCTGATTAACCAATTCCGCAGAACTTGCGTTTTCAATTTTTATCCATGGCTTTTCTTTTGGACTATAGACCTTGGGTAAAGTTCTTACACAGACTCCACTGTGTGTACATTTCTCTGGCTGCCAGAGAATGGTAATTTCGCCATTAGAGTATTCTTTGGTCATTCTGTTTACTTTTTGGGTTGATATCTAGTGAGTATTCGTGTATTGGGCCTGTAATTTCTGACTTGCCAGAGATCGCCAGCCTTTTTCAAGAACTTCTTTCAGCGGTATCCTATGGAGAGATTCAATCCAGATACAAATAAAAGGATATTTTACGTAATGCTCAGGTATATGAAAGGCCTCTGGATACTGTTCCAGATAATGTTCTCTGTCTTTAAACTCCATTCTGGTGGCAATAAATTCGCCATTTTCATGAAGACGACATAGAAACTTGCCTTTTACCTTTACAGAAGGTGTGTCATAATGGGAAAGGTCTGATTCCACTCCGGGGAATTGCAGAGCTATTTCGCTCACCTGATCAAAATCTCTGGGGTTAAAATGTAATTCTTTAGCCATAATTATTTTCGGGAAGTACGCATGGCTTTAACTTTTTTGATACCATTATCCTGAAGGAAATTGTTGTATTCCTCACTTCCAGCAGAATAGATGGCCACCCTACCTTCTGAATTACTATGAACACCCCATCCATATTTTTTAGTTAGCGGAGAAGCCCGAAAACATGCCTGACCCTTTGAAAAGAAATGTTGCCGCTGTTCGTCCAGTTCTGTTTGTAAAAAACCTTGCTTTTGAGCGTGTGCCCCAAAAATCACCTCGTCTGACGTGTATTTGTATGGATTATCGTACAGCAGATCAAACTGGAGATTGGCAATTGTGAGTTTTTCTCCCTTTACCGGAGGCATTTCACCCTTGCTGGAAGGGCAATCTTCCGCTATTTCAATAAAAGTATCGTAATAATTGGTCGTATGTTCTTTCATGGCTTTTTACCGACTTTCCTGATAAAGTTAAGAATGATCCGCCGATTTGGATCAATTTTTATTCATTCGTGGATTTATCTGTGAAGGCCAGGAGTACTGCCGCAACTCCTATTACAAGATATGCAACCACAAGTACAAAGACATTTTCAGTGAGTGTATCGATAAGAAAATTACTGAAGACCGAGCCGGTAAGAAAGAATATGGTACCGTACAAGGCAGAGGCTATTCCGGCTACCTCGCCCATTGGGCGTAATGCCAGAGCACTACTGTTGGGTTCAATAGCCAGATTAAGACTTAACAGAATGCTTATGCAAATAAAAAATAAGGATAAAGAAGGGGTCTGATGGCTGGTCAAAGAAAAAATAAGAAGAGTAAGTGCCACCAAAGTATATAAAAGAAGCATTCCCTGCATCGCTTTCTTTGCCCCGAAACGAACAGAAAACCAGGAATTACTCAGGCTGGCAAGGGCCATTGGTAAGCCGGTGGTGGCAAACAAACCTCCAAAAAGGGTGGGTTTGCCGTAGATATTTCCGATGATATGCTCGGAAGTAGCAACATAGGTACTGAGGCCCGTAAATAACATACTGGTTATCAGTGTGTATCTCATGAATGTTGTATTCCATAAGATACCCTTGATACGAAGGCTAATACCCTGAAGGTCCTCTTTTATCCTTCTTTCAGCAGGTAGGGATTCCTTCAGTCTGAATGACCAGATGAAAATACCCGAAGCAAATAAAGGAGGAGTTAAAAAGATCATTTTCCAGGAGTGGAATGACCGCAGAATACCTATTCCCAAAAAAGGTGCAATTACAGGTGTAAAGAGAAAAACAGTAAAAATAAGCGATAAAATGCGTGCCATCTGATCGCCTTCAAACCGATCCCGGATTCCGGCGATTGCAGACATAAAAACTGCTGATGCACCGATTCCGGTTAAAAACCGGAAAAGATACATCCATTGGATGGAAGGTGAGGATACGGTGAGAATGCCAAAGAAAATATAGACCACAAAGCCGAGCCGTAGAACGGGTAATCTGCCAAGTCGGTCTGAAAGCACACCAAAAACGATCTGAAATACCTGACCCAGGAAAAAGAAGCTGATAAGCCTTGCAGTTTCGTTGGAATCCGGAGTGAGACCAAAATGGATTCTTACCTCGGGAAAAGCCGGTAACATGATATCAATGCCCAGGGCAGTAAGAATCATGCTGCAAGCCGATAGGAAAATGAAACCTGATTGACTAAGACTTTTCTTAACTGGTGATGCTTTCACTCTATTTCTTTGGGTTTTCATTTCGAGTAGCCAAAATGAGGGTTTTAACTCTGAGAAGCGAGGTCAAATCCCGACTATTTGTAGGGCGGATTAAGACATCCACATTTTCTTTTTTAACGGGCAAAGAGATCCACGGCCTTTTCAATCGAATCAGCGAATACGATACGGCCCTGTCGGTTACTCTCCATGATAAACTGCTGCAGGCTCTGGCTGCTGAGGTCTTCAAACTGGCCGGTAATGGCCAAATGCGAACGGTAGGTTGAAAACTTTTGAAGAATTTCACCCGCCAAAGTCGTTTTTAAGTCAAAAAAGGCCGGGACAAGCTGCTCGCGATGAACAATGACGTGGTCTGACTCCTGATATCGGGCATTCATAAGGAGGTCAACCGCATCCTGAGTATCTCTTATTGGGCCAGCAGATTTAAGCAGGCAGAGTCGAAGTCCTTTCCGTTCAATAATTTCTAATTCCATGATCAGGAAGAGATGCCAAACAGATTTTCTTTGATCAGTTTTATGGCAATTGCCAATAAAATCAAACCGAAAACTTTCTGAAGAACCTCTATACTGGCAGGGCTTATTTTTCGCTCAAGCCAGGAGGAAGATTTCAGGACTATATAAACGATGATCACGTTAATTATGATTCCCACCATGATGTTTTCCTGATGATAAGCGGCTTTGAGTGATAACAGGGATGTCATGGTACCGGCCCCTGCAATAATAGGAAAGGCGAGTGGAACGATGGAACTCGAGCGGGCACCGGTTGTAGGGTTATGCTTGAAGATTTCCCTACCGAGGATCATTTCAAAACCCATAAGGAGAAGAATGACCGCACCTGCTACGGCAAATGATTTAACATCTACACCAAATAAACCTAAAATCTGGGTACCCAGAAAGAGATATCCGAACATGAGCAACCCGCTCACCAGAGTGGTACGTTCGGCGTGAATTCCTCCCGTTTTTTTTCGGATATTAAGTATGATAGGAATAGACCCCAGAATGTCAATAATAGAAAAAAGGATGAGGCTAACAGAGAATATTTCCTTCAGATTGAGGTTCATAGCCGGGTAGTTTTGAAAAAGTTTTTGAGGTAAATGTATTCCTGATCTTCGATAGCCGGGAAATTTGCGAGACGGAAACTGTTTTCCTTCCATTCTCCATAGCCATTGCCTAAAGTTATCCCGTTTTCAATGGCTTTTTGCTTTAAAGCCGCCAGTTTATCCGCAGGACACTCCAGAGCCAGTACAGTAGATGAACGCGTAGCCGGATTCTTGACCAGTGGTTTGAAGGCTGTTTCGTTGTCAAAAAAACGGTAGAGATCATGGGCTCTCGCCTCAATTTTTCCTGCAACCAGTTCAATCGGGTCAAGATCCTTCAATAGCCTGTTTAAGAGATAGATGCCCAGAATATTTGGGGTGTAATGGGTCTGGTAGTTGTCAAAGTTTTCTTTGATAAATAACAGGCTGTTGTAATGATTTCTTTCATTTACTTTTTCGGCTGTTTCGATGGCTTTTGGCGAGCAGATGAGTATCCCCAGACCTGCCGGAAGTCCGAGGCATTTCTGAACCGAGGCCAGCCATACGTCACCATTCCGGAAATTTATTTGCTGGCCCCCCAAAGAGGAGGTAACATCAAAACAGCGAAGACCGGTTTGTGGTAACTTTTCCAGTTCTTCGTTGGAGATGGCTGTACCGTTACTTGTTTCATTCTGCACGGCACACCAGGCATTTGCCTCGTAAGAAATTTCTGCTTCATGCAGAGGTTGATCTGTGAAAAATCGGGTTCCCCTGATTTCCGGAAAGTCGGCTGAAGCTTTTTCAGATGTGGGATTCGTGACGGTGTATTTGAACCATTTTTTACCAAAAGCTCCGTTGTAGAAGAATTGAATCTGTTGCCTCAACAGAGATTGTGCGATTATTTCCCAGCATTCGGTGGCAGAAGAAGTAAAAAACACCGAAAAATCTGAAGGAATATCCATCTTTTGCTTGAAGAGAATCAGTGTCTCTTTCAGCATTTGCATGAAAGGCAGGCTTCGGTGATTCATTTCCAGTAATCCGCTATCCATACCCTCTGAAAGGTATTCCTTTACCTGCGGATAGATTTTTGAAGGCCCGGGATAAAAATTGTACATTTCTTCAGAATTGTACGTGTAAAGTTGGCAAATTTCCTGATCAGAACCGTATACTAATTTTCAAATTGCCTTGAGCCAACTTTTGTATACTTTTTAGCATTGTTCTGTATATTTCATATAAAGAGCTGTTTATGAGGGTTATTTTATTCATGATTTGCAGTCTTATTTTCCTGGAAAGCTGTACCCTCCACACCGAAGAAGATGAAAGGGTATCTGCTTATGTTCCGGTGTATTTACCGTACTCAGATATTGCGAAGATTGAATTGCAGCCTCAAAAGAAACTTGGTAAAGCAGGCAAGATTTACACCATCAGGAACATGCTTCTGGTGAGTGAAGTGGGGGAGGGCGTACATATTTTCGACAATTCTGATCCTTCCAAACCTTCCAGAATTACATTTATTTCTATTCCGGCTAATCAGGATATCGAGATGAGAAACCAGATACTCTATGCAGATAACGGCCTTGATCTCTTATCCATTGATCTTTCAGATATCCGCAATCCGAAAGTTTTGGGAAGGGAAAAGAATGTTTTTCCATATCCCGATTATCCGCCGTTTGAAAATGTAAAATTTGTGTGTGCAGATCCATCCAAAGGCTACGTGATCAACTGGGAGTTAAAAGAAGTAACCGATCCTAAATGCAGCAGATGATGAAAAAAATATACGTGCTTTTGATGGGTCTTGCCCTATTATCCTGTAAGGGAGATTCTGCCTTGCCTTCCGGACTGGGTTCTGATGGCGGGCCACAAACTGGTCGTGGAGGTTCCATGGCCCGATTCACCATTATCGGAGATCATTTATACACGGTAAACGGGAATGATCTTAAAACATTTTCGCTGGAACGGAATGAACTGAGATTGGTGAGTTCTCTCGAGATTAATGCCTTTGCCGAAACTATTTTTCCGTTTAAAAATCACTTGCTTCTGGGAACCCGAACCGGCATGATGATTTATGGACTAATTGACGAATCAAGGCCTCATTTTGTTTCGCAATACTCACATATTGCCAGCTGTGATCCTGTGGTGGCTCAGGGAAATTACGCATATGTGACACTTAGAAACGGTACACCATGCATGAGAGGGAGTAATCAGATGGATGTTTTGAATATAAGCAACTTGCAATCGCCGTTCTTGGTTTCGTCCTATCAGATGAGAAATCCTCAGGGGTTATCGGCAGACGGGGAAAAATTATACGTTTGTGAAGGTGATGGAGGTGTGAGTATTTTTGATTTGAAAGAACCTTCAAATCCGTCTTTTGTGGTTCAAAAAACGGATATTAGAGCATTTGATGTTATTGCTTTTGATTCGCACCTCATTTTTACGGGAAGTGATGGTATTTCGCAATATCAAAGCCTGGGAGATCAACTCATTCCTTTAAGCACCATATCTTCCGGTGAATAAATTATTCTTCACATACCTTTTCTGCCTATCGATTTTTGCTTTTGGGCAAAATGATTCTCTGCAGGTAAATCTTCTGAAAGTAAGTCCTTTACATCTATTTGACCTGGATAATGGTCTTTCGTTTTCATGGGAAAGAACACTGCGTAATCGTACATCTTTTAATCTCGAGGCTGGCTATGGAAATTCCTCTTTGAACCTGTGGACCTCATTATTTAATGAAGGACAGGATTACGAGCGTTTTGCTAATTACAACCTACTTAGAACGCGGCTGGAGTGGCGGGGTTATTTTAAAAACTCCAAAGAAACTGCACCTGAGGGCAGTTATTACGGTTATGAATTGCTGGGTAAATATGTTTTTTCTTCCAAGGAATTTACGGTGGGCCGGGATCCTATTGGGGGGCAACCTCAGTACTTTCAGAAGGTAAACGGAAAAGTAAAAAAGTGGGTGAGTGGTTTTCATGTAAAGCTTGGAAAGCAATGGTTAATCAGTGATTTATCTTCTGATAAACAGTGGTTTGCAGATGTTTTTGGAGGAATCGGATTTCGAATGGTTCTCAATACGTTTGACTATCGCGGCAAAGAACCTTCCGATATTGTTTCCGTACGGAATTCTTTCAGTTTTGGTACTATTTTCCGCCGTCAGGATCAGATTATTCCGGTTGTTAGCGGGTCATTCGGCTTACGCATCGGGCGAAAATTCTGAATCTGCTTCCTACTTTTTTCTAAAATTACAACTATCTTATTATTAATGGAATAAGCTTCTTAAGAAAGGTCTTTTCTATCATCTGTTTTTCTCTGGCACAAAACTTGAGAAGGTATGCCTGAGCGGCCTCACTAACTGCTCAGAAACGAGGGTCACCAAGTCCCTCAGCCCGAATTTTAAAAAACAGATAGGTGAATTCAAACCACAAGGTTGGTATTGGCCGGAGGTATGTACCTCTCAAGGGACAGCGATTGATCGCGATGTTCCTTTTTCTGTTTTTGGTTAAATCAAATTCTGCAGTATCCCAATATGTAGTTCCAGGAAGTAATCTGGTTCAGGATGGAACTTTTGACGCAGGAACGGGAACTCCGTTTTCAACAGATTATAGCCGGGATGATACCAACCCCGGTAACGGTGAATGGACTGCAAGGAGGTATACTACTCAGGCCAACAGTTCCTGGTTTTATTTTGAAGAATACACAGGAAATTCAGAAGAAATGTTAATTGCCAATGGATCAACTACTGCTAATGAGCGTGTTTGGTACCAGTCCATTTATGTATCTGCTGGCAGTACTTATACGCTTTCTTTCTGGACAAGGGCCATAGAGTCAAATAACCTTCCTGTTCTTTTCTTCAGTATTAACGGTTCACAAGTGGGTTCATCGATTACCACCAGCCAGGGTGCCTGGCAGCAACATACGGTAACCTACACAGCTACAACAAGTGGCTATATTATCCTTGCTGTAGTAAATCAAAATATTTCGAATTCAGGAAACTCCTTTGCCATCGACAATATTTCGATGGTTGAGAATATCGTACCAACATGTTCAGGTAATTTCTATGATACGGGTGGATCTTCTGGGAATTATTCGAATAATGAAGATTATTACCGGACATTTTGTGCTCCTTACGGTCAAAGAATTCGATTTGAATTTAGTTCTTTCAACACCAGGAATTCTTCTGATTATCTTGTAGCCTACGATGGTTTAGATAATAGTGCTTCTCAGATTGGCTGGTATTTTGGTTCTTCCGGTCCTGGCACCATTACTTCTACCAATAACTGTATGACTTTTCGTTTCGTTTCTAACGGAAGTCAGACCAGATCTGGATGGGAAGCTGCAATCAGCTGTGTGGATGATTCTCAATGTGGTGATTTGGACCAACTCGTAATTAATGCTTTATCCGGAGGCAGTGATATCGATATTACGAATGGGGCCTCACTTTACCCGAGCGACCTTCCAACCTCCTGGAATCTCGAGGGTGTAACCAGTGATATCAATGGAACTCAGGATGGCAGCGGTTTCAGTATGCGGTTTGAAATCACCGGAGATGCCACAGGCGGAGCTACCGAAAATGCACTGCCCTATAGATATCCGGGAGATACGAATCCTCTTTCCTGGGGCCCTGGTAACTACAATATTACAGGAACTCTTTATCAGAATAACAGTCTTGGAGGGAAGGTCTGCGGGTTGATTGAAACCGAACTCGAAATTCTTGATTGTAACCTGACCGGTTTCGCAGCCTCTGCAAACAGTCCGGCATGTACCGGACAAAGCCTGAATCTGAGTGCAGGATCTGTGATCAGCGGAGCCACTTATGCATGGACAGGGCCGAATGGTTTCTCCAGTACTAGTAGAACTCCGACCATTTCTAATGTTAATTCAGGGGCTCAGGGGAATTATGTGGTCACCATTACCAGTGGAGGTTGTACAGCCAGCTCATCGGTAGCTGTAACTGTTGTAGAATCGCCTTCGGCCAGCATCACTTCAGTGAATCCAAACTGCGGACTGAATAACGGTTCTATTACGTTCACTTTTGCTAATTCTGCCGCACAATCAAACATTCAGTTTTCTATCAACGGTGGCGGTTCCTATCCTTACTCCTATGCCGACAATGCCGGAAACGGAACAGCTTCTTCATTGTCTCCCGGATCATACAATGTATTCGTTCGCTGGCCAGATGGAAGCTGTGCAACATCCATTGGCTCACAGACTCTAACACGAACGAGCGGCAACATTACCCGAAGTCCCAATGCCACTATTTGCTACGGTTTGAATACCACCATGACCGCCTCATTAAATAATGCGGTGGGTTCTACCACCTACTCGTGGAGCAATGGTTTGGGCACAGGTTCCAGTAAAGTGGTCAGTCCGGTGGCCAACACTACGTACTCTGTAACGGGCACAGATTCTGAGGGGTGTACCGCATCTGCAACTATAAGTGTTACGGTTAATCCGTTGCCCAATCCCACTGCCTGGAGTAACAGCGTGGTATGTGCGGGTGGAACCATTACCTTACAGGCAAATGGTGGAAACACCTATACCTGGACCGGTCCCGGGCTTTCGGCCACATCCGGTAATCCGATCAACAGAGCGAATTCTACCTTCGCCATGGAAGGTACCTATACCGTAGTGGTTGTAGATGCCAACGGTTGTCAGAACAATACCACCACTTATGTAGATATTGAAACTACGGTTTCTCCAACTGCCAGTGTAGTGGATACGGCCATTTGTGTCGGGCAAACGCTTCAATTGCAGGCAACCGGAGGTACCTCTTATGCATGGATTGGGCCTAATTCATTCAATTCAACTTCTCAGAATCCTTCCATCAGTTCGGCTTCTGCAGCGGCTACAGGCACCTATACGGTCACTGTGACAGCGGCAGGCGGATGTACCGCAACTGCCACGGTTTTTGCCAGAGTAGTGGCTCCGAATTTAACAGCAACTCATGACGGCCCGAAATGTGAAGGCTTAGCCATTAATTTCTCGGCATCAGGAGGATCAAATTATTCCTGGTCTGGCCCCAATGGATTTACGGCCTCCGGACAGAACCCGGTTTTGACCGGTACCCAAATACCTGATTCAGAGGGCACCTATACCGTCTCTGCTCAAATAACATCTGTATGTACGGTAACTGCCACTACGGCATTGACCTTGTATGCATTACCTAATGTAAGCGTAAGTAATTCAGGGCCAGTTTGTACAGGTGAAAACATTACCTTAAATGCCAGTGGAGGAGTGTCTTATTCGTGGAGTGGACCTAATGGCTTCAGTTCCACCTCACAGAACCCAACGGTATCATCCCTCACATCGGTTAAAACCGGAACCTACTCAGTCACAGTTCAAAACGCGGCAGGGTGCACGGCTTCGGCCACTACTCTGGTTCAGCTTTCATTTCCGAATCTGGTGGTATCTTCAGATACTTCGCTCTGTGCCGGTGGAACGATCAATCTTAGTGCTTCAGGTGGAATCAGTTATCAATGGAACGGCCCGAATGCTTTTTACAGCACCATGGCGTCTCCTTCCATAAGTTCAGCTTTAACCTCGGCTACAGGCATCTATACAGTAACTGTGGTGAATAATCTGGGCTGTACGGCCACCGCAGGAGTAATGGTTTATGTTCTTTCTACCGCTCAAAGTGTTCTTACCAACTCTCCTTTGTGTGTGGGTGATACGTTGGAAATGTCTTACGAAGGCTGGACGAACTTCTCGTGGACGGGCCCGGGAGGATTTAGTTCCTCGGATAGTATTGCGGTAAGAGAGGGTGTTACGGTGGCTCATTCTGGAACCTATACTTTAACAGCGTCTGTTGCCGGGTGCACAACCACAGCAAGTACATCTGTGACTGTCAATGCCTTACCGGTAATGACCACACCACCGGCCTATACGGTTTGTTTGAATTCCAATCTGACTTTGGGTTCATCAGCAGGAAACTCGCATAGCTGGTTAGGTCCTAATTCCTTTTTGTCATCAAACAGAAACCCAACATTTAATATAAATACAACGGCTTATGCCGGCATTTATAGCGTTACAGTAACCGACGCCAATGGCTGTGTGAATACGGCTACTACAGATGTAACCGTTTCGAGTACCAGTCCTCTAGCCTCCAATAGTGGTACAGTCTGCGTTGGATCCACTGTTAACTTATCGGCATCGGGAGGGGTAGGATACGCCTGGAGCGGCCCCAATTCATTTAGCTCTACGCTTCAGAATCCCGGATTGACCGCAACATCAACATCGGGCGGAACTTACACAGTAACTGTAAGAAATGCCATAGGATGTACAGCCACGGCTACCACCCGGGTTCTCGTTTCTATTCCGGTAGCAACGGCCTCGACAAACGCTCCTGTTTGTCAGGGACTGACCCTGAATTTAAATTCGACCGGAGGTACGACTTATGCCTGGACGGGTCCTTCCGGCTTTACCAGCAATCAGCAAAACCCGACCATATTTGTGGTAGGAACTAACCGTACAGGTACATTTAATGTGACAGCTACCGATTCGGTGGGCTGTACGGCTACTGCCTCGGTTGCCGTTATAGTTAACAGTTTACCTACTGTCACTGCCGGAGGTAATTCTCCGGTTTGTCAGGGAGCCACTCTTAATCTTACTGCCTCAGCGGGTGGTGTAAGTTATAACTGGTCTGGGCCAAACGGATTTTTATCATCTCTACAGAATCCTTCAATTACGAATATACCACTTGCCGGAGCAGGTACCTATACCGTTCAGCTAACTGATGCCAATGGATGTAGCCAAACGGCTACTCGGGCTATTACCGTAACGGCCCTGCCTGCCGCAACAGCAAGTACCACCACAGGTGATCTTTGTTTAACAGAAACTATTTCATTGATAGCAACCGGTGGAGGAACGTATTCCTGGTCGGGACCAGGCTCTTTTAGCTCCACGAATGCCTCAGTAAACCGATCGAATGCAACCCTGGCTATGTCTGGGGTGTACACCGTAACGGTTACCGGAGCCACAGGATGTACGGCTTCAGCTACGGTGGCTGCATATGTGCATACGCCACCCTCAGCTCCGGTGGCTCCGAATGTGAGTATTTGCGGTAATGGGCCTGCCACCCTTACAGCTAGTGGATGCTCGGGTATTTATAAATGGTATGCATCTAACACCTCAACACCGGAGCTGGCAACCGGTCCTACTTATGTGACCTCTACATTAAGCAGCTCAAACAATGGTAACGGGAATAATGATTTTTACGTGACCTGCACCGAATTTACCTGTCCGGAGAGCCCAAGAACAAGGGTAGATGTAACCGTTCTTATTCCGCCAAGTGCTGTAACGGCTACGAATACCGGCCAGCACTGTGCCTACACCATCGCAAAGTTGTTTGGCTCCGCCACAAATGCTGTTTCTTACTCCTGGGCGGGGCCTGGCGGATTCAGCAGCAATTTGCAAAGTCCCACTTTTCAGACAAATCTGAGTTCAGGAGGTGTTTATACTTTAACAGCCACGGCGGCAAATGGATGTACAGCCACAGCCACCACAAATTTGGTACTGAATACGAATTGTGGCTCGCTGTGTAATACCTGGGTTGGGATAGAACCAACGAATCCGAGTGGTTGCAGCAATACCGACGGGAACATACGAGCTAATGACAACAACACAGGAGGCTATGAGATCAGTATTGACGGTATAAACTGGGTTAGAAGTACACACAGCACCTCTACCGGCAGGATAAACAATTTAGGCGTAGGAACTTACCTCGTATTTATGCGGGATTTTGCGACCAAGATTATTTGCCGAACGGTAAATACTACCCTTATTTCAAACGGAGGATCATTCTTCACAGGAACCAGTGTGACATCAGCATCGGGATGTTTTGCCATTGACGGAGCTATACAACTTCAGGGTGTACTTGGAACGGATCAGGTTAGCTGGACTGGTTTTCAGGAGAGAAATTATGTGAATATCAGTACCTTATCTCCGTCGAATACCATTTCATCACTGGAGCCGGGAACCTATTATGTACGTGTGAAAAGATTCAGTAGTGTTTATTGCTATAAAGAAATTATCGTCAACGTACCCAATGCAGGAACTCCCTGTAATATCAGTACCTTTTGCTCTGTCGATTCGGTGGGTAATAAATTTACGAATGGTGATTTTGGGTCAGGTACCAGTTTGCAGGGACCTCCTCTGGATGTGGAAGAAACCGATTACGGTTATGTAGATATGAACTGTAACTCCCCCAATGACGGGTTTTACAGCATCGTGAACGGATTGGATTGTAACGGAGCATCAGCCGGAGGTCAGATATTCGGAGTTTGGGATGTTTTAACCGAAGACCATACACCAGGAGATGTGGGCGGATACATGATGGTGGTAAACGCCTCTTATGAACCTGATGTGGTGGTAGAGCAGCTCATTACAGACCTTTGTCCCAATACCCAATATAACTTCACCGCATGGGTTAGGTCTCTGGCTCATGAATCGTATCATATTCCGCCGAATTTTGCCTTTCTGATTGACGGCGTAGGTAAATATACCACCGGGCAAATAACTACGGCAGGATGGCAGCAGGTTGGTTTCTCATTCAAGACTGGTAATTATACGCAGGCCGTTTTCAGTATCCGGAACAATGCACCGGGTGGTAACGGAAACGACTGGGTTATTGATGATATCGTAGTAAATAAGTGTCCATTGGAAATCAGCTTGTCTGGTACTACCGTGGCCTGCCTGGGCGGAATAAACGAAGAAATTAATGCTTCAATAACTGATCCGCTTAGAGAATTTGATTATTACAAATGGCAGCAAAGTACCGATGGTGGAGCTACCTGGACAGATGTATCTGGTGTGCTTCATGGCACGTTCAATGGAAGCAACCAGATGGCGGTCAATTTCTCTCTGCCTACTCCGGTGCCGTCTTCGTTAAACGGAATTCAATATCAGATTGTACTTGCCACAGAATCTGATGCCTTTGGTGACCCTGATTGCGTGGTAACCAGTGGCCTTACTCAAATTGTGGTGCCGCCTATTACCATGACTTCCATTGATGTGGAAAAATGTATAGGACCCAACCCTGTCAATATCACCGTAGTGCCCAACGGAGGAACTGCACCTTACACGTTCCAGTGGAGCCACAGTTTACCCAATTCTGCCACCGTTTCAGTTAATCCATCCGTTACTACGGATTACATCGTAACTGCCCGGGACGCAGATATGTGCCCGGTGACCGATACCGTTCGTGTTACTGTGGAAGATCAGCCTACGTTGACGGTTACCATTGATAATGGCTCAGTTTGTCTGAACGGAGCTGCCCAGATTACTGCTAATGTGGTCGGAGGTTCAGGAAGTTTCACGTATACCTGGTACTCTGCAGCAACATCTACCGGTCCCTGGACCGAGGTTTCGGGAGCTACGGCAAACACATTTTCACCACCGACCGGAACACCCGGGCAGACGTATTACCGGGTTTTTGTGGATGACCTGATCTTTGACTGTAACGATGCCATGTCAAATGCAGTACCTTTTGTGGTAGTAACCGATCCTCAATTTAATGTAACCTTATCTGACGCCACTCTCTGTGCCGGAGGAACTCTTCAGCTTACACCTACTCTAAGTGGAGGTACCGGAACGGTAAGTTATCAGTGGGAATCATCCTTAACAGGTACAGGCGGCTGGAGTGTAATGCCAAATGATACCAATGCCAATCTCACTGTGCCTTCTGCTACGCCCGGGATAAGGTATTACCGCGTTACTGCTACATCTACGGGGAATGGTTGCAATTATCCACCATCCGCCTCATCCAGGGTTGAAGTTCTACCGAATTTTACGGTGGATATCAGCACAACCGGTGCCCAGTTTTGTGCCGGTGGGCCCTATACCTTAAGTTCAGATACGTCCCGCACTAATGGAACAATTACCTATCAATGGTTTAGTTCTGCAAATGGTACGTCTTTTACAGCTATTTCGGGAGCTACCAATGCTAGTTATGGTCTGAATACCAGTATTCCGGGCGAAACTTACTATCGGGTGGAGGCTACCTCTACAGGTTTAGGCTGCGGAACGGCAAGTTCAGATACCGCACAGATTATCATTATGCCAGCCTTCTCTGTTGAGGTAGATGTTAACAGCAGTCTGGTATGTATAGGAGCGGCCGTCTCATTAACCGCAGATACCACAGGTGGCGGTGGAACTGTGACCTATCAGTGGCTCCAATCAACAGATAATGTGAATTTTAGTTATGTGAGTGGTGCGACAGGACTTACCTATGCTCCCCCTACAACTACTCCGGGAATTCGGTATTATCAGGTACAGGCTACCTCAACAGGGCCTGGATGCGGTACGGTGATTTCACCATCTGTTAGCGTGGAGGTTTTACCGGTTTTCTCAGTTGATGTTACTCTTGACAACAGCGTGGTGTGTCAGGGAGGAGCCGTGAATTTTGTAGCTGACACTTCAAACGGAACGGGAACTGTGACCTATCAATGGTACCGATCTGCCGATGGGGTAACTTATAGTGCTCTAGGTGGCGATACATTGACCACGTTGACCCCTTCAACCAGCGTGGCGGGAACCTATTATTATTACATTGCTGCCACGGCATCAGGATTAGGTTGTGGAACGGTAACTTCGGCTCCGGCTCGTTTGGACGTATTGCCAAATTTCACGGTTGATCTATCATTAAGTGACCTTACTGTCTGTCTGGGAGGTGCTGTCCAAATTCTTGCAGATACCAATTCAGGTACAGGAACCATAACGTATCAATGGTACAGATCATACGATAACGTAACTTTTACTTCCCTTTCCGGCGAAACCGGGATTTCTCTTACGGTCAATACTTCCACAATTGATACGACGTATTATCGGGTTCAGGCAACGGCCAGTGGCGTAGGTTGTGGAAGCGATATTTCTGATACGGCCAGAATTGCTGTTCTACCTGTCTTCGATGTAAGCGTACAGCCGGATAACGCTTTGGTCTGTATTGGAGGAGCTGTTCAGCTGGATGCCCAAACCATCAGTGGATCAGGAACAATCACTTATCAGTGGTATAGTTCTTCGGATAACACTACGTTTAATGTATTAACAGGAGAAACCGATTCGCTTCTGGTGCCTTCTACGACTTCAGACGGCATCACCTATTACCGTGTTGAGGCTACAGCAAGTGGAATAGGCTGCGGTACGGCTACTTCGGCATCTGCGGTGGTTGAGGTACTTCCGGTATTTTCTGTGGATGTAAATCCAAGTAGCAGTATTATCTGTTTGGGTGGCTCGGTTACCTTAAATGCGGATACCTCTAACGGTACAGGAACGGTAACCTATCAATGGTATTCCTCATCAGACGGAGTCACGTATTCTGCGGTGAGCGGTGCTACCAATGTGACCTATCCCATAAGCCCGGGTACGCCGGGTAACTACTATTATTACGTAGTTGCCACTGCTTCCGGGCCTGGTTGCGGATCGGTAAGTTCTGCCCCGGCTATGGTTCAGGTTTTGCCGAATTTTTCGGTGTCTGTAACTTTGAACAACGCCAATGTTTGTACCAATGGTTTTGTAGAACTTCTGGCAGATACTTCATCAGGAACCGGTACCATCAGTTATCAATGGCTAAGTAGCTCAGATGGCATAAGCTTCAGTCCTGTAACCGATTCAACTTCTATTTCTTACCATCCGGCCACCTCGTCACCGGGTACCGATTATTTCAGGGTAGAGGCTACGGCTAGTGGTGCGGGCTGCGGCTCTGCCACTTCTGCCACTTCCACGGTGGAGGTCTTGCCTCAAATGAGTGTTAATCTGGTAGCCAGCTCCTCAGAAGTTTGCCTCAATGAGGGTGTTCTACTGGAGGCAAATCCAAGTAATGGGTATGGAACCTACAGTTATCAATGGCAGTATTTTGACGGTTCTTCCTGGATAAATATCTCAGGAGAAACAGACACTGTTTATTCGCCACCTACCAATGCTGAGGGTCAATTTACATATCGTGTAAATGCCGATGCCGATGGAGTGGGATGTATCTCAACGGTTTCTGTACAGCATTTGTTAACGGTTTATGACCTTCCGGTGGTGACCGTTTCTTCCACCGATCCACTTTGTATTCCAAACAACGGTGAAATAACATTTACATTCAATGATGAAGCTAATCGCTCATTAATTGAATTCAGCATCGATGGTGGGGTTACCTACCCGTATAGTGTTCCTGATAATCAGGGTACATTTACGATCGATACGCTGACAGCAGGCACCTATCTGCTATATGCACGCTGGGGCGGTGATTTCTGTCCGGTAAGCCTTGGTTCTGTGACGATTAGTGACCGTCCGGCTCCACAGGTGACAGTTTCTTACACCGACCCCACGTGTAGTGTAGCGAATGGTACCGTAACCTTCAGTTTCCCCGATGAGACTACGCGTACCCAGCTCGAATTCAGTTTTGATGGAGGCCTGACTTATTCGCCTTCTGTGGATGATGATCTGGGTTCTTATACCTACAATGGCATTGCTCCCGCAACCTATGATCTTTGGGTAAGGTGGCAAAACGATGAGTGCCCGGTTAGTCTGGGAGCTTATACATTAACAGATCATCCTTCACCGGTGGTTTCATTATCGGCTGATACCACGATATGTATTGGAGTCACTGTAAATCTATCGGCTCTGTCAGCAGGTGGTGATGCTCCGCTGACGTTTACCTGGAATAACGGTTTGCCAAATGGGGCATCTCAGGCAGTTTCTCCTATTTCTACCACAGAATACATTGTTACTGTTACAGATGCCAATGGGTGTACGGACAGAGATACTATGACGGTTTCGGTAAATCCATTGCCGGTGATTGTGGCCAATGGTGGTGAATATTGTGCCGGCGATACGATCCGACTTACAGCCACAGGAGCAGTCTCTTATATCTGGAGTGGTCCATTAGCTTTTAGCTCCGGTATTGAGAATCCTGAGGTGGCAGGATCTACACCGGCCATGGGCGGCATTTATACGGTATCAGGAACAGATATTAATGGATGTGTTAGTTCAGATACTGCACTGGTTACTGTTCATTCTTTGCCCACAGCTCCTTCAGTTACAGATAATTTCTCGTGTGGTCCCGGAGAGGTAACTCTTTCAGCATCAGGATGTGGCGGAGGTATTCTTACCTGGTATGATAACCAGTATTCGAGCTCTCTGGTAGGTTCTGGCACAACATTTGTGACAGATAGTTTGGATATCAGTCAGACGTATTTTGTGAATTGCACGGATACCAATGGTTGCAGGAGTTTCGGACGGGTGCCGGTACATGCAGAAATACGATCTGTATCCAGAGCAGAGGTAATGCCAATAAACAGTACCTGTGTAGGAGAAATACCACTAAACAATGGAGTATTACTGGTGACAGGTTTCAGAGACGGAGAACGCTTCTCTTTTAGCGAAGGAACTACTTACAATGCGGCAACGGCCATTCCTGTTCCGCCTTCAGTGATACCCGAAAACGGTAGAATCTACGAGACGATACCAAACCCGGTTTCAACACCAACAGTTAGCTACACCGTAGAAATAATCAGTGTAGATGGCTGCCCAACATATCAAACCATACAATTTGAAAGACAATGCGAGGAATGTTTGCCCTATTGTGAACCGGCGAGCATAGATCGGGTAAAATAGGCGTCACACACTTTATATGAAGTAAAATGAACCAAAAATTGATTATAGACAGATTATCATGGAAAACAATTATCTAATCATCAGGAAGAAACTGTTGCTTCTGAGGTGGGGAAGGCTCTTTGCCGGCTTTGCTATCTTCGGAGTAATGATGCTGCTTGCAGCCTCTTCGCTTTTTGCACAGATCCCGTGTAGCCCTAAAGTGGAATTTACCGTTCAGGCAATTGACGAATCGGCCGATGGTGCCGGCGATGCCAAACTGGTACTTTCAGGGGTACCGGCGAACACTTTTTATGTTGGCTACCAGGCGGGTGCCTCGTTCACTGGTTCCTTGGGAGCTGGAGATGCATACAGCACCAAAACCGTAGCCACAGAAACCAATACACTTGGTCGCTACATCGCAACTGGCCTTACAAATCCTGCCTCCTCGGCGGGTGAGCAATATACCGTGCGTGTGCAGGATCCGGTGAACAATTGCTTTACAGATTCTACTGTGGTATTGCCGCGTGTTAACTGGTCTGTAGCACCTCCATATACAGATCTTGAAGTAAATGTTTCTAAAAGTGGTGATCCATCAACAGTTGGAGATGTGATTACCGTAACAGTTGAGGTGTATAACAACAATACCAATCCCGGAGTAACCGCTGTTGATGCCACTGGTGTCCAAATTGTAATTCACAATCCTGCCACCGGTATGACATACGTTCCTGGTTCTGACAATACAGCAAATGGTTCGTATGACGAGGGAACTTTAACGTGGAATGTAGGTACTGTCCCTGCAGGAGCCTCTTACACACTGACTTTGCAATATGAAGCCACTTCACGTGGTGTTTTCCAGGTTGGTGCAGAAGTGGACATTGTTACAAATACTGAAGAAGAGCTGGACTCTGTTCCGTTGGATGAAGGTGGAAGTGTTGCATTTGAAGATGAGGACGATGAAGGCTCCATCTGTATTGGTACGCCATGGGATTGGTGTGCAACTGATCAGTTTACGTTTCAATTAATTAGTGGTGCTTACAACAACATTACCTGGTTCAGGAATGGTAGTATTATCGATTCCACTGAAGTAACTCTTTATGAAGTTCATTCGTCTGGTTATCTAATAATTAAATCTATCGGAACTTATAACTTCGTTTACAATATGGGTGGTGGTGCCTGTGAGGCCACAGGTTGTTGTCCAATTAACGTAGTAGAAGGTTTAAGACCCTCGCTTGCAGCTATCAGCCCTCAGGCCATTTGTGCGGGTGACGCTATGCCAACGGTTACAGCAGTTGATAATACAGCTCCAACTGCCTATGATGATGACAGAGGTCCTGCAGAATATCAGTGGTTCAATAACAACGGTTTAAGTAATCCAACTACCGATTCATTGACAGGATATACATCGCTTAGCTTTGACATGTCTTTATTGCCAGCTACAGCAGGTACGTATCTTTATCGTTTGATTGCCCGTGACTCTAGGCATATTACTTGTCTGGATACCACAGATTTTCAATTTATCGTTACCGATATTGAAAAGCCGATCGCTGCTTCAAACTCTCCAATTTGTGAAGAGGATGAAATAAGACTGTCTATTGAAAATTATAATGAGTTTTCGAGTGGTTTTGCCTTCAATTGGTATAACGAGTTTGATTCAACAAGAACCGGAACTGATAGCGTAACTACTTTTGCAGATGCCGAACCATCTTGGTCTGACAATTATATAGTTCGTGTATCTCAAACGTTTATTAATCCTGGTTTCCCGAGTACCTATTGTGAGAAATTAGATACCGTTAATGTGGTGGTAAACCCGCTACCGGTTCCTCCAACTGTTCGCGATTCTACGTATTGCCAATATGCTGAGGTAGCTACATTCCTCGAGCATGTGACGGATTCTACAGGGACCACCTGGGTAAATGTGCCACCAAATGTTGGTTACCTCAATTGGTACCTTTCAACTAACCCCGCAGACACGTTATCGAGTACAAACGCCGTAAGATCAAATGATCCTGCAGTATCAGTCAATAAAGTTGACTCCTCATTAGCTACTACATTTGGAACTTATTACGTGACGGCTGTTGACGAAAATGGCTGTGAATCGCATACGGCGGGATTTGATATAACTATTCATCCTTTACCGGAACCACCGGGAGTTGCCGACCTCGCTTATTGTGAAGGTGACGGCTCCGTTCCACCTTTGACGGCTACACCAACTGCTGTTACCGGATTTACTTTGAACTGGTATGGTGCGGGAACAAGAGGTGATACTCTGGGACTTCTGAGTCCCACGGCTCCTACTCCGAGTGCGGCTGTTGTAGATACGCTCTATTTCTATGTAACGCAGACGGAAGAGTCCACAGGATTAGGTTGTGAATCATTTAATTCGGAAATAACCGTATTCATAAAGGATACTCCAGACAGACCTGCTTTTGTAGACCCGGTATATTGCTTGAATGAATCAGCTGCGGCCTTAACTTCGCATTTGACACAGTCACCTGCAAGTACTACTTCGCCTGTAGATACCTACATTCACTGGCAGTATCCTGACCCATCTTTCACAGATGACGGTGTAGCGGTACCTACGGTTTCTACAGCAGATGCGGGTTCTAATTTTGGTCTGGTTTGGGAGGCATGGGATTATCTGAGACCTGATGCAACTACCTTAACCTGTACCGGTGAGCAGGAGGATTTCAGGGTGGTTGTTAATCCACTTCCTGAAGTTGATCTGATTGCAGTGAACGCACTTTGTATCGGAGATGATGAGCAAGCGAACGGAGCTATTTATGTAAGCGACTACCGGGATTCGGATACCATCGACTGGCAGGTAGCAGCAGCTTTTGATCCGGGAAATGCCTTTACAACGGTTTCCGGTACCACTGCTCAGAGCCAGGGTGGAGCTTTTGCACTCAATCTTTCTAATCCTACCGGTACTCCATTAACCTACGCGGTTAGAATTACCAATGAATTCTTATGTTCAGCCACAGATACCGTGGATATGAATCCAAAAGATTGCGTTTGCCCAGGTGGATATTGCGAGCCTGCTACTGTTCAGAGGGTATTATAATGTGAAGTTTATAGCATGATAATCTGATATAATCTAATCCAGCCCGGTCGGCGACGGTCGGGCTGGATTTTAAAATAGAGGCAAAATACACCATAGTTATGCCTCGCTCCGCCGAAAGGCACCAGGTGATTTAAAAAAAATACGTGTTTAGATTGGTCTTCAGACCAACATTGCAATGAAACCTAGAATGCTTTCACACATATGGCTATCCCTTCTGTTCCTTTTTGCAGGAATAGAAAGCAAGGCGAAAGCCCTTGGTGATACCCTTGGGTTTAGCTGTCAGGTTCCGGTTTATGGGGTTACAGGAAAAGATGTGAGCGGGCCGGGTAAAAAAGACGGCAGAATCAAAATTATTGGAATACAGAATGCTACACACTACGAGATATTAAGCGGTAGTACAAATTTTGATTTTAAGGAAGCCATAGAGCTGAATGGTCAGAAAACCATTGAATTACGCGGACTTTCAAATCCGGATAAAAAAACACTTTACCGGGTCAGACTTTACAATGGAAGCGAAGAATGCTACACCGATCAATCTGTACACCTTTCTCACATTTTATACGCCGATGATCTTGACTACACCGAGCTTTCAGTCATTCAGGGTGTAGATAATCCTTCTCCGGAAATAGGCGACATTGTTACTTTTACTACGGTTATTTCTAATTCGGGAAGTCTGGGAGCAAAAAATGTAGAAGTTAATCAGTTTTACAGCCAGTCGCTCGAAATCATCTATTATTACGCAGATATGGGAGATTTTTCACCCATTACCTCTACCTGGAAAATCGGAAACGTGAATGCAGGGGCCAGTCCTAAGCTGGTGATAAGAGCCCGGGTAAAAAATGCAGGCTTATCCTATCTTACCAGTTATATTTCAAGGGCCAATGCCTATTTTCTTGTTTACGGCGATCCGCTACCTACGCAGGATAGCTCTCACCCCATTGCTGCTACCAGTTGTATTACTGTGCCTATAGAGATTAAAAAAGACGAGGTTTACCGCATTACGCTGCAGAATTACAATGGCCTGAAGTGGTATTACAAAGATGCCGCTGGTAATTACGCCGAAATTAACGATTACACCAATCCCGCAATCGCCGAGATTAATTCAGATAGTTCTCTCAGCATTAAACAAAGCGGCGAGTTTACTTATACAAGAACGGTGGGGAAATGTACGTACAATGCCTGCTGTCCTGTTATTGTTCAGGGCTGTAAAGGACCTGCCATTGTGGTTGACTCGGTGTATTGCAATACGAACGTTGACTCCTATAACATAGTGGTTCACCTCAAAAACGATAACTGGAGTCTGGTAGAGCGTGTTTATTATGCCTTGTCGAATATAAGTTACCCGGTGTTGACGAATTTCCTGAGGAGGTTGAATCTGTTGCCGCTTACTTCCAGTGCTGGTTTTGTAAGTTCATTGGGTGGGGGATATTACAAAGTGGAAAACATCCCGGCATTTATTCCGAATGTTACACTCGTATCCACCGATATTCAGGGCATTTGCCGGAACGTAAAAATTGTAAACGCTCCCAATTGTGAGCTTGCCATACTGCCTCAGCCAGAGCTTGCCTCCACATTTGAGTACTTTACACCCAGCGAAAGCATGCCGTCACTTCGGGTAGAAAACCCTCAGAAAAAATTAAAAACGGTCTGGTTTGCTGACGAAATGGGCACCAAAGTAGTGGGTAAGGGCAAGTCATTCAGGCCGTCAGAGCCAGGAAAATATTATGTGGCCTTTGTGGATAAATCGAGAGACCTTCAGAGTGTTCTGGTGGAGGCCGAAATTAAAAATCTGGCCGAGGAAACTCCCGGTGAATTTGTCAATATTAAACTTTGCGACTGTAAAAACCCAAGTTTACTGCCTGACGGAACACCAGAAGAATACACGGTAGCCAGAATATTCCCGAATCCTGTTAAAGATAAATTACACATCGAATATGAAATACCCGCAGACGCCGCTTCTGCTGATGTTTTTGTATTTACCATTAACGGAGTGCAAATGGGGACCTACGCTCTGAATTTGGAATCCAATCAATTGGATGTACCCGCCGAAGCATGGCCAGATGGTCTCTTTATCATGACCATGGTGGTAGATGGAAAGAAAAAAGTTACTCAGCGATTTATAGTAAGACACTAATTGGTTATCTTGAATTGCTACTGTTGTGAACGGAGATAGGGGCTACGGCCCCTTCTTTTTTATTATTCGCCAATGAAATCTTTGTGAAAGGCGGGTTGTTTTATACCCGATACTTACATTGCTTTGCAATGACGAATTAGTCAAAATTTAATCTGAAAGAATGTCAGCAATACTTGAAAATCTCACGCCAAGACAAATTGTAGAAGAACTTGATAAATACATCATCGGTCAGAATGCTGCCAAAAAGAATGTGGCGATTGCTCTACGTAACCGATGGAGACGAATGAATGCCAGAGCGGAGATGCAGCAGGAAATTACTCCCAACAATATTCTGATGATTGGGTCAACGGGTGTTGGGAAAACGGAAATTGCCCGAAGGCTTGCGAAAATAGCTGATGCTCCTTTTACAAAAGTTGAAGCCTCCAAATTTACAGAGGTAGGTTATGTGGGCCGAGATGTGGAAAGTATGGTGAGAGATTTGGTGGAGCAGTCGGTAAATATGGTAAAAACGGCAAAAAAAGAGGAAGTTCAGCAGAAGGCCACAGAGACCGCGGAGGAAATCATTCTTGATATTCTGATACCGCCTATCAGCAAAAGAACTGAGCGTATGCGTGTAGGTATTCCGGAAGAAGTAGGTCAGACCGAAGACGAAAAGCTGAATGAAAAAACCAGGGAGTCCTTTCGTGCAAAATTGAAGAATGGGGAGCTGGAAGGACGTAAAATTGAGATAGATATCCAAAGTTCTGGCGTTACCCCGATTGGCGTAATGGGTGGGCCAATTGATGATGTCTCTATGATGAATATTCAGGAGATGATAGGTGGAATGATGCCTAAAAAGAACAAAAAACGAAAGGTTACCATAGCCGAGGCCCGTAAAATTCTGATCGATGAGGAGTCTGCCAAATTGATAGATATGGATGAAGTAAAGGAAGAGGCTATCTGGAAAGCAGAGAATCTGGGAATTATCTTCATAGATGAAATTGATAAAATAGCTTCCGGAGGCAGTAAAGGCGGGCCGGACGTAAGCCGGGAAGGGGTACAGCGGGATTTATTGCCAATTGTGGAAGGATCTACTGTCAATACCAAACATGGCACTATTAAAACGGATCATGTGCTTTTTGTGGCAGCAGGAGCTTTTCACGTAAGTAAGCCTTCTGACCTCATTCCGGAACTTCAGGGTCGTTTTCCAATCCGTGTAGAACTCGAATCTCTTACCGAAAACGATTTCTTTCAGATACTGCAGCAGCCTAAAAACTCACTTACCAAACAATACACGGCAATGCTGGAGTCTGAGCAAGTGGAGCTTTCGTTTTCTGAAGATGCCCTAAGGGAAATTGCAAAAATAGCTTTTGAGGCAAATTCTGAAGTAGAAAATATAGGGGCAAGACGCCTTCAGACTGTGATGAGTCATTTACTGAACGAAATACTTTTTGACGTACCCGATAAGATCGGTCCCAATGCCCGCATTCTTGTTGATAAAGACATGGTAAATCAGAGACTAGCAGGACTCATTAAAAATAAGGATTTAAGTCAGTACATCCTGTAATCAGGAATTTTCTCCTGACAGGTGCCGGGCAAGCTGAATTACATCTTCCTCTTTATTGAGGTTCAATTTGTTCTTTGACGCATATTCACGGGCCTTGTCAGAATGTTTCCCGAGAGAATTATAGAAGACTTTCTTGTTTTTTACCAGATTGAGAGCGTTTTCCACCACCAGGTACAGTTTCTCGGTCTTCTTGTATTCTCCTTCGTACGGACTCGTTTGGCCTGACCCATATCCATTATCCACGTCAGACTTCGTCTGAACGTACGTGCATTCATATTGCTTAAGTAACATCACCTCCCCATAAACCAGTGTTTCATAGTAATAGGCTCCGGCTCCGGTAAACTCGTCCTTGAACTGTGAAAATTTCTTCCCTTTGATTGTGAAATCAGTAGGCCGAAGTTCCACCGAGTTTTTGTTTGGTCCGGGCGAATAATAAACCACGTTTTTGTTCAGATCAAAAGCCATGAGGCCCTCCACGGGTTCACTGCCCTGAAGGACAACCTTCCCTTGATACCAGCCATTTTCGAAGAATGGGGTACCCAGATACATTCGGGTATAATCGGTGTCTGCTACCTGCCTTACATTTCTGTTTTTGTATTCAGAAACAAGAATCACTTCGCCTCTGGAATTGGTGTCGATACGTGAATCTGAGGCTTGAAGATTCATACGATCTACGAAATACGCCGGTGGATTATTCTGAGCCAGTGCAGCGATTACAGAAAAGCAAAAGAGAGACAGAAGGAGTAACTTGTTCATTCCAATGGGTTTAATCTGAGGTAAGTTACATAGCACGTCATGAATAATAAAATTTATTTGGACGAAAGTTTACCCTGAAGACCCCCGGAATGGTAAATCACCACTACCGAACCACGAAAAAAGTAATCTTTCCTGATCAAATCCAGGACGCTTGCAAATAGCTTTCCTGTATAAACGGGATCGAGAGGAATAGAGTATTTTGATTCTGAAAATTCAATAAATTCTGAAAGCTCAGTATTTATTTTTCCATATCCTCCAAAGTGATAGTCTGTATGAAGATTAAGCCTTTGGGAGGCGTTACCTGCAAGATTTTCAATTTCTGACCTCAGGAATTCTCCATTTTTTAAAGCGGGGAACACCTCTAGTCTGCCGTTAAAGTTTCTATTACTTAATATGCCTGCCGCAGTACCACCAGTACCCGCAGAAAGACATAGGTGGGTGGGATGAATTTCCTTCAGAATTTCATCTGTCATTTCTGAGCATCCCCTTAAAGCCAGCTGATTACTTCCACCTTCTGGTAGTACATACCAGGAATCATCGAACCTCCAGATCAATTCCTCTTTGTTGCGGTAGGCGGCTCTGTCTACAAACTTCAGTTCCATACCCTGTTCACTTGCAAACTTTAATGTTTGGCCAGAATCAGCAGATAGTTCATGCCCTCTTATGATTCCCAGTGTATGAAAGCCCCAAAGTTTCCCGGCAGCCGCCAGAGCATGTATATGGTTGGAGTAGGCCCCACCGAAAGAAAGAAGTTTGTCTTTGCCCTGTGCTCTTGCTTCAAGAAGGTTGTATTTCAATTTCCTGAATTTGTTGCCAGAAACCTCTTTGTGCGTCAGGTAGTCTTCTTTTACCCAAACCTGAATGCCTTTAATTTCAAATAAAGGATCATTTAACCTACGAAGGGGGGTAGGTAGATTGATGAACTTTTCGAAGGGAACAGGGGCATTTGGCATGCCTCAAAGTTCATCTCTTTCAACGAAAAAAGCTCCTTTTTTAATTTTTTTCCAGGTAACTGACCAATGCCAGTACATCTTTTTCGGTATTCAGATCGAGTTGCTCATCGCTAACATATTTTTCAATTGCCTGGCTTTTCTCCCCAAAAATCCTGTAAAACTTCTTTTTATTACAAATCAGATGGAGTTCTTTGCCCTGACCCAGAAAGAATCCCGTGTCTTTAATAAACTCACCTTCGTAACCGTTAGAATTGACATAATTATACCCGCTATGTACATTTTTACCCAGGTAATCGTATTTACAGCTGTATTTTTTCAGAAGTGTAAGTCCCGAATCTTTCATTTTTTCATAGTAGAAGTCACCTGCATTCAGGTACTGTTTATCAAGACGGTACAGCTGGTGCCCATAAATAGAGATAAATACAGGTTTGAGGGATAAGATGGAGTTTTGATGCATTTCTTTGTAGAAAAGAACATTTCCTGCGATATCCAGAGCCATTCTTCCACGAATTTCCTGCCCGCCGCTTAGCCGGAAAACCCCTTCCGTCCATCCATTATAGAACAGAGGACTTCCCAGATTCTTTTCTGAAAGTAATTGCTGCTTTTCTTGTAATACCTGTAGCTGGTCGGGTTTGATATTCTTGTCTTTTTTGGCTGGGTGAATCGACCAGTTTTTTTTGTCTGCATAAAAGATTTGATTGGTCTGCTTTACAAAGTAAGCATCTCCCTGTGATACGGCCTCTGCAGAGATAAGGAGTGAGGCGAAGACCAATAAAAATGAAGATTTCATAGATGTATCGAAAATAACTTGTATCGAAATTACGATCATGAATTACATTCTGTAAAAAATGACTTAACTAAAATTTAAGAATGTTTAATTGTCAAAGAATAAAATATAAATAGTTCAATTTATAAGAGAGGGGAATATAGTTTTGCAAAGAAATGTGGGTGGAGTTGCATTTTTTTGTACGTCAGGAAATGCTGACCTTTGCGTGGTAAAAGAACAAGTATTTGGCCGAAGAACCGATAGATCCGGAACAGGAAGACGACGATTTGTATGAGCATTTTAATCTGGTAGCAGACCCTGGTCAGTCGCTTATTCGTCTGGACAAGTTTCTTTCTCATCATGTAAAAAACAGCTCACGTACCAAAATACAGGATGCCATAGATTCCCAATCGGTGCGAGTAAATGGTCAATCGGTAAAATCAAGTTACCGCGTGAAGCCGGGTGACCAGATTGTATTGGCACTTTCAAAGCCGCCCAGAGAGCCCGAAGAGATCATACCTCAGGATATTCCTCTGAATATCATGTATGAAGACGATACCGTTCTTATTGTGAACAAGCACCCGGATATGGTGGTGCATCCTGGTTATAACAACTGGGATGGCACACTTGTGAATGCCCTGGTGTATCATTTCGGAAATCTTCCTACCTCGAAAAACGGGGTGATAAGGCCCGGTCTGGTACATCGTATTGATAAAGGAACCTCGGGCCTGCTTGTCATAGCCAAAACCGAATATGCCATGCAGCATCTGGCCCGCCAGTTTGCCGATCATACCACAGAGAGAACCTATTACGCCATTATCTGGGGCGAGCCGAAAGAAGACAAAGGCACCATCAATGCCAATCTGGGCAGAAGTTTCAAAGACCGGCGTGTAACCGATGTTTTTCCCGATGGTGATCACGGCAGAGAGGCCATTACTCATTACGAAGTATTAAAAAGGATGAGATATGTGAGTCTGATCAAATGTAATCTGGAAACCGGGCGTACGCACCAGATACGAGCTCATATGAAATATCTTGGGCATCCGCTTTTTGGTGATGCTACCTATGGCGGAGACAAACCGCAACGCGGAAATATGTTTACGAAATACAAACAGTTTGTAGAAAACAGCATGCAGATTCTCGGTCGGCAGGCCCTTCATGCGAAATCACTTGGTTTTGAGCATCCAAAATCGGGTCAATGGATGGATTTTGACTCTGAACTACCAGAAGATATGCAGACTGTTCTGGAGCGATGGGAAAACTACGTTCAACATAATTGATCGGCGTTCAGAAAATTTGTACATTGAATTTAACCAACACTTTTGCTATGAATTTACAGGTTCGGGAAGGGAAACCGGAGGATATTCCGGCCATGATGAAGCTCGTAAAAGAACTTGCTCTCTATGAAAAAGCCGCTGATCAGGTTTCAAATACAGAGGAAGCCATGATGAGGGACGGTTTTGGGCCAAATCCTGTTTTTGGTTTTTTTGTGGCCGAAGCTGATGGCCTTATTACAGGAATTTCCGTCTATTATTTCCGGTATTCTACGTGGAAAGGTAAACGACTCTATCTGGA